>DASSFI010000122.1:0-5522 GCA_035694465.1 Pyrinomonadaceae bacterium | reverse complement strand
GTCACGCTACATCAATTAATTCTGCGTCTCCGTTTGCTTCGCGCGCGGCGGTGCGTTCTTCACGTACTTATCGAACCAACTGATCATCTCGTACAACACGTGCTCGATGCTCTCACGTCCCGCGTACCCGTGCGCTTCGTGCGGCAACATCACGAGTCGAACCGTCGCACCATTGCCTTTCATGGCCTGGTACATTCGCTCCGACTGGATCGGAAACGTACCGGTGTTGTCGTCTGCTTCACCGTGGGTCATCAACATCGGCTCGTTGATCTTCTGCGCATACATGAACGGCGAGACTTTCAGATAAAGCTCCGGCGCTTCCCAGATCGTCCGTCGCTCACTCTGAAATCCAAACGGCGTCAATGTGCGATTGTAAGCGCCACTACGTGCTATCCCGGCGCGAAACAGATCACTGTGCGCCAACAGATTCGCGGTCATAAACGCGCCGTAACTGTGACCACCAACGCCGACGCGCTCCGGATCAGTCACTCCCATCTCCGTCGCCTTGTCGATCGCGGCCTTCGCACTCATCACGATCTGTTCGACGTAAGTGTTGTTGACTGTTTCCGGACTGCCAACCACCGGCATCGTCGCATTGTCCAGTACGGCATAGCCCTCCATCAGGAAAAAGAGGTGCGATGGACCAGTGATCGACGTTGCTTTTTGCGTTGAGCCACTCACCTGTCCGGCTGTGCCCGCGTCAGTAAACTCGAGCGGGTACGCCCAAACAACTGTCGGCAGTCGCGTGCCTTCTTTGTAATCCGGCGGCAGATAAAGCGTGAACGAACACTGCACTCCATCGGCGCGCTTGTACGTAACAAGTTGTTTCTTAATGCCGCGAAGCTGCGGCGTCGGATCCGGGAACTGCGTGAGCGCACGTGGACCGGCGCCGTTGGTGCTGAGCACGTAATAATTCGGCGCTTCGGTCGGCGATTCGCGCCGCGTAATAAACTGGCTGCCGTCGTCACTCAGCAAGGCCACTACATCTTCGTAGCTCTTTGAATCACTACGAAAGAGTCGCTCGGATTTCAACGTTTTCAGATTGAAGCGATCGAGAAACGGGCGATCACCTTCGGGCGAAGAGCCAGTGCCGTCGAGATAGATCCAATCGCCGTCTTGCAGAATGGCACGCTGACCGCCGGCCGCTCGTGTCATCGGTGTGCCACGATCGTTATAACGATCCTGCTGGTTCCTTTCCCAGAGAAGTTTCGGCGCCGTGCCCGGCTGATCGCTGTCAAACATGAACGTGCGGATCCAGCGCTTGTCGCGTTCATAATCGCTGAACAAAACGAGTCCGGTTTTTTCGCCGAACGAGATGCTCGTAAAGCGATGCTCAACTTTGAACAACTCGACTGGCTGTCCCGTAAACGGCGCCTTGATCGTCACCAAGCTGTCGCGATAGGCAACTTTTTTCTTCGGATCGCCGCCGTCGAGCGCTACAGCCCAGATTAGTGTGGCAGGGTTATTTGGCCGCCAGCGAATGGTGCGTGGCCCAGTGATCACGCCATCGATTGGCACTTGATCAGCGAGTGGCTGGCTCGCGACTTTGTAAACAAGTTTGCCTTTCGTATTCCACACCTCGATCTCCCGCGGAAACGACGAATCGGTAAAGAGATAAGAAAACGGTTTCTGAATGCGGGTCACGAGGAGGTGCTGGCCGTCCGGCGCCGGATCGACCGACTGAAAAATCGCCGATTGGCCAACGGCAGTTGCATGTCCGGTTGAAACGTCGACAAGCGCGAGACGCGAAGTGGCGTAGTATTCAAACAGACGCTCGTCGTGCGGGCTCTTCAAGAGATCTTCGTACGTCCGCACTGGTCCAGGCCGGCCCGAACTCTCCTGCGTATTCGGCTCGGTTGGCACAAGCGGCTCTGCGGGTGCTGCGCCGCGAGTAGTGGGAACGAGTTGGACCAGCAGCGTCTTGTTGTCTGGCATCCACGTCAATGGATTACCCATTACCGAGTTGATCGTGATCGCTTTGAGATGTTGCAGCTTTCCGGTGTTGGCATCGCCAATCCACAGCTCAACGCGATCCGAAGTCGTGTTCAGAAACGCGAAATGTCTGCCATCGTCACTCCATTCAATGCTGCTAATCTTTGCACCTGGTGGTACGTCGATCTTCACTTCCGAACCATCGGCGACGCGTTTCAAACTCAAAGCGACTGAATACTGAAACCGGTGCGGTGAATTTGAAGCAGGATTGATACGACGTCCGGCGAGTCGCAACATCGGCTGCGACAGATCAGCGAGCGGCGGATAGCGCAACCCTGTCGCCAGCAGAATGTTGGCGCGTGTGGGACTGACGTACGCAGTAGGCGTAACCGGCGCGTTCAGAACGTCGAGAACTTCCTTCGGTGGTTTTTTATAACCGGTTTGCGCGTAACTGACGTTTGCAAGTAATACGAGAACCGCGATCGACGCGAGACGAAATGCCTTGTGGGCTTTCATTTGGCAGGCTCCTCCGCAAAGCCGGTGAATAGACAGTTGTGTGGATTGCTGCAAAGAAACTTGCGGCGTCGCGAAACTATTCGAGTTGAGTATAGGAAGTCAAACGAAATTTTGAATCGTGTTTTATTTTCGTGTAGTAAGTTGACGAGACTTCTGCTGGCGCTTAGACTGCAAAGCATAGACCCGACGGCTGCGCGCCGGTACCGGCGTGAGGCTTAGGGTTAAAACAACGGTGCAATGTTCTCGGGTGATCCCCGATCGCGTTGCGCCGTTTGTTGTATCCACAGATTACACAGATCTAATAAAATCAATCTGTGTAATCCGTGGATACCGCCTCACGTGTTCTTAATGGGAGTTTAATAGTGAACGATAACGGAACCAGTCTGGCTGAAGATCTGCGCGAACAGTCGCACGTCATCTCCATCGACAATGGAAAGTGGACGATGTGGCGTTGGGTTTGTCTCAGGGGCGCGGGTTTTCCGGTCGAGCAGGTCATAAAACTCTCAAATCCTGACGCTGCCAGCGCCGCCGATAAGATCCTGGAAGCTGAAGCGTTGGAAAGTGAGGCGAGGCAGGTAGCGCTGCAGGCGGCTCGGAACGCGCTGGAAGTCGCGGCCTCTGACGAGCGCGGGCGGGCGAACAAGTTGATGCACCGCCTGAGAATGGGAAAAAGAATTAACCAGGTTCCCTCCGGTTACGCCGCCGAACCGGTCGAAAGGCTCAGGTCGGCAACCGAACAGGTCGACACTGCCTGGACCAACTTCCGTGAGATTTTCCAGGCCGGCTCTGCGGTGGTGTCGCAGGCCGTGCGAGAAATCGCCAGCGACGATAACTTTCGCGAAGCTTTGGTTTGG
Organism: Pyrinomonadaceae bacterium; assembly: GCA_035694465.1. Lineage (GTDB taxonomy): Bacteria > Acidobacteriota > Blastocatellia > Pyrinomonadales > Pyrinomonadaceae > PSRF01. Next base: position 2,220 of record DASSFI010000122.1, on the reverse strand, counting down.
CAGAATCGGAATGTTGCCAACTATGCAAATCCTTTGCTCGACTCACCGGCAAATCAAACATCGGGAGCCTCCGCACAGCGCGCTCGGATTGTAGCCAAGTACCTGCAGCGCTACTGCACCAAGAACGACACGATAGGTTTTTTTGGCCCGGTTGGCTGGATGCGGCTAGTGCCGGAAGGAGAACCTATCGCAGTGCGGCCCGGTCCACAGATTGTCGCAGCACGCAACGTCTACTTCGAGGTCTGGGGCATTGACACGCTTGCGGAAACCCTGGCTCAGGACCCGTCATTTAAGTACTGGACTGCGCCGCGGCCGATGTCTTATTTATCTCTGGTTGGAACCTCGCTCCTGCTTCCGGCGAGAGCGCCAGTCAAACTATCGTCCAAACAAGCCGCTGTGCTTAATGCGTGTGACGGCGAGTTGAGCGCCAGGGAAATTGCCCGAAGTCTGCTGCGCAACACTTCCCTTGGCTTCAGCAATGAGGCAGAGATCTTTCAGATCCTCGAGCAAATGCGCGAGAGCGGCTTCATCGTCTGGAATTTGGAAATGCCGATTGAGTTACATCCCGAGCGTACGCTGCGCCGCATACTCGAACGGATTGACGACGATAATTTGCGCAGTAAGAGCCTGGCAACTTTGAACGAGCTTGAGGATAGGCGAAGCGAAGTGGAGGCTGCGGCGGGCGACCCTGCGAAGTTGGAGCTCGCACTTGGTAACCTCGATGCCACCTTCACCCGCTTAACGGGAGCGAGCCCTACTCGTTCAGCGGGTAAAATGTATGCCGCCCGGACGCTCATTTATCAAGATTGCCGGCGTGATATTGAGATTGAGATGGGGTCCGAGATGATCGCGGCGCTGGCGGATCCGCTTTCACTTCTTTTGACAAGCGTTCGCTGGTTTACTTTCAACGTTGCAGCATTCTACAAGCAGCTCTTTCGCGAAACATATTCTGAAATAGCAAAACGAGCCAACACTCGAACAATTGATTTTGCCACGTTTTGGTATCGCATCTATCCGCACATTTTCGGCGACAAGAAAGAGATTGAGAAGGTGTTGGCGATTCTTCAGGAGCAGTGGGCGCGGATTCTGGCCGTGCCGCCGGATGTCCGCCGAGTGAGCTACAGGTCTGAAGAGTTGCGCGCCGCGGTATTGAAAGCGTTTGCAGCTCCGAGCTCCGGCTGGAAATCGGCGATCTATCACAGTCCGGACGTTATGATTGCCGCTTCAAGTGTGGAGGAGATCCGGCGCGGAAATTTTAGCTTCGTGCTGGGTGAGATGCATATTCAGATTAACACTTTGCGTCAAACTGTTTTCTACACTCAACACCCGGAGCCGGCGGAACTAATCAACTACTACGATCGAGATCACACCAGAACGCGCGCGGTGCCTCTTATTCCCACGTCTCTCTGGCCTTCGAAGGGCGTCCGCGTGCTTCCCACCTTGACCGGAACTTCTGATTATCGAATTCAGTTCAACCCTGATCCTCATACGTCGCCTCGCGAAAAGGTTTTGCCCTTTGGCAGCCTGGTGGTGGAACCAGATGGCGATGAATTGATTGCCCGTACGCGCGACGGCCGTGTGCGCTTTGACATCCTGGATATCTTCTCCGACACTCCAATTCTATCCATTGGCAATAGCTTCAAAATTCTTTCATCCGCAAATTATCAACCGCGTATTACCATTGATCGTCTGGTTGTCTGTCGCGAATCCTGGACCTTCGCTCCGGCTGACCTCAAGTTTGCTTTGGAGAAGACCGATACGGAACGCTTCGTTGCGGCCAGACGCTGGGCCCGGGGATTAGGCATTCCTCGTTTTGCCTTTTTCAAATCGTCAAGTGAGCGAAAGCCGTTGTTCGTGGATTTTGACAGTCCGCTGTATGTCGATCATTTCGCGGCCGCAGTGCGCAACTGCGAGGATAACGGCTCAGGCAAACAGCAGATATCGGTGTCTGAAATGCTTCCGACTATCGACCAGGTTTGGCTACCCGACGCCAACGACCGGCGCTACACGAGCGAACTGCGGATGGTGATCGTCGACCGTCCTTAAAATGGGTTTCTTGCTTTTCCGAGCTATTATGCGGGGGCGCACGCTTGACAAGACGAGTTGAATCATTAGAATCGACCGTGCTCAAGCGGGAGTAGCTCAGTGGTAGAGCATCGCCTTGCCAAGGCGAGGGTCGCGAGTTCAAATCTCGTCTCCCGCTCCACAAAATCAGGATGA
>DASSFI010000121.1:0-107620 GCA_035694465.1 Pyrinomonadaceae bacterium | reverse complement strand
CACGGAGGGCCGCCCCTACAGTACGTCCATCGTTACCAGTTGATCACGAACTCACGCACGAGATTGATTCCGAAGCCGGTCAGCAATGTTGTCGTCCCGCTGCGTAAGCCATCTTTAAAAGTGTATCGATCCGGATACCAGGTTTCGCGGGCAACGATCGCTCCGGTGTAGACGCCGGCAAATCGCGGTACAGAGACAACGCGATCGCCATTTCGCTTCCGTGAAGTCACATTCTGAATCAACGCATCTTTAAGTCGCGGGAAGAAACCTTCGCGCTTGCTTCGTTCAAAACCAGTATCGAGACCCATCGCTTCGTCGAGACCATAAGTCACCGTCTGCTGGATCGCATTCTGGCCCAACCCTGAAGCATAACGCTTGCCATAACCCTTCATTCCCTGGCCCCACTCCTCGGGACTATCGCGCCATTGATCGATGCCCGCCGAGGCCGCAGTACGCACCAGCCGGAATGGCCCAACCATATTATTTATATAACGCTTGAGACGTTCTTTCTCGGTTGGAAAGACATACGTTTGATTAGCTGTCTGCTGATTACTTGAAGTCTGACTCGTTTTGTCGTCTTGAGCATATCCGGAAATCGCCGCTACACCTGTAATCACAAAAACACCGATCGTCCGCGAAATAAGATTCATCGTTGTTCCCCCCGAAGCGATTGTACGGCAGGAATTGACACGATTGTTTACACAAAAAGGCACAAACTATATCTTTTGTGCGATTTTGTGGACCATCAGGGTTTGTCGATAACTTTTAGTTCTTTCACCGGGACGCCGTCACTCCAGACGCCCATGAAGCGTTGCTGAGGTGTGTTGCCGAGAGCGTATTCGCGGTTTTTGCCGTTGAAGGCGGCGTCAGTGAGAGCGTCGAAGAGTTTCCAGGTACCGTAGAAATCCAGCGCGTTGATCAGCATCGTTTCGGGCCGGACGCGTCCTGAGAGTTGTACATCGCCGATGCCGGACGGGCCACCACCAACACCTTCCCCATTGTCGTAACTCTTATCCATCGCCGTGGGCGCGCGATGGCTCGCCTGCAACGGCGGTGTTCCGTGCGTGTCTGAAACGAGTAGGATGAAGTCTTTGTTTTTGGCGGGAATGCGTGTCGATTCGTAATAGATTCGCTTTGCGTCAGTGTCGCGAACGAGACCATCCTGATCGCCGGCGATCGTAAGCAGCAGCGTGTCGGCCGGAAGCTTCTTCAAATCTGCAAGCGGGACGTTGATCGGCGGATCCGTGATCCCGGGTTCAACCGACATCACTGCGCGGACGCGCGGCAATTTTACTTCAGCGGCCATCGCGGCCACGTTCGCCGCGAGCAATCCGCCGAGCGAATGACCGACGGTGGCAAACTTATTGAAGTCGGGCGTGACGTGTCCCTTCTCAGTTTGCAGACGAGTGACAGCGTTTTTCACAGCGCTGATGGTGTTTGGAGTGAAGTCTTTGATCGACGTCAGGAGATTGGCTTGGTAACGCGGGTAGATCACGATGTTTCCACGTTTGACGAGGTGGTCCACCCAGGCGCCGTAGTAAAGCGGGTTCATGCCGCCCCAACCGTGCAGGAAAACAATTACGGGCGCGGTACGCGGCTTGGGCGAGTCGGGTTCGAAGATCCAGTACTCCAACCCGCCTTTGCCGTATCGATTCTTTATTACTGACGCGTGCGTGTATTGCTTGCCGCCCGGCCCGGTTTGAGGCTGCGACGGCGGAGTGACACTTTGCGCGAATAAAGTATTGAGAGAGAAAAGTACGAGCGCGATACCTAAAAGTGCCGGTACAAAAATCCTCCGAACCATACCCTTACCCTCTTTAAGATTGCTAAGCGCGAACGGCCCTCACTTCGAGATATTCAGCATCGAGATCCGTGGTGCCGTCAGTCGCTCGATTATGCGCGGCCCAATGTTGTTCGAGATCCTTTCGCAAGGCTGCTTGTTTCTCTTCGTCGAGCGCGCCAAACGCCTTCTGCGTCGGACCGTAATAGTTCCGGAAGTGCTCAACCACTTCGGCGGGCGCAAAAGGAAACAACCATCTGATGCTTTGAGGCTGGGCGTCCAGTTTTGAGATGCCTTCAGCAAAACGTTCACGAACTTTATCTTCCACGCCCCAAAGCACCGGCGACGCCATACCGGACGGCAGCGGCAGGTACGCTGCATTGATCTTGAACATCTGTCCGATAAATCCGGTCGGTGTCCAGTTTGCCATCGCTATCAGACCGCCGGGCCGGCACACTCGTTTTAGTTCAGCCGCTACCAACTCAGGTCGCGGAGCAAACATGGCCCCAAACATCGTCATCACTATGTCGAAACTGCCGTCGGCATACGGCAGCGCTTCCGCGTCACCTTCGTCAAACTGTGCTTTCAAACCTTCGCGCTTCGCGTTTTCGCGAGCCTGCTCGACAAGATTCGGCGCGATATCGACACCAGTAACATCGGCGCCGGTTCTGGCTGCTGGGATCGCCAGATTCCCTGTACCGCAAGCCACATCGAGGACCTTCATGCCGGGCTTAAGGTCGAGACGCTTAACGAATTCTTCCGCCTGATCCTCATAAAATCTCGCGATCTCGCCGAAATCTCCGGCAATCCAGGTTGCTCGAAGTTTTGATTTCAATGCCGCCAACTCAGAAGTTGCACCACTCTCCATTTCCTACCCCTTTCTTTTGACGAAACTCGTCCCAATTCGGTCTTTATTCAAACTAGATTACTTCCCCCAGAATGACTCCAACTTTGGCACGGCTCATGCGATGGGCTTTGCGGCGAGCATTTTGCGTAACAAAAGAATTCACTCACGCAGAACAATGCCTGTTTTTGACCCAGGGAGACATATGTTAACGCGTAATCAAGCTCTTCTTTGTACCTTGCTTGTTTGTCTTGGCGCGAACACTGTTCTAGCACAGGTCTCCAGCGCCGAACTTCAGAAAGTGTTGAGCGAGAAGGTTTCTTTCGCCGAAACCGACTTCGCAGCACTCCAACTGGACCAACCAGTGGTCCGATCGATTCCAACCTCAGATAAAGCCGAAATCGCAGTCACTGGTCTGGTAAATATTCGCGCCGCAGCCGACGAATTTCTGCGGAGTTATCGCGACAGTATGTTGCGAAAAAACAACACTGCCATTCTCGAAATCGGCGCCTTCGGACGTGAACCTTCGCTCGCCGACCTCCAGACACTCACACTCGAACCACGCGACATCGAAGACTTGAAAGAGTGTGTTGTCGGCGAGTGCCAGATAAAACTCTCGGCGGCCATGATCGAACGCTTCCGCAGGGAAATCAACTGGGACGCAGCCGATTCCGCGGCAAGCGTTACCAGTCTCTTCAAGCAAATGCTCTCTGATTACGTCAGAGACTATCGCTCGCGCGGCGAAGCGGCCCTAATCGAATACAACGACAAGCGTGACCTCGTGAGCCTCGCCGCGGAGCAGCGTACGCTCGATGCCGCTCCAAGCTACGTCAACGGGTTTATCCACGGCTCAAAAGCGGATCTTCAGCTAATCGAAGATGCCCTCGTCTGGTCCAAGATCAAGTTTGGTCTCAAGCCGGTGATCGCCGTCAATCACATCCTGATCTACAAGCGGAACAGCGATGTTGGCCCACAGGTTCTGATTGCTTCAAAACAGATTTACGCAAACCACTACTTCAATGCATCATTAGCGTTAACTGCATTCGTGCGTGTGCCGGATGCGCCGAATGGCGCTTATCTCGTTTATGAGAATCGTTCACGCGCCGATGGACTTGAAGGTCCATTCGGCAAGATCAAACGAGGCGTGGTAGAGAAAAAGGCAATCGACGGGCTGCGCGCGATTCTGGCGAGCTCAAAAGCCAGTCTCGAAGGATCGACACTGGCGGCGGCGAGTACCGCAGGGCTTGAGGGGTATCAATCTGATGGTTGGGGACGAAGATTGTTCGGTGGTGTCCGTCCGCTGTTGTGGTTACTGGTGATTTCCGCAATCATAGCGTTGCTGGCCCTGGGCCGGCGACGAGCAGAAAGTTCCACTGCATCCAAGCACAAGGCGCTCAAACCAGAAAGCGCTAAAAGCTAATTTATTGCCAGGGAGGAAAGACATGATAAGGAAACCGTTTATCGGATGGCTCATGGCCGCGATCATGATCGGGGGGTTGTTGTCGTACGTAGTTGCGCAGCATACTGGCGGTCACACCGTTGAATTGAAGAACGCGCAGGGTGAATCGATCGGCACTGCAACCGTGTCCGCATCGGGCAAGGGCGTCAGAATCAAACTCGATCTGAAGAACCTGTCGCCGGGACAGCACGCAATCCATTTTCATCAAATGGCAAAGTGCGAAGGTCCGGATTTCGCGTCTGCCGGAGCGCACTTCAATCCGGATAATAAGAAGCACGGATTGAAGAACCCACAGGGTCCACATGCCGGGGATATGAATAACTTCACTGTGAGCGCGAAAGGTACTGCTAACGCAACTGTCACGGACATGCACGTGACTATGGGCGATGGTCCAAATTCGATTTTCGCCAATGGCGGGACGTCGCTCATCATCCACGAGAAAGCTGACGATCAGAAGACTGATCCGTCCGGAAACTCAGGCGCCCGGATCGCTTGTGGAACGGTCTCAATGTAAGCCACAGATCAACACGGATCTTTTTGACGGATCAGGTACGTTAAGTGCTTGATCCGTTTTTGTGATCCGTGTTATCCGTGGCGCATGAAACGTTCATTAGCGCTATTCGCCCTACTCCTTTTCGGCAATGCTTACGCCAATCAGCAAACGGTGAAGATCAGTCCCGGGTTCTTCAGCGGCAAAGACTATCTCGAGATGAGCGAAACCGAGCAGCGTGCGTATGTCACGGGTCAGATGAACGGGATGCTGGTTGCGCCGTTCTTTGGCGCGCCGGAAGAAAACCTGAGCTGGCTGAAGACGTGCAGTGGTCGAAAGTCAGATGAAGAGCTCGCCGGAATCCTCTCGCGCTACATCCGCGATCAACCCGGTCAGATGCAGACGAATCTGAACGTCGTGACATTCAACGCATTGCGTGAAGCATGCCGAAAGAATTAGACATTGCAGTACGTTTCGCAATGACTAATATCCTTATCGACGTGTGCCGACGATGGCGCGCAGGTGACGGAGGCGGGCGTCGAGATCTTCGGGGGTTAATGAGGCGTACTTAGCCGGTAAAAGCCGGCGGCTGGAACTTTCGAAAACTGCCAGCAGCTCCATGTATTCCAACAACTCCACATCTCGACTCGGGAAATAATCGATCGCCGCCTGCTGGAAATTACTTGCCAACACCGGTGCATCGCCGCCGCCTTCACGCGCCGCATCTTCATTCGCTAAAAGAATCACGGCCTCGATATCGGCATTGCTATAGCCAATCAACTTGCTTGAAAATCCTTCGCGGATGGTCGTGAGGTCAACGTCGGTTTTGATTTTATTCTTTCGCAGCAGCGCCTTCGCAACCAGCTCAACTTCTTCCGCCGTCTGCACATACAAAAAGGGAATTTTCCGATCGAGACGACCGGCACGTTTGAGATCGACGTCGAGCTTATCCGGACGATTGGTCATCACCAGAAAGAGTATCCGTCCACGATTTGACGTGTCAGACATAAACTCTTTGATACGCGCAATCACACGGGAAGACGTGCCGCCGTCACCTTCTCCATCCGTGTTGCCAAACGCGCGATCGCCTTCGTCGATAATCACCACGACCTGTCCGATCGCACGGATGACATTGAGAATCTTTTCGAGATTGCCCTCCGTGGCCCCAACCCATTTGGAACGGAAATTCTTCAACTTGATCGTCGTGAGTCCACACTCTTTCGCAAACGCTTCGGCAACAAACGTCTTGCCTGTGCCCATCGGACCAGTGAAGAGAATGCCCATCGGCACACGGCTGGTGCGGCCTTCGCGAATGCTCTCCGCGATGACCATCAGGTCTTTCTTCACTTCTTCCATGCCACCGACAACTTCAAACCCGTGCGCGGGTTCGACGAATTCGACCAGGCCGAAACACTCGCGCTCGAGAATCTCACGCTTGCGTTTCGCAATCAGTCGATCTGTTTCCTTGCGCGCAAGATCGATCGGACTCGGCAGCGACGCATCCGGCGCGGGCATCGCAGCCGTTGGCGCAACCAGCTCCTTTACTTCTTCGCGACTGAGATTTGAAGTTAGCGCTGCAAGCTTGTGTGCGCGACTCGCCGCATCTGGCCCGCCGCCTAACAGGCCCGAGATAAACGCCTCTCGATCTGCCTGTTCCTCTTCAACTGCCGGTTGCGGCGTTAAGATCGACGCGATCTGAATCGACTTCAAACCCGCAGTGATGCCCGCATAGCGCTCCGCGTCTTTCTCAGTCAAACGACTGTCTGCGATGCGCGCCGCGTCGCGTCGCGTGTCAACGTCCGGCATCGGCACTTCCACGACTGCTACTTTCGGATTCGAGATCAACTTCGGCGCGAGTTCGGTGAGATTCTCGGAAATCAGCAACACGACGTTGTCGCCGCGTTCGATTTCCGGCAGCGAAGACCAGCGGTGTAGCGTCACGATCGCAGCTCGATCGGCTTCACTCTGGAAATTTGGATCACCTGAGGGCGCGATGGCTTCGGCGTATTCCATGATCACGGCTGTTTTGGTTGAACTAATTAACAACCGTTCTAAAGCCGAAAAGACTCGATCTTTTTGATTGGCAAGCAGCAGATCGTCTACTGTGATTTCAGTCTTCGCACGCTTGGTAAAGCGCGCGCCCGTCGCCACGTTGTAAACAGCGACCGTATCTTTCGACTCTTTAAGCAAAACGTCGGTGAGAAACTCCGTGAGCGCCATCATCTTGCCGTTGTGAAGGACAACGTCGTAAACGTTGCCGTGCAACACAAACATCGACGCCTCGCCGCGTAAATAACGACGCCGCAAGTCTTCAGCCCACACAGGAAGCAAACGAGCCTCACTCATACGTCAAGATCCTTTAAGCCCATCGGATTCAACAGCCGTTCCGTGTCGGCAGCAGTTTGTTTAATCGACTCTACGCCATCGAGCAATTCATCCAATTGCCCGGTTAACTCCTGCGGCGATTGCATCGTAACGATCTGATCTGCAATCAACTGAAAAGAGTTCTCGATCAGATCAAGCTGACCACGCGCGAGTCTCAGATAGTGATGAATCTCCTTCATCTTCTCGAAGCGCTTCATGATGACGGCGAGATTCTTTCCAGCGATCTCCGCTTCAGAAGTCCGGTTACCTTCGTTACGCGCGATCGTCTCCCAGCGGCGTCGATCCTTTTCCAGTTCGCTGAGATCAATTGAGTCGAGATAGGCATCATAACGGCTGCACGTGTTCGCCATCTCGATGAAGGATTCGACGAGCCGGTCGGTTTTCGTCAATTCGCTGCGTAACAACTCACCGGTGAACGATGGATTCTGCGCGGCAAGCGCGTTGATCTCTTTCTGCCGTTCGAGAAGTGACATCACCCGCTCACGATCCGCCTCATCAAGATTCTTCAAACGTTCGGCGCGCGCCGCTTCGTCCTCAGCTTGTTGCTCCTGATCGAAACTCGGATCCCATAACCACTCCTGGAGTTTTTTTGATCCGGGAGCATTCACGACCCACAGAACTTCAAGACCGAGGGTAACGATCGCGAGCAATGGGTTAAGTGTGAGCGCCGAAGCAGCCAGGCCGCCGGCGAGCAGCGTGAGATTGTAGGGATTGGCAAACGCCTTCTTAAGATACGAGCGCTTCTCGTAAACTTTTTGCCTGAGGAAAGCCTGGCTCGCGGCCAACGTGTCGTCGCGCAAAGGCGTTACGTTGACCGGCACACCGTCTTTCCGCATGGCGGTTTTCGGCTTCTCAGTCGATCCCATTCTCGGCGTATTCTGTGAAAACTGAAGATTTAATCCCGGCTTGGCGCATAAATCAGATCGAGCAACTGCTTTTCGACTGCACGAAACTCCGGTGCTGATTTTAGCGCAATATCGCGCACAGGGAATGCCGGAACGTCGACCTGATGCAGAATCCGCGCGGGACGCTGCGACAACACGTAAATCGTGTCGCCGAGATAAACCGCTTCGGAAACGTCGTGAGTCACAAACAGGATCGTATTGTTCTCGGCGCGCGAGACATCGAGCAAAAGACTCTGCATACCCCAGCGGGTTTGCGGATCGAGAGCACCGAACGGTTCATCCATCAACACCACGCGCGGATTGTTGACGAGCGTGCGCGCAATCGCCACACGCTGTTTCATGCCGCCTGAAAGATCCTTTGGATAACGATCGGCGAAGTCAGCCAGACCCACCTGCTTCAAAATCGCTTCAGAAATCTTGCGACGCTCGGACTTCTTCATGCCCTGGAGTCTCAGACCATACTCGACATTCTCCCGCACCGTCTGCCATCCAAAAGACGTGTAAGCCTGAAACACCATGCCGCGATCGCGTCCGACATCAGTGACGAGTTTTCCGTCAACCAGCACTTCGCCCTTCGTCGGTGGCAGAAGTCCCGCCACAGCTTTTAGAATCGTCGACTTGCCACAACCCGATGGACCAAGAAAGACGATGACCTCACCGGAGTCGGGTTTGTCGTAAACATCGAACGAAACATCGCGTACTGCCTCCGTACGATTACCCTTCCGATCGATGTAGGTCACGCTCAGATCAGAAACGCGTAACTTTGGCGGCGCTCCACTTTGATCCGCGTGATAGGTAACGTGCGGGCTCGGCACGCCGACGTCAACAGCAATCGTGCCGGGTTCGCCTGATTGTGGCAGCGTTTTTGGATTCTCTTGATCGGCCATTATCGATAATGTCAGGAAGCTTCACGCCATCGGAAGAGCAGGCTGGATAAGAGTCGAATGAGAAAGTCAGTCAAGAGTCCGATGCCGCCGATGACCAGCAATCCCGCAAATGACCACGATGCTTTCTGATGCGTGCGGGCGAGCTCGACCATGTAACCAAGTCCGTGCTCGGGATTCACTGCTTCGGCGAGAATCACATACGTCCAGGCAATCGCGTTCATCACCCGGAAACTATCGAATATCTCCGGTAAAGCAGCCGGCACTAAAACCGTCCTGATCACCTGAAACTTCGACGCACCGAGCGTGAGGGCTGTTTGGACCAACTCTTCCGGTACCAGCCTGATCGACGAAACCACTACCGGCAACAGATAGACGAACACGCCGAGAAACAAGAACGCGATCTTCTGTTTCTCGTAAATACCGAACCAGAGGATCAAAAGCGGAATGAACGCCGAGATCGGCATGTAGCGCAGCGGCGCCATGATGGGCTCGAAGAAGCGATTGATCGGATCGAACGCTCCCATCAAAACTCCGAGCGGCAGGGCAATGGCGGACGCGAGCAGGAAAGCGATCGCGATGCGACGCGTCGAGATAATGATCGCATCCGTCAGTTCGTAATGAATAAAGAGTTGCAGGGTGCCGCGTATAACTTCCGTTGGCGAGGGAAGAAAGTCCGGGCGAACAAAATCTCCGTACGTGAGTGCACACCAGGCGCCCAGCACGAGGGCAGGCGCCGCCAGACCGAGAAAGAAAGCGGTCTGTTTCGGAAGGGGCGAGCGAATTGAGAACAGCGTGCTTTTAGAGGCCATGCATGTTTATCCACAGATTACACAGATGTTCTGTGTAATCTGTGGAATCTGTGGATTATTGAGTAGCTAAAATCACTTTGATATCCGTGCGACGGTTTTGTTGCCGTCCGGCTTCGCTAGTGTTCTCGGCAATTGGATTACTCGAGCCGCGCCCGATGGTTTGGAAACGGGTCGGCGGAATGTTTGGGAAGTTCTTGACGATGTAGTTCTTCACTGACTGCGCACGTTTCTCTGAAAGCGTCAGATTGCCCGTTGCAGATCCGGTGCTGTCAGTGTTGCCTTCGACACGCAACACGGTGCTGCCGAACGACGTCATCGTCTCGCCGAGTTTGTCGAGCAATAAGTACGAGCCCGGCATGATCTCGTCAGAACCAGGTGTGAATTGAATCTGGATCTGCTGATGCAGAATGGGCACGTCTTTCTCCGACGGCGCCTTCGCCACAACTTGAGCCTCTTCAACCTTCTGTCCCGGATAATTTGCAGCTACTGCGGCCAGGAAACGCGTGTCGGCCCAGGCTTTTGCGTCAACAGACTTGGTGACCAGACCCTTCTTGCGCCAGATCACAAACGCCGTGTCGAAGAGCGTTTCGTAATGCGCTTTAGGACCAGCCAGTCCATAAAACTGCGCGTTATCTGCAAACGGCGTGAGCTTCAAGCCCGACAACATGCCTGAAACCGTGTCGGTATCGAGCTTAAGTGCCCTGCCGACAACTTCGTATGAACCATTCGGATTGTTCTTGATCATCTCGATGCCGTCGAGCCAGCCGCGCACGAAGTCGCGAACTGTTTCCGGCGCTTGATCGATCACTTCCTGGCGCGCGCAAAGCGTGTCGGCAATGATGTTCGTCGCTGCCTGTGTTGAAACGAGGACGTGCGCTTCCGAACCGCGCGCGGTCACAGCGCCAGAAAGATCGGGTTCCCACGTCACCGCCGCGTCAACGTTCTTTGATTTGAACGCCGCCGCCGCCGCTGGTGCATCGGTGGTGAAGATAATGTTCTTCTCAACTCCGGCACGTTCTTCCGGCGTCAAACCCGATTGAGATAACAGGTAAAGAAGTAAAAAGTGTGACGGCGTAAACTGCGTACACGCGATCTTATGTCCTTTGAGATCTTCGATCGACTTGATCGACGAGAGTGAAACGATGCCATCACCGCCGCGTGACCAGTCCTGCATGATGATCGACTTCGCCTGCTGATTGTTCTCAGCCAGAATCGAAGCCTCGCGGGCCCAGTTGTCGACGGTGTTCCACATGATGTCGACCTGGCCACTGCGAAACGCTGCGAGCTTCGCTGCCGGATCTTCCAGCAACACGAACTTCACATCCATGCCGTACTGAGTATGGTAGTGCGACGCTGCACTCGGATCCATGCCGTTGTTGAAGACGATTCCCGGAGCGTGGCCCGCCCACGTGTTGATGCCAACGACGAGTGGACGATTTAGTTTTCCAGTGCCAACACTACCGGCGTTAACACCGGTGTTGCCCGCATTGCGATTGGGATCGCCCGGCGCGTTGTTGAGCCTGTCAAAATCGCCTTTGGAGTCTTCGCCGGAAGATTTCTCGCCGCCGGCCCAGCGCTTAATCGCATCACCTTTGTAATGCCAGGTGGCAAAACCGATAACAAAAAACACCACTGCGGCTATGAATGCTTTTGCCAGGGGAGTCAGTTTCATCTATCACCTCACATCGTCTTGTTTGTCTGCGCTTGTTGGGCTGCTTTCTTAGCTTTCAGTTCGGCAAGCTGCTGTTTGGCCTGAACTTCGCCGGTCTGATTGCGAAGCGCAGCCAGACGCGAATCGAGCGACGACTCGGAAAGTTCTTTGCCGAGGTTCGCTTCGGCGATCGTAGTCTTGATGTGCTGGCGCACATTGTCGAGTGCCTTGACCTCAGCATCGACCGAGAGACCATCAAGCTGTTCCTGCACCTTGATGCGCGCCTGAGCCGACTGCATTTTGGCCAGCATCGAATCGCGCTCGCTCTGAAGTTTTCTGATTTCGGACTGCACGCCGAGTAGAGAACCCTTAGCCGAATCGGCATCAGAACGCGCCGTCTCCATTTCGGTTTTGAGATCGGCGACGTCGGCACTCAGTTGGTTCTTCTTCTGAATCAGTATGACCGCGAGATCGTCCTGGTTGGTGGAAACTGCGGTATCGAGTTCGGCTTCAGTTTGGGCCAACTCGGTAGTGGCGCGTTTATAACGTTCGTCGAGCTCTTCACGCCGGCGAATGATCCCAGCCGTCGCCGTCTTCAGTTTTGAATACTTCGCCACCATCGAATTGATCGCGTTCTCATAAGCAATCTCGGGATGTTCCTTCTCGATGTCTGAAATCCACAGCGACAGGAAACCTTTCCAGAGGTTAGCCAATCGTTTGAACATGGAGACTCGTTCCTTTCTCTAACAAACCGGCTTTCAATTCGCCGGCGGGCCTGATGCGGCCGGGTCTGAAGGATCGTGAAGCTTCGGCGATGCCTTAACAACTTTTGCGACTGTGTCCTGACCAAAAAACTCAAGCACTTGCTGAACCTCGAGTTTTTTGTCGTTGCACATTTTGATTAACGTCTGCTGTTCGTCGACGCTCTGCTGCATAACAGCGCGGATGTTTTGGATCTCGGACTCATACTGCTTGATGCGCGCGTCAGATTCCTGGATGAGTTTTTCATTGTCGGCGGCGCCGTTGCGGATGTAACCGTCGAGTGCCTGGATCTCTTCGACAGTCGCTTCGATGATCTTTTCAATCGGCACGCCGAAGGCTTTGAGTGAAGCCTCGACTATCTGCTTCTTCACCCCCGCATCCGTACCGGCGGGCAGGCTTTTGAGCAAATCAGTTGTTCTGGCGACTCGCTGCTGCTCTTCCTGATCCACGCCGGCGGCGGAAAACACAGCGGGAAAATCGACCTGTCCGCCAGTCGGAGGCGGTGGGGCCGATTGGAAGACTGACTGCGTCGGTGATGGAGTTGTATAGCTTTCCAGGTTTGCGGGTAAAGGCGCAGACGGGGCGTCGTCGATGTCAGTTGCCACAGCGGCTTCCGGCTCGTCACGCTCAATAAACCAGCCGGCGACAGTCGATCCCCATCCCTTTTTATCGGTCATAAAAGCCGTCCTCCGGGGCTTCCCGAGGTCCAAAACCGCGGTAGCTTATCAAAATCCGGGACAGGATTAACAAGATTTCTCGGGATTAATAAGATTCATCCCGTAAATCCTGAAAAATCTTGTAATCCTGTCTATGTTTACCTCAGAAATCAGATTGCAAAAATGGCCTGATAACCGTAATCTATCTCACGAATCCGCAACGCTCTTCCCGTTTAAATCATCTGTAAGTCCGTATCTCCCCCAAAGCCATGTCATGCTTCGTGCGAAGTACAATCTGAACGGTCAACTGTCCTTAAAGGGAGCTGCGAAAATGAGAATATTCTGTCCCGAGCACAAAAAAGGTTTTTTTGCGCCTCGACAAAACCCTATCAAGTGTCAGAACCGCGGACACCTTCTCGGCGAGATCGACTTCGAAGGTAACGCGATGTCTCCGGTCGACCTGCAATGGCAGTACTGCTGCAACTGCGAACACTTCTGCCCGGCTGACTTCGACCAGTACGGCTTGCAGCGTTGTCCGGTTTGCACCCGCCGAAGCTCGCTCATTTACTTGTGCGACCGTTGTTACGTGATCAGCTTCGAGTCAAACACGCCGCTGCAAACCAAGAATTTTACGCTCACCGGCGAAGGCGTACCCCAACCTTCGTGTCCCGGCTGTCTGCGACCAGCTTCAGCAGATTTACACGAGCATACCTGCGACGTGGCGAACGCTTCGTTCATCACTGGTCTGAGCGCGTGTCCGATCTGCAACGAGCGTCTCGACGTCACACCGGCCTTCCCTTCTCTGGTCGCCAGCTACCTGAAGCGAACAAAAGCAGCGAACAAAGAAAGCGTGACCTTTGATTACGAGACCGGTTCGTTCGTTCCGGTTGAAGATGGCGAGTTCGTGGTGATTACAAATCTGGCGCAGCCAGTCGTGTTACCGCGAGCGCCGAAGTTTTCCAGCAAGCGCGATTTCTACGAGTTCTATCAGGATTACTATCATTGTTCCAACCCGGATGCTGGTGATGTGCAAATTATTCAGCCGGCATTTGTCGCGAAGTCAGGCGACGGATGGAATCTTGTTGCTACGGGCCTGCTGGAAGTTTCCAAGCCGCAACCGCAGAAGGTTGCTGCGCCGCCGGCACAGCCACCCGTCGTGCAACCGCCGATCGTGCAAGCACCGCCCGTACGACCGATCATGGCCCAGCCGCCTGTCGTGCAGCACGAAGAGGAAGAAGTGGAAGCCGAACCGGTTGTGACTACGAAGCGCGAAGACGCTGGAGCCAGAGCGTGTCCCGAGTGTGGATCGATGATCGAAGAGAAGTACGCATTCTGTTGGAAGTGCGGTCACGCTTTGGAAGGCGAGCGCCAGCCGCGCCGTATACTCTCGTCGATCGACCTGGACGACGAGATGACAGTACAACACGAGGCGCGTCCGCTCAGTTCGAGCGTGTTGCCATGGACCACTGCCAAAGCACAGGAACATCCGTCGTCGAGTCGTGGATCAGTTTTGAAACTACTGGCGATCGGCGCCATTGCGTTGCTGCTGGTGTCGCTTGGTCTCTTTGGACTCTTCCGTTCAAATGGCGAAACAGCGACGGCGAGTGTTGCGCCTCCGCCGGTTTCGCAACCCGCTCAACCGCAAGCGAGTGCGCCGCAGACGACTGAAGTCTCGCGCTCAGCGCCGGCTGAGACAACCACTCAACAAGCCACCGCCAATCCCGGCGCCGAGGATGAGTTGAAGCAGCTTCAGCAAAAGCGATTATCTGCAAAGCCGTCCGAACGTCCGAAGATCTACCAGACGTTGGCTAAAGTTGAAAAGCAATATCCGCGCGACTATCGCTTTCCCTACGAGCGCGCGAAACTCGCCATCAAGGGTGAACATCGAGACGCCGCCTTCAAGGCGCTGAACACAGCGGCTGAGAAAGCCATTACAACCGGCAAAGCAAACGAGATGTTGAGCGGGCTGGAAACAGACAAAGGCGGCGACTTCAGCAAACTCTCACAGGGACGCAATGAGTGGAGCCGCCTTGTCGCTGCACTGAAACGCAAAGACACGACGCTTCTAAGCGAATAATGTAGCCGCAGATTTACGCGGATCTCCAGCTAACCTCCTCGAGCAGACGCAAAATCATCATTGCGAAAGCTGAGGAGGTTTGGCTGCTTGTGGATAACGAGACTTCGTCATGCCAGCTACAATTGAAACTTGCTAACGAACCCGTCATACGACGCCCCGTTGTAGGTGGTACTGAACGCGCCAGGCGTTATCGGAAAGTTGGTTGAGTTCGTGTAACCCCCAACAAAAACATTCCCGGCCCCATCAATAGCAATACCACGGCCATAGTCCTCAGTGCCGCTCCCGCCATGATAGCTGGAATAGGAAAGCGCACTCCCCGACTGGTTGACCTTCGTCACGATAACGTCATAGCCGCCATTGTAAGTGGCGTCGAGTGCGTTAAGTGTAGTCGGGAAATTGGATGAACTGGTATAGCCTGTGACATAAGCCTGACCAACACCGTCAACGGCAATGCCGAAACCTAATTCAGCGGCGCTACCACCCAGATAAGTAGAATAAATAATCCCTGTCCCCGACTGGCCGACCTTTGTTACGAACGCATCCATCCAACCACCCAAGACTCGATCGAATGCCGGGGGGGTGGTCGGGAAGTTAGTCGACACTGTGTACCCGGTCACATACGCAAAACCGGCGCCGTCCACGGCGATAGCAAATCCAATATCGGTTAGGGTGCCTCCCAGGAAGGTCGAGTAGTAGAAGCCAGTGGCTATTGAGTTCAACTTCAGCACGAAGCTGTCGGTGGAACCGCCGAGAAAGTTGTCGAATGCTCCTATAGTCGACGGGAAGTTAGGTGACTCTGTCATTCCGGTTACATAGGCGTTGCCTGAGATATCTACGGCGATCCCGACACCGATTTCGCGGTTAGTGCCTCCGATGAAAGTGGAGTAACCGATTGCTGTGCCAGTCGCATTCACCTTAGTTACGAAGACGTCGTCCATGCCGTTGAACGTGGTGTCGAAAACTCCAAACGTCACGGGAAAATTGAGCGACTGCGTGGAACCTGTCACGTAGGCCTGGCCCATGGAGTCGACGGCGATAGCAAAGGGTTCATCTCTGCCGCCACCGCCAAGATAGGTTGAATAGCCGAGAGATGTACCTGACGGGTTGAGCTTTGTTACGAAAGAGTCTTGGTTGATGTCGCCGAAGACGTCGAAGGCACCCGGTGTGGTGGGGAAGTTCAATGAAAGCGTATAGCCAACTACGTAGGCATTGCCCGCCCCATCTACAGCGATCCCAACGCCAGAATCGCTGCCGGATCCGCCGATGTAGGTCGAGTAGAGGAGTATTGAGCCGGAAGGGTCCATCTTTGTCACGACAACGTCACCACCACCTGCGATGGCCAGCTGAAACGCGCCCGCTGTCGTTGGGAAATTTGGCGATCCTGTGCCTCCTACCACATAAGAGTTTCCGCCTGCGTCAGTAGCAATGCCAAGAATATAGTCATTGACACTCCCGCCAAGATAAGTTGAATAGAGCAGTAACGGATCGATCACCAGGGGCAAACTGTGGTCATACTCTCCGATCTCGAAGCCCACCTGTTCCTTCCCCATTTTCACGTACTGTCCGTCTACTTGACGTTTACGGCCGTCGTTTTCCTGGTAAATGAAAGGCTTGCGTTGACGTACCTCACCGCGAGGAGTGCGGAGGACGAGGTCGCCTTGCGCATCTGTTTCGATGCTTTGCGTCCCGTCGAACGATAGCGTGATCGCCGACGGATTGGCGCCGGGCGCGACAACGAAGTCGTACTCCAATTCTTGCTCGTTGCCGTAGTAGACGATGTCGATGCCTTGATAGACGTTCTCGGCTCTGACCCTGGCATAGTGAGCGACGTCGGTGTGCCACTGCTTCGGGTCGTTGCCAAGCAGATAGTTGCTCCGGCCCGGCAACTCCTCGACGCCAGTCACCCGCGCAGAAGAATTTGCAGAGACCAACTTCATCCGCAGCACATCGGGCTGGAAGTCTTCTCGCTTGTCTTGTGTTCCGGGTACAGTCAAAGAGAAGACCGCTTCAGTCGCAGTCAGAAAGAGATTGTAGCCGCTGCCGCGCGCGAGGAATTTTACGCGATCATCGACCTGGCCCTGGTTGACTTCAAAGCTCATGGGTCTCTTACCGTAAACATCGCTAACCCGCGCCTGATTAGGCTGACCATGCTTACTCATTGAGTCTGGCTTTATCGCCTCTGTCTTGACACCGCTGTTGTGTGCAGAAGCTGTGAATGGTTGTGAAAAGAGATTATCGACGCTGCAAGCAAAGAGGCTGAAGATGAGAAGCCAGCCGGTAGTCTTAAGGCTGGACTTATGCTTGTTGAGGTACATGAGGTTGCTCCTTTTGTTGTTCGTTGAGTTGAAGTGTAGTTAGTAGTGATTCATTTTCAGTGAGTGTCAGGCGCGGTGAATCCCCACAGCTTGCGATTATGTGAAAGTAATCGTGAGGATGGCGGCCGGCCGTATTGACAAATGACTGCGAAAGCCTACCTTGAGCACACTTCAAGGGTCAAGAAAAAATAAACTGCTGGTGGTGATCTAAATTTGAGGTTCTTATCCACAGATTACACAGAAGTGCGACCTACCCTAACGAATCAATGCGCTTACGCTCGATCGCGCGCTGTGCAAGATCGCCGCACGCCTTCACGAGCGCACCGAGTCCTGCGAACCGCGGATCGCGCGTCAATCCTTTCTGATATCGAAAGTAAATCTGTTGCACGATCACTGCGATCTTTAACAACCCATAGGTGAAGTAAAACACCGGCTCATCAATCCGGCGTCCCGTGCGTTGCGTGTACTGCTCCAACAATTCCGTTCGTGTGAAGCTACCGGGAAGACTCGTGAGACCAAAACCGTAACGCTGCCATTCCTCCGGATCGGTAGTCTCAACCCAGTAACCAAGACTGGTGCCGAAATCCATGAGGGGATCGCCAATCGTCGCCATCTCCCAATCGAGTACGGCGATTACGCGGCCGAGATCGTCAGGAGAAAGTACGAGGTTGTCGTACTTGTAATCATTGTGAATCAGACCAGATCGTTCCGAATCCGCGGGAAGATTCTGGTCCAACCACTCGGCGAGTTTTTCGATCTCGGGAACATCGTCCGTGCGCGCGTTGAAGTATCGTTTGGTCCAACCTTCAACCTGCCGTTTGACGTAGCCTTGCGGTGATCCGAGATCGCCTAATCCCGCGGCGTGGTAATCAAGTTCATGAATCTCGGCGAGATTTTCAATGAATGCCTGTGAGAGACGACGCATCAGAGGCGGCGAAAGATCAATTTCCTTTGGTCGTTGCGCGCGCAGGATGATGCCTGTCACACGCTCCATCACATAAAACGGCGCGCCGAGGATTGACTCATCGTCGCAGTACAACAGCGGTCGCGGCACTTTGTGATAGACCGGATATAGATGCGAGAGGATACGATACTCACGGCTCATGTCGTGCGCCGTTTTGATCTTCGCACCTACGGGCGGACGACGTAGCACGAGTTCGCGATCTCCGGCGTGCAGTAAATAAGTGAGATTGGAAAAGCCTGCGGGAAACTGTTCGACGATTAGCGGTGGCGTGAGATCGGGAAGATGCGTGTGGAGATATTCGAAAAGGAGTTCTGCCGGTAGTTCCTCTCCCTGCCGAACGGAAGTCGAACGATCTAAAGTAGACATTTAATCAATCTGTGTAATCTGTGGATACTTCTTCAACTCGGCGCGCGCGACGACCATCTTGTGCACTTCATCCGGTCCGTCATAGATCCGCGCCGCGCGTTCGTGCCGGTACCAGTATGACAGCAGCGTAGCGTCGGTGAGTCCGAGGGCGCCGTGCACCTGGATGGCACGATCCAGAACCTTTTGCAGAATTCCCGCGACAAAAAACTTTATGAGTGAAATATCCTCTCGCACTGAAGCCGCCCCTTGACGATCGATCGCACTCGCCGTTTGCAGGACGAGCAATCGTGCTGCATTGATCTCGGCACGACTCTCCGCGATCCACTCCTGAACATTCTCACGACTTCCAAGGGTCACACCCGGCGACAACTCTCGGCGCGCGGCGTAGCTGCACATCAGATCAAACGCGCGTTCGCAAATACCAATCCAGCGCATGCAGTGATGAATCCGACCTGGTCCAAGTCGTTCCTGCGCGATTGCAAACCCGTGCCCTTCCGCGCCGAGCACGTTGCTTTGCGGCACACGACAGTTTTCGTATCTCACTTCCGCGTGGCTGGCATAATCGCTGCCCTCGTCTCCCATCACGTTGATGTTTCGCACTAGCTGAAATCCCGGCGTGGGAATCGGAACGATGATCTGGCTCGCACGTTTGTAGCGATTCGTTTCGTCCCTGTTCGTTATGGCCATCACAATCGCGAAACTGGCGCCCTCAGCGGAGGACGTAAACCACTTGTGACCGTTGATGACGTAATCGTCGCCATCCTTTGTCGCCGTGGTACTCATCCAGGTCGGATTCGAACCGGGATGCTCGGGTTCGGTCATCGAGAAGCAACTGCGCACGTCACCGCGCGCGAGCGGTGTGAAGTATTTTTCCTTTTGTTCCGCGGTGCCGTGGTCCAGCAGGATCTCCATGTTGCCGATGTCCGGCGCCTGGCAGTTGAAAAGATAATGGCCGATGGGAGTGCGGCCGAGTTCTTCGCTGACGAGCGCGAATTCTGAGAGTGTTAATCCCAGGCCTCCGTGTTCGATCGGAAGGTGCGGAGCCCAGAGACCAATCGACTTAACCTCATCTCGCCTGGTGCTCAGAGTTGGCGCGAGTTCGCGAAAAGGGCGGCGCAGAAATTCAGCTTCGAGGGGATAGACTTTGGTCCGCAGGAATTCTTTGATTCGATCGAGCAGTCCGAGCAGTCTCTCGTTGTGGTGATCAGTCATCTCGATTTCTCTGTGCAACCTCTGCGTTCTCTGTGTCTCTGTGGTAGTTGTTTATTGCGAATCATTAAACCACAGAGACACAGAGGTCGCACAGAGACCTAGCGGAGTTGCTGGCGTGCGAGGGTCCAGCGTTGATTGATGAGATCACGAGTTGACGTGTCGAAGGTTTTGTCGCGTGACAGAACGTTGAAAATGTTCTGCAACTCGTTTTCCTCGGCTTTGAATGGATCTTTCGCTTTGCGCAAGGCCGCAATCTGGAGACCGAGCGCTTCGGCCATTTGTAACTTGAAAAGATAGTTCCGCGGATACTTTTCCGATAACAGTCGCGCCGACTTCACCGCGTCGTCATAGCGTTTCTCGCGTTTGTAAAGCTCGATCAGCAAAATGCGCGCGAGATCGCGAGCCCATTTGCCTTCGGTCGTCACACGTTCGAGCGTCTCGAGCCCGCGCTTCTTAGATCCACGCACGCCCATCGTTCCCGCAATCATCTTCAACGGCAACGACAGCGACCCGACAACATAATTATGCAAACCAATCGTAAGCTCGGCATCGTGATAATCAGCTGACAGCTTGATCACCTCGCGATGGTGGTCCATCGCATTGGTTCCGGCGCGCAAAGCCGCCACGTATTTCCGTTCGACCTGGGCGGTGTATGCAGCTTCGAGTCCTTCGGCGGCGCCGAGATAATAAAGCGCCTCCACATTGCGCGGCTCTTTCTTTAAGCGAGCTTCGGAAAGCGTTTTAGCCTGGCGAATCCATTTGCGAAATTCGTCCGCCTGACGTCGATCAGCCCTTTCCTTATCGTCACCGCTGTAAAGCGTTCCCTTCAGCCGGTACGAGTCATTCAACTGCTGCAACCACAAACTCGTTGCCAAACACTGCGCGCCGGCAGGATCTTCGGGGGCGAGATCCACCATCTTCTGAAAGCGTCGTCGTGCTGCTTCGTAGTCGAGGTTATAGAGCGCCTCATACCCCTCAGCCCGCAGCGCGTCGAGTTGAGCTTGCTGACCCAACCCAGCGATGGCTGAAATAAGCGTGATGAAAAGCGAAAGAATAATCTTCATCGGCAATTGAAGTTTTGTCCACAGATTACACAGATTCAATAAACAAGCCGTGGAATCTGTGGACACTTCCTTCACTGCCACACGATGTCCTCATTTGATTTCCGGATCAGTCGCGCCTGTCTCATAAAAATACGCGCCCAAGTCTCAACTCACCATAAAATCGCAATATCAGTCTGGCCTGTCACTTGCTCATAGCTCAACCGAAACAAGGAGGGGCCAATGAAAGACGAACAAGTACGCGAACTTTTATATCAGGCATTTGAAACTGAGCTCGGCGGCGTTCAGGTATACACAACCGCAATACGCTGCGCCGAGAACGATGACCTGAAAGAAGAATGGAAAGAATATCTCGAACAGACTAAGAACCACGTCACCATCATGGAAGGCGTGCTCACAAAACTTGATTTAGACGTCAACGAAGAAACTCCGGGTCGCAAAGTCGTACGCACGATCGGCGAGGCGTTAGTGAAATCGATGGAGATGGCGTTGGCGGAAGGCGAACCGGGCGCGGCTCAACTAGTGGCATGTGAAGCCGTCGTTCTGGCTGAGACGAAGGACCACCAGAACTGGCACTTAATCGGCGAGGTCGCGAAAAAAGTAAAAGGCAACGTGGCCACGGTTCTTAAAGAAGCACACGACGAGGTCGAAGACGAAGAGGACGAACATCTCTATCACACTAAAGGCTGGTGTCGTGAACTCTGGATCGAATCGCTGGGCATGAAAGCTGTCCTGCCACCACCCGAAGAGGTCAAAGAAGTAACCACAGCAATCGGCGCCGCGCGTGCGGAACAAGCGCGCACCAAGATGGCTTCGAAATAAAGTTTGTCGGCGGGTCGGGTTCTCATCCACAGATTACACAGATTCTGTTAATCAGTCTGTGCAATCTGTGGATAAAGGCCTGAGCTAACATGCCAGTGCAAATGTTTCGAATCCTGGTACTTGCCGAGATTGGTTAACACACGACAGGCGCCGTGTTCCACGAGCACTTCTTTCGCCACTTCACGGACCACACTGAGCATCTCAAGCAGCAGCGGACCATCACTTTCCTCAAGAGTCACCAACGATGAAATGTGCCGCTTCGGAATGACCACGATATGCACCGGCCAAAACGGGCGCGTGTGGTGATAAGCAAGCACGTTATCGGTTTCACGAACGATTTCCACCGGTGTTCGCCCGCTCAAAACTTCGTCGCAGTAGAAGTCTTCAGTCATCAGGTCACGGATTTTACGGATTTTTTCCGTTTACTCACAATGATTCGTGTTATTTTTGGAACTCCTGGCGGGCTTGTAAGTGATAGCGAGCAATAAATCCTCTCTCCCTGGGAGATTTTCATGTACAGACAAACGATTCTTCTCTCGACCTTTGTGTTGATCTGCGCCGGCACTGTATTGGCCCAACGACCCGGACCGGAGTTCTGGCGCAAGGTTGGTTGTGAACCATTTGAACCGCGGACCAAGCTCGAGGCAATCGAAGACCGCCACAGCACCGTGATCCTCAAAGGGTTCACACGCATCACCACACTCGAGGTGCGCGGCATCAGAGTCGACGCCGTGGAAATGCGCGAACTGGGAAACGTAGCCCGCGCGAAGGGATTAGTTGTCGCACTGCGCGAGGGTGGTGAGCGACCCGAGGATAACCGCGCCTTTGTGGATTACGAAGAGATCGAGTCGCTGCTGAATGCCATCGAGGTGATCTCGAGAGTCGACGAAACCGCCACCAAACTCGTCGGGTTTGAAGCGCGCTTCAAGACTCTCGGCGACCTCGAGATCGCCGTCTTTCGACAAACAGCCCGTGGCACTGCCGTCAGCATGAGCACCGGCATCTGCAATCGCGCCACCACCACGCTTACCCTGGACGATCTCGCAAAAGTCAAAGCAATGATCCAGGAAGCAAAGGCACGGCTTGATGAACTCCGTTAATCAATCCGTGTAATCCGTGGCTAATCAACCACACGGACACGCGTCTCGGCGCCATTGGTCCGAATCTCGGGCACATACATCGCCTGGCCCAACACCGGCAACGCATGAAAAGCGCCCGGTACTTCAGCTCGCATCTCGTAACTAAGCTGCCAGATTCCTTCCGGCAGTTTGTCTACGAACAGCGCGACTTTCCGATCACGCAACTCCTGGTAAACCCAGCGCTGACGGCCCGTAAAACCACCACCTGATTTGAGCTCACGCACGTAGACACTCTCGCCACTGCGAACCGCAACCGCTTCGAGTCCCGCCGGCTTGAGATCTTCAAACAGCAGATATTCATAGTTGTTCTTGGCCTCAACCGTAAGCACCACCTCGATGCGATCGCCACTCTTGATTGTTTCTCCGTCATTCAACAGCACTCTTTCCGAAACGAATCCTTTCAGCAAGGTCGGATGATTGACGAGCTTGAAATACTGTCGCTTCACAAAGATCTCATTGCCGGCGGGTTTCAAAGGCTCTTCCAGACTGAAGAACTCCGCCGCCGCGGAAAAGTAGAGTGGACCACTGCCACTATTCCGCACGATGCTGATCTCGTTTGCGCCATCGCGCAGCAGTTCGCGTGAAATGGCAAACTGGCTCGGCGCGCTCAGCGCATCGTCAGCCGTGATCTGTTTCGTCGCAATCGGATTTCCATTTACCAGTAGCTGGTATCCGATCGAAGGCTGCACTTCTCCACTAACTCGCAGGTAATCGTTCAACGTCAGCACAACGATTGCGGTGTCGCGCGTGTTGCTCCACTGCGCGCCGCGCCGGTTCTTCACCAGCCAGTTCGTGACCGGCTCGATCAGCTTGTTTTGCGGATCGATGGCGAGGAGGGCGCGCAACACGAATGAAGTTGCCTCAACACCACCATCAGACCAGCGCCAGTAAATCCCATCCTCGCCCCAGTGAGCGGTACCGATGACAGAAGGATCGGACGTTTGTGCGCCACTCTGCACGATTGACGTGTCAGGCTTCGCATCGGCCTTGACGCCGTTTTCGAGATTCGCGACGAGTGTCTTCGCCTGATCGCGATAACCGAAGTTGTGGGCCGCCAGCGCGAGTAATGCACGTGTGTAGGCATTCAAGCGATCGCGGTTGTTCCAGAGATTGGTAAAAGCCTTCGCCTGGAACTTGCTCACTTCCGTCTGTTTGCGACTCGCGTGATAGACCGCGAGTGAATGAAGCATCCACGCCTGTGAGTCGTAATTGGTTTCTTCTTCAACCAACTCCTTGTCGAGAAATGCAGCGCCACGCTCGATCGCTTCCGATCGGACGTCGATACCAGCCTGACGTGCGAGTGTCATGCCCCAGATCACGTACGCAGTCATGAAATGATCGCTATCGCCGTCCTTCCACCAACCCCAACCGCCATCGGCGTGTTGGAAATCGTAGAGACGGGTCAAACTCTGCTTCGTGATTGCTTCCAGCTCTTTCAGGTCCTTGCGACCTTGCGGATGTGTAGCAGCCGCACTCGGGGCTTCGATACCGCCAAAGATCTTGTGCATCGCGGTCTCGGGTTTCAGACCGAGGTCGCGCAACGTCTTTGCCGTGATGACGGCCGGCAGGAAGCGGCTCATTGTCTGCTCAGTGCAGCCGTACGGATAATCGATCAGATACGGCAATGCATCGAGCATCGTGGTGGCCATGCTGGGTGCGATCTGGACAGTAAGGTTTGTCGAGTCAGCGCGACGTTCTTTCGGAATGTCGAGCTTGATTGAAACGCTGTCACCGCGCATCTTGCCTGATCGCGTCACATATTTCTCGATGCCATGCTCGAAGACGGTGAAAGTCTTTTCCATCGCGTCGGCGTATTTGCTGCCGCGCGCTTCAACTTTCAGCTTCGCTTCGCTGGCATGTTTCACGTCCACCAGCCAATCGACTCGGGCTTCACTGTTCGCCTTGATTTGGACCGGCGTCTGCATGCTTCCGGCCGGTTTGCCGTCGACGAGCAAACCAGTAACCGACAGACCTTCAGCATTCAAGGCAGGCATCACACTCATCGCTTCGTCGGTGTTGTTGTTGATAACGCCGGACACAGTTACCTGATCGCCAACGACGAAGAAGCGCGGCGCCTGAAGTCGAACGATCAGCGGTTGCTTCGTACGTGTGCTCGAGTTGCCGATGCCAAACTGGTTACCGGCAGTCGCCACTCGCGCGGTTGCGGACCACGTCGTCAGCGAATCAGGATACTTGACCTTAACGGTTGCACTTCCGCCGGCATCAGTCTTCACATCGGGAAGCCAAAGAACGGTGGAGCGAAAGTCGCTTCGTACCTGCACGGCAGGCTCCTGTCCGGGAGGAGGAGGCGGGACTTCCGCGGGCATTGCAGCGTTGACCGGCGCGGACACACTATCTGCGAGACCCTGCGATCGCATCTCTCGTTTTACGCCACCTACGAAGCCATCATAAGCCGCCGGCGACTTCGCTGGACGTCCTGCGAATTCCGCAGTTCCTGACTTGGTTTTGGTTTGGACCACGTCGTCAACTTCTTCGTTACCGGCGAGGTCTTTGCGATCGCGTAACTCTCCCTCGACTTCGACGAGTTGCGCGTAACTCTTCTGGTCCAGGGTGCTCTGCGTTTGTACCTCCTGTGCACGCTTGGCGCCGTAGTAAAACTGCCGCGGATCACCGGCGTAGTCCTGCTGAATGTATTTGACGGACTCATCGACGAGCCCGAGCGCGATCTCAGCCGAAACAGGCAAACCTTTGTCGTCCTTCGCGGTTACAAAGAGAGTTCCCTCTTCCTGCGGGCGATATTGTTCGCGATCCGATTTAACTGCGACGGCCAGAAAGCGCTCGACGGGTGGCACCACGACCTGTTTCGTGTCCACAAACGCTTCTCCGTCGCTGATCATCAGCCCACTGAGATAGATGTTTGGAACATGCTTCTCTTCGATCGGAAGTTCGATCAGTTTGGTGTTGCCGGTCACATGGACCACGCGGTAACTGAACAGATCATCACCTTCGACACTGAACAGCACGTAGCGATCGGGCTGTGCAACCGAAATCATGACGGGGGCAGTTTGCCCGGTGCGGAATGTGTCTTTATCGACGACGATCTCGAGACCGCTGTGGTGATAGCCAAGGTCCGTGGTGTTGTTCGAGCAAACAAAGACATAAGTCTCTGCCTTCACCGGTGGCAGCAAACGATCGCGAACCGGGTCGGCGCCCTGACTACTCTGCCACGCGACGTGATAATAGCCTTCGCGCTCGGGAGTGAAGTTCAACTGGGCCACACCGTCTTTATCAGTCGTAACTTTTTGCGTGAGTATGTCGTCGCGCTGATAACCGCGAAACTTCAGTCGCCAGCGTCCCTGACCTCTCGGAGTAACGGGTGGAAACACGTCAGAGCGTTGCTGCAACTGGCGCAACTCTTCACCCTTCACTTCGCGCCCGCGCGGATCGATCCAGATCTCCCACCAATAATCGCGTGTGACCTTTACCGTTCCTTCGGTCTGGACCGGCTGTTCGTTTGCATCGAGAGCTTTAATGTCGACGGTTACTTTATCTTTCGGACGATAGAGGTTCTGTTCTGAGCGAGGATAGACGTAATAACGCTGGCGCGTCACGCGCACGCTGTCGCTGGCGACGATTTCGCGCCGCGACGAATCAACCACGCGTGCTTCGATGCGAAACTCAAAATCCTGGCCGTAGTTTTCACGCGGCGTGTCGAAACTTAACGTTGCCTTCCCAGTCGCATCCGTCTTGATTGTTTCACGCTTGATTACGGTGCCCTGCCCGCCGGTGTAATTGCGACGGCGGTTCTCGAAGTCGTCGTAGTACCACGCATACTCGCGATACGGAAACCAGTAGTGATAAAACGGATTCTGGTACACAACCACCTCGACTGACGCGTTACTGACTGGTCCACCAAAGTAATAGTCAGCCTGGATATCGACTTCGACTTTCTCACCGACGCGAAACGCTTTTTTCTTGCCGTCCTGTTCCGGAGTTTTTACATCAACCTTGAACTCCGGCAGTTTGTACTCTTCCAACCGGAATAGTTTTGCGGTGCCGATGTGTTGCTTGCGGCCTTCGTCCCAGAACTGAATGTTGTACTCGCCGAGCGGCAGTTGTTCGCCCAACTCATACGATCCCCACGCGCTGCCGAAAACATTCAGCGTCGCTTTGCCGTCAGTGACTTTCGTTCCGCGCGGATCGGTGACCTCGTACTCGACGACTTGATTGGCCGGAGTCGTAAAGACCTGGTTTTTCATCCGGCGGGCGATGAATTTCCATTGCACGGTTTCTTTGGGACGATAAGCGGGTCGATCTGTGAACGCGTAGATGCGCCAATCCTGGTCCGCATGATTGCTGTATGAATAGCCGGCGGCAAATGCCTGCCGATCGTTGCCCGCGCCGGTCACAAAGAGGTTACGCGAGTCGGAGGTGCCTCTTAATGAAAAACGCGCGAGGCCGTCAGCGTCGGTCGTTTGACGCAGACGATGCCAACGATACTTGTTGTTCAGATAGTAGCTTTCCCAAAGTGAGATGTTCGCATTGGCGATAGGCGCGCCCGTCACCGCATCGGCGAAATACACGAGCGCTTGTTTGCTTGACGACTTCAACACCAGAGTCGCGTCTGAAACGAGCACGAGTTCACGAGCCGACAGTGCGCCACCACCTTTTAGTTCAAGCAGGTACGCGCCGGTCGGAACTTTGCCTTCGACTCGAATCTGTTCGTTGAAAGCTTTGTGAGTCTGGCTTTCAATCAGATTTTTGGTCCATGTCTTGAAGGGCGCGCGACCGGCGGTCGGGATTCTTTGCACCCACGGCGCTGAATCCCCTTCACCATCTTCTTCGTCTTCAGTTGCAATGAAGCGAACGTCACGCGTCATGTCGATTTTGTAGAGGGCAAAGTCGACGCGACGGGCATTGCGTGCACTCATTTCAAACTGGATCTCGGAGCCGGGAAGAAAGATGTTGGAGACTACTACTGACAGCGATGGCTCGGTGATGTTCTTGATCTGCTGTTGAGCTTGATCGAAATAGCGCGAAGTGCCTTTTGGAAACTCCCTGAGCAACCGGCGATAGAGTTCGACCGCTTTGACGTAATCGGGCTGCTGTGTCACCTGGCCATCTTCCATCAGCCGGAAAGTCCCGTAGCTGTTCATCCATTCCGCGTAGTAAAAGAGCGCGTCGTCGTACCAGTCGGATTGCTTTCCGGCTTTGAGTGCATCTTCAAACTGATCGGGAACGCGGGAACGCGCGGTGTAGTCGCCGCCGGCGTAACGCATGGTCATCGCGAGCAGGAAATTGATATACGACGCGTCGTTTGCTGTATTACTGATCTTGAGAGCGTTTTCGAGGATGTCGAGTGGAATGTAATTGCCGTAATACGTGTAGACGTAATAGTCGTCGGCGCGAGGTGGTTGAGCGGCGCGGAAGACAATCTTGAGATAACGATCGCGCGCGCGTTCGAGATCGCGTTGACCGGCCCACCAATCGAGTGCTTGCTGGTAGTGCGGCCAGGCAGCAGACCAATTCATACTTCCACGTCGAGTCCAGAAGAAATCGCCGAGTGATTCGTGTGCTTCGGTCCAGACCAGATCGCGATCCGTGTCCTTTTCGATAATGCGGATCAGCTCTTCCAGTTGTTTCTGTGCCTGTTCAAAACGCGTCGTGTCTGGTGTTTGCGTCGCTGCCTGCGCACGCCAGGACGTGTCGGCGAGACGAAACTCAACCCAACGCCGTTCCGCCGGATTGAGCTTGGTTTTCTCGACCTTCGCATAGAGCTCGTTGGCGCGGAAGTACGAGCCCTCCGCGTACTGCGTCTCCGCTTCGTTTCGCAGTTGCGAGTAATCAGTTTGCTGAGCGGCGACGGCGTTGAACAACAGGTAAGTAACGATGGAAATAGAAAGGATGATTGTCTTCATAGCGGTAGAGGAACGGCTGGAACGAAAAAGACTTGCGCCACAAAAAGGCACAAAATGCACTTCAGTAGATCAATTGCGCCTGCTGTGCCTTGTTGTGGCTAATTTGTCGACAGCAAAAATACGGCGAACGAGGCGAGCCAGTGTTCGCCGGCGTAGTCGCCGCTCGCAACGTGGGCGAGGGCTGCGGCCGCGTGCCGCTCGGCTGCAGATGAAAGATTTTGCCGCGCCCGATCGCCAGCGGGCAGAGCCACCGCGATGCTTCGCATGCACCACGCCCGGCTGAGATTCAAACCATCAAGATGGACCAGCTTAGGATCGCTCCGATCGGTAACAATCGCCGGCTGTAACAAAGCCGGTGGGCCGCCTTTCGCAACACCGGGCAGAAACCGATGAAACCAGGCGCTAAACTCCTGCGGCTTCATGACGCGCCGCATCAGGTCCGCTTCCATCAAGGCAGCAGAAAAGAAATCTTCACCACCGGGCTCCCAGCTACCGGGATAGTCAGTATCTTTTGCGTAGTATGTCCGGCTGCGTTCGCTCAGTAACGCTTCCAACTCGCGATCGCCAACTGTCTTTGCGTAGTCGAGCGCGAACGCCAACCCGAAAGCGGTGTTTGGATGCACGCCGGTTCGGATCGGATAGGTTTGCTTGGGAAGAAAATTTCGATACGACTTCGCGAGTGTCTCAGCGAGCGGCTGTAAGTTCTCAGACAATTTCTTTCCGTCCGGGTCGTTCCAGGTGTGAAGCTCCTCGGCCAGCTTCAAGGCCCACGCCCAACCATACGTGCGTTCGAATGATTGGCGGTTCGCCTGCTTCATGTACGCGACTTCTGCCTGGATGTTTTGCGCGGTGAGGTTTGCATTGAGCGCCTCGCGAATCTGTGCCGATTCAGGAAGACCAGGGAACGTCTTCAACAATCGCACCAGCATCCAGTGACCGTGTACCGAAGAGTGCCAGTCGTAACAACCATAAAAGGCCGGGTGCAGAGTTTTGGGACTGCTGACCTCGCTCGCGTTGTTGATGACGTGCTCGGGCTTGTTCGGAAACTCACGGCTCACGCATTTCAACGCCAGCGCGGCGAAGTGCGAAGCCTGTTTCTCGGTGAATGACTTGCTGGTGCTCATTTGGGAACCGAAGGCGAAGACTGGAAATAGCAGGATGGTCGCGTAAACAAAGATGGCTTTCATAGGTTTCCGACTCAGTAACGGTGAGATGGTCTACCGATGTGTATGTGTGGACCAGTGGCAGTGCCGGGAATTGCCGAACGAAAAGCTGAATACGGAATTCCGTTCTTCTGTAAATAGTTCAACAGCGCCTGGCCTTCCACGCCATCGGGATGAAGTTGGATATCCATGGCGTTGTGATGGTCCAGCCGCCAGCGATCATGAATTGCTCCCTGTCCGAAGACGGCGATGGGAAGTTGCTTATTGAAGGTGTCAGAAAAGAAGCGTTGAATCTTCCAGGCTTCTCCAATATTCCAGCCACCCGCGCCGGTAAAACGAGTAAACGAAGCAGTCCGAATCAGACCCTGTTTCGCGAGTCGAAGATTCTTCGAAATCTCTTCATCGGCAGCCGTCTCGACCAACACGCCGGCGATCTGCGCTTCGGCATTCGACATCTGGCGATTAGTCTCTTCGATCTTCTGTTTGGCAAGTGCCAAGGCGTGTTCGTTTTCTGCAACTTGTGTGCGCGGAATCAAACCTTCGGCGAGCAGTTTCTTCGACTGTTCAAGCTTTTCCTCCGCTCGCTTCACATCGTTCTCGTAAAACGGCAACAGCTTTCCGAGACTTGCTTTGTATTCGTTCGTGAGCCGGATGTATTCGTCGCGGAGTTTGGAGAGTTCGGTTTGCGGTGGAGGCGTTGGCGCAGGTTTCTTCTTCGACTTGCGTTGTGCGGCAACGTCGCCACAGACGAAGACAAAAACGAGTAACCATAAAGACGCACAAAAAGCACAGATGATCTTCTGCGTTCGTTTTTGTGCTTCGTGACTGCTCACTTCACCAACGTACCGGTGCGGCCCCAACGCGTGTTCACAAAGAAATCGATCAGAAAGTTACCACTCGCAGGGGCGCTCTCGTCATAGGACCAGTAAACAAACATCGCCCGACCAATCACGAGATCGCGAGGGACGAAGCCCCAGTAACGGCTGTCTTCACTATTATTCCGATTGTCGCCCATCACAAAGTAACTGTTTTCCGGAACGACGATTTCGTCTTTACCCTGAAACACGTCGTAATCCGTTCCGTCGTCTTCCGGACCAGGCTTGTAATAGACGTTGTAAAGCTCACCCGGTTTCTTTGCCGGGTTGTCGATAATCTCGAGCGGATCTTTGCGATTGTGATCTCGAGCGGTAATGTGATGCTCGGGAACAACCTGGCCATTAACGATTACATTGTTTCCCTTGATGCTGATGCGATCTCCAGGAATACCGATCACGCGCTTCACGTAGTTAGTCAGTATCGGCCGGTTGTCAGGACGATCGTCACGCTTCGGATCGAACGGATTGCCGGGATACTTGAAGACGATGATGTCGCCTCGCCTGATCTCACGTTGCGGCAGGAATGGCAGCGACTTACCCGGAGCAAAGATGAATTTGTTTACGAGCAGGTGATCGCCGATGGTGATGGTGTTCTGCATCGAACCGGTCGGAACCTTCACGGCCTGCACGATGAACGTCATACCGAACAACGCCATGATGACCGTCACCACTGCCGACTCGAAATACTCACGCCAGACAGACTTGGGCGGACCCTGCGGTTTTACCGGCGCAACCGGCTCTTTTTCATGACCGTTACGGTTAAAGAGCCGAGCGAAAAAAGGTTTCGCCTCGGTCGCATCGGGTTCGGTGACTGTTACCCGGTCAGTAGTGCGGTTTGTGGCCATTAAAAAAACATCCTAGATACGTTGCTCGTGCCGGTCAAGTTCAGCATCCACAGATTACGCAGATTGGTTTACAAAATCTGTGTATCTGTAGACAAAAAGCCTTCAATTAGACCCCGCTGAGGACTCCGTGCCATCGTTAGATTCGTCCCAGCTCATTCCCTCCAACGCGGCGCGGGCAGCCGCAGCTTCAGCCGTCTTGATGGAGTGCCCTTCACCTTGGATGCTGCCGCTATCCCACGAGACTTCGACGTGGAAAATACGTTGATGCGGCGGACCGAGCGTGGCGATTACCGCATAACGCGGCGCCGGACGACGTGCCGCCTGCAAACGCTCCTGAAGCATCGTTTTGTAATCCGCTTTGGCAGCCGACAAAGGATCCGCGCCCTCCAACTCGTCGCGTAGCGCGTAACAAACAAACTTTGTTGCTGCATTGAGACCGCCGTCCAGAAAGATCGCGCCCGTGATGGCTTCAAACACGTCCGCCAGCAGCGCATTCTTTTGCCGGCCGCCGCTCTTTTCTTCACCGCGACCAAAACGAAGAAATTCGCCGAGATTGAGTTGAAGTGAAGCGTTCGCCAACGTCGGCGCACTCACCAGTCGATGCTTCATGCGCGACAGTTCGCCTTCTGTGCCGGCCGGGTAGGAGTTACACAAATAGTTTGAAACTACCAACCCAAGCACGGAATCACCGAGAAACTCCAGCGACTCGTTATGAAGTTTACGAGCCTGTTGTTCGTCGCCAGGCGCAACTTTCTCATGAGCCCACGAACGGTGCGTGATAGCTCGTTCGAGCAAAGCACGATCATTGAACTTGTAAGCCAGGACGGTTTCGAGGAGGTCCAGATCGGGAGTCGTGTCGGAGTTCTTCAAAACGGGCTGAATTATATGCAAACGCCGGAAGCTTGTCTAAAACTTGACGTGCTTCCGGCGTGGGAATGGAGACAGAGTGCTTTGGTTAATTGCGTGGTCTGTCGGGTTTAGCGGCTGCGGGTTTCGTTCCGGCAGCCGGACTCGTGGCGCTGGCGCCGTTGCCATTGCCCGTGCCGTTACCACTGGCGGCGCCAGTGCCACGACCATTGGCGGCACCGAGGCCACTACCATTAGCCGCGCCAACACCAGTGCCATTGGCGGCGCCTACGCCAGTACCGTTGGCAGCGCCGAGGCCAGTGCCTGAATTATTGACTGGTGTTGCGGCCGGCGTTGCTGTCGGCGGAAGTGATGTCAACGGAGTCGGCTCCGGTGGCAGTGGTTTCGCCAGGATACCGGCAATCATCTGATCCAGACCGGTTACCTGGTTGTTGTTCCGATACTTGTACCACGTTGTCAGACTTTCATTCCAAACCGCCTTCGGCTGCGCGAAGCTGGTATCGGCGCCGGCGAGAGCAACCGCACGGGCATAACCGTCGATCATTCGATCGATGAGCTGGTTGATGTTAGCCAGCATCAGTTTGCTTTCCGGTGTTTCGTCCTTGCCGCTGTATAGCGTCTTGTACTCTTCCGACATCTTGGCGTAGGGACCAGTTTCATATGCGCCGGCGATGTATGCGTACGTGTAAGGCGACTTCTTCAGAGGCGTTTCAAACTGCGCTGCCTTGATCAGGAACTTGAGCGCGTTTGCCGGCTCGCTTTGCAGAGTGAGCGCACCGATCGAGTAGTTGAGATATGCGACCGCGACGTCCTTACCGGTCAGCGGCTTCCAATCTTCAACAGTCTTTCCGGCATCGAGGGCAGCCAGTGCCGCTCTTGCGTGACCAAGCGCTTCGGCGCTCAAGCTCGCATTGTTCAATGGTCCCACGAGGTAACCATTGGCGCCCAAATCGATCATCACTTTCAGATTCTCGGGTTGCGCGGCCAGGATCTCTTTACCCAGCGCGTATGCTTCCGGATATTTCTTTTGTACGTAAAGGAGATCCACGAAGCGAGCGGCTCTCGTGACCTCTTCGTACTTGGCAACCCACTTCTGCAAGTACACAACAATCTTGTTCTGGGCTTCAGTTATGCCGGTGGTCGGACAAGCCAAATATTTTTTGGCGTCGTCGTAAGCTTTCGCTTGATCGTCGGCTCGGTTCTTAAGAAATGATGCGTACAGAGCTTCTTTTGCTTCATCTGCGCAGGCCGCATCTTGAATGGTGTCCGGTTGCGCGATGAAATTGCGCGCTGCAACGGGCAGAGCGAGTATCGCGACTGTAGAACAAATACTTACAAACGTTATCAGCTTTTTCATTAGTCGTTCCCAACCTCCAAAAATCAATTCAAGCAGTCGCGTCCAGGGGCCATCCCTTTTTCGGTCGCCGCGGGGAAATTTTAGGATGCGAGCTATCCAAAAACCGGTTGCCGATCTTTGAATCAATGGGGAAGCACGCAATGGGTGCCAAAGGAACCTGGGTAAATAGAACGCCCGCAATAATCCTGCAACTAAGGGAAACGTGTCAAGACATACATAGCTTAGATTGTAAAAACATTAAAAAAATTTGCGCCGGATAAGAAAACTCCGGCGCAAGCAAAGAGAGGGGTGGATCTTAGGGGTCCTGGTCAGGGTTGAATTCGCCTGGGTCGTTGTTCGCCGGGCGTAACAATCGCGGGAGTCTGAGTCGTTTTAGTCGAGGTGTTGTTGCTCTTAGGCGCCTCGACCGGTTTCTTTTCGAGCGGCATCAGCACACGCTTCACCGTATTCTTTGGTTCAGACGTGGCTGGTTTAGCGGCTGCTGGTGCGACATTGGTATTGGGAGAAGCTGTTGCAGTCGCGGCCGGTGTCGTTTCTCCGTTAGTTTCTGTGTTTGTGCCATCAGCATTTGCGGCATCGCCATTCTCGGCGGCAGCTTCAGCGTCAGCCACTTCCTTCTCTTCGTCATCGAGTGTGGATGCAACCTGAAGGTTGATCGCGGTTCCAAAGCGGTGATTCAGTTGACGATAAATCTCGCCGGCCACTGCTGCCGGGAAGTGACGGCGGCCATCAGTTCCCTGCGCGATCACCACGACTGCGAGTCTTGGATTCGCAAGCGGAGCGTAAGAAGTGAATGACCCAACCCAACCGCCCTGGCCGATGCAGGTTCCAGTCTTACCAGCCACGGTCTGTGTCGGATCGTAAGATTTGCGCGCGGTGCCGTAGTTCACGGCGCCCACCATTCCAGGGACCATACGCTGCCAAACGTCGGTCGTAACTGGAAGCTGTCGTTTCACCTTGACGCCCATCTTGCTCGCTTCTTTACTGCTGTGAGCAATCTGCGGCACCAGGAGTTTGCCTCCGTTCGCCATCGCTGAAACGAGCGTTGCCATTTGCATTGGCGTCACTTCAAAACCATCAGCGTGTGAAAAGATGCGTCTCTCAAGCACATCTGGCTTTACTTCCGGCAAGCGGCCCGGAAACTCAAACGGCACGTTGATCCCGGTCTTCTCACCGAGACCCAACTCACGCGCATAACTCACCATCTTCTCAGTGCCGATCTTGGTTCCCACCTGCTGAAAGAAACCATTGTCGGAGTGAGCAAGCGCTGACGTAAGGTCGATACGATAGCCGTCGCCGGCTGTATCAAAGAGGGGAATTGCGTTCTCAGAAAGTCCGGCAACGCCAGTGACGAGCTTGATCGTCGAGCAGGGTTTAAATCCGCGACGCAGCGCCCATTCCTGGTTGACCATGGAATATACGCGACCAGTCATCGGATCCATCACCACTACCGTACCAGCGTGAAAACCAAGCGCATTCATCGCCACGCGACGGACTTCCGGATCTTCTCCGCTGATATCGTCCTTCGCGATGTACGATTGCACTTCATTACGCATGGCGTTGTCGATGGCAATCTGCCGAGCGATCGCAGCACGACGCGCAGCTTCAGCACGACGACGAGCTTCGAGCAACGCACGACGATTGCGCGCGCCGTAGCGTCGCATTTCAGCGGCACGTTCGCGTCTCGTCAACGGACGGCGAAGTCTTTTCTCGAGCGCTCTGATCGCGGCGGATTGCTCACGCGCAGAGGCAGCTCGCTGATTACGAAGTTCGCGAGCGCTTAAACGACCACCACGGCCGCGACGCGAACTTCGCGCCACTTGCCGTCCTCCACGTCGTGACGTGGAACGGCTTCTGGCCGAGGCTTTTCTGTTTTTAGTGGCGCGGGCACTACGGCCCGCCGAACCTTTCTTCTTCCCGAATGCTGTACCGGAAAAAACCAGAGAAATTAGGACAAATAGAATAAAAACGAGCCGGCGTGACTTAGGGGAATGGAAATGCAGGGTCATCAGGCCTAAGTACCTTTCTTTTAAGGGATGAACTCACCTTACGGCGAGTTGAAACGAATCTTCCAACCGCGTTCCTGTACTTCTTGAAAAACGTTCAATACTGTTTGCAGTTCCGAGCTCTTTCAAAAAACGCCTCTTTTCGTGTTTCGATCAAACCTTCTGCTGCAACTTGAGGGCGGGAAGAGATTCCCTAACGGGCGGTCTCTGGGGACATTGATTTGAGACCGCTGCAAATATAACATCACTCGACAGTTGTGGGCAATCAAAAAGTAATCGATTATACACATTTCACTGGAACAGCACGTGCTTGGGCTTTAAACCGATTCCAGATCTGTTCCACAGATTATTTAATCCAATCTGTGTAATCTGTGGATAAATATTAGTTTCCGAATGAAATTCCCGGCCCAGATTCG
Source organism: Pyrinomonadaceae bacterium (assembly GCA_035694465.1). Lineage (GTDB taxonomy): Bacteria > Acidobacteriota > Blastocatellia > Pyrinomonadales > Pyrinomonadaceae > PSRF01. The sequence continues at coordinate 71,628 of DASSFI010000121.1, read as the reverse complement.
AAGTTTTCGCGCCCGGCTGCTGTTGCTGCTGGCCCTTATGCTCGGGCTTACCCTCGGCATCCAGTATTACTTTAACCTCCGGACCGTGCGCGCCAATGCGCGGATGATTATCGAGCAGGAACAGGCCATCATGACGGGAATTGCCCTCGGCCTGGAAAGTCTGCAGAGTGACCAGTATCTCGACGAAATAGTCGGCGACCTGCGCCAGCCGCTGCTGAACGATAAGCACGCTCGCGTCAAAAACATTCTCGTCGTGGACGACGACGGGAACGTCAGAGACAGCCTGATCCCCGAATTCACCCCTCGTGAACGCGAAGACAAGACCACCCAATACGTTCAGTTCAAAGACATTCAACTGCTGCCACTGCGAAGCGCTGTCCAGTTCACCAAAGAGCACGAACAACTTCCCTCGTGGATACCGCCGTCGACGAATGTCGACTTCAGCGAAGCCGGCGCGTTCTATTTTCCGGTGCACACTGATAAAGGACGGCGCTTTATCATCGTTGTGCTCGACTCGGCCCACACGTTGACTAACGTTCTGGAGCGACAGTCGTCGCGCTCGGCGCTCTACACACTCGGCGTTTTGTTTGTGACTACTCTCGTCACCGGGTTCTTTGTCTGGAGATTCACTCGTCCCATCAAAGAACTCTCCAGCGCAGCGCGAAAAGTCGCGGGTGGCAACTTCGATGTGCAAGTGCCCAGCGGTAGTCTCGACGAGATGGGAACTCTCGCCGGCGCTTTCAACGAAATGACCGCGAAACTCGCGCGCGCACGCGAGCTCGAAATGCAACTTCATCAGGCTGAAAAGGGCGCGGTCGTCGGACGGCTCGCAGCCGCAATCGCGCACGAGATTCGTAATCCACTGAATTACATCAACCTGACGCTCGATCATTTCCGTTCATCGTTCGCTCCCGATGATCCGAAAAAGCGCGCCACCTTTGTGCAGCTTACGGATCAACTCAAGACCGAAGTCGCACGTATCAATCGTCACATCACCGACTTCTTAAAATACTCGCGGCCTTCAAAACTCGAGTTGCAGAGTCTCGACATTCGCGCTGAAGCTGAAGATGCGTTACGCGTGGTTGAAGGTAGAGCGGAAGAATGCGGGATCGAAACGAAGATTGTTCAGGAAGGCGCGCTGCCACCGGTTATGGGAGACCGCGAGTCGTTGCGCTCGGTCTTTACAAACCTCGTCATCAACGCCGTCGAAGCGATCAACGGCTCGGGCGGCAATGTCTGGATCAAGCTTTCGAACCAGGACGCAAACTCTGTTAAGGTGGAGATCACGGATAGTGGCTGTGGTATCGCTGCTGATGATATCTCGAAAGTCTTCGAGCCTTACTTTTCAACCAAGGAGACGGGCACCGGTCTTGGTTTAGCGATCGTGAAGAAGGCTATCGACGATCACGGCGGTACGATCAGCGTCGCATCCAAACAAGGTAGCGGTACAACTTTTACGATAATTCTGCCGGCAAAAGAGAACACACATGTCACGCAAGAGTATTCTGGTAGTTGACGACGAGAAGTCGCAGCGAGAAATCCTGGAAATGATCCTGACGGGCGAAGGTTACGACGTCACTACTGCCGCTTCGGGCGAAGCCGCGCTCAAGTTTGCGAAAGACCGGCGCTTCGATCTCGCGTTGACGGATCTGAAGATGACGGGCATGGACGGCATCGAACTGCTCCAGCAACTGCTGGCTTTCGACTCGTCGATCATCGTCATCCTGCTCACCGCACACGGCTCGATTGAATCGGCGAAAGAAGCATTGCGACGCGGGGCGTTCGACTATCTCGAAAAGCCGTATGACAAAGCCGCGCTGCTGGAAACAATCAATCGTGCGCTCGATCGACTCGATGCGATCGATATCGAGATCATCTCCGCGTCTCCCAAGATGGAATCGGTGAAGAAGATGATCTTGAAAGTGGCGCGTTCAAATTCGACCGTGCTGGTTCGCGGCGAGTCGGGTACCGGAAAAGAGTTGATTGCGCGCGCCGTGCACAATCAATCACCGCGCTCCGGCGAGATGTTTCAGGCGGTGAACTGCGCGGCGATCAATGAGAACCTGCTCGAGTCGGAGTTGTTTGGACACGAGAAGGGATCGTTCACGGGTGCGCATGCCGAGAAAAAGGGACTGTTCGAGATTGCAGATCGCGGCACGCTGTTTCTCGACGAGATCGCCGAGCTCGATGTCGGTATTCAGGCAAAACTCTTGCGCGCGTTACAGGAACGGAAGATCCGTCGCGTTGGCGGCACGCATGAGATCAGCGTCGACGTGCGTGTGATCGCAGCCACAAACCGGGATCTGCGCGCGATGGTGGCTGACGGTCGTTTCCGCGACGATCTTTATTACCGCATCAACGTGCTCTCGATCGACGTCCCGCCACTTCGCGAGCGACGTGAAGACATTACGGTGCTGATCGACTACTTCCTCAAGAAGCACACCAGGAACGCATCGCGGCCAGTGACCGGTCTGACTCCGGAAACAAAGAAGCTGATGAACGAATACAGTTGGCCCGGCAACGTCAGACAGTTGGAGTCGGCGATCGAACGTGCGATTCTTCTTAGTGAAGGTGATTTGATCACACCGGAAGACTTGCCCACCGAAGTGCGGCAGGACGTTGGACCAGCAACCGACGGCGCCTTTAAGTTGCCGGCCGAAGGAATCAACTTCGAGGAAGTCGAGCGCAACCTGATCACGCAGGCGATGGAGCAAACGGACTACAACATCACCAAAGCCGCGAAGCTCCTGGGCCTAACCTTCCGCACATTGCAATACCGGCTGGAAAAATTCGGTATCAAGAAGCCCGACGGCAAAGATCCTGACGACGGCGAATAGAGCCACAAGAAACGCACAAAACCACAAAGCAGTAGTTCCTATTCTCTCAAGGAGGCTGCATGGCAAAAACGTTTTGGACCTGTACGAACTGTAACGAAGAGGTGGAAAGCAAGTTCGAGGTCTGCTGGAACTGCCAACGCGATCGGAGTGGAACCGTACCCCCCAATTTCTCCGATCTCGAGATCGAAGATCACGGTCAAAAACTACTCAACGCTGTCTTCAAAGAGAAGTTTTGTCTGGCCTGCCAGACCGACCTCACATATGTCGGCAAGCGACGTTTTCGTTCCGAATCAGGTGAAGACTCCATACTGGACGCGTTGTTCGGCAATCTAACCGAGCTTGAATTGTTCGCGTGCCCTGCCTGCGGCCGGGTCGAATTCTTCATGCTGGCAACACACGGTTGAGATTGAGGTCTGCCCGCTTGCTACAGATTGCGAAAAGTCGCTGGTAACCATGCAAGTCTGAAGCGCCTCGTGCGTTCAAGGGCTGTTATCCCTAGTTTGCATGGAGGCCGATCATGAAAGCTCCAATCATTCTTTTACTTGGTCTGGTGAGTTTTTCTCTTTCCTGCGGTGGCGGCAGTTCTGCTCTGAGGAGTAGCGAAGCTAATGCGGTGTCGGCACAAGCAGTTGCAGAACCTGCCAAGACTGAAAAAGGCATGGTCTATGACAGCCTGCAACAAAATAGCCCGCAACCACAGAAGGTCGCGCTCACAGATGTCGATAAAAGCGGCGCCATTGCCGAGGCTGCTGAACGCAAGATTATCCGCAATGGCGAAATAACTCTGGAAGTGGCTTCGACCACTGACGCGCAACACCGCGTTGCTTCAATCGCCGAAGCGAACGGCGGCTTTGTTGTCACGTCAGAATCAAAACAACGCGAGAACGTCGATCCGGCACAACGAACACTCGACATCAAACTGGTGGTCCGAGTTCCCTCCCCGCAATTCGGTGTCGCCTTTGATGAAATCAAGAAACTGGCCAGCAACACACCTCAGGAAAACGTCAGCGGCCAGGACGTTACCGAAGAGTTCATCGATCTCGAAGCGCGCATCAAGACTCAAAAAGCACTCGAACTTCAGTTCCTCGAAATCATGCGTCAGGCAAACAAGGTCGCCGACGCACTCGAAGTGCAGCGCCAGATTGCGGACGTGCGAACTGACATCGAGAAGCTGGAAGGTCGCAAGCGCTTCCTCGAAAACCGCGCCAGTCTTTCAACTATCACCGTCAACATTCAAACGCCCAAACCCGCAATCACAGTTACCAGCACCGGCTTTGGTCGCGAGCTGCGCGACGCTGTTTCGGAAAGCATTGGAGTGGCGTCAGACATCGTACTTTTCTTCACGCGCTTTGCGATCGTGATGATTCCGATATTTATCTTCGTGATTCTGCCGGCGGGATTCATCGGTCGGTATCTGGTCCGTCGTGCAAAACGGATGCGTCTGGCCCAGGCCCTGGCAACGCCAAGCCCGGAATAAGTTTCTTCGCGGCCCTATGCGTATCTTTGCGTTCTCTGCGATAAACTGAGGCGAAACACAAAGAACGCAGAGATTACGCAGAGGGCCGCAGAAGAAAATGAAAAAGCATATTGGACTGTTGCTGCTGAGTTGCAGCTTGATCGGTTGCGGCAAAGCACCGGTAAACAACACCTCTACAACAAACGGCTCAGACGAGCCACCGTCGATCAATTCTGTCGATGTTGTAAAAGCCATACCGAATGAAGCGACCATCGCACCCGGGACATCCGCCGAAACTCTCTTACTGATCAAGATCACAAACGGCTATCACGTAAACGCCAACCCTCCCAGCCTGCCATATCTAAAACCGACTGTGCTCGAGGTCAGCGCGGCAGGTGGTGTCGCGGTCGAGTCTGTTACCTACCCTGACCCGCTGATGAGAAAGTTTTCCTTTTCAGAAACGCCGCTGAAAGTTTACGAAGGCGACACGAACCTGAAGGTGAAGCTGAAGGCAGACCAGAAGGCCGCTCCAGGTAAACACAACCTTTCCGCCAAATTGCGCGTACAGGCGTGTGATGACAAAGTCTGTTATGCGCCCGGAGTGGTCGACGTGCTGTTGCCGGTAAACATCAAGTGAAAACGTTTTGGATGATTATGGCTGCGGCCGGCGGAATACTCGCCGTCGTCTTTGTCTTGCGCACAGATTATGAGAAGGCGTTTATGGCCGCCGCTGGCGGGGCCGTTTGTTGGATTCTCAACTATCGAGTGCAACTAAAACAACGATTGGCCATTCGAAATGAAGAGAATGAGGAGCATGAAGAGCCTGATGATGAAGAAATGCGTTCTTAGTTTTGCCGTTTTGGTGCTGGCGACGACGTTTTCAGGGACGATGGTGAAAGCGTCGGATCAAACTGACGTGCGCGCCACTGTTCAGACGGTCTTCGACCAATTGAAATCTCACGACTACGGCAGTCTTTACGATCTCCTGCCAGGCTCGGCGCGCACTCGCATGTCGCGCGAACGTTTTGTGAGCGCACTACAACGCGCACAGGAGTTTTACCAACTCGATCGTATGGACATCGGCGTCACGAAAGTGATGGGCAATCTCGCGGTGGTCGATACGGTGCTTTACGGACGTGTGGTCGGTCCGATCCAGGCAGAAGGGAAAATCGTGGTGCAGCAGTATCTGCTGCGGGAAGATGGAAAGTGGCGCGTCGCCACTGGGGATCAAGCCATGGTGCGAAAAGTTCTGGCCGCGAATCCCGGGTTTAGTAAGAGCTTCCGAATCAAGCCGCCGAAGATCTACGTCAAACAAAATAATCAGTGGGTTGAGTTTAATCCCGGCCGCAGATGAAACGGATTTTTCGAACCGATGATCGCGGATCAGGATAAGAAGAAATCTTCAAAGCTCATTTGGGCGTCGTCGACTGGTTCGGTGTATTCTCCGTGACGAATGCGATAGCGAGGTACATCGAGCGCTTCGCGAACTGCGTCGAGATGAAAACGAATGATTCGCGGGGTGAGTCTGACAGACGGAATGCGACGCTTTGCAGCGAGTCGCCGGATGGTCGATTCGCTGACTTGCAGATGCGCGGCAAGTTGTTTGGCAGTTAAAAACTCTTCACGCTCTTCGGTCATTGAGGCTTGGCAGGTAAATTGAGAGCTACACGATAAACTGCGGCGCCATCGATCTCGACGTCTTTAGTCACAGGTTCTGCGCCGTCTGCCTTAACGCTGACACGATACTTCCCCAGATCCGGCGACAGTCGAAACTTGAACGACCCGGTTTCGGTGGTGACGCGGCTGTCGATCTTCTTAGTCGTTCCGCCTTCAAGGATTCGTGACAATTCAACTTTAGCATTCGGGACGCTTTGTCCAGCAGCATTGAAAACGCTGCCACTGAGGAACGCAATCGAACCTTCGTCGATTGTGAGTATCAAACGATCTCCCAGCGAGCGCGTCTTCCCTGCTTTGACCTCGATATCCTCGATCGAACCGATACTCAGTCCGGTCTTCCGAAACGTCAGACCATAAATTCCCGGCGCCAGCGAGACGAGAAACTCTCCCTTTTTATCAGTCGTCAAGCGCGTGATTTCCGTTTCACCACGTCGTACGACCACGGTCACGTCATCCGGCGTACCCGTTTCCACGCGCACTTTGCCTTTAACCTCACCCATGGACTTATTCTTCTTCTTCATACCCTGAGCCATCGTCACGCCTACAATCGCTCCCGTCACGGACGGACTCTGCTGGGCTAGCGAGGTGCCTGCCATGGCGAAGATCATGGCCAACACAAAGTGAGTTTTCTTGAATCTCATCGTCAATCCTCCACGTATATTCGACAGCAAACCGGCTTGGACGCTCGGGATGATATCACCGTTTGCTTCCTTAGGTCGCGTCCGTATAATCCTGAGCACGTTCTGGATTAAGTGTAATGCCAAAGAGAACCGCGGCTTTTTTAGCGCACATATTTGTTCCTCTCCTGCTGCTCATCGCTCTGGCCACTCCCAGTGTGCCGCAAAGCCAGGACCAGCCGCCGCCAGTGCAACGTCCACGCAAGGTGTTTCCCAAAGAGCAGGAACCCGAGGATGTGTTGCGCATCGACACCGATCTCGTTTCCGTTGACGTGACCGCCATGGACGTCGAGGGGCGGCCGATCCGGAACCTGCGTCAGGAAGATTTCAAAGTCTATTCCGATGGTGTCGAACAGCCGATCTCGTTTTTCCAGATCGAGAAACGCCAGGGTGAAGCGCGACCGCTGGCAATTGTTTTTGCCCTTGATGTTTCCGGCAGCATGACTACTGACGAGATCATTCGTCTTCGCAATGCGCTGCAGTCATTTTCGAATCAACTTGCCAGCCATCCGGTTGTCTACGCCATCATGACTTTTGGCATGCGCGTCAAAACAATCCAAAAATTCACCTCTGATCCACGCAAGCTGGACGATGCACTGGAAAAACTCTCTCATGATGCGCCCAACGGCCTGTCTACTCATACTTACGATGCGGTTGACGATGCGATTCGGATGCTGGTGAGAAGCGCACCGCGTACGCGCGAGAAACGTTTGATGAAACGTGCAGTGCTGGTGGTGACTGACGGTTTTCCGGTTGGCGATACGGTAGGGCCGAAGACGGTGATTGAGCGGGCCAACAGTGCCGATGTGAGTGTGTTTGTAGTTACCTTACCTTCGTATTCGCGAGTGATCGCATCGTCGGCACAAACGCCGCTGCCAACACCGCTTGATGTCAGCGGATTGGCGGAGTTGACCGGCGGTCGAAATGTCTACGCCAACGAGAAAGATTACGCGCCGTTGTTTCGTGCGCTCGCCGAAGAAGTCAGTTCGGCGTATGTGCTGGCTTTTTATCCACCTGAAGAAAAGAGACGAGATGGGCAGGTGCACACGATCAGGGTCGAGGGACCGCGTGGTTTAACTTTACGACAGAGCCGCTCTGAGTATCGAGCTGCTGGTAGATGATTGCTAACTTCCGATTGCCAATTGCCAATTTTTTCGGGAACGACCAGGCCCGCGTGCGAGGGGCAAAAAATTGGCAATCAGCAATTGGTAATTAACAATCTGTTTGGTCAGTATTCATCTTCGTCTTCGTCTTCGTCGTAGCTTTCTTCTTCTACAATATCCAACTCCACGGGATCGAGTCCCACGACTTCGAGCTCCGTTCCACACTCTTCACAAGACACTATTTCGCCCTTGTCCGTGTCCAGATCAACATGGACATCAGCATCACATTCCGGGCAAGTTCCGGTCGGCACAGTTTCTTCCTCCCCGCATTGAGTGAAAGGCAGGGATACATCCCATTCGGGAGAGCATCACCACCTTGTAAGCAACCAAATCAATCTACCCGTGAGCGCTGGAATTTGCAACCATCTTTTTCCACAGTTCTTGGCCCAAGCTACGTTACATTTTTATGCCGAAACTTTGTGTTCACTGATCGCATTATTTATGTGTGATGAATCGGGCACTGCGGAACGAACTGTAGGGGCGGCTTCCGTGGCCGCCCCCTTCGGAAAAGGTCAAGACGAGGGGCGGCCACGGAGGGCCGCCCCTACAGTACGTGCGATAGGGCTCGATGTATTTACCAGTGTGGGTTTCCACATCAAAACTCCGGGCTAACCTGATCTCACACTGATACCAAGCTCCTGTTGGAACAATCGCGTCGTCGCAATAATGCGCGGCATGTTTCGACTCGCTAAGAAACCAACACCCAGGCTGGTCCTCTTACTACGGTTACCAGCCTTCCTCAATCCCTCCTTTGTTTACATCGCCATTATCACCGCCGCATTCTTCGTCGCCCACTCGCGCATGCAACCCGCAATAGCAGAGACCGAAGGAACGCAGTTCACTGTTAATACAGATGTAACGACCGCCAGCGCACGGCCATTCTTTTCGCTTTCAACCAATCGTACTTTCGGCACGTCGGAAAACCCGCGTCTGTGGTTGGACCATCGCGGTATCGACAGTCTCGACTTCCGTGTGTATCGCCTTAACGATCCGCGCCAGTTCTTTACTCAACTCAGCGACCCACATCAGATCGGCGAAGAAGAACGCGAGCAGGTTGCGCCCAATCTTTCAGCCAGGCGTTCTCTGCTGGAACGCATCCGCGCAGTCAAAGTCTGGGCCTACGCGGGAATCAAAGATTATTTCAGGGAACATCTCAAACAAGACACACGCAGGACCTTCAATCAAACGTTTCGCGCGACACCCAACCGCATTCCTCTCAACGTCGCGGATTACCCGCGTCTGCCGCTGTTGAATTCGAATCAACTGGTATCGACCTGGCGTGAGCAATTACCGTTTCTCGAAAAACAGTACGACCAACGCTCAATTCCGATCGGCAAGCGGGAGAGTGGTGTTTATCTGGTTGAAGCAATCGGTGGTGAGTTGCGTGCTTACACGATCGTCGTCGTGACCGATCTCGCGCTGGTCGAGAAACTTTCGGCAAGCGGCGATCTGCTTGTCTATGCGGTCGATCGCAAGAGTGGCATGCCGCGCGCTGACACACGAGTAGAGATCGTCAGAGAGCGGAATACCATCGCGAGTGGCAGAACAAATAGCGAAGGCATTTTCCGAACGAAGATCCCGTCGAAAACGGATGAGGTGGAACCCGACGATGACGAAGCGAATGACTCAAACTTTATCATCCTCGGTTTTGATCGGGAGAACTTTGCAATTTCCGATCTCGACTCGTTCTATTTCAGCAACTTTGGCGAAGACGTCGAGAATGTTCAGGGTTATGTCTACACTGATCGTCCCGTTTATCGTCCCAGTCACAAAGTCTTCTTTAAAGGAATTCTGCGCAGCTTTGACGAGCACCGGCAGTACCACCCACTCAAGCACGATACCGTCAACGTAATCGTCAAAGATACAAATGATGCGCGAGTTTTCGAACAGGAATTACAACTCTCGAAGCGTGGAACCTTCAATGGCGAGTTCACTCTTGCAGAGGAAGCGCCACTGGGAACTTACCGCATCGAGGCTCAGACCGACGAAGGCAGCTCAACCGCTACGTTTGACGTCGCCGAATACAAAAAGCCCGAATTCAAAGTCAGTGTCAGCACACCGCAAAGATTTACACCCGCCGGCAGCAAGACGAAGTTCACTATCGATGCGCGATATTTTTTTGGCGCGCCGGTCGCGGGCGCAGAGGTTAAGTACTACGTTTATCGCTATCGTTATTACCCCTATTTCAATGACAGTGAGGAGCCGGCTGAGGATTCAGACGAAGAAGCGGAATACTCGCAGTACGATAACTATTACAGCGACCTCACGGTCGAAGGAGATGGCAAGCTCGACTCCTCGGGTCGTCTCCAGGTTGAGTTCGACGTTCCTTCCAGCAACGAAAACGATGTTTGGGACTTTCTGTATCGCATCGAAGTGCAGGTAACCGATTCTTCGAGACGAAGTATCAATGGTACGGCGAGCCTCGTCGCTACTCGTGGAAGTGTCATCGCGCGAGCGAGACCCGATCGTTTCGTCTACACCAAAGATCAAACGGCGACGATCGCCGTCTCGACAACGGATTACGAAGGCAAACCGGCGCCGGCGAAAATCACTCTAAAGTTTCTTTCGCGCAACTGGGTCAAGGTCGAACACAAGGAAAATGAATACGACCCGGATTACGAAGCTCGTGAAGACGAGCTGGGCTCTGCCGAAGTCATCACCGATCGCGAAGGGCACGCAGACTACAACCTGCCGATCACCAACTCCGGGAACATCGTCATCAAGACGGTGGTCCATGAAGCGGACAAACAGTTTGTCACGCTCGGCGGCTTCATCTGGGTTGCCGGCGCCGGCGACGAATGGCTTAGTTCCGAGTACTACAGCGAAAACCGGGGCTCGATAAAACTCGTTCCCGACAAGAGATCTTATCGTCCGGGGGAAACGGCCCACGTGCTTGCCATCCTTCCCCAAGAGCACGCCGATCTGCTTGTCACGACTGAACTCGAAAGCGTCATGTACGCGCGACACCTCAACGTCGCGGGAAAAACCACCATCATCGACGTGCCGATTGAAAAGTATTACGCCCCGAATGTCTTTCTGAACGTGACCTTAGTGCGGGATGGGGATATGTACTCAAGCGATCAACGGCTCGTAGTTCCTGCTCGCGACAAGATTTTGAATCTCGAAATTATTTCCGACAAACAGGAGTACAAACCTCGCGAAACTGCTTCTTACACGATTCTCGCTCGCGATGCTGAAGGCGCACCGGTTCCTGATGCAGAAGTCAGTCTCGGCGTGGTCGACGAAGCGATCTACAGCATTTCGCCCGATTTTTCCGGCAACATCCGCCAGCAGTTTTACGGAACGCTTTACAACGAAGTCGAGACAAACCTGTCTGTGTCGTATTCATTCCGCGGTTTTGCCGGTGAGAAGCCGCTGAATCTTGCGAGCAACAAGCCGTCATACCAGTTAGCCGATTTCAAAAACGAAAGTGAACCGGTTCAACCGACCATACGCAAGAATTTCCAGGACACAGCGTTCTGGGAAGCAAATGCTTTAACCGGTAAGGACGGTCGAGCGACCGTGCAGTTTCGTTTGCCCGACAACCTGACAACCTGGCGGGCGACGGCGCGTGGCGTTACGTATGACACAAAAGTCGGTGTCACACGAAGCAAAGTCATCGCTCGTAAAGACGTTATCATTCGCCTCGAAACACCGAGATTTCTTACGCAGGGAGATACAGTGACGCTCTCCGGAATCGTCCATAACTACCTGAAGCAGGAAAAATCGACGCAGATCTCGATCTCGGTCCTGGGTGCGCGTCTGGAGGGTCCGGCACAACAAACGATCACGATTCCAAAAAACGGCGAACACCGCGTCGACTGGCAGGTCTCGGCCTTTGCCACCGGTGAAGTGAGATTACTGGCGAAGGCTTTGACGAACACCGAATCGGATGCCGTCGAGTTAGCCCTCGACGTCGTTCCCAACGGTTTGCGCGAGAGCAAATCCACGAGATGGACCACGAGCGATGAGAATTCGCAGCAGGAGTTTACCTTCAACCTGCCACCGAATGCCGACTTTGGCGCGCGCCAGCTTCATATCGAGGCGACGCCTTCAATCGCAGGAACTTTGTTTGGTGCCCTCGACTATCTCACTACTTACCCGTACGGCTGCACGGAACAGACGATGTCGAGTTTTCTGCCAAACATCATAGTTTCGCAGACGTTGAAAGAGTTCAAAACAGCGTCAATTCGGAACCGTGAAGACTTGAAGAACAAAGTTGAGCGTGGACGAAACCGTCTCTACTCCTTTCAGCACGAAGATGGCGGCTGGGGTTGGTGGAAAGACGATCCGAGCGATCCGTTCATGACTGCGTACGTGATCGATGGTCTAACGCTCGCAAAACAAGCCGGCTACGAAGTGGATGCTGAACGTCTTGCACGCGGCCGTGAAAAACTTCAGAGCCTGCTCGAAGCCGACAGCTTCCACGATCCGGATACACGAGCGTTTATGGTCCATGCTTTAGTGGAGAGCGGCGGTGCAGATCCCAAATACGTCGAGAAGTTGTTTGCTGAACGTTCCCATCTGCAGCCGTCTGGTCGTGCCCTTCTCGCCCTGACACTCTCACTACTCAAAATGGACCAGCGGGCGGCGGCAGTCGCGTTGGAAATCGAGCGCACGGCGAACATCGAAAATATGACGGCTCACTGGGAGTCGAAACGTACGCTGATGCTTGATTCTGTTGAAAGTGAAAAAACCGAAGGCACCGCATTGTCCCTAAAGGCGCTTTCGTGCATCAAACCGGAAAGTCCGTTGCTTCCGTTCGCGGCCCGTTGGCTCGCATCCGATCGTCAGCAGGGTGCTTACTGGAACTCAACCAAAGACACGGCGTTTGCGATCTTCGGACTGATTGACTACGTCAAACTGAACTCTGAGATGAATCCATCTTACGAGCTGGAAGTGTATCTCAACGGCGAGACCGTCATCGCCGAGCACGTATCTGAGAATAGTGCAGCGCAAATATTCCAGTTCAACAAAAAAGGCGGCGCGATTACTGCGACAAACCAGGTCCGCGTCGTGAAACGCGGCCGGGGCATGCTCTACTTTTCGAGTTCGCTCGACTATTACACCAACGACGAAAACGTCGCCGCACAAGGGTCGACAGATTTGCATCTCACGCGCGAATACCAGCGCTTGAAAGTGGGGCCGGTTGGTTACGACTTGAAATGGACCACAACTCCGCTGACCGGCGAGATTCAATCGGGCGATCTGATTGTCGTGAAACTTCACGTAACCGGAAAAGCGGCACGTCACTTGATGCTGGAAGATCCGATTCCATCCGGCGCGGAACAAATGCAGGCGGTTGGGAATCTAAATCTCGATTATGGAGATAAGAATTGGACCGACTGGTACAGCGCGCGCGAGTTTCGCGATCGACGGACGGTTTTCTTCCTCGATCATTTTGACGGTGATGCAACTTTTCAGTATGCGATGCGTGTGCAGATACCGGGAAATTTTGTGGTTGCCCCCGCGTGTGTGGAGCTGATGTATCGACCGGAAATATATGCAAATACCAATAGCCAGCGGTTCGCGTTTGTTGACCGGCATTAACCACGGATCTAACGGATCAAAGCGACAGATCGGCTTTTTCATCCGCGTCGTCCGTGGCCACTTTCCGGGAAGGAGTGGGGGCTACGCTCACCCGGAACTGCGTCGACGCGGTGATAAGGGGAGACTTACCGCGTCGACGCTTCGTTTCACGAAATCTTGGAAAAGATTTGCTGATCGAAGTTATAGTGTCAGGGTCATGAACGTCATCACACGTACCGCAGCCTCAATGTTGCTGCTCTTCCTCGTCCTCGCAGCGCCAGTCATGGCCCAGCAAAAACGGCCAACACCTAAGCCGCCACCGCGTGCTACGGCAGCGCCAACACCTGCGCCGACTTTCGAGACCTTGGTCCCGGACGATTCCTACACTTTTTACGGCGAAATAAGAGGTGTTGGACAATTGATCCGATCCAGCGCGGTTAACGATCTGCTTGAACCAGTCTTAAAAATCTCCGGACCACCAAAAGAATTTCGAAATGTCGTGAAGTGGTTGAACGCGCATTCCGAAGAAGTAATGACCTCACGCATGCTGATTGCCACTGGATCTACGATACGCGCCAAACAGGCGCCGGAGACATTGATCGCGATCGAATTTGCGTCGGCCGAAGAAGCTACAAAGTTTACCGGAACGCTGAATGAGTTCCTGGCGACCATAATGCCAACACCTGAGCCTGCGCCAAAGTCGGGCGAAGGTGGTAACGATAACGAAAAGCCAAAACCAACTGCACCTCCGGATCCTGGCTTTCACCTGCAACGCATCGGTTCTCTCCTCGTAATCACGCCGCACCCATGGACCATGAAGCAATTGCGGCCGGCGGGCAGCAAACTGCTTGCTGAAGACCCAAACTTCCGTGCCGCCCGCAATCGCTTCACATCTGAACCAATCTTCGTCTTCGTCGATATGAAGGCGATGGAAAGAAACGACGAAGAGAGTCGCAAACAATCCGAGGAACAGAGACGACTGGAAGAAGAGCAGGAAAAACGCCAGCAAGCCGAAGCTGAACCAAAGGGCGAACCCGGCGGACTAGCAACACTGGATACTCTCACGGAGGAAGAAAAGAAAGCTCTGGCTGAAAATGGCGAAGAATTCGAAATTCCGCCTCCCGTTGGTGAGGTAAAAGATACACCCGAGCCGGACCCGGTCTCGATGCTTTTATCAGGCATCGGCTCGTCCTTTTTCTCCGGTGCGTCCCACATGCCCGAAGGCATTGGCGCGACGCTCGCCTTTGAAGGAGACTCATTCGACCTACGCGTTCTGCTTGTCAGTCAGTCGGGCGAGAGAGCTGATGCACTGCCGTTCTTACCGATGTTGATCACTGGTCCGGCACTGGCGCCTGAGGCGCCGAATATCTTTCCGGCTGATACTGACGTCCTATTGTCGATGTCGCTCGATCTTCCGCAAATCTATGCGGCGATGTCGAAACCTCAACCAATGCAGGCTTTCATCAAGTCGCGCGGAGCAATGATAGAAACCAAGGTAATCGAGCCCGAGGCGCCGTTCGCTGCTCTCGAACAACGGTTGAAAATAAAATTGAAGGACGATCTACTGCCTTTACTTGGTTCAGAAATCGCAGTTCGCCTGCCGTCGGATGGCGCCAACATGCTTGGGCTTCCAGGAATGGCTCTGCCGACCGCGAGCACGACGTCGGAACCAGCCACCACCGGCGTGATAGTTGGCACGTCGAAATCAACCGAGCCTCAAGCCACCAATGCCGCACCAGTGGTCGCCATCGCCGTTAAGGACAAAGAGGGTTTACGAACTCTCATGCCAAAACTGATCGACAACTTCGGCTTCAAGGGCGCCAGTTCGTTAATGCAAACTGAACGACGCGAAGACACCGAACTCGTCTCGTTGGGGAATGCCTTCGCGTACGCTTTCGTCGGCAACTTCATCGTCCTTTCTCCAGACGTGGCCTCGACGCGTCACGTCGTCGATTCTTATTTGAAACACGAAACACTTGCCGGCGACATTCAGTTCAAAAACTCCACGCGCTGGCAACCACGACCACTGCTCGGCCAGGTTTATATGTCGCCCGCATTGATGGAGGGATTCAGGACCTGGGCGCAAACACCGAGCAGACAAGTCAGCGATCAGGTGAGGGCGTTTCTAACACGTGCGAGCACTGCGGCGGCGCAGTCAATCACCTACTCGCTTTCCAACGAGGGACTTGGACCACTACACGAAGTGCACATTCCCAAAAATTTGATCCTGATGGCTGTAGCCGGAGTTTCAGGCGAGATAAATCCTCCCCAGATGGTCCAGAACGAACGTATGGCCATCGGAATCATGCATACGATTGCGTACGCCGAAGAGGAATACAAAAAGAAGAACAGCGGCGCTTACGCTACGCTCGAGGAATTAATGGCCGCCGACCTGGTTCCGAAGGAAGGTATTGAAAAATCCGGGTATCGCTTTAGTTTTGCGGTCAGTGGAGACAAGTTCGAGGTCACCGGAGTGCCAGTCGAATACGGCCAGAGCGGCAAGTTGTCTCTATTCCTCGATCACACACGCGTGGTGCGTGGCGGAGATAAAGGCGGCGCCCCTGCCAGCGCTTCCGATCCACCAATCAATTAGAATCTGCGTAAATTTTCTATCTCTACCGGCTCGACGCGTTCAGCGAGCTCGAACTTAAACACTCGCGAGTAGAAGTAGAGTTCCCCATCGAGTGCGCGCTTGATGTGCTTCGCCTGCCTGAAGCCGTGCTGCTCGCCCGCGAAGGCGACGTATGAAACCGGAATTCCCTTTGCTCTGATCGCCTCGACCATCGTCTCTGCCTGATCCGCCGGCACGACCTTGTCTTCCAATCCTTGAAAGAAAATCACCGGACATGATAGTCGCTCCGGAAAGTTGATCGGAGAGCGATCGTAGTAGATGTCTTTTCGCTCCGGATACGGGCCGAGTAACCCCGTCAGATACTGCGATTCGTATTTGTGCGTGTCACGAGCCATCGACTCGGTGTTACTGATGCCGAAGTGACTCGCGCCTGCTTTGAAGACATTGCGAAATGTGAGCGCGCAAAGAGTCGTATAACCTCCGGCGCTTCCGCCCGTGATAATTAACCGATTGCCGTCGACCTCACCACGTTCGGCCAGATAACGCGCCCCATTCACACAATCATCAACATCAACAATGCCCCATTTTCTGTTAAGTCTTTCACGATACTGACGGCCGTAGCCGGTGCTGCCGCCGTAATTGACATCAAGCACCGCAAATCCTCTGCTGGTCCAAAACTGAATCGACAGGCTCAATGCTGTCGAAGCTGCGGCAGTCGGTCCACCATGACTCTTCACGATCAGCGGCGGCTTTTCGTTGTCGGGGGCGCGAAAATCAGGATTCTGTGGCGGATAGAAAAATCCGTGTGCGGTCAGTCCGCCTTCGGTTGGAAACTCAATCGCCCGCGGCACCGAAAAGTATCGCGGATAAGTTTCCAGATCATTTGATTTTCGGAGTGTTTCAAATTGACCCGTACCCAGATCGTATTTCACGATTGCGGCGACGTCAGTGGGTGAGCCACCGCGAAATACTGCCTGACCATTAGCAGCATGTAGATATTGAATGTCTGTATAAGGACAATCTACCGGCTTTAACTTTCCCGTCGTCGTATCGACCGTCGCGAAAGTGGAAACACCCTGATCGATATGACTACAAACGATTGTCTCCGGAGAGGCAAAGGCATAAGACGACATCCCGAAAACCCATTGCGGCATGCCCAGTTCAGCTTTTGACTGGCATACTCTTTCGATTCCGCCGTCTGAGGTGATCCTTTCAAGGTTCCACCAACCACTGCGATCGGAAGCAAAATACAGCACTCCGTCCGGCGACCACTCAGGCTGAAAAATTGACTCCGCGGCGCCACCGGCAACCCATCTTGTCGAAGACAAAGTGCCGTCTTCGGCAAACTCGCCGACCCAGAGTTCGCAACCATCCCACGGCATGTTCGGATGATTCCAGGTAAGCCACGCCAGTTGTGTCCCATCAGGACTCAGCCGGGGCGTCGAATAAAAGTCGTTTCCCTCGACCAGCACGATGCCGTAATCGTTGCCGGGTTCAAGACTGACGCTAACAATTGAGTTGACGGCTTCAACACCTTCGCTCCGGTGATCTTCGCGCACACAAATCACTCGACCGCGCGGCTGGTCCATACAGCTATCGGCGTAACGAACGTCGCCCTCAGCGGTAAGTGGCTGAGGTGTGCCGTCGGATCCATCCTGGCGATAAAGCCTTTGATCGGAGAAGTTTGAAAAGCAAACGAGGCCTTTGTTAACCGAATAGTCGCCACCACCATATTCATGAACTCGGGTGCGAGCATTAAACGGTGGCTGGTTCACATCGACACAACTCCCTGCCTCATTTCTCTTAACTATGACATTGCGGCCCGCTTCCTTTGGGCGCATCTCAATCCAATAAATGTTATCGCCATCAAATGATGGTTGGCCCAAACCGACCGATCCTTCCACGATCAGATCTGAGGTGATCGGTGACTTCCAGGAGCCGTACGGCGCGATTTTTCGTGAATTTAGCAAGGTCGATCCTCTATAGGTTAGTCTACGAGCTGGGATAGTTGTTCACTTTTTGTGGCGTCGGCAAACTTTTGTCACAACCTCGCAAAGGCTTTACAAGCTAGCTGCAACCTACCTCCGCCATTTGGCAGTTAGTATCCATCCCGTCGTTAATTCTCCATGGGAGAACTGAGATAAAGGCAAGGGCGTTGGTCTTGGGGGAGGTCAACGCCCTCTCTTTTTGTCATCTTATCAGTTCAGCCACCAAGAAGCACAAAGCGCTCATAAAAGATTTCTCGAATCCGTTCAGGCACTTTAGTTAGTCATTGTGCCTTTTCTTTTGTGCCCTTTTAGGCCTCTTTGTGGCACAATTCGCCAGTCAAAACGAAAGAGGTGCCCGCCCATGTTCATTCGCCAACGAAGCCTGATCGTTTTCTGCCTCTTGCTGTCTTTTATCCTCGGAGGTCTGCCTTTAACCACGGCACACGCTGATACGTTCAGACCGGTCGTCCGTGGTAAACGTGGCGTCGTGGCCGGCGGTTCACCTCTCTCCGTAGAAGCGGGATTGCGAATTCTTCAACGTGGCGGTAATGCGGTTGACGGGGGCGTGGCGACAATCCTAGCGGCATCGGTGATCGAATTCTCACACTTCTCGTTTGGCGGCGAAGTGCCAATCCTGATCAAGTTGAAAGGTCAGAACGTTGCGGTGATTGAAGGCATGGGCCAGGCGCCGATGAAAGCGACGCGCGAGTTTTTTGCAAACAGGACTCAGCCTGACGCGAATGGACCATCGTCAACCACGATGGCCAGGAAAGGCGGAATGATTCCGTCCACTGGACCACTCTCAGCCACCGTACCGGCGATTCTCGATGCGTGTGTCACCGCACTCGATCAGTTTGGCACGAAGACACTGGCCGAAGTAATGGAACCTGCGATTCAGCTCGCCGACGGTTTTCCGATCGACGAACTCAGAGTTCAGTACATCAAAACGCGCGCGCCAATCTTTTCGCAGTGGCCGGACGCGAAGCGTGTCTTCTTACCGGGCGGAGAGATTCCGAAAGCCGGAGACATTTTTGTTCAGGCTGATCTCGCCCGCACGCTCCGTGAGATTGTTCGAGCAGAACGGCTGGCGTCGAAAGGCCGCAACGGCCGCCATGCAGGCTTGATGGCCGCACGCGATTACTTTTATCGTGGTCCAATCGCGCGCCGGATCGGCGACTACATGCAGGCGAATGGCGGATTGATAACCGCCGACGATTTTGCGCGCTTTGCGGCAAAGGTGGGCCAACCCGTCGAAACCGAGTATCACGGCTATCAGGTGTACAAAGCCGGTTTCTGGACGCAGGGTCCGGCCATGATCGAAACACTCAACATGCTCGAGGGTTTCGATTTGAAGAAGATGGGCCACAATTCGCCCGCTTACATTCATACCCTTGCCGAAGCTCTCAAACTTGCGCTCGCAGATCGCGATCGTTATTACGGGGATCCAAACTTCGTAAAGATTCCCACCACCGAATTGTTATCAAAGAACTACGCCGCTTTGCGTCGTCCCTTAATCGATGAACGACACGCATCACTCGCGCAACAACCGGGTGATCCGATGAACATGAAGGCGGTCCTCGCGAGTGCCGTGCAAACCATCGGCAAAGCGTCAACACTGCCAGAGATCGAACGAGCAAACGATACGACCTGCGTCAACGTCGTCGATAAAGATGGCAATTTGTTTAGCGCTACTCCGAGTGGCGCCTGGTTACCGGCTGTGGTTGCAGGTGATACCGGTGTATTGATGGGCCAGAGACTGCAGTCGTCGTTGACTGATCCGAATAGTCCGAACGTCGTCGCGCCCGGCAAGCGTCCCAGAATTACCTTAACGCCGACGCTCGTGCTCAAAGGCGGTGAACCGTTCATGGTGTTGAGCACGCCCGGCGGCGACAATCAGGACCAGGCTCTGCTTCAGGTGTTGTTAAATATTGTCGAGTTTGGGATGAATCCGCAGGAGGCCGTCGAAGCTCCTCGCTTTGATACGCAACACTACGTCAGTTCATTTGACGATCACGAGTTCCTTCCCGGTTCTCTAAACGTCGAATCACGAGTAAGTCTAAAAACGATCCAGGAACTCTCGCAGAAGGGACACAAGGTCAAGGTACAGGGTGAATGGGGCACGCTGTCAGCGCCCACAGTGATCATGTTCGATCCCAAAACCGGTGTCGCGTCGGCAGGCGCTGATCCGAGGCGCAGTCGTTACGCCGTCGCATGGTAATAAACCTCTTCCTCAACAAAGGAGTCCCCCATGTTTACACGAAAGCACTACGTGCTGGCTGTATTTACTCTCATTCTGGTCTTTGCGATTCAAGGGGTGGCTGCAGCTCCGGTGCTTCCCAATCCGGTCCTCTATTTACTGGGTCAGGAGTATTTCACTACCGGTGGTAAAAACTTTGTGCGCTACCGGTTCGATGTGCTCAACAAGGATAGTTACCCTAACGATCTCTTTGCTAAATCTCCTGACTTGCCGCCCTGTGGAGCCAACACCCAGGCGGCTCGGACGTGGGTGGATATCTATGATCAGAGTGGCAAACGATTGCAGGGCTTCTGCAATTTAGGAAAAGCTTCGGATCTGGGTACTATCTGGTTTGCAATGGAAGAAGGAACGATACCACCGAGTTGGATTTACATCGAGATGAACGATCGTAAAACCAGCACGAAGTACAAATCGAATTTGGCCGACACAACGCTTTAATATCAAAAACGGGGGAACAAACATGGGACTGGAAGAAGGAAAGCGCTTCGTAGATTTCAACCTTAAAAATCAGGACGGCGAGACCGTGAAGCTTGATGACTTCAAAGGCAAATGGCTCGTCGTCTATGTCTATCCGAAAGACGACACGCCCGGCTGCACGATCCAAGGCAAGTCGTTCACGGCCACCAAACAGGATTTTGACGACGCAAACATCGCCGTCGTCGGAGTGAGTGAAGACGACGTTGAATCGCACAAGAACTTCTGCAACAAGTTTGCTTTCACGATCGATCTGCTTGCCGATCCGAATCACGAATTTCTGAACGCCGCGGGCGTGGGCCAGAGTGAATACAAGGGAACGATGTACTGGAACCGCACCAGCTTCGTGATCGATCCGGAAGGCAACCTTCGCAAGACATACCTGAAGGTCAATCCGGAAGGTCACGAGCAGGTATTGCTCAACGACATCAAAGCTATGCAGAACGCCTGATAGAAATGCTTGCTTACGTCTTCTGGCACTGGCCACAACCAGCAATAGATCGCGATACGTACGAAGACCACCTGCGCGAGTTTCAACAGACACTCGCGGCTAATAAATCGAACGGTTTTCAGCAGTCGGTGGTCTTCCGTATTCGCGGCGCAAACTGGCTCAACACCAGCGGCGATGTTTACGAAGAGTGGTATTTACTCGACGACTCGGCTGCGATGGATCCACTCAACGATGCGGCGGTGTCAGGCGCTTGTGAAGAACCTCATAACCGGGTTGCGCGAGAAGCGGCGGACGGTATTGGTGGTCTATATCGACTGCGCGAAGGTGTTGAAACTCTGGACCAGGCGAAGTTCGCATTGTGGCTCAGCAAACCCGCCGGCGTGTCTTACAAAACCTTCTACTCTGATCTTCAACTTCTAACTTCGCAACCAGGCGTCGCGTTGTGGGGCCGCCAAATGACTCTTGGACCGACAACCGAATTCTGCCTACACAGCCAAAACCAAATCGAACTTCCTCCGGGCTACAGCGGTCACACCCTAAACTTGCATTTGATATATCCGTCTTCATCCGTCTGATCCGTGGCCCAATTCAACCAATAATGGACAATGATCCGACGCCGCTCGGATCCGTTCTTTCGGCGCTGCAATCACTTCACACTTCTCCAATCGATCCGCAAACGCCTTCGGCACAAACACATAGTCGAGCCGCACGTGCGGATCCCACGTCGGAAAGGTGTATCCCTTCTCATCAGCGTGCAACATCCGGTACCCGTCGCCATACCCCGCATCGAGCATTAGCTGAATCGTTTCGCGTTGCAGCTTGCGTCCACTAATCCAAATCAGCGCGCGTATCCACGCCGGCAGCTTGTCGATTTCCAGAACTTCACCCGGAGCGAGTGTGTTGAAGTCGCCAACTAAAGCGTGAAAACCATTTTGATGACGTTTGATGCCATCGAGTAACGATCGAATCTCGCGCGTTCGTCTCCGTTCATCCCACTTGGAAAATCGCGCACTGAGATGTAAACCAAAGATCCGCGCGTCACTTCCGGCGGGAACGATTTCGAGAAACGAGTGACGTGCACCCGCCGGATAGTGCCATTCGTGATAGTCAACTTCGGTGCGACTTAAAAACCCGATCGAATGATTGTGACGTGCGGCCCAGAACGGAAATTTGGTGGCCTCGGCGAGACGTTCGATTACGGCCGGATCGGTTGCTTCCTGAAATACAACCAGATCAGGCGCGGCCGCGACGATCGTTTCCGCAAGCGCTTGCTCTCTGCCGTGTCCGCCAAAACGGATGTTGTAACTCAGCAACCGCAAGGTCACGCATCTTCACCCGAAGGGACAACGACGAAGTAAGGCTCGCCAAACAAAACGTCACGACCGTAAAGCACGAGACTCGCTGTCGCTTGCATATTTACAGGACGGCCGACGAGGGTCTGCAACGATTCACGCAGCGGATTTAGATTGGGCGCAATGTTTGGATCCTGATCGCAGAGCGGTTTGGTGTGCATCCCGGGAATGTAAAAAGCGCCCGACTCCCACATCGCCATGACTTTTTGTCCTACCAGGGTCACATCCAGATCACTGGTTCCAATACCCTGAGAATCGAATGGATTACCGTCTTCGTGTCGTTTGTTGGTAACCACACTGCCTCGCAAAACGATACCGGTACCGTCCGGCAGGCCCTGTTGCAGTTTGCGATAGAAGGCTATAAACAACCGTTCGTCCCCACCAAAAGCGAGGGTGATAATACGCGAGCGAATCTCGCTTTCGTTCATTTCATAAGCGTCTTTAGTCATCAACGGAGGAATCTAATCATCTCTTTTGTGCTTTTTGTGCCTTTTGTGCTTTATTGTGGCTTCATAGGATAAGCACTGCTAACATAAACCGTCCAATGCGTCTCGTCCCCTCGCTTGTCATGTTGTGCGCCGCGTTTGCAGCGGGCGCGATCAATGCTATTGCCGGTGGTGGAACTCTTCTGACCTTTCCGGTTTTGATCTGGCTCGGTCTCGATCCTAAAGTCGCGAACGGGACGAGCACGGTCGCACTCTGGCCCGGACTCTTTGGCGGTTTGTTTGGTTATCGCAAAGAACTCGAACACAGTTCGACGATTCTGTTTCGACTCGGTTTGACGAGCCTCGTCGGCGGCGCGGTGGGTGCAGTGCTACTGGTCCGTACACCAAACAAATTGTTCGCACAGCTAGTGCCATTTCTCATTCTGTTCGCCACCCTTCTTTTCATGTCGAACGGCGTGGTTAACAGGCGACTGCGAGTTGGATCAATCGATGAAAAGCCAATGGGTCTTTGGTGGACTGGCGCGATGGCATTCCAGTTTTTCTCAGCGATGTACGGTGGTTACTTCGGCGCGGGAAATGGAATATTGATGCTCGCGGCGATGGGTGTGCTCGGCATGAACGAACTGCACCGAGCGAATGGCATCAAAAACTTTCTCGGTATTTGTATCAACGCGGTCGCGGTCCTGATATTCACGCTCGCTGGTTATGTTGTTTGGGAAGATGCATTGCTGATGGCGTGTGCGGCACTGATCGGCGGCTACTTTGGCGCCAACATGGCGATGCGCGTCGGTCAGAAATGGGTGCGCAGAGGCATTGTCGTCATCGGCTGGACCATATTTTTCGTCATGGTTTGGAAACTGCGCCAACGACCGTAATGACACCGCCAGCCAAATCCGCGAAACTGCCACGCGAATTCTACCTGCGAGCGAATGTGCTCACAGTCTCAAAAGATTTACTTGGTAAGCTCCTTGTCGTCCCTGGTCCAAACGGTGCACGCGTCTCCGGAAAGATCGTCGAGGTCGAAGCTTATCGCGGGCCGGAAGACAGGGCTTCACATGCCTACGGCGGCAGGCGCACAAAACGTACCGAGACGATGTACGGAGCCGGCGGCGTTGCGTATGTGTACTTCGTTTATGGCATGTACTTTCAGTTCAACGTCGTCTGTAATTTAGCTGATGTACCGCATGCGATCCTGGTTCGCGCGCTTGAACCTGTCGAGGGACTCTATCTCATGCGAGCGCGCCGTCATTCTCACCCGGATCACAATCTCACCAACGGTCCCGGCAAACTCTGCATCGCCATGGGAATCGATCGCGAACTCAATGGCGCCGACCTTCTCGGCGATCGTGTCTGGATCGAAGATTTCGAAACCGTCTCTCCACGCCGCATCGCCCGCGGCCCACGAATCGGTATCGACTACGCGGAAGAATGGATCGATAAACCGTGGCGCTTCTGGATCCGTGATAATCAATTTGTCAGCCGTATCCGTTAGATCCACGTCCTAAAGAACGAACTTCATCGGCGCCGCAGTGACCTTCGTATTCGTCACCGGTTGCCCTCTCAGAAACTCCATCATTCCCACTTTGATCTGCGGCGACGAAAGGAACAGCGGATCGGAGTGCACTGCACCGTCGATGATCATGTGGGTGCTGTTCGGGAATCCTTTGCGATATTCCTCGGCGTTGCTGATCGGCGTGCGCGCATCAAGAGTGCCGCTGATGAATAGCACCGGAATGTCCGACTGAAGCGGCGCCCGGAATCCGTCACCAAGATCCGGCGCTTTCCACTCTTCACAAACTTCCGGAAACGGAAAGTTAAAAATATCTTCCAGTAACGTGCCTTTAGCTTCACGCGCGATCTGTTCGCGACGTGCCGCGGTTTGTCCCGAGGCACAGTCCATCATGTAAGACATTGCGGAGCCGATATCGCTTCGTGATTGATTGACCCAAACCTGCGCCGGATTGCTGAAGTCGCCTTTTGAGGCGCGATAGAAGAGCGCCGGAAACCGTGCCGTCACGGTCGTGCCAATGTTGTTGGCGACGATGTATTGCATCACAAACTTATTGACGATGACTTTTACTTTGAGCTTCGTTCGTTGGTCAGTTATCTCAACTGTTTCCGGATGCGCATCAAGACGATCAAATACGGACTTCATGAGACCGAGGAAATCGGGAATCTCTTTGCCAACCTCCGGGTCCGCTTTGATCACAGCCGCCAGATCCTCGAGATGCTTCTGAATGTTACTCGGTAGTTTATACGTGTGATCGGGACCCTCAGTGCCGGCCAAAATGGCACGCTGAATACTCTTCGGATGTCGCCGCATCGTTGCGAAAGCGAGGTGAGTGCCGTAACTGATGGACCAGAGGCTGATCTGGTTAACGCCCAAGGCTTTTCGGAGATCCTCCAGATCGTCTGCGCTTTCGTTCGTGTTGTAACCCGTCAGATCGACGCGTTGAATGTCACGCCAGTAAGACTTGCAACTCTCTGAGTTTGCACGCAGCTCTTTGATGGCGGCTTCGCGAGTGGGCGCCACGTCGAGTGGCAGTGCAAGCTGGTCGTAGCAGCCGAGATTTGGTTTCGCGTAACCGGTGCCGCGTTGATCATAAGCAATCACATCGGCGATCTCGCGTAACGCCATGAAGAGTGGAAAACGCGAGCCGGTAGCAGTGCCGATTCCCGAACCGCCTGGACCACCGGCAAGATAGACGATTGGTGGTCCCGGATTTTTTGCGGTGCTCTTGAACCGCACAAAAGCGAGCTCGATTAGATTGCTGTCGGGATTGGAACGGTTTTCAGGCACCAGCAACGTGCCAAATTCTGCGTCGACTTTTTCTTTCTTATCGTTCTCGAATGTGTACGGTTTGATCTTAAGAGTACCGGCTTTTGGTTGAGCAGTGGCTGATGTGATTAACAACAGCGAAGCGATGATTAATAAGACACACCTGTAGCTGGACATGCGTGATGCCTCCTCGGAGATCATTTTTAGCTAAGAGTTAACGCAGATTGACGCAGATGAAACGCGGATTAACCTTCGATTTCGGAAATGGCCCAGGCAGCCTTTGCGCTCACTCCTGGTCCTGCATCGTTCAATGCCTGTTTGAGCGCTGGAAGCGCTTCGGCACTCTGGATCTCGCCCAAAGCTTCGGCGGCGCCGCGTCGAACTTCAGCGCGAGGATCAGATACGAGCACTGTGCAGAGCGCAGTGACGGCGCGCGGATCCTTCATTTCGCTCAGCGCCCAGACGACCAGTTCGCGCACACGCCAGTTGTCGTCTGAAACTGTTGCGATGAGTTTTGTGAGCGAGCGACTGTCGTGCAGCTCGCCGAGGGCTCGCGCCGCAGCCATACGAACCCAATCGTCCGTGTCGCTCAGGAGGGTGATCAATTGCGGGACGGCTCCCGATCTTTCGCCCGGCAACATGTTGGTCAACTCACCAATGGCCCAGGCTGCATTTCGTCGCACTGCTGGATTCGAGTTGTCGAGTTGATTCAACAATGGTCTGAATGCCGGCCGGCCAAGTGAAGCAAGACCGAGTGCGGCCTGCTCGCCCGGTGACGATTGCTTAAATGTTTCCAGCGCCGGACTCCAGCGCGTGCCTTCCCAACACCTGACGAGTTGTGCTTTACGATCGTCTCCGAGCATTGCGATTAGCTGTTCCACTGCGGCCATGTCGCCACGTCTGGCTGCATTGCAAGCCAACGAAGCGCGTTCGTCTGCTGTCGCGGCACTGGCTTGCGTCGTATGGCGTGGAGCAGCGGTAACACCTGGCGTGATCGACACTGAAACAGGAGGCTGATTTGCAAATGATTCCGTGACCGCCGCGCGCACCTGGGTTTGCAACTCGACAGAGAAGAGTGATAACGACAGCACTGAAAGACTAAGCACGGCGACTGCGGCAAACATTATTGTCCGCGCCAACCCGACAGCGATACGCTTTTGACTTCTCATTATTCTCACGATCCTTTCCTCCAGAATCTTGCCGTCGAAAATGCTCAACATGAATGCCTGGGACGGATAGTCGCGCGTGACATGCGCAGCCCACAACAATGAGCGCGCGTAAACTCTCGGCGCGAGAATGTAGCTCGTTACGAGTTCGTCGCAGGCAAGCTCACGCGTGCGATCGATTTGTCGCTTGATGAAGAACGTTAGCGGATGAAACGAGACCGGCAATAAGATGAGTTCGGCAAGGAGATTTGTCAGAAAGTCGCGGCGCGCCACGTGGGCCATCTCGTGACCGATCACGGAAAGCAGTTTGGCCTCGTTAACATTCGCGCTGAAGGACTGCGGCAACACAATGAGCGGACGTAACGCGCCTATCGTGTACGGCACCCGCGCTTTTTCCGACAACCTGACCCGACATTCAGTAACGTTCAGCAGCTCGCCGCAACGTTGTGCAGCCGCTGTGACGTCACCGGTAATAGATCCTTCGACAGCGGATCGGCGCAGCTTCTCTTTACGAACCCAAAACCGCGCCAGTCTCAAGGCGCGTACAAATAAAAAGACCAGATAGCCAAACGCCAGATACAACACGCTGCGAGACGTCGTGTTCACCGTCATGCTGCGACGACTGCTGCTGGTGTGATTTACGAGACTCGATTCTGAGTTGCTTTGATCGACACTGGGACTAACATCCTCGCGATTCGGCGGAGAAGACGAGACTAACTGAAAACTCGAGATCCACTCCGGCACCACATGCGTCGCCGTCAATAACGGCGCCACCAGACATGCCACCAGTGCCGTTATCCAGAGCGCGTGACGAAAACGCGCTGGTCCATTTCTCAATGACCACGACGCCGCTGCGGCAAGCACGAAGATAACCGTCACCTGCCAGGCAGAATTCACCACAAAATTCAGGATGAACTCGCTAATTCTTAGCATCGCGTTCTTCCTTCTCGATCAGCTCATGAAGTGCTGCCAGTCTCTCAGGCGTCAGATGTTTCTCCTGTAGCAGGTTCATCACCAGCCCTTCAGCCGAACCGCCGAACAATCGATCGATAAACTCACGCACGGCGTGACCGGTGAACTTCGTGCGACTCACCGCCGGCGTGTAGATATAGGCCTTGTCCTTCAGAGTTCGCTTAACCTTTTTCTTTCGGTGCAAAACGGTAAGCATTGTCTGCACGGTGGTGTAAGCGAGTTCTCGTTTGAGTTCACGCTGCACTGTCTGGACTGTGGTGGGCCCGGTTTCCCAGAGCACCTGCATGATCTCCAGTTCCAGCGGCGTCATCTGCTCACTCTTGCGGCGTGGCATTCGCGATCATCTCCTAAGACTTTAGTCGGACAATACCGCAGGCCTCGGCGTCTGTCAACTAAAACTTTAGTTTGAAGCCGCGGATTGACGCGGATGAACGCCGATCAGAATCTTATTAATCGCTGCCGTAGCGGATTTCCATGTGGCGAATGCGATAAGCGGCGAGGACGAGCACAACCAGGGTGACCACAAGCATGCTCGGTATCGCGATATACGCTGGTGTAGGTTCAGCAACTACCGCGAATGGACCTTCCGAAACAGGCACCGGGACGAGCGAGTTGAGATAGTGGATTACGCTGACCTTTTTGAGCAGCGGAGGCAGCAGGAAGTTAGCCCATTCCCAAAGGTAAAGCACTATCGCCGGAATGATCGGATTACGAACGAACAAACCGACGACCAGAAAAAACGCACCGTAACCGAGACATCCGAGTATCGTGATGCCGGCATAGGTGAGAAGTTGCCCGAGTCCTCGTCCTTCAGTGAAGTAACGCACGCTCTGTGAATAGAAGTGCGGCAGGTAAAGCAACAACATCGCGATCACCGTGGTGGCGGTGAAGAGAATCATCGCTGTCACGAGGCCGGAGATGTACTTTGCAACCACGAGGACATCACGGCGCACCGCACTCAAAAAGTAATAATGCAAACTACGGTCGACCAGCTCGCCGCGGAACAGGTTCATGAAGATCCACGCCGAACCAAAAAACACGAGCGTTCGCAGAATCAGACCGTTGTAAATGAGCGAGTAAAGCACGCCCATCTGATTGATATCTCGAAATTCGTTTCCCGGCGGCGTGACGAAGGCCAGCGGTATTAGTGGAAACAGCGGCAGGAACGCGAGCAGGTAAATCAGTATCGAACGACGGCTGAGAAAATTCTTCTCGAGCTCCATTCGAAAAATCACGCCGATTTGCCGAAACCACAATCCCCAGTTCAGCGGCGACTTGTTCGATTTAGCGTCAATTGCGTCTAGCGCAGAACTCATCTCGAGTGATCTCCTAGGCACTGCCGCCGGTCGTGCCGATCAGATACTGGTAAACAGCACTGAGATCGTCGTCAACCGGGGCGATCGATTCAACGCTGACGTCACCTTCAGCAACGGCATGATTCAACATCAGATAAAAACGGTCTGCGTCGCGTGTCTTTATGAAGAGACCGCCGCGGTCTTCATGAAGACGGGCCTCGACGACGTGATCCTGTGCAAAAACATAAGCCGCAAGTTTAGCCGGGTTATCGCAACGAATCAGAATCTGCATCGGATGCTCTTCCATCTCGTCACGCACGCCATGGATGTTTCCTTCGGCAACGATATAGCCGTTGTTCAGCAGCACGACACGGTCTGACATCATGTCGACTTCATGCAATATGTGCGACGAGATGATCAAGTGCAGACCATCCGCTGCTAGTTTGCGAAACAGTGCGATCGTTTCCGCACGCACCATCGGATCTAGTCCGTTCAGCGGTTCGTCGAGAATCAGGATTACGGGCTGATGCGCGATCGATTGGGCCAGCCGGATGCGTTGCCTCATGCCCTTGCTGTAGCCCGCTACTTTGCGATCGGCAGCCTCGACGAGATTGACGCGTTCAAGCGCAAGCTGGCTCAACTCATCTGTCCGTTTGCGATTGAAGCCATGGACGAGCAGAAATGAATTCAAAAACTCGCGTCCGGTGACTCCTCGCGGAAACGAGTCAAACTGTGTGCAGTATCCGACTTTGCGAAACAGTTGTTCCGGCTGATCCGTGGGAATGCCGAGGAGCGAAATCGAACCGCGAGTTGGACGCAACAAGCCCGTCATCAGATTCATCAACGTCGACTTCCCTGCTCCGTTGGGTCCGACAAGACTCGTAATGCCGGGCGCGATTTGCAGGTTCACTCGATTCACTCCGAGTATCTCACCATAAAACTTGGAGACGTTGTCGAAGATGATGAGTTGATCGCGAGGTGTCGTCATTCTATTTCACGACCTCGTAGGCCTTAACTTTCCAGTTCAAAATCAACAGGCACAGGACGCATATCAAAAATAGCATGGCCCACGAGCTCCATAGTGGCGGCTCGATCATGAGTATTTCGCGTGTGACATTGTCGTTATAGTCAGTGATTTGAATTCTACCGGTGACGCGTTCGAAGGTGCCGAAGAGTCCTTCAGTGACATTACCCATCAGTGCCACGAGGCTGAATAGGTTTCCGATGCGTGTCAGGAAAATGACGTTGATGATGCCGACAAACACCGACGGGACGATCACGAGCGCCAGCATTGCCCCGCTCGCCACGATTCGCCACTTGAGCAACGCGGAGAGAGTTTGCGAAATGAGAGCCAGCAGCAGTATCCAAACAACACCGCAAATAATTATCGCGCTGGCGATCCAAAGATTACTCTTGAACCATGCGAACCCTTCCAGATACGACTGGAAGACAAACATCAGCAACTGTGGCACCCACGTGATTCCGGATAACAAAATCAACAATACCGACATCTTGCCCATCACGTACTCAGTGCGCGTGAACGGGCGGCAGAGATAAAGCGGCAGTGCGTTGTTTCGTAAGTCGCGCGAGACCAGCGGCGGTCCCAGTAACAGAGCAACAAAGAACGCAAGCCCGCCCTGGATAAACACGAAATACTCGAAAAACGATCCGTCGATAGGCAACAACTGTCGCGCATTGAGATTCATGATCGCGAGCGCGGTAATGTTGTGGTGCAGGTAAATCATGATCGCTTCGATGAGCACCGGCAGAAAGCAGAACACGTAAAACGCGGTGAACAACTTGGAAGCGAACACACCTCGAAACGCGTGGCGCGGGACGATCAGAAACCGGCTCCATTCAGGAGTCAGCTTGCCGGTGTACGGCTTGTATGTCTGTTCATATACCGCCATAACCGTTCTCCATTGCCCTCAGGAAAATGTCTTCAAGCGAGTCGCGCTTATAGCTCAAACGTCGTAGCTGCACCTTCGTTTCGTCTGCCAGCCGATACAGATCGCGGACTTCGATACCTTCCGGCAAAACGATCTTCAGCCGGTGGTCGGCAGACATCGCGTACTCACAACCTAGCTGCGCCAGAGCTTCAATAAATTTTTCATGATCGCCGCGCGTTTCCAGCATCAGAAACTTGCGATTCGACTTACGTTCTTCTTCCAGATTGCAGTAGACGGCGATTTGTCCATCGCGCAGTATCAGGATCTCGTCGCAGCATTCTTCAACGTCAAGCAACAGGTGCGACGACAGTACGATCTGTGCGTGACCGCTGTCGCGAATCTCGCGAATGAGTTTGATCATGCGCAGACGCGCCGGTGGATCGAGTCCGTTAGTCGGCTCGTCGAGAAAGATCAGTTTTGGACCATGGACAATCGCCTGTGCGAGTTTGGCGAGTTGCTTCATGCCCAGCGAATACGTCTCGAGACGTCGATAACGCGCTTCACCGAGACCGACATAAAAAAGCGCTTCATGAGCCCGTTCGAGGGCGGCATCCGACGGCAAGCCGGACAGTTCACCCATCAAACGAACAAAGTGAACTGCGCTCATCTTGGCGATGAAGGAATCTCGCTCCGGCATGTATCCGATCAGCGTTTTGATCTCTTTCGCCTGGTTCACGATATCGAGACCGAAGATTTGCGCTGTGCCGGATGTCGGCGGATGAAAGCCGAGCAGGGTGTGAATCAGAGTCGTTTTGCCGGCGCCGTTTGGACCAAGCAGACCGATGGCCTTGCCGCGCAGATCGCCGCGCAGGTTCTTAAGAATCTGACGCCGTCCAAATGAAACGCTGAGACCATGCAGGTCGATCACAGGCGGCTCAGAGTAAGCCGTTTGAGTTTTGATCGGTTCCTCTGGAACCGAAGCGGGGAGTGCCATACTCTTTCTTATAACGCTGTGTTCTGATAATTCCAAACGAATCCGAGTCCGAAGACTGTACCCATCAGCAGAAAAGCAACAATGCATGCTAACGCATCTGTGGGTGCTAAAGTTCTGCCTATTGCGAGAATCTCGATCAGGAACACAGGTGTGTTGAGGACAACAGCAGAAGCGAGTGGAAAAAGCAGCGCTGGTCTGCAACCGCCCATGCGTTGGCGCAGCCATGAAAGCGAAGGCGCATACGCGAATGAGAACAACAACGCGGCCATAGTAATCGAGGTGACTGTGGTATTGATGCCTTGTCCATCGACGACGAGGAAATTCGATAGAACCAGCAGTCCGAACAGCCAGGAAATGAGGGAGATTGAGACGAGCTTCATTCCATCACCTTCTTAGACGCAGATGAACGCGGATGAACGCTGATCTGCGTTCACCCGCGTAAATCCGCGTCTAAATCAAACCCTACTTTTTCGAACCCATGCCTCGACTAATGATGTGTTGCATTTCGAGTGCGTTGGGCATTCCCAGGAGCGTTGCCGGACTAAGTCCGAATGGTCCACCTTCAGTGTTCGCTGCAAACGTGATGCTGTCGCCTTGCGCATAAGCGTATGCAAGTGTCGGCGCCATGTCTCCAGCAATTGCTTTTACTGCTTCCTGTGGTCCACTCGGTAATTGTGCGGCGGTGTTGGCTGCCGTGCTGGCCAGACCAGCCGGAATCAAACCACCGATGTTGTGATAGAACACAGCCGAGAAGTTGGCATTGCCATCAGCCGGCAGACCAGCCGTGAACTTTTGTGAACGCAGGAGCGACAAACCACTCTCCTGTGATCGCAAAGCTTTCTCTACCAGCGCTCGGCTCGGACCAACGATCAAGTATCCGTTGGCGTAGGTGTAATTCATTTCCACCATTCCGAACTCCGCCGATCGCAACGTGTAATACTTACGACCACCAAGCTCGGCGGTTTCCCAGGTCAAGCCGGACTTGCCAAGGTAGGCTGCCTGTTTATTCACTTCGGTCACCACGCGCTCGAGCGCTTGCTGCAAGTGCGCCGGATCATTCACCTCAAACACCATCTTCCACGAAGGCGTCGGCAAGATTGGTCCATCAATCGCAAAGGTAAACTCGCCACCCAATGGCGCAGCGATGTCATTGCGAAGGTTCAGACCATGATCCGTTTGAAGCTTATCGAGGTTCTTGCGCAACTCAGGCGAAACGGTATCCAGCACGCCGAGCAAATCATCAACGAGTGTCGACGGATTCTTTACTACGAATCCCGCTACGACGTTCGCATCCGGTGAGATGTATTCGAGAGAACCCATCGGACCGGGAGCGGCGAGCCACGAAGGAATACCGCGCTGTGCGTCGTTGAACGACAGCGAAGCCTGCGTGTGCGTCTTGCCGTTCGAATCTTTCTGATCCAGAACGAAATACTTCACACTCAGAATGCCCAGCTTGTTCAGAGCATTCTCCTGCTTCTCAGCATCCGGGCCTTTAGTGCGTTCCGCTTTCGTGCCGGCCACAACCTTTTCGAGATTGGCGGCCACTACGAGTCCGGCGCCTTCCTGATAAACCTGCGCGATGCGATTGTGGAACGGCGTTGCTGAAAAACTGCTCGTGCTGCCATTCGCAATCACTCCGGAAAGTGCTTGCAGTTGCTGTAACTTCGGACTGGCGGCGAACATATTCGCCGAGATCCAGACGTAAAGTTTTTCTCGCTTGTCGTCAGTGCTGGACGCGGCTGCGGTGGCCGGATCTTCCACAAACTGGATCTCCGGTCTGCCTTTTTTGTCGCCCGCGTACTTCGCGATTTCCTGTTCGATAAACTGGCGGAAACCGGCTGAGTTCTTCAGTTCTGCGAGAACAAGTGGCTCACCCGGGCGGCCCTGGTCATCCATCGAAACCGAGACTGCAATCTCGTCGCCCAGATAGGAGCCAAACCCGCGAATCGTTTCCACCACCTGGTCCATGTTCTGCGCTTTGCCTGCCTGCTCTTTTTCCCACCATTGACGCAGCGCGGCGTTTTGGCTGATTCGCTCCTGAATCACGCGATGCGATTCCACGATTGAGTCCGCGAGATTCGGCAAAGCGGCATAAACCACGGTGTTCTCGGGCATCAGGTCGAGCAAGTGCGTCGAGTTGCGGACGCCTGGCTGCTGCACCTTCTTCAACTCATTCTTGAGCGTTGCCAATCCATTCAAGACAGCCGCGTACTGATCTGCTTTGCGACTCCAGGAGACTTCGTCTTTCACCGGAATCATCGCAATCGACGGATTCGTCGTAACCTGTTCACCGGGCTTGATTACACGATCACTGCCCGCGTGATTCAGGTTCACTTCACCTTCGATCACCGAGATTCGCGAACCCTTGGTGCCGTTGTTCACTGAGAAAACAGTGCCCGTAACGGAAACCAATGAGTCAGCGCTCTCGACAAACAACTTGCCGTCTTTCTGTTTTGCTGCTTCGACGACAATGCTGCCGCGGTTAAGGTGAATCGTGGTTCCGTTGCCAGACTTCGTCAGATAAAGCTCGGAACGATCCTTCATCTCAATCAGCGAACCATCCCCCAGACGAACCACGGCGCGACCGTCTTTCGCAGTGCGTACTTTCTCGCCCTGCTGCAGCTTCGCACCCGTGCCGACTGCCGCTGTTTGTGTATCGGCGATCTGATAAACCTGACCTTCAGCCGCCTGCACCGTCGCGTCAAACTGCCCGTAGGGCCAGAATCTTTGCACGAACGGAATGGCCAACAGCCCCAGGCCAATAACGAGAGCGGCGGCGATGCCCCAGCGCATGATCACTGGTTGGAGCGTGTAACGTGATTTGCTCGCGGCCGGCTTGATTGTCATTGAACGTTTCGCACGAGCATCGTTCATTGCCTTGCGGCAAGGAATACATTCGTGCGTGTGATCTACCAGCAACAGCGAGCGTGCTTCAGACAGTTTGCCTCCCAGATGCGCCGGAATCAGCGATTGAAAGTCAGCACAACCTTCAATCCGATCGACTGACGGCAACTGGAATTCAGTTGCGCCAGCAGCGGCGGAGACACGCGCCCAAACACGGTCTGCCGCTACTGACACTGCTGCCGGATCTACTTTTTCATTGCGGATCTCGGCAGTGACTTTGTCGAGAATCTGCTCTTCCTTATTTTTCATGGTGTTTCTCCAGATAGTGCCCAATCTCTTTTCTCAGTTTGGTGCGA
Source organism: Pyrinomonadaceae bacterium (assembly GCA_035694465.1). Classification (GTDB taxonomy): domain Bacteria; phylum Acidobacteriota; class Blastocatellia; order Pyrinomonadales; family Pyrinomonadaceae; genus PSRF01. Next base: position 36,454 of record DASSFI010000121.1, on the reverse strand, counting down.
GCGCGATGGAGTACCACGCCGACCACTAACGGTGAAGTATTCAGAATCCCTGCAATTTCCTTGTTGTCAAAACCTTCGTAATAACGCAGAACAAACATCTCGCCGGCAGTTTTTCCGAGCCGTGATACCGCCTCGCGGACTAATGCCTGAAGTTCCCGGTCGGCGTGAACCGCCTCGGGACTCTTGTAACTACCCATGACTGAATCGATTTCGCTTTCGTCGAAGGCCACGGCTTTGGAACGAGTGCGACTTCGCAGCAGGTCGAGCGAAGCGTTGATGGCGGCGCGGGAAAGATAAGCCTCGGGATTTCCTGACCAATCGTATTCATCCTGGCCTTTTACAAGGCGCAGGAAGACGGTTTGGAGGACATCCTCCGCGTCGGCGGCGCTGCCCGTGATCCGCTGAGCCGTCCGAAAAACTCGGCCGTGGTGTGCCTGGAAAAGGGTTTCCAGCTCGCTGGCGGGTTCGTTTTCCACTAATCGCAAGGGTTTAAGTGCTGCCTGCAAGGGTGTTCTCCTTCGTCTACACCCTGATAGACGAGGAGGTTTAGGGTTTATTAACACCCTTCAGGTCAGATTTCCTATAAGTTTAATGGTGGGTGTAGCGTCTCGGCTACTATTTTAGCGGATGCGCGGGGAGCTTTGTCAGCCTTTCGTTAGTGGGATCAACCACTAACCCGGCTAATTCTAAAGCAATCGCTCCGAGAATGGGTTCCGAAGGGTCAGGTCCGAAGATGACTCGAGTTTGAATGATATCGTTCATAAACGACAGTTCTGCATAACCAACTTCGAATTCCTGCAATTCTCCTGAGGCCAGCTCATATGTCCTTTTGCCAATCGGTTGGACGCCAATCTGTTTCAATTTGGATGTAGCAACCATTGAATCTGTGGCTCCGGTGTCAACAAGGAAGTCCTCTGAGAGAGTTTCTGTAGAACCAGGATTTCTTAATGTAACGGCAACATGAGTGAGGCCCATTTTGCGTTCTCCTTTAGGTTTGAGTTTGAGTGTCATAAGGCGAATACTACTTCGTCCGCAGTTGGGAGTAAAGCGAGTTGAGCTTGATTTTCGCTTGGGCAGCGAAGATTGAGTGCGGATAGCGACGGATCAACTCGCGCCATGCGGCACCGTCATAATGGAAGCGTTTGGTTCGGTGGTCGAAGACAAACGTTATTCCTCGGCGATTATAGCGATCGAGGCCGATGTAGTTTAGAAAATAGCTGAATTCCGGCGCGTCACCGTGATCACTTTTCAATCGACGAACAGCTTCGTTGGATAGTTGTGTGGCGAGTTCTTCGGCGGTGTTGCCGAGTAACAATAGAACTGCCGGACGCAAGCGCGAACCCGGAAAGTGATCGAGAAGGATTCGTGCACGCGTGACGCGATCAAAGCCTTGAGAACGTTCGGTTATCGTGAACAAACGTTGGTCGTCACCGGGACGTGACGGCGAGACAACGGCTTCGCGTTGAATCCAACCATGCGTGCGGCTCGAAACGTTCACTAGATAAAAAGCAATTCCATCGACGCTTGTTTTCATCGACCTGATAGCCAATAAGCGTCCGCGGCTCAGACGTCGCACGAGTCGGCCATTCAGTTGCGGTGTTGCACGCAGCGCCGCAAGCCGTTCGTCAACGACGACCGCCAGACGTCCACCTGCCGGAGGTTTCCTTTGCTGCGCCAGAATTGAGCTTGAGTTGAGAAGAAACAGAACGAGACAGAGCGTAAGCTTGTGAGGAAGCATAAATTTTCTCCAATCGTGAGGTTTTAGACCGCAGCTATTCTCTCTTTAAACGCCGCGTGATGAAAATGGCAAATCGCAACCGCGAGAGCATCTGCAGCGTCGTGTGGCGACGGCACGATCTTCAATTTCAGCAGTAATCGCACCATCTCCTGGACCTGATGTTTCTCGGCGTTCCCGTATCCAACCACCGTTTGTTTGATGAGTCGTGGTGAATACTCACAGATCTCAAGTCCGGCACGTTCTGCCACCAGCAACGCAACACCACGCACCTGCCCGAGTTTCATACTCACCTTAACGTTGGTGGCAAGGAAAGCGTCTTCCAACGCACACGCATCGGGCCGATGCTCGGCAATCACTTCCTCCAACCCGATACACATTTTCAGGAGCCTGGTTGAAAACTTCAGACTCGACGATGCACGAATGGAACCAAACGCAACGAGTGAGTAACGGCGCCCGTCTCCTTCGACGACACCCCACCCTGTCGTCTGGCTTCCCGGGTCAATTCCTAAAATGCGCATCGCGCAAAAGTATACTACACAAAGATTTCGCGTTTTTTGCTATTACCTAATACCGTGCACAAAATGCTATTCTGAAACATCCCCTTGTTGGCCCCCGGCTGGTTGTGTAACAGAATCCCTAAACGCAGACTCAATGAGTGAGTTGTTGGAATCGTTGTCTCTATTGATACGCAACCCGGCTGGTGATGCGGACGAGAAGCCTTTTCAGGCTGAGTTCTTCAGCGTCGAGCGTCTCGAGCAATACGCACAAACCCTCGCGAACGAACACAAAACCGTAACCCGAAAAGGCCGCGCGCAACTCCTGCCACGCCTCGAGGACAACGGGCGCAAGCTGGAAGCTGCTTATAAAGCGCTCGTTGAAGCGCTGCGGCAGGGCCGCACCATCTCGCCCGCAGCCGAATGGCTCGTCGACAACTATCACATCATCGAAGAACAGTTACGGGAGATTCGTCAGGATCTACCGAAGAGCTACTACCATGAGCTGCCCAAGCTCGCCTCGGGCGAACTGGAAGGTTACCCGCGCATTTACGCGGTCGCACTCGCGCTGATCGCGCACAACGATTCGCGTCTCGATACAAATACACTGCAAAGGTTCATCGCGGCTTATCAATCCGTGGCGCCACTCTCGATCGGTGAGTTATGGGCCGTCGCAATCACGCTGCGTCTTGCGCTCGTCGAAAACCTTCGTCGACTCGCAATCACGATAGCCCGTGCCCGCGCGCGCCGTGATGAGGCAGACAAACTTGCCGACAAACTACTCGAAGTAGCTTCGCTTCAGCCATCCGGTGTGATGACGTTCCTGAACGAACGTCTTGCCAAACGCGAAGAGTTACCACACCCATTCCTCGTCCAACTGGTACAAAGACTGCGCGAACAACATCCGTCCGTCATGCCGGTGATGGATTGGATCGAAAAATTGCTGGCCCGACAAGGCACCAGCATCGAACAAATCATCCACCTCGAACACCAGCGACAAGCAGCAGCGCAGGTAACGGTCGGAAACATCATCACCAGCATGCGTCTGCTCTCGACGCTCGACTGGAATGATTTCTTCGAAAAAGTCAGTTTGATCGAACCGTTGTTAGGCAAAGACCCGGCCGGCGTCTATTCACGGATGGAGTTTGTCTCACGCGATCGATATCGCCACGTCATTGAACGCATCAGCAAACGAACTCGCGCCAGTGAACTGAAGATTGCACAGACGGCAATCGATCTCGCCGCCCAATCCAGGGAAACTTCGGGCGCGCAGAAACATGTAGGGTATTACCTCATCGACGACGGCCTCGCGCAGCTCGAAACAAGTTTCAAATATCAACCAGGTCCCACTGAAAGACTGCGTCGCTTTCTTTTGCGTCACGCAACCGCCACGTATCTCGGCACGCTCACGCTCATGACGTTGTTGATCATGAGCCTCCTGCTCTACTTCATGTACAGCTACGGCGTGGGCTGGCCGTTTCTGATCTTTACGGCACTGCTTGCACTCATACCTGCGAGCGATCTTGCAGTGACAGTACTCAACTGGGACCTGACACACTTCTTCCAACCGCGTTTGCTACCGCGCATGGAAACCGTCGACGGCATTCCGCAAGACGCCGCAACGTTTGTCGTAGTGCCCACAATTTTCCTGCACGAATCGCAGGTCCATGAACTGGTCGAACGACTCCAGGTTCACTATCTTGCGAATCAGGACGATCAACTTTACTTCGCTTTGTTGAGCGACTTTCCTGACGCCGCCTCAGAAGAAACGCCAACTGACTCAAGTCTGCTCGCGATTGCCCAAAGCGGCATCGACGCGCTTAACCGTCGCCACGGTAACGAGCGTTTTCATCTCTTTCACAGAAAAAGATTGTGGAACGAGGGGGAACGGAAATGGATGGGGTGGGAGCGCAAGCGTGGCAAGCTCGAAGAATTCAACCGGCTGCTGCGCGGCGCACACGACACCAGCTTCGACGTACGCACTGCCGACGACGCGTTGTTGCAGTCGATCCGTTACGTGATCACGCTCGACTCCGACACGCAACTGCCACGCGACGTCGCACGCAGGCTCGTCGGCGCCGCCATTCATCCGTTAAATAGACCAACCATCAATGCCGCCACGAACCGCGTCACCGACGGTTACGGCATTCTGCAGCCACGCGTCAGCATTTCACTGGCGAGTGCCTCCCGTTCGAAGTTTGTGCAGGTATTTTCCGGCTACACGGGAATCGATCCTTACACCACCGCAGTTTCAGACGTCTATCAGGACTTCTTCTGTGAGGGGAGCTTTACCGGCAAGGGCTTGTACGAGGTTGATGCTTTCCAACGCGCGCTCGACAACCGGGTGCCCTCGAATGCGTTGCTCAGTCACGATCTCTTTGAGTCGTTGTTCGCACGTGCTGCTTTAACAACCGATATCGAGTTGCTCGACGATTATCCGGCTTCGTACGAAGCCTACGCAAAGCGCTCACATCGCTGGACCCGCGGCGACTGGCAAATCATCCGTTGGCTCTTCCCCACGGTGCCTGATGGGGAGCGACGCATGGTTCGCAACGCGTTGCCGGTGATGGCGCGCTGGAAGATTCTCGACAATCTGCGTCGCAGTCTTGTCGCCCCATCACTGTTCCTCTGGCTCGTTGCTTCGTGTGCAATTTTTCCGGGTTCGGCATTGCTCTGGTGTCTGTTTGTATTTTTCGTGATTGCGTTCCCGGTTTATCTGCACGTGACTACGGGGCTGTTGATACATCCGCGCGGACTTCCCTGGACCAGTCACTTCTGGAGTCTCTGGGGAGATTTCCGGACCAATACGGCTCAGATCGCGCTCTCATTTGTTTTCCTTGCACATCAAGCATGGTTGATGTGCGACGCAATCGGGCGCGCTCTGTATCGCCAGTTAATTTCGCGGAGAAAACTACTCGAATGGGTTTCGGCAGCCGAAGCGGAAAGGTCTGTGCGAAACAGCATCGGATCGTTTGTGCGATTCATGTTGCCGGCGCTGGTACTGACGTTAATAGCACTTGGTCTGACAATACGTTTGAAGCCGGCCGGACTGCCGGTAATGGGCGTGCTGTTTGTCGTCTGGATGCTATCTCCGTTCATCGCCTACCTGGTGAGCAAACCAAGAGCTGCGGAACGAAAGATCCTGAGTGCGGAAGATACTTCGTTTACGCGGATCGTCGCTCGGCGAACATGGCGCTTCTTCGAAACGTTTGTCGGAGCCGAAGACAACTGGCTCCCGCCGGATAATTATCAGGAAGATCCGGCGCCGGTGATTGCACATCGTACTTCGCCTACGAACATCGGACTGTTGCTGCTCGCTACCTGTTCCGCGCGCGATCTCGGTTACCTCGGCGCCCTCGAACTCGTCGAGCGACACGAACTTACTTTCTCAACGATGGCCCAACTCAGCCGTCTGCATGGTCACTTTTTTAACTGGTACGACACCAGAACTCTCGAACCGCTCCTGCCGCAATACATTTCGACGGTCGACAGCGGCAACCTCGCCGGACATCTGATCGCCGTAAAGCAAGCTTTCATCGAGTTTCCTGACAACAGTCTTTTTGATCCGAGCGTGATCGCAGGATTGAACGACACGATTGAGGCTGTGGCCAGAGAGGCGGCCAGTTTGGGCAGCTTCCGTCAACGCACTGACGCAGTGACCGTCAGACAGTTGCAGGACGAGCTGGCAGCCTGTCGCAAATTGCTGCCACTCGAGGTCGATAACCAGCTCAAGTCGTGGATGGTGTTGTTTGATTCGCTCGCTCGTCGCGCTTCTGAAATCGAAGACATCGTCAACGCCCTCGCGCACGAACACGGTGAAGTCATTTTCAAGGAGCTGCGTTGGTGGGTGGGAGCGTTGACTCATCAGGTCGCGGCCCGACGCAGAGATGTGGAAGCGCTCACCGGCTGGAGTCGTCTGCTGCCCTTGCTGGATGAAGACACCATTGCTGCAAACAAGGAGTGGGCGTCAATTGTCAATCTGTTACAGCACGTCCCCACACTCGCCGAAGTACCACAGCTTTGCGATCGGGCTTTGGTCCAACTTGCCGCCATGCAAGACCATGCTTCGGCAACGTTGGAACAAACAGCGGCACGACTGACCAAAGCTCTCGAACAATCGGCGAAAGCGGCGGCGGATATACTCTCGCGACTCAGCCGTCTCGCGCGTCGTTGTGACCAGACGATCGAGGAAATGGACTTCTCGTTTCTTTTCGACGTCGAACGCAAACTGTTTCCAATCGGCTACAACGTAACCGCGTCGCGTGTAGACGACTCCTATTACGACCTGCTCGCTTCGGAAGCACGGCTCGCAAGTTTTGTCGGCATCGCGAAGGGCGACGTACCGCAGGAACACTGGTTTCGCATGGGCCGGGCGCTCACAAAAGTCGACGGCGGACGCGCATTGATCTCCTGGACCGGCACGATGTTCGAGTATCTGATGCCGCTGCTCGTAATGCGTAATTACCAGGCCACTCTTCTGTCTGAAACTTACCGCACCATCGTTGACCGTCAAATCGAGTACGGTCAGGAACGGGGCGTGCCGTGGGGAATCTCCGAAGCAGCCTACAACGTGCGCGATCTTCATCTCAATTATCAATATGGACCATTCGGTGTTCCGGGCCTCGGTCTCAAACGTGGTCTGATCGAAGATCTGGTCGTCGCACCTTACGCCACGATGCTGGCGGCGGAAGTCGATCCGGAATCGGCCCTCGCAAATTTGCGACGTTTGGCAAAAGAAGGCGCGCTTGGGCCATACGGTTTTTATGAATCGATCGACTTTACTGCCGAGCGTTTGCCTGAAGGTCAGAAATCAGTACTCATTCGGGCCTTCATGACGCACCACCAGGGAATGAGCCTGGTGGCGATGGCAAACATTCTTTACGAAGATGTGGTCCAAAAACGTTTTCACTCCGATCCTACGGTTCAGGCAACCGAATTACTGCTCCAGGAACGAATACCCGTCGGTGTGCCGGCCGCTCATCCACGGGCCGAAGAAGTATTGACCGGACGAGTCGCTCAACCAATGCCGGGCATGGTCATGCGTGTCTACGAGTCTGCGGATCTGGAAACACCGCGCACGCAGTTGCTTTCGAATGGCGCTTACAACGTGATGGTCACAACTGCTGGTTCCGGCTACTCGCAGTGCGAAGAAAACGCGGTGACGCGCTGGCGTGAAGATGTAACGCGCGACAACTGGGGCGCGTTCATTTATCTACGCGACGTGCGCAGCGGCGCTGTTTGGTCCGCGGGTCATCAACCCGTGCGACGTCGAGCACAGTCGTATCACGTCGCTTTCTCAGAAGACAAAGCAGACTTCCGTCGTCTCGACTCGGGCATTGCGACACGTATGGAAGTTGTCGTGTCGGCGGAAGACAATGCAGAGGTCCGGCGTATTTCGTTAACGAATCTTTCTTCACGCACGCGCGAAATCGAGCTAACCAGCTACGCAGAGGTCGTGCTGGCCACTCCCAACGCCGACGCCGCGCACCAGGCGTTCAGCAATCTTTTCATCGAAACTGAATTCATTCCCGGTGAGAACGCGCTCCTCGCCCATCGCCGTCAGCGCTCGTCTGAAGATAAGCCGATCTGGGGCGTTCACGTCGTTGTTGCCGAAGGTGAACAGATCGGAGCTGCGCAGTATGAAACCGATCGTGGTCGTTTTCTGGGACGGGGCCGCACGACCGGAAATCCCGTCGCGGTGATGGAAGATCGTCCGCTTTCAAACACGACGGGCGCTGTGCTCGATCCGGTTTTCAGTCTGCGTCGCCGCGTGAGAATTCAACCAAATCAAACGGTACGCTGTTCGTTCAGCACTGCCGTTGCCCGTACCCGCGAAGACGCACTGGCGCTCGCTGACAAGTATCACGATTCAAATATCTTTGAACGCGAACTGCGTCTCGCCTGGACCAAAGCGCAGGTGGAGATGAGTCACCTGAAGGTCGACTCGGAAGAGGCGCACCTGTTTCAACGTCTGGCGGCGCGCATCGTGTATTCCGATCCGTCGCTGCGTCCGACGCCGCACGTTCTGGCTCTGAACACCAAAGCGCAATCGAGTCTGTGGGCCTACGGCATCAGTGGTGATCTGCCGATCATGGTCGTTCGCATCAATAAATCGGCAGACATGCGCACAGTGCGAAAGCTGGTGCGCGGACATGAATATCTGCATTACAAGGGGCTGCGCGTTGACCTTGTAATTCTCAACGACACGCCAACGGACTATCTACAGTTGTTGCACGAAGAGTTGCAAACGATTGTGAGGACCAGCGGTTTGCAGGGACTACAGGACAAGCCCGGCGGGGTTTACCTGCGGCGCTCCGATCAAATGCCCGAGGCTGACCGCATCCTGCTTCACGCCGTGGCGCGCGTGGTGATCGTCGCGGAGCGTGGCGGCTTCGAGGAACAGATTGAACGCAAGCGAGTTGAAGAACCATTGCCACAGCCTCTCGTTCCGCGCCTGGCTTCGCAAACTTATCCCGAGCCGACGGTGGCGCCGCCGGAGCTCTCCTTCTTCAACGGACTCGGAGGCTTTCATCAGGGCGGACGTGAATACGTCACTCTCCTCGGCGCCGAACAATGGACTCCGGCGCCGTGGTCCAATGTGATCGGCAACGAAATGGAGTTTGGTTTTCAGATCACGGAGACAGGCAGCGGCTGCACCTGGTCAGTCAACAGTCATGAGAATCGTTTGACTCCGTGGTCCAACGATGCGGTGAGCGATCCGCCCGGCGAAGTGGTTTACATCCGCGACGAAGACTCCGGCACGATTTGGTCAGCGACGCCGCTTCCCATTCGTGAGCGCGACCCGTACATCATCAGACACGGCCAGGGTTACAGTGTGTTTGAGCACACCAGCCACGGCATCTCGCAGGAATTGCTCGTCTTTGTCCCGCTCGATGCGCCGGTAAAGATCTCTCTACTTCGTTTGCGCAACCGCACCGCGAGAAAACGGCGACTGTCAGTCACGAATTACAACGAACTGGTGCTCGGCGTTTCGAGACCGTCGTCAGCGCCTTACGTCATCACTGAAATCGACACAGCGGCGGCGACGATCTTTGCGCGCAATCCTTTCAACAACGAGTTCGCCGATCGAGTCGCGTTCGTGGCGACGAGTGAAGATATTACGAGCGCGACGTGCGATCGCAAGGAATTCATCGGTCGTAACAGCTCGCTTGAAACGCCGGCCGCACTCAAACGAGTGAGCCTGGCAGGAAGAGATGGAGCTGGACTCGATCCGTGTGCGGCGATGCAAACAAGCATTGAGCTCGCACCCAATGAAGCTCGCGAAGTCATCTTCTTACTGGGCGAGGCTGAGTCAAAAACTGTCGCTCAGGAAGTAGTGACAAAGTTTCGCCAGACAGGCAGCGTCAACGGCGCATTTGAAAAAGTGTTGGCACACTGGGACGAACTGCTCGGGCGGGTCGAAGTGCGAACCCCCGATGCGGCCCTGGACACAATGCTAAACCGCTGGCTCTTGTACCAAACGCTTTCGTGTCGCATCTGGGCACGCACGGCGTTCTATCAATCCGGCGGCGCGTTTGGGTTCCGCGATCAGTTGCAGGACGTGATGGCTCTCGTTTACAGCCGGCCGGATATTGCGCGACAACAAATCCTGCTGGCGGCCGCACACCAGTTCAAGGAAGGCGACGTGCAACACTGGTGGCATCCACCAAGCGGACGCGGTGTGCGCACGAGAATTTCCGACGACCTAGTCTGGTTACCATTTGTCACGACTTTTTACATCAGTGTGACTGGCGACGTTTCGGTTTTGGATGAAGTGGTTACTTTTCTGGACCAGCCTGTACTCGCAGACGATCAGCAGGAGGTTTACACGCAACCGCAAATCTCAGCCGAGTCTGCGCCAATTTATGAACACTGCGCCCGCGCCCTCGATCGTAGTCTCACGGCCGGACAACACGGCTTGCCTTTGATGGGTGCAGGTGATTGGAACGACGGCATGAATCGGGTGGGCCATCAGGGTAAAGGCGAAAGCGTCTGGCTCGGTTGGTTTCTCTACATGACACTGACCTCGTTCGTGCCGCATGTCGACGAACGAAAGCAGGACTCGCGTGGCGATCGTTATCGAAAGTATTTGGAAAACCTGCACAAGGCACTCGAAGAAAAAGGTTGGGACGGCGACTGGTATCGCCGCGCGTATTTTGACGACGGCACGCCGTTGGGTTCAGCGCGAAACGAAGAATGCCGCATCGATTCGATTGCGCAGTCATGGTCGGTGATTTCCGGTGCCTCTGATCCGTATCGCATGGGACGGGCGATGGCCGCGGTAGAAGAATTTCTGATTCAGCGTGGCGATGGACTCGTGATTCTCTTCACGCCGCCATTCGACAGGGGCCATCTCGATCCCGGTTATATCAAAGGATACGTTCCCGGTGTGCGTGAAAACGGCGGGCAATACACGCACGCTGCCATCTGGACCATCATCGCGTACTCGATGCTAGGCGACGGTGAACGCGCCGGCGAATTGTTTACGCTGCTCAATCCGATTAGCCACTCCTCGACTCGCGCTGGTCTGCACAAGTACAAAGTTGAGCCATACGTCGCGGTCGGCGACGTCTACGCCGTACCACCGCATAATGGACGGGGCGGTTGGACGTGGTACACGGGTTCGGCGGGCTGGATGTATCGGGCCGGACTCGAATCGATACTCGGATTCAAACTTCAAAAGGATCGGCTCGAGATCAATCCGTGCATACCGCGGTGGTGGCGTGAATTTGAAATCACATACAGACGTGGACGCTCAACCTATCGAATCAAGATTGAGAATCCGCTGGGTGTGAGTCGTGGTGTGATGAATGTCGAACTCGACGGTACAGAACAAACCGAGAACGTTATCGCATTAGTTGACGACGAAAAAACCCATAATGTGAGGATAGTGATGGGTGAGCCACAGATACCCACGGATGACACAGATCAGAAAGAATCCGTGTCATCCGCGTAAATCATTGGCTTATGCTGCGGCCATATCGGCTTCGCTGATATCGAAGTTGGCTGAGACTTTTTGCACGTCGTCGTGATCTTCGAGAGCTTCCATCAGTTTCAACATCTGGCGCGCGTCTGTGCCCTCGAGCTTAATGTAATTCTGCGGGACCATTTCGACTTCCGCTACCTGCGGTTCGATGCCGGCGCCCTTCACCGCGTTCAGCACGCCATCGAAAGCGTCCGGCGAAGTAATAATTTCGAAGTTGTCTTCGTCGTCACGTAGATCGTCTGCGCCCGCCTCGATCGCGAGTTCAAATAATTCTTCTTCAGATTTCGTGGCCTTATCGACGACGATGTAGCCTTTCTTATCAAACATCCAACCCACTGAACCGGCTTCACCAAGGTTACCGCCGTTCTTCGAAAAGATGTGACGAATCTCGGCTACCGTGCGATTGCGATTGTCAGTCATCGATTGAATCAGCAAGGCCACGCCGCCTGGACCATAACCTTCGTACGTGATCTCTTCGTAGTTGACGCCCTCTTCTTCGCCCGTGCCACGACGAATCGCGCGATCGATCGTCTCGTTCGGCATATTGCCGCCCTTGGCGTCGAGAATAGCCTTGCGAAGGCGCGCGTTAGCGTCTGGATCACCGCCGCCACTGCGCGCCGCGACGGTGATTTCTTTAATAAACTTCGTGAACAACTTACCGCGCTTGGCATCGAGCGCGCCTTTCTTGTGTTTAATACTATGCCATTTCGAATGTCCGGACATTTGGGTTTAGATCCTTCTGGAATTGTGGGTTGTCAGGGATGGGAATATATCACAAGACGCGCTTCTCCTTGGAGCCCACTTCTTTATTTCAACTGCTCGTACTCTTTCCGAGCCTTCACCAGGATCGGCAGGTCAGAATCTGCGTCTTTCCACATCGCAAAGAAGTCCTGGTACGACTTGCGGGCTGCCGCCGTGTCGCCGTTTATCACCGCAGCGCGTGCCAGACCAAGATGAGCTAATACATGTGCCGGCGAAAGATAGTCTGCGCCGGGACGGTCCAGGATCGACTGAAATTCCGCGGCCGCTTCTTTGCCCATACGCTGCTGCAGGTAAAGATTTCCTCGCGGATAGACGGTTGAGGTTCCCAGTACGAGGCCGAATTCATACGAACGTAACGGTTCCATCAACTTAATCGCCTCAGCGACGTTTCCGCGGTTTCTCTCGGCAGCAGCCGCAATGATTGGCATCACCATCGCATTGATCACTGTATTCTGCGGATGAGCCTCGCGGGCTTCATTGATTAACGACTGCGCCTGACTCACATCATCACATGCGGCATAAGCAAACGATGCCATTGCAAGGCTTTTCTGACCCTTGAGCAGGCCCAGGGCACTTTTCGCACTGGCCTTGGCCTCATCACACTTCCCCATCATCTCGAGATGAGCCGCGGTCGTCAGCAACGCAGTGGTCGCGGCTTCAGGCCGATTCTGTTGCTTGAGAAGTTCGAGGGAGTGCTTTTGCAGTTCCCGCGCTTCTTTCAACTTGCCCGAGTACAAGGCGGCAAAGCCGAACAGCATCGTCATTTCTGCTTCTTCGGGCTTACCTTTGGACCACTGTATTTCGCGGTCCATCGCTGATTGATCATGACGCAGAAACGCAAAAAAATAATTGTTGGCGTGGGCCGTGAGGGCGTCAGCGTTGATTTGCTGTGCTTCTCGTTCTGCCTGCTCGGCCTCGTCAAAGCGACCGAGGCCGATGAAACTGGCCACCAGATTGTCCCGGGCATTGATGTTATTGGGACTGAGTCGAACAGCTTCCAATGCTTCTTTCAGAGATTCATCGTATCGTCCGATCAACTTGTAATTCAGCGACAGATTGTTGTGGGGAATGAAATCGTTGGGATAGAGACGCGACCACGTCTGGAGCGTCTCAATCGTCTTATCGATCTCGCCGGTAATGTACGTGTAATACTTCTCGGTGATGTAGAGCTTCTCACGCTCACTGACACGATCGCGAAGCTCGTACGCTTTCTCGACATACTCCTTTGCCTGCTCGAGCTGTTCGAAGTTGCCGTAGTGAACTCCGATGCGCGCGTAAGCCATGGCGAAGTTTGGATCGAGCTCGATGGCACGTTTGTAAAAGGTCAGGGACTCGCGCGATCTGCCTTTGGCGCGTTCCTCGTTCGCCATCGCGAACGCTTTGAGTGCTTCGAGTGAAGAAGTCGTCGCCTGCTCAATATTAACGTCGTATTTCTGAATCGAACTCAGCGACTCACCGAGCTTCTTTCGCAGGTTCGAGGCTGCGATTCCGAGTGAGGAAAGCACTTTCTCTTTGCTCTCGGCTTCAACCTGCTCACGTGCGATCGAATCACCTGAGCGTGGATTCATTGCCTCCAGGATGATCAGGTAGTGGCTGCCGACACTCGCAATCGAACCGGTAAGCATGGCTTTGATTCCCTGTCGTTCGCAGATCTCGCGCCCAACATCGCGTGTGATGCGATCGTCCGGCGAACGCCCCATGAAGCGCAGTGTTTCGCGCACGCGATCTTCGGGGTACAGAGTCAGGAAAGGAGTTTGCCCGAGCTGGACCGCGAGTGCCTGCTTGAGCGTGCCGTCAAAAACCGGTTCTCCAGTCGTGTTTACGAAATCTGTTACGAGAACTGTGTCTCGCTCGTGCAGCGGCACTGCGTGACGACGGTAAAAGAAGAACGCCGAGGCAGTGACGACCAGCAGCACCAGCGCTACGAGGGCCACGGCGATTTTGTGACGCTTGATTCCGCTCGCGATGTACTCCGCGCTCGAAACATGACTAATCGTTTTTACCTCGGTACGCACCGCGCGTTCGGGCGCTGTCGGCGCGACCGTCGGCTCACTAATCTTTGACCTGGTGAAGCTGGTTGGACCAGCGGAGCGTTCGAGTTCGGTCTCAAACTCCAAACGTTGTTTGAGCCGGCGTAGATCGGTAATCAATTCTTTGATCGTCTGGTAACGTTCGTCGCGATCTTTTCGCAACGCCTTCATCACGATCCATTCGAGTTCGGCAGGAACATTCGGGGCGTAACGCGCGAGCGGCGGCGGTTCTTTTTGCGTAATGGCGACGATGACATCCGTCGATGTTTCGCCTTCGAATGGAGTGCGACCCGCAACCATTTCGTAAATCACCACGCCGAGACTCCAGATATCGCTGCGAGCATCGACGGGCTTGCCACGCGCTTGTTCCGGCGACATGTAGTGCGACGTTCCCATCACTACACCGGCATCAGTCTGCACGAATACGCGCGTCGAGGCTTCGGCGTCGGACGGAGTTCGATCGACTGTCTCAGTCAGTTTCGCTAGACCGAAGTCCAACACTTTCACGTAACCGTTGCGACGGATCATGATGTTGTCGGGCTTGATGTCGCGATGGACGATACCGGCGGTGTGAGCTTCTTCGAGTGCACTCGCAACCTGGACCGCGATGTCGAGGATCTCAGGAATCTCCGGTTGCTGAGCCGCAACCTTGCGACGCAATGTCGCGCCGTCGATGAATTCGGTCGCGATATAGTGTCTGCCGTCGTCGACACCTACCTCATGGATGGTGAGGATGTTTGGGTGATTGAGATTCGACGCTGCCGAAGCTTCCTGCTCGAAACGGTGCAAACGATCTCGATTCGTGGTGAACTCGTGACTGAGGATCTTAATTGCAACTTTACGACCGAGTTTCAAATCCTCGGCTAGGTAGACTACCCCCATGCCGCCGGCGCCGAGCTTCTCCAGGATTCTGTAATGAGAAATTCTCTCTGGATCCATCGCTAGTCAAAAGTAATAATTCTTGCGCCGCGCAACAGCGTTCCCATTACCGCAGCCTGCAACAGCATCAGAATCAGGAAGGCAACGATCGGAGAGATGTCGAATCGTCCCAGCAGTGGCACCACTCTTCGCAATGGCCCAAGCAACGGCTCTGTAACATTGATCAGAAAACGCATCAACCGGTTTGAGTAACTGAGCATGGCCCACGAAAAGATCACACGAATGAGAATCAACAGCGAGTAGATATTGAGAAAACCGTAAAGAATAAAACCCAGCACCCAGAAGAATGCTCCCAGCCTGACGCTGTCCATCACGCCGGCTACGGTCTGGGCGATAGCTGTCACCAACTGCAATAAAAAGTAGCCGAGCAGGATCGAGATCAGGATCACCACTAAGGGCGCGAATTTTGGATCGGCGCCAAATCCACGCAGACCACCGCGCACCGGCATTACTAAACCGTCGCTGAGTCGCCGAATCGTGCGCGACGCCCACGCAAATGGATTTAAATCCATAGCGTCGGCGATCAAACGTATGATCATGAGGAGAATCACTGCGGCAATGATCACTTCAACGGCAGTGGTAACGAACCAAACAGTTCGAGCAATGATGAGCATAGTTGTTATTGTCTCGGGACGCGTTCGCCGAAGATAGCAGTGCCGATCCGCACCAGCGTAGCTCCTTCCTGAATGGCTACTTCAAAATCGTGGGTCATGCCCATTGAGAGTTCTCCGATGCGATCTCCAAAAGCGCCTTGACTCGCGAGCTCGTCTCTCAACTCACGTAATCGACGAAAGAACGGACGGCTTTGTTCCGCGTCGTCAAAAAAGGGCGGCAGCGTCATCAGACCGATCAGTTTCACGTGAGAGAGTGACTTTAGACCCTCAACCAAATGGGATAGTTCCGTCTCATCGATACCCGATTTCGTTTCTTCGTGGCCAAGATCGACCTGAATCAGAACTGGTAGGGTCGCTCTTCCCTCTTCGCTGCAGAGTCGATCGAGGCGAAGGGCCAGATCGAGTGAATCGAGTGAATGAATGGCCGCAAAAAGACTGACGGCGCGGCGCGCTTTGTTCGCCTGGAGATGTCCGACGAGGTGCCAGCGTACTGTTTCCTGTCCGATTTCGTTGATCTTTCCTTCTGCCTCCTGGACGCGATTCTCTCCCAGATCGGTCGCTCCGAGTTCGATCAGTGTCTTTATTACAGACGCTGGATGAGTCTTGCTGATCGCAATCAGCTTCACGTCGGCCGGCGAACGGCCACAGCTCCGGGCTGCAGTTGCAATCCGCTCGCGCACCGCCATAAGTCGTGCTGCCAGTTGTTCTTGCGCCGGTGAAACGTCAGTCATACGGAAGACTCAGTCGTCGGTTCGAAAGAGAATCATAATAACCTAATCACTTAACTGTTGTGGTAGCGGCATTAGAATTGATGCCAATGGTAGCCCAACGGAACGACCAAGGACTACCGTTCCGAGTTAGTTGCGGCCCCATCCCCCTCATTGGCCGGACTTAAAGGAGGATTCATGAGGCTTTCAATTGCAAAGAAACTGTTTGGAATTTTAGTGTTGGGCTTTTTGTTAAGCGTTGGGTTGTCAACGGACGCGAACGCACAGGGACGTGGTCGGAGAGCGTCGGGGTGGGACAGGAAGTGTGAAAAGTTTGTTAACTGCCACGATGCACGTGATGGACGATGGGATCGTCGAGACCGGTATCGGGAATCCCGCTTCAGCATCTTCAGACGTCATCGCCGGGATCGTGACCGGGACGATTGGAGACGCCGTAATCGTGACCGTGATTGGAATCGCCGCTGGCGCCACTAACGGAACAGTCATTTATCCACAGATTACGCAGATTCGATAAATAAATCTGTGTAATCTGTGGATGACCTTTCTTGACACCCTCAGCACGCATTCGCATAATGGCCTACCCAAAACATCTTGCGGATGTGGCGGAACTGGCAGACGCGCAGGTCTCAGAAGCCTGTGATGGTGACATCGTGGAGGTTCAAGTCCTCTCATCCGCACCAAATACAACCCATCCACAGGTTTAAGCATCCTGTGGATGGTTTTTTTATTGGAAAATAATTGTCACGAATTTTCGGAGGCTGGTGTTCTGGATAATAGAGGTCAGTTCCGAAAGGGGAGTGTTAATGAACGTCGATCAAGCAGCTTTGATGGAAACCGACAACGGAAGGAATACCGGTGTTGCTCAACTTACCGACAGAATGGTGCGTTTGAAACTTGCTGAGCGACCGGATCGCGATCGCATTCAACGGGTCGTCGATTTGGCCGACGCACTGCTGTCAGAGGCGGAAACACTGGCACGTGATAAGGCTTTCACCGAGGAAGCAAGCAGACTCAAACCGTTGGATATTGTTGGTGGTATTAGTTTCTATGACGAGGTGCAACGGTTCGAGACTCACTTGATCAAGATGGCGCTGTCTGAAACTGGAGGTAATCAGGCAAAGGCAGCGAGACTTCTTGGTATCAAGGCAACAACCCTGAACTCCAAAATTAAACTCTTTCAAATTGACGTAGGCTAGACTCCCCAGTCAGCGCGCAATTAAACTACAAAGTAATACGATCACAGGAGCAGCATTCCCCACGGGATGCGGCTCCTGTTTCTTTTAGGTGAACAGTGAGGACTTGAACGATCCGCCCACTTCCGTGGGCGGGATTGAACGCTGGACTTATCGATTTATAGAAAGGACTTGAAGAATCCACCAACTTCCGTTGGTGGGATTCCAAGTCAGTCGGCGTTTTTCGAATCCCACCAACGGAAGTTGGTGGATTCTTCAAGTCCCTTCTACTAACAAAGCTTTGAGAGGACTTCGAATCCCGCCCACTGGAGTGGGCGGATTGTTCAGGTCCAAACTGTTTACTTCAGTTCACGGCTTCGGAGGCGCCGAGGAGTGGGGCTTCATTGGCGTCGGAGACGATCAGGCTGCGTTCGTGGAAAAGATTCGAGTCGATTAACGTCTGTACCGTATATCGGCCAGGTTTTGGAAAAGTCACGTTAACGAAGAAACTGATGTTGTCGGCAAACCCTCCGGATGCGATCTCAAACCTCGTCGGCTGTGATACCACCACCGGATCTTTTTGATCCGGCGTAAGAATCCGCACTTCGGAAAGATAGCTTCCCTGTCCCTGCCAGTGATTTACCACCGCAAACTTGATCAAAGAGATCGGTAACTGCTGCACCATGATGTTCTGAAACACACCCATGAACGACAGCTTATTACCCGCCTCGAGCCGCACATCCTCACAAAACAGCGTATAGACTAATTGCAATTTTTTATTTGGTTCGGTGCTCATCCTGTCTTAACTCAACATTTCCTTAAACGCGTTCTCATCAATAACCGTCACACCAAGCGACTGTGCTTTATCAAGCTTCGATCCGGCCGCCTCGCCTGCAACTACGTAATCCGTCTTCTTGCTTACTGACGAATTAACTCTACCACCGCGAGCTTCGATCAACGCTTTCGCTTCGTCACGTGTGAAACCGACAAGCGTCCCGGTGAGTACGAATTGTTTCCCAGCAAACCGCTCATCAGTCTCACCACTGCCCTTGCGCTCTGCTTCCGTTTTCACGCCGGCCGCTCGCAGCCTATCACAAAGCGCTCGATTCCCTTCATCGTCAAACCAGTCGCGCACACTCTCAGCCACCGTCAATCCAATTTCAGGAATCGCGTCCAACTCTTCCACCGTAGCTTCGCTGAGCTTCTCGAGTGACCCCATCTCATGGGCCAGGATGCCGGCCGTTCGCTCACCAACATGACGAATTCCAAGCGCATAAATCAGATTAGCGACCTCACGCGACTTGCTGGCTTCAATCTGCGTGAGCAGATTCGTCGCAGACTTCGTCGCCATGCGCGGCAACCCTGCAACCTGCTCTAACGTTAACGAATAAAGATCGCCAACATCCTTCACGATGCCACCGGAAACCAGTTGCTCCGCGAGCACTTCACCCAATCCTTCAATGCGCATCGCACGTCGCGAAGCAAAGTGCAACAAGCGTCCCATCAACTGCGCCGTGCAATCCGCGGCCACACAACGCGCTACAACTTCACCCTCCGGACGCGAGATCAATCCACCACACACGGGACAGTTCTTCGGCAGCTCAAAATCCTCTTCCTTCCCAGTGCGTTTCGACGTCACTACGCTGAGCACTTTGGGGATGATCTCGCCACTCTTCTCGATCATCACCCAGTCGCCCTTTTTGAGACCGAGACGCTTTATCTCGTCTTCGTTGTGCAACGTCGCGCGCGCGACAGTCGTACCGGCGAGAAACACCGGCTCCAGCAACGCGACCGGCGTGATCGCGCCAGTGCGACCGACAGACACGAAGATGTCCAAAACTTTTGTAGACGCTTGTCGCGCCGGATACTTATAAGCGATGGCCCACCGTGGCGCTTTAGACGTGGCGCCAAACTCATCCTGCAACGCCGTTGAGTTGACTTTAACGACGAGCCCGTCAATCTCATAACCGAGATCGTCCCGCAGCGCTTCCTGTTTATTCGCGAACTCGATCACTTCCTCGATCGTCTCGCAGCGCTTGCGACTCTGATTTACACGGAAGCCGGCAGACTCAAGCCAGTCGAGTGCTTCCCAATGAGTCGGAAACGGTTTGCGACCATTTACCAAAAGGTCGTAAGCAAACATGTCGAGCTTGCGGCGTGCGACGAGTTTCGAATCGAGCTGTCGAATCGCGCCAGCAGCCGCGTTGCGTGGATTCTGAAATCGTGGCTCACCCTGCTCTTCCCGCTCCGCATTTGTCCTTTCAAACACATCGCGTGGAATGAATACTTCACCACGGACCTCGAGCGAATCGATCTTTTTCTTCTGTGACTTCAAACGCAGCGGCACGCTCCGAATGGTGCGCGCATTCTGTGTGACGTCTTCACCAATGCGTCCGTCGCCGCGCGTCACCCCACGCAGGAGTAAACCATCTTCATACTGAAGTGATAACGACAGACCATCGATCTTCAGCTCCGCGACGTATTCGAGTTTGCGACCTTCGGCGAGACGCTGGCAGCGCTCGTCAAAAGCGCGCAGTTCGTCGATGTTGTAGCTATTGTCGAGCGAGAGCATCTGGCGCGTGTGAACAACTTCCGGAAAACCTTCCGCCGGTCGTCCACCCACCCGCTGCGTGGGACTGTCAGGCGTGATTAGATCGGGATTATCTGCTTCGAGCTTTTGCAGTCGCTCGAGTAATTCATCGTACTCACGATCAGAGATCTCCGGCTCATTCTCGACGTAGTAACGCTCGTCGTGATGGCGAATCTCGTTTCTCAGTTTTTCGATGTCGCGTGCGACAGCCTTAGCGGCCAAACTTCACCTCTTTTTTAGCCGCGGATTTTCGCGGATGAACGCGGATCATTTTAATTTAGGTAATGGCGCCGTGGGACGAGTGTCTTCGCGAACTGTCCTGGATGTCCCAAGTCTGTGAATCACGCGCCCGATCAATTTGATTGTCTTCAGAAAATCGTCGATGCGAATATTCTCATTCGGCCCGTGAGGATTTGAGCCTGCATAGCCCGTTCCGAACGACGCCACCGGCGTCGCCGGATCTGAAACACCACAGACGGCCCCGACTGGTCCACTGGAAGGATCCATCGGATAGATCACGGGCGGCTTTCCGTGAACTTCGGTTGTCGACTCAATCACCGCTCGTGCAACACGCGACTTCGCCGAAGACTTCGCGAGCGGCGCACTGCCAAGTTCGATAATCTCGATGTCTTTGAAACCACGCACGTCGAGGTGCTCGCGCAGCAATTGAACCACGAGCTGTGACGTCAGATCAGGCACGAGCCGGAAATCGAGTCGGGCCATTGCGGTGCTGGGAAGAACCGTTTTTGCGCCAGCGTCAGTATGGCCGGTGTGAATACCGCAGATAGTGCAGGTAGCGCCAAAGATATGCTCCTTGACGAGCGTGTGTCCCTTCATCGCACGCACCCAACCGCCGATCCGAAACTCACGCTTCAGTCCAACTTCGTCCAGCTCGATCGCTTTCAAGACTTCGGAATCCTCTTCGCTGATCGGAGCAATGTGCGACGAGAATCCATCGATGGTGATGACGCCCTTCGGCGAAGTGATCGTCGCGAGCGCCTGGACGAGACGCCACGCCGGATTCGGAACGATCGCGCCCCACTTCGAGTGCAGATCAGAATGAGCACCGAAGGCACGCAGCTCAAGAAACGTGATGCCCTTGAAGCCGAGGCTGACAACCGGATTCTCTTTCGTATCGCTCGAGCCTTCGTCCCACAAACAACCATTCGCTTTCAGCAGTTCGCCGTTCTCGGCCGTGAATCGATACAAGCTCGGGCTACCGAGTCCGTCTTCACCTTCGATCAGAAAGCGAAGCGTTACCGGAAGTTTGCCAAACGTCTTTTGGTAAGCCTCGACAGCGGCGAGACGCGCCACCAGATCGCCTTTGCTGTTCGCAGCGCCGCGCGCGTACAACTTGCCATCAGCAATCGTTGCGGCGAATGGTCCTGACGACCATTCAGTCAGATGGCCCACCGGCTGCACGTCGTAGTGACCGTAAACAACAAACGTCTTTGGACCACCGCCACATTCCCCGTAGATGATCGGATATCCCGAACCAACGCGAAACGAGCGAGTTCCCATACCAACGCGCTGCATCGACTGTTCGACGGTCTCAGCAATCGCGCGCATACCGGTGCCACGCGCGGCTACGGAAGGCATGCGGCAGAGATTCTGCAAGCGCTCCGTAAAGCTGCGCGCGTGCCGATCTACATAGCGGTCAAACTTGGTAAACGTCATGACAGAACGCGCACTAACAGCTTGTCTTTTATTGTTAATCTGTCTCTATTGCGGCTCAAACAGCAGGTATTTTAACTCTCTTTCGCCGCGCTCGAATCCCGCACAAATCAAACGCTGCGCAAAGGCTTGCTTGAATTCCTCTCTGACACGCGCTTGCTCATCTCTAGCCCGCGCCGGATCCTGTTTTACCAGCCCCGTCCATTCTACCGGGATCGCAACACTCGCGACGGACTCGGCCGCAATCGGCGCTGCAGTTCCATTCGCGAGCGCATTCACTCTTTCAGAATCCAGATACCACGTCGCCATCAATCGATCACTCGGAAGTTCGATTTTTTCCGTTAACGCAGCATCGGCGTTGTAATCAATACCGTAAAAATCATCGGCGTAAGTCTCAACAATAACGCCGAGGCGATTAAGATTGAAGTGTGCGTTGCGGGCCATCATCGGATCCCACGTCCACTTGATTAACTTGCGGCCCTCGTTCATCGCACGCGCACGCTGGGCCCACTTCAAACGCAGCCCGACACCCTTGTTTTGATAATCCTTTGCCACCGCCATCATGTGTGAATAACCAAAAATCTCGTTATCGCCACGCACCGCGGCAAGATGATGAACAAAACCGACGAGGCGGCCGCCAACAAAAGCGCCGAGGGTCCAACCACCGGCCTGACGGGAAACAATCAAATGACGGCGAGGTGAGAGTTCAAGATCAGGAAGGCCGAATGCTTCACGCTGCAACGCGACACAACCATCAAACTCCGGGATGGTTGTGCACTCCCGAATTGTCGTCTCTTCCATCCGTAAACATTATCCCTTCGATGGACGTGCCGGTATTTGAATAATTGCCTGTAAGCCGCGCGGCACGAGATTCTCCAACGTCACCGTGCCGCCAAGCATCGCGAGCAACTTGCGCCCAATAATAATGCCAAGCTCGTTGATGTTTGGCTCGTGATTCGGCGTGCCGTGTTCCGGATCAAAAACGCTGGCGAGATCAGCACGCGTCTCTCCGTTATCGATTATCTTGATTGATAACAGACTTTGTTCGTCGATCTCGACCGCAACTTTAACCGATTCACCGGCAGGGCTGCGACTGACGGCCCACGCGATGAAATTGAAAAGCGTTTGCCGCAGCTTTCCCTGGTCCGTCACGATCGTGGAGATCTCTGGCGCAAGCTCATAATCGATTTTGACTTGCTGCTTTTGGGCCATGCGCGCCGCCGCCGCACATGATTCACGCAACACTTCGCGTAACGAAAATTCCTGGACAAAGACTTCCGTCTGCCCGGCTTCGATGCGCGATAGATCGACGAGTTGATTCAAACTCGCCTGTAGTTGAAAACCCGAGTCCTGGACCTTTTGACAAAACCGGCGCTGCGTATCGGTAAGCTCTTCCTGATCTAACAGGATCTCGCTGAAGCCGAGGATTGACGTCAAAGGAGTGCGCAACTCATGTGACATCCGCGCCAGAAACAACGAGCGATAGTGAGACACACGCCGCAACTCGCGATTCGCCTCCTCGAGTTCGGCGGTGCGCTTCCTGAGCTCGTCGATCAAAAGCTCTTCACGTTGTTTTGGGTCTTGTTCCGTAGCCGCGCCGGCTGCCGCACCATTCAACGCAGTCACTTTCTCCCTGTCGACACTTTCGCGTGCTATGTCAGTCATATAGATCTCAACCTGCTTGAAGTTTCGATACATTGGGGGTCAATCAGGGTGTTAATGTACCAATCACTATAAATTCGCCCTGCGCGGCTGTCAAAGTTTGATTGCCACGGAAAAGCACAAAAACTACAACATAATTCAACGATATCTGTTTGTGCTTTTTGTGCTTTTTTGTAGCTTTATGTTTAAGTATGTCGCGGATGAACGGTCAACTCAGCGAGCACCCGTTTGCGGAACTCATTCGTGAAATCTCATCGAAGTCACTCAGCGGGCGACTTCGCCTCGAGCAGGAGCGCGTCAAGGCCGTCGCTTACTTTGAAAATGGGCAGTTTGTTTACGCTGCCTCCAACCTGGGTACCCTCCGGCTTCGCGAATACCTGAAGACAAGCGAACTCGTCGCTGACTCCGAACTCGCACAGCTCGACGACCGCGTCTCAGACACTGATCTGCTGAAGGTTTTATTATCGAAAAGACTTCTATCACCTACTGCCGCGGAACAGTTACAGACGCAACAAGTCGCCGACGTGCTGCGGTTGACCTTGTCGTGGACTGAAGGGACATGGGACTTCGAATCGCGTTCGCGTCTCGACCAGAAAATCAATCTCCAAATCGACGTAAACTCCCTACTGCTCGATGCTGCACGCCGATTACCGGCGGATTTTGTAATTTCGCGTTTTCGCAATCCGGCCGAGACTTTCAGTCCGCTCGCAGCACCTGTAGTTAATGAAAGCGTGCTGCCCGCCGAGGCTTACCTGCTCTCGCGTATCGATAGACCGGTGACGTTGCGTGAGCTGAGTGCGATTAGCGGTCTCGGCGAAGATGAAACAGTCCAACTTGTTTACTCACTCGCCCTCGCCGGTTTGATCAATCGCGAAAACTGGCAACCCGCCTTTCGTGATGCGCAACCAGCACCGCCTCCCGTCCCCGAAGAAGCCAAACCCACGACTCCGCCTGCACGCGAACCGGAACAAACAAGAGAAGCAGATCCACAGGAGATCGAGAGTTTTCTGGCCCGCGTGCAAAACGCGTCCACGCATTACGACGTGATGGACGTCGGACGTGAAGCATCACCTTCGGAGTTGAAGACAGTCTATTATCAACTGGCGCGGCGTTATCATCCGGATCGCTTTCGGAAAGCCGAGGCAGCGCTTTTGTCGCGTATCGAGTCGGCCTTCGCGCGGATCACGCAAGCGTATGACACGCTGCGCGACGATCGTCTTCGTTCCGGCTACAACGCGAAACTCGAAGCACGCAAGAAAGCGGAGCAGTTGGCAGATGCAGCACCTAAGCCCGTGGTGCCGGTGACTGAGGCCGAACCGGTTGCTGAAAAGGTTGCGGAACCTGTGATTCCGGCGGCTGAACGAGCTGAGATACAGTTTAAAGAAGGACTCGCCGCGCTCGAACTCGGTCAACGAAAAGTCGCACTCGGATTGTTTGCCTCGGCTGCGAGCGCAATGCCAAAAGAGGCCCGTTACCACGCGTTTTACGGCCAGATGCTGGCAGGCAATGAGCAGACGCGCCGTGCGGCGGAAACTGAGTTGTTGGCCGCGATAAAACTCGATCCAACGAATGCGAATTATCGGGTCACGCTGGCCGAGTTGTATCGAGATCTTGGTTTAAAACTGAGAGCGAAGGGCGAAGCGGAGCGTGCCGTGGCGACCGATCCAAACAATCGCAAAGCCCGTGAATTGTTGCGCGGTTTGACAAGTTAGCCGCAAAGAGGCACAAAGGCACGAGATGGTGGCCACTCAAACCATAGATTTAATCGACAGCGCAGCCGCTGAGGCTTTCATTCAGCTCGCGAAGACGACGGATAAATTCGAGCGCTACGAAAACCCGCACGCACAACGTGTCGCCGTGATCGCGGATGAAATTGCACAACGGTTTCATCTCGCTCGGCACGATCGCGGATCGCTGTACGCCGCGGCGCTCTTGCACGATCTCGGCGAGGTGGCGATGGAGCGCGATTACATTCAGGCGACGGGACCACTTTCCCAGGACGAGCGACTCGATTTATCGCGTCATCCCGTGATCGGCGAGCGCGAAGCGTCGCGAGTCGGAGCCGATCGCGCGGCGCAACTACTCGTTCGCTGGCATCACGAGTGGTGGAATGGCGCCGGATATCCCGATGCTTTGCGGCGTGAAGAGATTCCACTCGCCGCCAGAATTCTGCGACTGGCGGATTCATATGCAGCGCTGACCGACGCGCGGCCATTCCGGCCCGCCATGACGGAAGAAGCTGCCCGAAACGAGGTAGCCGATCGGGCTGGAATCGAGTTTGATCCGTCAGTAGTAAGCACATTTCTTTCACTCGAAAGATTTCCTGAGCTCGAGTCGTTTGCAAAGATTGATACCGGCGACCCGATTGAAGAACAGCCGCCTGCTAATCAAAGCCGCGGCTGGGATCTGTTTTCTTCGTTTTCAAAATAGTTGGATATGCAATTTCCAAACGGCTGGCTAGCATTTGAATTAGGTGTTCTCAAGCGACTGAAGTTTACTTCAGTGGCATTGCCGTTCACGGGCGAGCCGGAGATCTGCGTGCAACTGAAGTCGTGGAAGGTTCGGGTCGCGGCTAACGATCCGATGTTGTGGTCCCACACCAAAGCGCTCGCTCTCGTCGAAAACAATACCGAACAACTAAACGAGGACGATCTCGATGTCCTGCTCGACGACGCATATGTGCCGCGCGAGAAGATCGCCAACGGTGCCTTGCTGAACTGGTTTAATGAAACCGACGCCTGGTGGTTCGACAATTTGCGTTTCAACGCCGAACGTCTCGAGCCATACAAGCGCGCACTGGCCTTGACAGCAGGTATGATGACGGGCGACTACGTTCTTTCATTCAACGAACAAACCCGCGGCTTAAGACGACCTTTCTCACTGCCGGATGTGTTTCGTCGCCTGCTCGACTGTTTGCCCGAACCACTCGACAACTCATTGCGCAATCAAAGCACGAATCAGGACGTACGTAACTTTGTCGCCGAGCGACATCACACCGATCTGCTGTTTTTGAGACTGCCGGTACCCGTTACTCAGGCAACGACAGTAAAAGATCCGATCACGACGTGGCGCGAAGAGTGGCTGCGTGGCGGCGACGACTTCTGGGTCGATCTGGAAAGAGAACTTGGCGCACGACTCGGCTCGCGCGTGCAAAGCAAACAGCAATACCTCGGCTTTGTCGAAGATCTTCTGCGCACAGCTTCCCACATTCCCGCCTGGGCCATCGCCCACACTGAGAACGGTTTCATTTCCACGGACGAACTAGTCGAGAAAGTTGGACGCGTGAGGAAAGTCAGCTCGATCTACTCGAAAGATTTTTCAGATCTGCTCGGCGTGCGTGCGTCGTTGATTATAGCCACCAGTTAACAATCAGGCTTCAGCGACAAACTTGTAACCAACGCCGCGAACTGTAAGCAGGTGACGCGGATGTGAGGGTTCGTCTTCGATGTATTTCCGCAAACGGACAATGAAGTTGTCGATAGCTCTCGTGTCCGTGTCTTCGCGCAGTCCCCACACATCCTCGAGAATCGCACTCCTTGAAACAATCTTTCCCTCATGGTTGATCAAATAACGCAGCAGGTCGGCTTCCATGAGGGTGAGATGGACGATCTGTTCCCCTGAACGCAGCTCGAGGT
The DNA here is from genome assembly GCA_035694465.1 of Pyrinomonadaceae bacterium. Classification (GTDB taxonomy): domain Bacteria; phylum Acidobacteriota; class Blastocatellia; order Pyrinomonadales; family Pyrinomonadaceae; genus PSRF01. Next base: position 9,430 of record DASSFI010000121.1, on the reverse strand, counting down.
TTTCAAAATCGATTGTCTTGCCATCAAAATCAAAAACTTTCGTAACGCCGTCTGGCGCCGCAGGCTTGCGATCTTTGTGAAACCACTCACGACGACGCAGCAGTGCATTGATCCGTGCCAGCAACACGGAAAGATCGAAAGGTTTTGGAAGATAGTCGTCCGCGCCCGCTTCGAATCCTCGTAACACGTCTTCCGCCTGACCGCGCGCGGTCAACATCAGGATCGGAACGAACTGTCCCTGTGAGCGCAAGTTCGACGCGAGGGCAAAACCGTCCATGCCGGGTAACATCACGTCGAGCACGAGCACGTCGTAATGCCTGCGATCGTCAGTCAGTTTTATCAGCGCGTCTTCAGCGGTTCCGACAGTCTCAACGTCGTAACCTTCCGCCTTCAGGTTGTAGCTCAACCCATCAGCGAGGTGTTTTTCATCTTCAACGATCAGAACCGAGTTCATAACTCATCTCGCCCTTGGTAGCAGAACAGTAAAAGTGCTTCCGTGTCCGAGCCCACGACTCTCCGCAAACACGCGACCGCCATGTTTCGTCACCACTGAATGAACGATAAAAAGCCCGAGTCCGGTGCCTTTAACCCGGGCCATAAACCGGCCCGGCACACGGTAGAATCGTTTGAAGATGCGCTTTAGTTGCGCACTCGGAATACCAATGCCCTTGTCAGTAACCCGCACGGCCACTCGTTTATCATCGAGCGCCGAAACTAACACCGAGACTTGCACCTCATCGTCTGAATATTTAACTGCATTATCCAGCAGATTAGAAAACGCAGCTCTTAGCTCATCGATGTCGCCTGACACCCTCGCCGAGCGTGCTTCAGGCGACTCGCGGTAGATCAGGGCTTTTTCGTTGAGCCCGTAACGAACCCGCGTGAGTTCCAGGCATTCCTGGACCATCTCGCTGATACCGATCACCGAAGGAGCGATGCGCTGGCGTTTGTGACCGGTGCGCCCGGCGCGCAACACCTGTTCGACGGTGTGCAACAGCCGGTCACTATCTGCCAGCATGATGTTGTAGAACTCGTGCCGCTGTTCGTTATCAACATCGCGCGTCTTCAATGTTTCAAGATACAGACGAATCGATGCGATCGGCGTTTTCAGTTCGTGCGTGACGGCATTGATGAATGCATCGTGTTGTTCGTTACGTCTGATTTCGCGAATCAGAAATGTGGTATTGAGTACCACGCCAAAGATCAGCACGATAAAAAAGATAATTCCCAGGATCAGCAGCGCCAGTTCGGTCAGATTAAGAATAATCCAACCAAAACTCAGCGCAACCGCGAGTGCGACCAGGCAAGCACCCAGCGTAATAAAGAAGACGATCGACTTGCGACGGCGAGCTTTGACGCGCATGGTCCTGATTCTATCAATCCGCGGCAACCTGTGTGTATCGGTGGCCGGAGATCTTTTTGGGCAGACGAACTCTTTGCGTGACGAACAGGATCAACCAGAGGATTCCAGCGGTCCCTGACAGCAGACCGGAAATCACCGTTAACGTTCGCACGGAGATAACGTGCAGCGACCAACCGGCCGCCGCAGTCGAAAAGGCCCAGATCAACATTTCCGCCGCCCGATCGCTGGTCGACACCCTGCCGCGCAAGTGATCCGGTACTAAACGCATCAACAGAGTTTCCTGCAACGCAAACTCAGCGCCCAGCAATATCCGCGATACCGACAACAACACACACGACAATACGAGTGTCGGCATCACGCCCGACAGTGCATAAAACACGCCCTGAAGGAACAGAGTCCAGCCGATGAACGCTACCGTGCGCTTCTTCAGTTCGAAGTATGCGCCGACACGACGCGCGACCATCATCCCGATAAACAGACCAAATCCACCCGCGAAATAAAACGCGGCGACCGCAGAATCAGGCTTGATGCCGCTCTGTTCGGCAAAGACGATGGCGCCGAGACGCTCTGCGATCAGGTTCATCGCACCGCCGCCGGTGGCCCACAGAATGTTGATCCCGAGAATTGTCGCTACTGGCGCGTGCTTGACGATGTAGGACCAACCTTCACGCATGTCGGCCCAGTAGCCGCGATAGAGACTCCGCGGTTCTTTGGCAACATCAGTTGTCTTGCTGCGCGTTTCTTCGTCAGCCAGCAGCCACACTGAATAGGCAGACGCAAAAAACGAAAGCGCATTGATGACGAACGCCGCCTGGTAACCAACATGTGCTGCGGTCCAGCCGCCCAGCGCCGCACCGATCGACATCAGCAGGAAACGCGACGAGAACATCAGCGCATTGCCGGCTAGCAAATCGCGTTCGCCGGTAATGTTCGGCACCGCAGCATTCTTCGCGGCTTCGAAGAACGTTCCGAAGAACGAAAGCGCCGCAGTACAGAGGTATGCGATCCACAGATCTTCAGGGCGTCGCACCAGCAGGAAACCGAGCGCCACGATAACGCGCAACAGATCGGTAGCGATCATCACGGTCCGGCGCGACCAGCGATCGACGAACGCACCAGCAAGTGGCGCAAACAAGGTAAACGGCGCCAGGCGTGAAAGAAGCAGAATCGTAGTTACTTCGGGGGCTGCATGGGAAACAACCCGCACCAATCCCAGCGCGGCAATAAAGTTGAACCAGTTGCCGAGTTCAGAAATCACCTGCCCGGTCCACAATCGCCGGAAAGAGCGATTGCGTCGCAGCAGTTGGGTATATGTGAGTGAGTCGATCATCGTTCTTAACCCATAAAAAAAGCCGCCCAACTTAATCAGGCGGCTCGCGATTCGCATCGTTCTCTTCGAACGTCATCCTCCTACAAATCGCGGCGGCCTTTTTTCAAGAAATGCCGAGACGCCTTCTACAAAATCCTTAGTCTTACCCGATTCAATCTGCGTCCGGCGCTCTAAATCCAATTGACTGCGCATGTCATTCGCGGCGCTCTGCTCGAGTAGCATCTTGATCTCGCCGATCGCCGCAGTCGGGGCCTGGGCCAACTTCTCCGCCATGGCCATCACCGTGCTCATTAATTCGCCGTCTGGTGACACTGAATTGATCATCCCCATTTCTGCTGCTGCCCGGGCGCCGACCAGTTCGCCCGTGAATAACAATTCTGTTGCTCGTTTCCATCCTACGAGTCGCGGCAACATAAAAGTTCCACCGCAGTCAGGTGTTAGACCAATTTTTATGAACGCCTGATTGAACTTCGCACTCTCCGCCGCAATCACCAGGTCACATGCTAACGCGAGATTGCAGCCTCCTCCGGACGCGACGCCGTTAACCGCGGCAATAAAAGGCACCGGCGTTTGCCGAATCAAAAGTATTGCGTCGTTCAAAAGTCGTAAAGGCTCATCGAAGAAAGCTTCGACACGTCCATCTTGCTTCGCGATTTCCTGCATTTCCCGCAGATCGCCGCCGGCGCTAAATGCCCGGCCCGCGCCTGTGAGCACGATCACTCTCGCGCCTCGTTCGAGGGCCTCGGCAATCGCAGCCTTGAAATCATGCGCGACTTGCACATTGAGCGAGTTGAGACGGTCTGGCCGGTTCAAGGTCAAAACGCAAACCGCGCCGTGCATCTCGAGTTGTATCGTTTCGTAGCTCATTCAGGTTGCTGTCAGGTCCACTCAGAGCGGTCTTCACCGTAGTCGCGTAAACATTCGCGCGCTGTGAAAATACTCTATTTGTCGTTAAGGGTCTAATGCCCGAAGCTAGTTCTTCAACAACTCCGGCCTGAATCCTTCAGGTTCGCTGTTGCGCACGACTCGCGCTAAAACAATCGCTGCATAAGACTGGCCTGCCTGTCGAAGGCTTGAACGGTACAGAGTCGTTCTTGCCACATTGATCGCAGGTGATATCAAATCTTTGACGCTCACCCCCTCCTCCTTGTCCTTTGGCGCCGCCGAAGTTTTGTCGCCGTGCATCGCGGCAGGGCTTACATCGCTTCGGGTGAGTTAGGTTACGTTCGCGGTAATACTCTTGTTCTCGTTCGGTAAACATGAACGGAGAGCTGCACTCCGAACACGTAATTTCAAGGTCTGGCATCGCGGTTTCTCCACGAAAGTGAAAAGAGGATTCACACTTTCTTGCTCTTCGGAGCGCCGGCGTTGCGTTTCTTTCAACCACCTGGTTGTGGTGCGAAAGCGCTGTTTTCTAAACGCACGCCGAAAAACCAGGCGTCCCGACGGTTAATTGGACCTGAGTGTACTCCAGCAATTAAGTCTATTCAATTTTTTTATGCAGGATGTGAATGAAATCTGTGGCAGATGATCTTCACCAGCCCGCGAGCTTGTGGCGTGAACGCAACAGCACACGACAGATTTGTTAGTAAAATCAAGTATTTCGTGAGGCATGATGGTTGCTCCTAACTGCGCGAAGCATGAATCGAAGCTCGGATAAGGATCCCGACATTTGATCAAACAGACCACGCTGGGCAGTACTGTAGAAACTCATGGTATCGGATTACATACTGCCGTTCCGGTCCATGTCCGTCTCCTCCCCGCACCGCCTGACACCGGTTATGTGTTTCGCCGTACAGACCTGGGTGGGTTTGAGATTCCCGCTACGGTCGAATCCGTTGCGCATTGCAGCTATGCGACGACTCTCATGCGCACGGGCGTGATGCTCTCTACTGTCGAACATCTGCTCGCTGCTTTGCGCGGACTCAACGTCGATAATGCCTTCATCGAAGTCGATAATCTCGAGATTCCGATCATGGACGGTTCGGCGGAAGACTTCGCGCAGATCATCGAGCGGGCTGGTGTTGTTGAGCAACCACTCGCACGACGCGCGTTGCTCGTGAGAGAGAAGGTTTCATACGAACAGGGCAATCGACGTATCAGCATCGAACCTGCCGACACGTATCAGATTGAATGTCTGATCGACTTCACTCACCCGATGATTGGAGTGCAGAGTTTGTCGGTGGAGTTGAGCAATGGCGCGTTCAGTCGTGATATTGCCGCCGCGCGCACATTTGGTTTCACGAATGAGATCGAAGCGTTGCGACGTGCGAATCTGATCCGTGGCGGATCGCTCGACAACGCAATCGTTCTCACTACCGATGGAATGTTGAATGAAACCGGACTGCGCTTTCGAGATGAGTTTGTGCGTCACAAGATCCTCGACATCATCGGCGACCTGGCGCTATTGGGGATGCCGATTCTCGGAAAAGTCGTCGCCGAACGCAGCGGTCATATCATGCATGCAGGATTGATGGCGAAACTTCTACGCGTTAGATCCGCTTGGGACATCGTAGATATGTGATCGGCGTTTATCCGCGTTCATCCGCGTCTATAATCCGCTTCTCACGATATCGTGCACCCTAATCAATCCCACACACTTCTCGTCCCTGTCGATCACAGGCAACACTGAGATCTGCGAAGGCCGATCTTCCATCAACCGCAACGCATCAAACGCCAACAACTCAGGAGTTACAACCACCGGCTTCCGCGTCATGAAGTCATCACTCTTCAAATGCGCCAGCGACTCGTGGCTCGTTTGTTCGATCGCACGTCGCAAATCACCATCGGTGATGATTCCCGCTAGCTGACCATCACTATCAACTACACATACGGCGCCGAGTCCGCCTTGGCTTATCGCTCGCACCACGTCAAACCACGACGCTCCCACTGCGATCGTCGGGTTCTCACCATCGCGATGCATCAGGTCTGCGACACGCAACGTCAGTCGCTTCCCTAACCTTCCCGCGGGATGATTCACGGCAAAGTCGTCAGTCGTGAGCCCTTTGACTTTCATCACGGTCATCGCGAGTGCGTCCCCGATTGCGAGCGCTACGGTGGTGCTCGTCGTCGGCGCCAGATTTAAAGGACAGGCCTCCTTGTCGACAGACGCATCAAGCACCGCATCAACGCGGCGAGCAAGAGTCGAATTCACATTTCCGACAATTGCGAGGATCGGCACGCCACGATTCTTCAGATACGGCAACATGGCGACAATCTCATCAGTTTCGCCACTGTTGCTCAAAACAATCACCACGTCATCCGGTTGCACTATTCCGAGGCCGCCGTGAAGCGCATCCGATGGGTGCAGGTAGAGCGCCGCCGTACCCGTGCTGGTCATCGTGGCCGCGATTTTCTGGCCGATGATTCCAGACTTGCCGACGCCCAGAACGACGACTTTGCCTTTGCAGTTCGCGAGTAGGTCGACAACCTGCTGGACCTGCGTCGCGTCAAGCCTGGTCGCGGTTTGGGCTATGGCATCCGATTCGATTCGGAGCAGTTGCTGAATATCTGCCAGATGGTCCTGCGTCATTGGCGCTTTGATATACGACGAACGTTACATTTGGCAAGTCGACTGATGGTAAGTTATAGTCCGGCGTTCGTTCAGATTACATTCAGACAGAAGCGGGAGTGATATGGGTCTGCTAAGCCTCCTTCCTAAAGAAGACCAGTATTTTGATCTGTTCATACAGATGACGGTCTACATTTCCCGGGCTGCCCGCGAGCTGAAGGAGATGCTGGCGGACAAGAATCACGACTACGGCGAGTATGCGCAACGCATCAAGGGCCTCGAACACGCCTGCGATGAGCTCACGCACAACATCTCCACGCGGCTGAACAAGTCGTTCATCACGCCGTTTGATCGCGAAGACATCTACATGATGTCGACGGCGCTGGACGACATTGTCGATCTGATCGACGATGCGGCCCGCGCCATCATCATCTTCGACGTGAAGGAAATCACCGAGTACGCGCGCGACTTTGCCGACGTAATCGAGCGGATGGCCGAACAGCTTAAAGAGATCGTTTCTACTCTCCAGCGTCCGAAGAACGTAACGCAGCGGCTCGTCGAGATTCATCGTCTCGAGAATGAAGGCGACGATCTCTATCACGCCGCCATCGCGGAGCTGTTTCACGATCCGCCCGACGCCTTAACTGTTTTGAAATGGAAAGAGGTATACGAGAAACTCGAAGCCGCGGTCGATCGTTGCGAGAACGTGGCGAATATTATTGAGAGTGTGATCATCAAGCATACTTAGTCGGCATCGCACATGACCGCAACCCTTGCCTTCGTCATCATTCTCGTTGTTCTAGCGCTCGTTTTCGACTACATAAACGGCTTTCACGATGCTGCGAATTCGATTGCCACGGTAGTTTCCACGCGCGTGCTTTCACCCGGTCTCGCCGTTATCTGGGCCGCCTTCTTTAACTTCGTTGCGTTTGCGGTATTCGGAACACGAGTCGCGAAGTCAATTGGCGACGGTGTTCGCATGGATCTTATTAGCGCCGACTTGCGACTTTACGTGTTACTGGCGGCGTTGATCGGCGCTATCGTCTGGAACCTGATCACGTGGTATCTCGGACTGCCGACGTCCAGTTCACACGCGTTGCTCGGCGGTTATGCCGGTGCGGGCGTTGCTGCGTATGGCGGTGTCTCAGGCTTGTTGAAAACTGAGGTGTGGTTTCGCACTCTGAAGTTCATCGTGCTCTCGCCACTGATCGGAATGTTGCTGGGCTTTACGTTGATGGTCGCTGTCTACTGGATCTTTCGACGTTTTTCAGCCACCCGTGTCGACAAGATCTTTCGCCGGGGTCAACTCTTATCAGCGGCTGCATTCTCGTTGGGCCATGGTGGCAACGACGCTCAGAAAACGATGGGCATCATCACGGCAGTGTTAACGGCGGGCGGCGTTTGGGGTATGCAGTACGGTCCGAACGGAACGCTGCCGACCATTCCGATCGAGGTTGTGCTGGCAGCACATGCGGCTATCGCTCTCGGTACGTTGTCAGGTGGTTGGCGTATCGTACGCACGATGGGAACGCGGATCACAAAACTAAAACCCGTCGGCGGCTTCTGTGCTGAGACAGCAGCCGCATTGACGCTCGCCTACGTCACGCTTACGGGAACGCCCGTCTCAACTACACACACAATTACGGGCTCAATCGTCGGGGTCGGCGCTACCCGTCGCTTATCAGCAGTCAAATGGGGCGTAGCCGGGCGCATCGTCTGGGCCTGGATTCTCACCATCCCCGCCGCCGCCTTCGTCGCCGCAGTCTCCTTCTGGGTCGTCTCCACCGTCCACAAATTCTTCAGCTAGCCACAAAAAGGCACAAAGCGATTTCTGTTATTCATTTTGTGCTTCTTTGTGGCTAATGCTATCTTTGCGCAACTCAAGCCCGCGTAGCTCAGTGGATTAGAGCGTTCGCCTCCGGACCCATTTTTACCTTCCGGTTTTCCTGAACAAAATAGAAAACATCAATAAAAACGGCCTGTTTCTTGTCTCCCTCTGTACCCCTCAATGTCCCCTTGTGGCCTAAAAACCACTTCAAAAGGGGGACAAAAAGGGGGACACAATACCGTGGCTTGGGCCAACGTATCGACGTGCTCATTGGCGAGTGCGTAGACAAGCAATCGAGGGCTTTCTGGTGTCCTAACGTGTCGTCTTGTGTCCTGAAAACCACGTAGAACGGGGGACGCCAAACAGATACACTAACGGTGGCTTGGGCCAACTCTACCAACGTGCTCAAGTGGCGAGTGCATCGCCAAGACAGAGGTGCAAATTGAAAATACTTCAGCGAACAATCCGCAGAAAAAGAGGTAAGCACTGCGCACGCATCCGGTTTGAAGATAACAACGGCAAGATTCACGAGATCATGCGCACTGCCGACAATAAAAGTGCAGCAAAGACCAGACTCGCTCAACTCGAGGCAGAGATTCTAGAAAAAGGAACAGCGAGATTTGAAGCGGGTAAGGTCACGTTCCGGCAGCTTGCTGAATACGTGAAGACCCGCTTCTATGTACCGGCCACTTATAGCGAAGATGGCTCAAAGATAAGCGGTGTCAGGAGTGTCAAGCCAGCGCACTGTTGTATAAACAGGCTGGTCGAGTACTTCGGCGACAAGGATATAACCAAAATTGACGACGAGGCTTTCGAGAAGTACAAGGCGCGCCGTCTAAAAACAGTTTGCATCGCTACCGTTGATCGTGAGCTATGCAAAGCGCGAAAAATGTTTGGTGTGGCGCTGTCCAAAAAGTGGGTTTTCGATCATCCCTTCAAGACTGAAGCTGGCAAACAGTTGATCCAGGTTGCTGCTGAAAAGGGTGCTGTCGAACACGTATTGTCCGATGCCGAAGAGCAACGGTTGTTCAAGGCCCTTCAGACAGCGGACCGTCGTCATACAATTCCGGTGTTCATTGCAGCGCTTGAGACTGGCGCTCGATGGTCCAGCCTGGTCGAGTTCTTAAAGTGGAAACATGTCAACTTCAAGGCTGAAGAAGTGACAATCACGACCTACAAGGATAAGAACATGAAGCAGTGGGAGATTTCAGTCAGCATTCGATTGAAAGCCGAACTGCTCAAACTCAAACTTCAGAGGAACACCGACGACCCCGACGAACCGGTGTTCGCAAGCGCCAGCGTGAACCTACGCAAGGTGTGGGAGGCTGTACGTAAGGAGGCCGGTATCCCTACAGTGCGCTTTCATGACTTGCGGCACACGTTTGCAACTCGCATGGC
>DASSFI010000120.1:0-57242 GCA_035694465.1 Pyrinomonadaceae bacterium | reverse complement strand
CACGGAGGGCCGCCCCTACAGTACGTTCCGCGGTTTGATTAATGCCTTTAGGACGCGTCCTGCAGAAACATCTGCGAGCGCTTCGTTTGCCTGGTCCAATCCGTACGAAATCAGTTTCATTCGTGTCCATGCTTCCGGTCTTGCGGCAGTGATCTGCGCGGCACGATAGAAGTGAGAAAACTCCGAGCCCCAGCAACCACGCACATCGAGATGCTTCTTGTTGAGATCGAGATGAGGGTTGAATGAAATTTCACCGTGGTCGGTGTACTGTCCGACGACGACGACCGTGCCCGCATCGCGTGTGAAACGCATTGCCTGGACCACCGCCTCCGGAGCGCCAGTCGCTTCGATCGTTACATCCGCTCCACGTCCTGCGGTGTTTTCCAACACCCAATCTAATCGTTGAGACGCGCTCGTCGTTTCGATGTTGAGCCCTGCGGCTGCGCCGGCTGCGAGCGCAGCATCAAGTCGTATTTGAGGCGCACCGATACAAAGAACGCGAGTTGCGCCTCGCATCAATGCCAGCACGATCGAGTTGATTCCTACGGGACCGGAACCAAGCACGAGCACCCTGTCGCCGATCTTGATGTCTCCGCGTTCAATTGCATGAAGCGACGTCGGCAACGCACAGCCGCCGGCCATGAATGTTTCCGGTTCAGCCTCGAGGCGTATGCAGCGCGTCTGCGGTTTGATGTAAATATGACTGGCCCAACCACCGCAGAGTCCGTCGTCGAGGCCGTAAGTGATGCCGTAAACTTTTCTTTGCGGACAGCGTGTGCCGGCTTTTGCTACGAGGCAATACCAACACGCATTGCAGGTGCGATGGACGTCGAGAAAAGTCACGCGATCGCCTTCGTTGAAACGCCGCCCTTCGATATCGAATAATTCACCACGAATCTTCTGTAAACGACCGGTGGAGACATGTCCGGGGACGAGCGGGTACGGAACACCTGCGAGCCGTCCCTGTTGCAGATGGACGTCGGTGCCGCAGACCTCCGAGAGTTCGACTTCGAGTAACGCAGAGTCAGGCTCGAGATCCGGTTCGGCAACTTCGCGAATTTCTACGGGCTTGTTTGGCTCGGGAATAACGGCGGCAATTGGCATGTGCGGAAGAATACTGTATAACCGATTCTCCCACTAATTATCTTAGAAAGAGGTTCCCCTTCGTGCCAGAAAGTCGACAAAGAAAGAAAACCGTAGCCAGGAAGAGACCCCGAGTACCCCATTCGAACCCCGCACCGAATGCGCCACAAATTCCCGGAAGCCGGAACGCCAGGATCGGCGTTCTGATTCTCGTTGCCGTCATCGCGATTGCCGGCGTCGTGTACGTCCTTACGCGCAACACGAAGACGCAAACTGTTTGGGATGTCACCACACCTTCGGGTTTGAAGATTCAGGATCTGAAGGTCGGCGACGGGCCGAGTCCGAAGATGGGCCAGACAGTCAGAGTTCATTACATCGGCCGTTTCGAGAATGGCCAGGAATTTAATAACTCTTACAAAATGGGAAGCCCGGCTGAGTTCAGGCTTGGCGGAGTAATCGAGGGTTGGAACGAAGCGTTACAGACGATGAAAGTTGGAGGCAAGCGCAAAATCTGGGTGCCCAGTAAAATTGGTTACGGCGCCGCAGGAAAAGCGCCCACAATCCCGCCCAACGCAAACCTCGAGTTTGAAATTGAGTTGTTAGGGGTTAAGTAGTTGATTCAATGAGTAACGATAGTCTGACCATCACCGACAACCGCACCGGGAAACAGTACGAATTACCCATTCAGGACGGCACGATCAAGGCCATGGATCTGCGTCAGATCAAGACCTCTGACGACGACTTTGGACTGATGACTTACGATCCAGCCTTCATGAACACTGCGTCCTGCAAGAGTCGCATCACTTTCATCGACGGCGACAAAGGCATTCTCGAATATCGCGGTTATCCGATCGATCAGCTCGCGGAGAAGAGTAGTTATCTCGAGGTCGCATACCTGTTACTCTACGGTGAACTGCCGTCAGCGACGCAACTCGCTGAGTGGACCAGAAACATCACTTACCACACCTTCATCAACGAAAACATCAAGAAGGTAATCGACGGCTTTCATTACAACGCTCACCCGATGGGCATGTTTGAAGCCACTCTCGGCGCGCTTTCGACTTTTTATCCGGACGCAAAAGACATCTTCAACGTCGAGTGTCGTTGGAAACAGATCTATCGACTGATTGCGAAGGTGCCGACGATTGCGGCATTCGCTTTTCGCCATCGCATCGGCATGCAGTATTCGTATCCTGACAACGATCTGAGTTACGAAGGCAACTTCCTCAACATGATGTTCAAGACGACGGAGTTGAAGTACAAACCGAACCCGGTGCTCGAGAAAGCGCTCACGGTGCTTTACATACTTCACGCCGATCACGAACAGAATTGCAGCACCAATGCCATGCGAAGTATCGGCAGTGCGCACACAGATCCATTCTCGTCGCTTGCCGGTGCGGCGGCGGCGTTATATGGACCACTGCATGGCGGCGCAAACGAGATGGTGTTGCGGATGTTGAAGGAAATTGGCTCGGTGGCGAACGTGCCGGACTACATCAAGCGCGTGAAAGCCGGTGAGTTTCGTCTAATGGGCTTCGGGCATCGCGTCTACAAGAACTACGATCCGCGGGCTCGCATCATCAAGCAAGTTGCTTACGAAGTGTTTGAAGTGACGGGTAAGGATCCGTTACTCGACATCGCCCTCGAGCTCGAACGGATCGCCCTCGAAGACGAATACTTCGTGAAACGTCGGCTCTATCCCAACGTCGACTTCTATTCGGGCATCATCTACCAGGCGATGCGTTTTCCGGTCGACATGTTTCCAGTGATGTTCGCCATCCCGCGAACCTCCGGCTGGCTCGCGCAGTGGGTCGAACTACTCGAAGATCAGGATCAAAAAATCGCGCGCCCGCGCCAGATCTACCTCGGTCATCGAACACGCGACTACATCCCAATCGATAGACGACAGTAAAAGCCACAGATGAACACGGATAACACGGATCAGAATCATTGTCTGATCCGTGTTATCCGTGTTCATCTGTGGCTTATTCCAACATTTTTGCGGCGATCTCTTTGAAGAGTTTTGCGCACACCGTTCCTGTGACGTGCAGTGGATCCATTCGTGGGTTGAACTCCACGATATCCGCTCCCACCACCTTCCCCTTCAACCGCTGGATTATGTCGATCGCCTGTCGCGTCGATAGACCACCCGGTTCGCGGTGCGAAACTCCCGGCGCAAACGCCGGATCGAGTGCGTCAACGTCAAACGAGATGTAAACCGGCGAATCAAACTCCAGTTGCAGATCCGGTGTCACATCGCGCATCTCGATCGATTCAACTGCAAACTTCTTCACTTGATCGCGCTGGTGTGCGGTGAACGTCCTGATTCCAACCTGCACGAGTCGATTCACGAGGTTCTCTTCCATGATGCGCGCGAACGGCGACGCGTGTGAGTTTCGATTACCCTGGAAGTTGTCGTAAATATCCGGATGCGCGTCAAAGTGAAGGATGCTGAGATCTTTGTATTTCCTCGCGAACGCTCTCACGATGGGATATGTGATTGAATGATCGCCGCCGAGCGAAATCGGAGTTAGACCATCGGCGATCAAGGTGTGGATCGAGTTTTCGATCAGCGTCATCATGTCGCCGCCCGTCACCGGCTCGATGTCACCAGCGTCGAAGAACACCGAGTCGTCAGACAGATCGGTTCCGTTTTCAGTCGTCAGATTCCAGGCGTCGGAACGTAGTGCGGCGCGAATCTGCGGCGGCGCATCAGCCGCGCCTTTTGTGAACGATGAATTTTCGTCGTAACGAATTCCAATGATGGCAAGTTTGGCACGCTGCTCTCCAGCGTTAACTGAGCTTTCAGGCATTTTCGGTCCTTTATCTGGGCTCTCAGGGAAACGGGGGCGAATGAGGCGGATTATAGCCTATTCTCTCTGCAAAGAATGGCATGCTTCAACTGCTTGCGGGCGTTTTCCTAGTGGTGATATAAAGCACTCATGCTGAACGTGCCTCACATTATTCAGGTGGTGTTCGATGGGTCAATTCTGGTGACCGCGTTCTATTGTCTGGTCTGCTGGATGAATGGACGCAAAGTAACCAATCGGCACGTCCTTTTTACCTTCGCGGTTGGTTTCGTACTACTTCTACTTTTGAAGACCGTCTTTAACGATTCGACAATTCCCACGTATATCTTCGTAATCGGTTGTTGGATGCCGGGACTGCTGAGGGGATTGAGGCGAAAACTTTTTGGAACTCCTAACCAACTTCCAAGTCAGTCCTCCCGCTCCCTATCTGCTCAAAACGAAATTACAGTTCGCGCAGATCACTAAGATCTCCGAAATCACCCACCAGCTACGTAGCTCGATTAGCTCGCCGATCACGCTTCGATGATGGCATTGCCGCAATTATGGAGCGCAGAAGATCATTGACTACCTCTGATGAACCGAAGATTTCCGCCACATCTGGTTCCAGTACAACAGCCACAGTGCCTTTGGACATCTTTGCTTGTGCCTGGAGAACTGCGAAGTAGAGGACATTTTTTGGTGCACCCAGCAGGGCTCGAACCTGCGACCTTCTGATCCGAAGTCAGACGCTCTATCCAACTGAGCTACGGGTGCACGGGGAAGATGGTGCCACAGATCGACGCTGATTGGAAACGGATCCGTTTATAAATCCGTGCAGATCTGTGGCTAATTAACGTTGAGGATTACTTGCCTTGGACTTTGCGAACGTATCGCACCATCTCGGCAATCTCTTGGGCGCTCATTTTGTCTTTGAATGCCGGCATTTCTTCTTCGCCGTTGGTGATCATCTTCGTGATCTGATCGTCGGTGTGTTTGATGGCGTGCTCGGACTTCCACGACGGTACTTTGATCTGTTTGTTATCGACCTTAACTAGTCCGCCGGTTGCGTCCGGACCGTGACAAGCTTCGCAGTTTTTGGCGTAGTTAGCTTTCGCTGCCGCAAATTCATCGACCGGCGCTGCGGGCGAAGGCGCTGCGGGTGATGCAGCCGCACGCGATGTATTGGTGTTGGTTGGCGTGGCGGTTTCGGTACAAGCAACGGCTACCATGACGATGGCGACACACGTTAAAGCAAGCGCAATGAGTTTCATCAGACAGTTTCTCCGCATTGATTTTGTTCGGTCCAAGGGGGCAATGAGTATAGCCGATCTTCAACCTAGTTCTTCAACTTCACAATCCATTCACTAATTTCTCTCATCTGCGCTTCGGTCAATTTATCTGAAAACGAACGCATCGGCGGTTGGAGATCGTAGGCAGCCGGATCTTTCAGTATTCCGACGATGTCGTCCGCAGTGCGACGTGGCTTCGTGGAAACATTAAGTAGCGGTGGAAACTTCAAACGTCCCTGTTGACCGCCTTCGCCGTTCAGACCATGACAGTTCGCGCAAAACTTTATGTACATGTCGGGCTGACCGCCCTGAGCGCTGCCTGATCCAGCCGCCGCCGTGACGAGAGTGACCGGCGCCGGGGTGAATGGTTCCCGACGCCAGACGTCTTCGTGTGCTGCCTGTATGCCGAGTTGTCTCGACGTTTGCGGATCGTTGCGGTCACTTAGATAAGACGCCGTCGTCATCGCTACAACAAGAACCACTCCCACGCCGAGAATCGTTCCCGCAATCAATCTTTGCCGTTTCAGCCAGGGCAGTAGCACGAGAATCGTCAGGACGATTCCAGGGGCGACCACGCCAGCAAGCGATCCGAGTCCGCCGGGCAGAAACTTCAACGACTGATACAACCAAAGAAACTGCGCACCCGGACGAGGAACATAATTATCCGGCATCGCCAGGGCTGATGGACCAAGCGGAGCGTGATACTGCAAACACCACAGCGCGAGCAACAAAAACACGACTCCCCCCGCGATTGCATGACGTGGTCCAAAGACTTCGGCAAAGTTCACACGTGCCACGCGCCACACCACGACTGCAATCAGCAAAGCCGGAATCACTAAAACGTGAAGCGCAAAGAAACGCGAGAGCGTGATGGTCGAAATGTCACTGCCGCCGAGTAACCATAGACGGGCCATCGGTCCCACAAACGGAAGTCCGGCCATCAAACCTTCAGCAATGCGGGTGCTGAAGAACGCACGGGCGTCCCACGGTAGTGAATAACCAGTACCGCCCGCGGCCATCACGAATCCGAGCAACAGGATCGCTACGATCCATTGAGCCTTGTTTGAAACGTATGCCCGAGTAAGGAAAAGCCTGATCACGTGCAGAAAAACAAAAAGCGTGAGCCATTGCGATCCGTAGTGATGTAACGCGCGCACCCACGATCCTGACGAAACAACCTTCTCGATGTAAGAGACGGTGGTGTGTGCATGGTCCACTGACGGCACGTAATAGAACGCCAGCAACACTCCGGTAACAAACTGCACGAGAAGCAGAACGCCGACGATTCCGCCCGTCGTCTCAACCCACGCGTGTGCACTTTCATTCGCAGGAGTCATGCTCGTGTTGTTTGCTCCTTCGCGATGTATTGCACTTGCAGTTTTCCGTCTTGCACGCGCACGGGTAAGGGATCGAGTCCGCGTGGTGCTGGACCACTGATTCGTGCGCCGTCAGACGCGAAGAAGCTATCGTGGCAGGGACACGCAAAGCGACTCGCATTTTGATCCCACACGACTTCGCAACCTTCGTGCGGACAAACCGCCGACAGCACCTGATTGTTCTTCGCAGGCAATACGAAGACGTTATGTTGCTCAGTGGAGACCGCCCACCCGGCAATGTGTTCGGCGACGATCTTGCGGCTGAGTGGCTGTGGCCCGGTTAACTCTGCAACCGGGGCCACGTCGAGCCAGCTATCAGTCGCAACCGATAGTCTGGGACGCAAAAAACGAAACGCTGCGCCGCTGATCGACGCAAGAATAGCGCCGAGAACTCCAAG
Organism: Pyrinomonadaceae bacterium; assembly: GCA_035694465.1. Lineage (GTDB taxonomy): Bacteria > Acidobacteriota > Blastocatellia > Pyrinomonadales > Pyrinomonadaceae > PSRF01. The sequence goes on along the minus strand of DASSFI010000120.1, from coordinate 50,307 downwards.
TGGTATGAGCCTGAGAAACGAGCGTCTAGATTGGTCGTGGTCCATTGATGTCGTTTCGGTCATGATAATAGTTTGACGCACAAGCGCGAGATTTTATTCCGTAATGGAGACAGGATTAACAAGATTTGAAGGATTTACAAGATTCTCCCCGTAATCTTGCCACGGGTTGCATTCAGAGTGGAGACTGGGCAGAATAACTTCGCATCGCTGAATCTTCCAGGGGTCAGTCATCTTTTTTCCGAACCAGAGGTAAAACAATGAGTAGCGATAAGGATCCAGGCAATGCCGCACGCGGTTCACTTCGGCTCGCTCCTGCCGCTGCGGAGGTGGAGGTAGAAAAGGCGAAGCTTCCGAGACAGTTCGTCAATTTCACTTTCTATCACGCACGTCCTGAATGGCGCCTGCTCTCGGCCGATGACAAGCAACGCTGCCGCGACGAGTTTGTAAAAACGGTTGACGAATTCCGCTCCTCATTACTGATTCATTCCTATTCAACTATTGGACTCCGTACGAATGTCGATTTCATGATCTGGCGCATCGGTTACGAGCTCGATCCGATTCAGGAGATGACTGCGCGCCTCAACAAGACCGAGATGGCCAAGTATATCGAGCCCTCGCAATCGTTTCTCTCGATGACCAAGCGCTCGATGTACATTGACAAGGACAATCCGGAACACGTCGAAGATCGCCTGCACATCATCCCGGGTAAGTCGCAGTATCTCTTCGTCTATCCATTCGTGAAAACTCGTGAATGGTACTCACGACCGGCAGAGCAGCGCCAGGAGATGATGGACGAGCATATCCGTATCGGTTCGAAGTATCGTTCTGTCAAACTTCACACCACTTATTCGTTTGGTCTCGACGATCAGGAGTTTGTCGTTGCGTTTGAGACTGACTATCCGTCGGACTTTCTCGATCTGGTCCAGGAGCTGCGCGAAACCAAAGCGAGCTCCTACACATTGCGCGACACGCCGATGTTTACCTGTAGACAACGCACGATTGCCGAATGTCTTGAGGCCCTGGGATAGTACACAGATTGCACAGATGGCACAGATTAAAAAGAATCTGCGTAATCTGTGGATAGTCCTGTTCTTAATCACACCAATCTATTCCCAAACCAGACCGCCCGGTGAATACCTCTGGTACGAAGCCGAAAACATGCGTGGGTTTACTACCGGTAAACTCGGCGAGCCGATTCTCAATCCGTCATATCTGAACCTGCCACGCGATAAGGCTCCCGGCTGGGGCATCAATGGACCAGGTGTGTCGGCTGAGTGGACGCAGGGCGGTGAGAGTGAATGGAACTCTGTGGCTGCGAGCGCCGATGAGAATCGGGCGACGTTGTCTCAGGATCTCGAGATCCCACGCGAAGGACAATACACATTCTGGGTTCGCTACGCTGACTGGGCGAAACTAAGTGAAAACTTCACCGTCACGATCGCTCAGAACGGCGCCGAAGTCTTTCGACACGAGTTTGGCGACAAGGATGTGATCGATCCACACGACGAAGTTAGTCTTTACTGGGGTTGGGCATTTACATGGGACAGCGCAAACGCGACGCTCAAAAAAGGTCCGGCGCGGGTGTCGATCGTGATCGAGAAGACCGCCGCCGCGCGACGACATATCGACTGTTTTTTACTCACCAGCGATCTGGGTTTCAAACCGTCTGGCAGACAGAAGCCGGAGTTTGCAGCCGACCGTTATTTACGCAACTGGTCCGTCACTCGGAAGCCGTTCACCTCGTTGCTGCGAAGCGAAGAAGCGACGCGAATTCCGGAAGCGTGGTCGCGACCGAAAGTCGGCGGCCGTGATTTCCTGATGCCGTGGAATATCGCAAAGGAGTTTTGGCCACTGCTTGATAAGCCCGCGGCCGAACGGCCACTTTTTCCGTTTAATGCCGAACCGATTGAAGCGTTTGTAGCTAAATACAAAGGCGCGCGCGATGTGCCTTTGTTTCAATCGAAGCTCGTGGTGCCGGTCGTTTACATCAACAACCTCCCGGAGTATTTGAAGGAGGGAAGTCCGTTTCTTCGTTACCTGCGCGAGACGAAGGTTCCATTCGCAGTGTTGATGAACTACGGCGCGGCGAACTTCACCCCTGCGGATGCACCAGCCGCGTGGCAACTTCTCAACGGTGAATTGAAAGATCAGTTTCTTGGCTGGATTTCGGGCGAGAGTGTCGGATACGTGTGGGAATCAGCCCCGGCGGAGTTGAAGATCTCGCCGTCGATGACCCGACGCGAGTTGTTGGAAGCACACCGGCAGTTTTATACGAATGCGATCGCGCGAAAGTGGCGCAACACGTTTCAGACTGAAACCGGTGCGATGTGGGACAAGATGATTCCCGCGCAATCGACGTCGAGTATTTCATTTGCGCACGCGTTGAGTCAGTGGGGCGTGAATCTACTCGGAATGGAAACGGCCGCAGTGATGCCGATGTGGGGCATGCGCATCGCCTTTACGCGCGGTGCGGCGCGGCAGTTTGGTGGCTCGTTTCTTTATTATCACGCACCGAACTTTGGCGACACGGCCACGACGTTCACGAAGCAGCAAAACTTTGCCGGTCCCGATTTCTTCTATCACTCGCGTTATGGTCCAACAATGGGACCATCGCTCTCGTGGTATCGAAAGAGTTATTACCTCTATTACATGGCCGGAGCTGCCGCGATCTATCTCGAGCAGGGACAGGATCAGTTCTTCAAACCTGGCCCCGGTGATAATCTGTTTCAACTGAATCCACTTGGCCGGATCACAGACGAGTTTGTTCGTTTCGCCGAGAAACATCCCGATCGCGGCACGCCGTATACGCCCGTAGCTTTTCTGCTCGATCCGGCGCACGGTTTCGAGATGACGGATTATCCGCAATGGCCGTTTGAAGTCGCGCAGATCGATCGTGGTGATCGAGCTCTCAGAGAGTTGTTTGGAGTGGCGTACTACCCGGGTCTCGTGATCGAGGGTGAACCGGCGATCGCGGATCGGCAACCGTTTGTCGCGGGTGTTTTCGGGGATATTTTTGATGTTTTGACTGCGGCTGACGTGCAGCAATCGAGATCGAAGATTCAAACGCTGCTGCCGTCTTATCGCGCGGTTGTGGTGGGCGGGCGGATCGAGTGGTCTGATGAGTGGATCAAGCGGCTTTCAGATTACGTTCGTAATGGCGGGACGGTTGTGCTCAACGCGGCGCAAATGAAAAGACTGCCGGAACAGTTTTTAGGTGTGCGGCTGTTGAATGAAACAGGCGAGGCGCATAACGCACGTTGTCTCGCGCCCGGAGAAGAGCCGCAGGATTTGAAGAGTCAGATCTTTCGATATGAAAGGATCGAGCTGAAAGGAGCTACTACGTTAATTTCGATTCCCGACGGCGATCCGTTGGTAACGGTTAACAAAGTCGGAAAGGGAAGTGTAGTTTTTGTAGCGGTTCCGGATCTGTTGGGTGAAGACGAGCGCATGACGCCGCTCGCCGCGCACTTGCTGACCCATGTCTTTGCCGACGTGCAGCCGTTGAAAGTGGAAGGCGATGTCGAATACATGATCAATCGCACTGCGAATAGCTGGGTGGTGACGCTGCTGAACAACAATGGCGTCTTCAAGACGCAGCAGGGAATGGCGCAGGTCGATCGCAGTGCTTACGTTAACGTGACGATTTCCGGAAAGCAGATTCAACGTGCAACCGAATGGACTGAAAATGTTTCCCTCACACCCAGCAACAATAGTATCTCTCTCAAAATTCCCCCTGGCAGTCTCGCAATCGTCGAGATATTTGAACGCGGATGAACGCGGAAATAAATCCGGATTTTAAATCCGCGTTCATCCGTGTCCCTTAAACGGTAATTGTGCTGCCGTCAAATTTCGTCAGGCTGAAGCCGTTGAAGACTTCGTTGTAACAGGCGCGCTGTTCTTTCAGGATACCAATCGCGATTTGCTCGCCGAGTTTCAGTGACTCAGTTGCGTCAGAGCGCCAGTGAACACCAGCGGTGTTGCGACCGAGCGCTACATTCGCGGCGATCTTGTTCAGTTCACCACCCACCGTCAGATCCCCTGCATCAGTACCGAGATAAGGAACCAGACTCAATCCGTCGTCAGACGGTTGCACTGGTGCGAGTCCGATATCAACGAGTTTCGTGGTCTCGTTGAACCATGCTTTGAGGATCGTCACGCACGCTCCCGCAACTGTTGCGTGTCCAGCACCATACGCTGGATGCGTTGGTGAGCCTTCCGGAAATGCCATCGGCAAGAGAGCATTGCCGGCAGGCATGAAGCCCTTGAGACGATTTGAATCGTTGAACGAGTTGAGTATCTCAGCGTTAACCGGATAAGCCGCCCCCGCATTGAGCGTGCGATCGACGCGTTCTGCCATGACTTCAGGACGCAGCCGTCGATGCACAAACCACTTCTGAAACCAGACCGCTTTCAGAGCCCGCGTTGAAACTTCACACAAGATCGTTGCGATATGTGGACCACCAAAGGTGCCGAATCCGATTTGGCTTGGATTGTTGTTGTAGGGATTGCCGTCGTCGAACGGTGCTCCTGCCCCGGCGAGAATCAGAAACGCGTGGAAATAAGCCTGGAACAGAACGTCAATGTGAACCCACTGCCCGATGTCGCGACCGTTCCGCATGTATCGTGGCACGGGATCGAAAGCGTCCGGTCCCTGAGCGATTCCTCTTTGCACTGCGAGCCAGGTGTTGAAGTCGGTCATGTAATTAACACCGGGCACGGTTGTCGTGATCTTCTGTTCCAGTTTGTTCGCGCCGAAGTTACAGTCTTGATAGAAGAACTGCGACAGGTATGGTCCAACTCTGTCGCCCGGCGTCAAACCGCGAAAGAGTGTTGCGGTGGTAACTGCGTTGCCAACTTTGGGTCCAGTGAAGTCTGCGCCGTAGATCGTCAAATCCGCAGCCGCGGCGTTTGCGATCGGATTGGCGGCATACTGTGTATAAGGCACATCTCGCAGTAACGCCATCCAGTAGTTTTCCGAGATCTCGGCGGCTTGGGCGCGGCTGGCAAACGCGGGCGCCGGTGGTTGGACGAGCGCGTGCGCGTCAGGCCCTTCGAGATCGAAAGCCAGACCTGATTGGGGATTGGTCAGGCCGCGGGTTCCGCCGAGTGGAATCGCATCGAAGTCTGCCGGACGTCCGCTGTTGATCGCAGCGAGTAGCGCGTTGTAGGCGCTCAGGACGACTGTGCCGTCGTTGTTGTGCGGCAGTCCCTTGGAATAATTTCCAAGTTTGTTTGGATAGAGGTTTTCGTCCTCGTTGTTTGGGTGTTGCAGATTTTGCGGCGTAGCCTGGACGCCGGCATTGGCGGCGTCACGCCTGAGTTTTGCGCATGCATTTGCTCGTTGATTCGAGCCGTTGCCGGCATGGACTTGAGAGCGCCCGGTGCCGAGTAAAGGTTCGACGCCGATTGCTCCTACAGCGATTGTTGTGGCTCCGATTTGATTTAGAAATACACGTCGATTGGGTTTAAAGGAATTGGGTTTCACGAGAGGGTCCTCCTGGGTAAGTTGGGAGTCGGGGACGCTTGGGGGAACGTATTCTTACCACAGGTGATAGTTAGGAAGGAAGGAAAAAGCCACGGATGACGCGGATTTTAAATCCGGATTTTATCCGCGTCATCCGTGGTTATACTATGGCTTCTTGCCTTTGCCTTTACCGCCACCCTGTGCCGGTTGAGTTGGGGCCGGCTTTCCCGGTCCTTTCTGTTTTTGTTGTTGCTGCGGTTGCGCGCGTGGCGGTGCAGCAGGTCGCGGCTGAGGCTGTGCGCGTGGTGGCGCAACAGGCCGAGGCTGCGGCTGTGCTCGTGGCGCGGACATCGCCGGCGGCAGTCGCCTGATTTGTTGTTGTTGCTGTCCACGATTTTCACGTGGCGCTGGCTGACTGCGCACCGGCGCCGGTCGATCCGATCGTGCTGGTCGATCCGCTCGCGCTGGTCGATCCGGTCTTGCTGGCGCGGCGACACGTTCGCCCTGCGGCTGTGGTTGTCGCACTGGTCTTGCCGGACGCTCGGCTTGTGGTGCACGCGCCGCACGTTCAACTCGACGCTGCTCCTTCTGTTCCTGCCGTTGCGGTGGCTCAGCTCGACGTTGTTCACGTTGCGGAGCTTGCTGCGGAGCGACTGGCTGTTGTGGTGGTGCTTGCGCGGTTTGCGGAGCGTTACCATTACCACGTCCACGCCGCTCGTCACGTACCTGGAACTTCTGTCCCTTCGCACGTTCCGGCGCAGTATTCACACGGAGTTCCTTCGCTAAATTCGGACGGAATCGTGATGCCACCGGCGCAGTGCTCGCGATCACGGTCGTGTCGTTAAGCTTGCGAGCGATTCCCGGAGGAACGTCAGCCTTACCGCGACCACCACCGTGTGATTTGATCACCGCGTTCCGCAACGGAGCTACCAGCAGCGGATCCAACACCGGTTTCGCAGATGCCAGCATGTTTCGATCGGCTCTCCGTCCGCGTCTCCAGTCGAAGTCGCGATTGAAGTCGTCGACATTAACCACTGTCACCGCATTCGGAACATTAAGATTCACTGCGCGCTGATACAGATTGTCACGCGTTAAGTAATAAGGCTGCCAGTTTGTGTTGTAGTAATGCGGCACGTAGACGTCGCCTGGTCCAAGCGGCACCCAGCCAATGTCATTGCCGCTGAACGGAACAAATGCCACCAGTGCCGGCGAATAAACTTGTTCCGTGTTTACCGCGCCAGGCACCCAGTACCAGCGATCGCCGACAAACGCCCAGCGACCGTAGTGATAAGGCGCATAGCCCCATGGTTCACTCGAGACCCAGGTTGGACCATACGGGTAATCGTTGTACCAGTAACCTGTTTGATAAGGCGACCAGCCGACATCCTCTCGTGGTGACCAACAGTTACCGTATCCATCAACGTTCTGCCAGTCGCCGTAGTAATCGAGATCGTAGAGGCCGGGGATGTACGAGTTCGCATACTGGTAACTGACGGTCCGTCGATAAGGATCGAAGTAATTAGGATCGTTCAGATAAGTGTTGTAGTCGCGGTAACGACCATCGTAATAACGCGGATATTGATGCGAGTAGTAGTCATCGACTGCATAACCTGCGTCACGTCCATCGAGTTGAGACAAAACGACGTCGGCTGCGGTCGAGCCGAGCAACGTCAACATTTCACCTTTATTGATCTGGCCGTTGCCGCCGAGACCGACGACTTGTGCGAGACCACTCAACACCGAGACGAGCACTTGTCCATTGTCGATGCCGACGTTGTAGAGCCCGGGTTGCTGCAGGTCGACAGCGCCGTAGGGCGTCGCGACTTCGAACAAGTCACCCGAATTCAGATAGCCAACGTCAAAAACGGCCGAGCCGTCGCGCAAGGCGAGTTGGGTACGGTCGTCGTTCAATGTCAGCACGTCGAGTGAGGTATTAGGATTGAGCCGGGCAAAATTTCGTCCTGTAAATGCCAAACTCGCGCGCGAATTATCGCGGGTGTAGATACGGTCCCCGACTGAGAACGGTTGGTTCTCGGTCGCGGCGATCCATTGATCAGTCGGCGCGCTTCCTGTCTCGCTATTGTTGAGCGCCACCTCGCCCTCGACTCGCTGAATGCGAGCAGCGTTTGGCAATGCCTCGGCTGACGCGGTTTGCTCATGTTTCATCCACAAGCCCACCCCAACGCCTGCTGCGACGGCAATCACCACGGCAACAATCACGAGGTGTGGCCACACTTTTAAGTTCTTCATAAAAGCCCCCTCAATTTGTTTTCCGAGTGAGAGTGGCAAGCACCATGCCCGCTTTCTGATTGCGACTGAATCGTCATCGGATCGCAAGACGAGAGAAATATATGGCCGCAGATGAACGCGGATGAACGCAGATCGGCGTTAATCTGCGTTTATCCGCGGCTTAATGAACTATCCCATATCGTTGATCACTGATCGAAATCGTCTTGGAAACCTACATCGGTGAAGTCGATTCAGGCCTAATTCGATGTGGAATGGCAGTTGCCAAATGCTAACCCGTTGGGTTCTCTCTCCGCTTGTCAGTACTGAAAGGAATTGAAGAAGGTGAAACACTTAAAAGAACTCGGATTGTCATTGGCGATCAGCGCGATGGTGTTGGGCGCGAGCGATATTGCCAGTGCCCAGGGACGCCGCGGTCGTGGGGAAGAGCGGAGTCAGGAGAATCAGGCTGCTCGCGAACAACGCCAGCAGCAACGCCAACAGGAACAACAAAACCGCCAGCAGGGCCGTCAGCAAGAAAATCAACAGGCGCAGCAGCAGCGACAGCAAGAACAGCAACAACGTTGGGAACAACGTCGCCAGACACAGCAAAATAATAATCAAGAACGACAACAGCGTTGGGAACAGCAGCGGCAACAGCAACAGCAGCAGCGAGACGACCAACAACGGCAGCAGCCGATCCGGCAATCGCAGGACCGCGATCAGCGTTGGCAGCAACAGCGTCAACAACAGCAGCAGCAACAACAGCAGCAACTGGAGCAGCAACGTCGCCAGCAATCGGAACGCAATCAAGATCGCAATCGCGACTGGAACAATAATAACCGCCGCGACAACAATCGTGACTGGGACAACAACCGTCGTGATAACAATCGTGATAACAATCGGGACTGGGACAACAATCGCCGCGATAACAACCGCGACAATAACAACTGGCGTCAGAACCGCAACTGGCAGCAGGAACAGCAGCAGCGTGCCGAACGCTATCGACAGGATTGGCAGCGACGCCAGAGCTTCCTGTACCAGCGTCAGCGCCTGCTCGAACAGCAGCGTCGCATAAATCAGTTGCGCTATCAGCAGCGTTATTTCGAACAGATACGTCGCGACCAATTGCGATTGCAGCAGTGGCGCTATAACGACTACGGTCCGTACAACTACCGCTATAGCAGAGGCGGCTCTTACTACGAGACGAGCCAGTACGGCGCTCAGATGTTGCAGCGCGCTGTCCGCGACGGTTATGAGGAAGGCTTCAACGCCGGACAAGCCGATCGTCAGGACGGTTATGGCTATAATCTGGACGAGGCATACGGTTATCAGGATGCGAGCTATGGCTACGACGGGTATTACGTCGAGTTGGGCGAGTATCAGTATTACTTCCGCGAGGGTTTCAGGCGTGGCTATGAGGACGGTTACTACACCCGCTCACGCTACGGCAGCTACTCGAACGGAACGGCCAATATCCTTGGCGCGATCCTCGAAGGGATTCTTGGATTGCAGTTGTTGAACTAAGGGCGCTTTATTTAAGTGCAAATCCTTTGCGACGAACGGTCTTGACGCAGGTAGTGTCAAGGCCGTTCGTCGTGCCGCGTTCGACAAACTGCGTCGAGAGACCGAGGACGCAGTCGATGTTCTCGAGACCACCTATTCCGTGTGCTCCGTGTGGGACGACGATGTGAAGACTGTTCTTGAGTGTCTTTGCGACGGCATCGCCGTTTGCAGGCGGTGTTACCGGATCCCATTCACCAGTCAGAATCAAAACCGGAACATCTGAACGAACCGGATCGGCGTAATCCTTCGCGACCTCAGCACGTGGCCAGAGCGCACAGGCTTCGCGTTGCTGGCGCAGTCGATAGTCGCCGAGGAAAGTGTTTGCGGCCATGCGTTCACCTTCACCCGGTTTGATCCACGGCAAATCCTCAGCACACACGACGGAGAGATACATGCCATTGCTGCCCGTGCCGACGAGGAACTTGCGATAACCAATCGCGGCCTGCGCTAACGGAACAAAGTTGCCTTGCGCGGCGAGATGAATTGTCAGCGGAACGCGACCAGCAGCGCTCGGGTTATACAGCATGTAACGAATCGCTTCCGCCGCTAGCTCGCGCGATAGTTTTACTTTGACGCGATCATTCGAGTTTGGCTTTTGTACCTCAACTTCGACTGGTCCTTTGATCAGTTGGGCCAACAGCGACTTCGTTTCCTCCGCAAGATTCGGAAACGCAGCGTGACACGCTTCATCTGACGCACATTCCGCAATTACACCCTGCAGGGCTCGCTCATTACCCTGCGGAAAATTGCTCGGCATGTAAGAGTTCGATGGTGAAACGCCCTGCAGCGTCGCGGTGCGCACGCGCTTTGGATAGCGCTTGAGATAGGTCAGTGCGGCGCGCGTTCCGTAAGAGCCACCGAAGAGATTGAGTTGTTCGTAGCCGAGTGCCGCACGCACTTCATCCATGTCGTCGATGGCGATGTCGGTGATGTAGAGTTTGAGATCAGCATTCGCTTCGAGTTGTGGCCGGCACTTGCGAATGTCTTCGATTGGGAAGAAGTAGCCGAGATAGCTTTGTAGATCGTCGGGATTGAAGAGAGTGCAGTCGAGCGGATTTGATTTGCCGGTGCCACGCTGATCGACAAATAAAAAATCGCGATGTTCACGGATCTTCTTAAACGCGTCCGCAATTCCCTGGGCGTCTTCCGTGGCCGCCGAACCTGGACCACCGGCGAAATAGACCCACGGATCGGGTTCACGTTTATCGCCTGTTGCCGGTAAGACAACAACATTCAGATTGATCTTGCGTCCTTTTCTGGTAGCGCGGTTCTCGTAGACTTCGAGCGTGCCGCACTTTGCACCCTGGACGCCTTCAATCTTGCAATCCGACAGGACCATCCGCTGAGGTCCAGCACTGCCGGATTGAACAGTGGTAGCCACAAGAAGGCACAAAAGCCAGAAAAAGAAATTTAAGAGAGGATGACCTGCTTCCATAAAATATATTCTATGCTTTTGTCCCTTTTTGTGGCTAACTTTACGCGTTAGTAGTGGAAAACTATGAGTTCTGTAGAGCCAGAACGTCAACTGCTTCATTACCGCATCATCAACAAAGTTGGTGAGGGCGGGATGGGCCAGGTCTACCGCGCTGAAGACACGAAACTCGGACGTTACGTGGCTCTCAAGCTGCTTGCACCTGACGCCACTCGCGATCAGACCGCGAAGCGTAGGTTACTCTCCGAAGCACAATCGGCGTCAGTTCTGAACCATCCCAACATCGTCACGATTCACGCCATCGAGGAGGCCGACGGCGTCGACTTCATCGTGATGGAGTTTGTCGAAGGCGAAACTCTAACATCGTATCTCGCAACCAATGGAGCTTTGCCGTTGACATCACTGATGGATGTCGGCATTCAGGTTGCCGAAGCCCTCGACGCGGCGCATTCAGTCGGGCTCATTCATCGCGACATCAAGCCGGCCAACATCCTGATCACTCCAAAAGGCGTCGCAAAAGTTGCCGACTTCGGTCTCGCGAAAATGGTGCGTCTCAACACCGAGGAGATCGATCGAGAGGCATTAACGCTGGCCGCAAATCTAACCGGACCAGGCATCGTGCTCGGAACTGCTTCTTACATGTCGCCCGAACAGACACGGGGCGAGACTCTCGACGTTCGTTCCGAGATCTTCTCGCTCGGCAGTTTGTTGTACGAAGCCGCCACCCGCACGCGCGCCTTTAGCGGCCCCAGTGTGCTTGCGATCATGCACGCAATTGCGGCCGTCGATCCGCCACCGCCGAGCAAGTTGCGACCAGAGTTGCCGCTTGAATTCGACATGATCATCGAGCGCGCGCTCGCGAAAGAAAAAACACGTCGTTATTCCTCTTGCGGCGAAATGGCAGATGCACTGCGCAGTCTGCGAACGTCGATCACCGGCGCGTGGTCAGGCATTCCGATTGTTTACGATCCCGATCTGATTGATCGCTCATTGCCTTCATTTGTTGGTCGTGAACCTGAGATGCGGAAGCTTGAAAGCTGTTTGCAACAGGTGATCGAAGGCACGGGGCGAGTAGTTTTTATTACTGGTGAGCCGGGCATTGGAAAGACGTCACTCTCCGACGAGTTCCTGCGGCGCGCGCGACGGATGCAGGTTGCTCCACTGATCTCGCGTGGACGTTGTGTCGAACAGTACGGCACTGGTGAAGCGTATTTGCCGTTTCTCGACGCAATGGGTGAACTGCTTCAGGGACCAGGTCGCGAACGCATTGCAGCGATCATGCGCACCTACGCGCCCACCTGGTGCATGGAACTGCCGACCGCATTCGCCTCCAGTGGATCACTGGAAAAGTTACAGCAGGAAACGATCGGCGCCACCAAGGAACGCATGATGCGTGAGATGGGCGATGCCCTCGGCGTGCTCGCGACTGCATCGCCGGTTGTGTTGCTGCTTGAAGATTTGCACTGGGCCGATCCGTCGAGTGTCGATCTGCTGCGACATCTTTCGCAACGAATCGGCACGCAACGTCTGCTGATTGCCGGCACGTTCCGGCCGGAAGACGTGGAACGCAGCGGTCATCCGTTGAAGAGTTACAAGGCGGAGATGCAGGCCCACAATCTTTGCGAAGAGATCGCACTCGGATCTTGGAGTCGCGAACACATCGCAGAGTATGTCGACGTCACCTTCTCGCCGAACGATTTCCCCGACGAGCTCACGGCGCTGATTCACGACAAGACGGAGGGACATCCTCTCTTTGCCGCAAACTTTCTCCAATACCTCGGCGAATGTGGTGATCTGGCGAAAGTAAATGGAAGTTGGTCCCTCGTGCGACCATTGTCGGAGATGGACCTCGCCGCGCCTGAGAGTGTTCGCGCGATGATCAGTAAAAAAGTCGACGCGCTTGAACCTGAAGAAAGACGCACGCTTCAGTACGCTAGTATCGAAGGCACGGAGTTTCTTTCGTCAGTGACCGCCAAACTTCTCGGTGTCGATGAAATCGATCTGGAAGAATCTCTGGCTGGCATTGCCAAGAGTCATCGTCTGATCGAAACGCTTAGTGAGGAAGAGTTACCCGATGGAACACTCGCGACGCGTTATCGGTTCTCACACGCGCTTTACCAGAATTTTCTTTACGGCGATCTGGTTAACAAGCGGCGCGTTCTGCTTCATCAACAGGCAGGCGAGCAATTGCTCCAGCACTATGGCAAGCGTGCGCCACAGATCGCGACCCAGCTCGCAATTCACTTCGAGCAGGGAAGAGACTTCCCACGTGCGGTTGAATACCTGATTCATGCTGGTGATCACGCCGCTAAGCTTTACGGTTACGCGGAAGCGGAACGTCATTACTCGCACGCACTCATTTTAGTCCCGAAACTTCCCGACGAAGCACAGTCGGAGAGTTTTGCGAGGCTGTATCACAAGCGTGGCACCGTGAATCACGCGATGGGCGACTTTTCGCAAGCCGCGAAAGACTTCTCGAACATGTTGGACCAGGCGCGGGCGCTCGATTCGCTCGAACTCCAGTCAACCGCACTCAACGCGTTGACGATGTCGCTCTTCTTCTCACATCGACTCGATGAAACGGTCGCACGGGCGATGGAAGCACTCGAAGTGGCGGAACGAGCCGGGAATGAAAAGCTGCGCGTCGAGACCATGTTCCTGATCGGACTCAAGCATTGTTGCTACGGCGAGCTAAAAGAAGCGACGGTGTTGCTGGACGAACTGATCGTCACCTCCAGACGGCTTAATCACAAACCGGCTTTGTGCAGTGGATTGACGTGGCGAGCTTGCGTGCACTTCTTCCAGTCGGAATATGCGCTCGCCGTGCAGTTAACGACTGAAGCATTGCAACTTACTTCCGAGTTGCGCGACGGTTTTCTGATGTTGACGTCGTTATTCTTTCTCGGTTTGTCGCAGGGAAACCAGGGCAAGATGTCTGCGGCGCTCGCCACGTTGAATGAGGCGCTGGAAAAGGCGCGTCGCAACGGCGATCTTTTCTGGCATCCGCGCTTTCCGAACTGCATCGGCTGGATTTATCGCGAACTCTTCGATTTCGAGTCGGCGCACAAGTACAACGAAGAGGGAGTTGACGTCGCACGGTTGCATCACGTGATGGAAGCCGAAGCCAATTCGTTGATCAATCGCGGCATCGATTGCACGCACGCGGGAAATCACGAGCAGACGGCAGTTGCGTTTCATGAAGTGAGAGACATTTTTGAGCGCGATGCGTGGTTCCGCTGGCGGTATAACATCCGGCTCGAAGCGGCGATGGCTGAGCACTGGTTGAAGAAAGGCGATCTCGACAAGGCATCCGAGTTTGTGGAGCGACTCTACGAGACTGCGACGGAGCATGAGGTGCACAAATACATCGCCGTCGCTCATCACCTGCGGGCGAAAGTCGCACTCGCCGCTAACAATTTAACGGAAGCCGAGAAGAATTTCGACGCTGCGTTGGCCGAACTGGAAAGATATCCGGCGCCGTTAGTGGCGTGGAAAGTTCACGCCGGCAAGGCGCGCTTAAAGACTCAGTTGGGCCAGGAAGCGGAAGCACAGGAGTCATCAACACGCGCTTCCGAGATCGTAAACTTCATCGCCTCCAACGTAAACGACGAAGCATTGCGCGCCACTTTTCTAAAAGCCGTATCCACAGATTACACAGAATCTGCGTAATCTGTGGATACCGGTTTGCGCGGGGTGAGAAATCAAAACTCGCGGATGCCGGAGACGTTTGTGCCCGCGGCAACACCGTTGTTCAACGAATCGGAATCATATTGCACGGTTGAGTTACCGCCGCCGTTGGTGTGAAACGTTGGCGGCAGAAAATCACCGGAGCTGCGGTTGAACGAAGCAATCACCACCGCTCCGAGAATATCGCCATTGCCGCCGCCATTGCGGATCAACGCGCCTTCACCGAGCACCAAAATCATGCCTCTAAAGTTCGCATTGCCACGCATGGTTAAGGTTCCGGTAACGACGAGAAATCCGGCGCCATCGGTCAACGTCGCGTCACCATCAACAAACGTAAACTGCGGTTTATTAAGTGAATCACTAATCGTCGTTCCCGATCGGAAATAGCGTCCCACTGTCTGCGCCTTGGTTTGCAGCCCGTTAAGATAAGAGCGCGCCGCGCTGGCGTTCTTAAGAAACGACGGCATCTTCACTGCCTTGGCAACAGACGTGTCGTCGGTTAACAGACCGATTTCGGGATCGTCCACCGTGTCATGCTTTTTGATTCCCGCGTCTGCCTCTGCTTCGTCACAGGGAGTAACGGCAAAAGCAGGTCGTTGCGCTTCACTGCCGGCGTGGTCCTTGCCGGAATAATATTTCGCGCCACTGCTGCCGCTATCGAGTTCGAGAGGTGAGCAGTCGTCAGCTCCCCGAAGCGTCACGGTTGCCGGCGCTTCGATTTCGAGAAAGGCGCGGCTCAGCATCAACTCCAAACGCTTCTTCGCGCCTTGTGGTCCAAAGCCATATGACTTCAAAAGCAAACGCTTCGGCTCCGGCGAAGTGACTTTTGCCGCGATGGTTGTGGAAGTTGGTGAAGTTGAATACGCGAGCGTCAACACCTGGGTACCGCTCGCAAGATTGAGCGCGTACGTTGCGCCGTCTGCCTTAACACTCGCTTTCTCAAACGTTGCTTTGACGCTGCTCGCATTTTTATCAACGCTACCCTCGAAAGTTCCTTCGAACGTTGCAGTCGCCGCCCACGGCAGTGTTTGCGTGATCACTATCTGGAAACTCGTCTTGGGAATCGAAACATTGTTCTTGGTGCTGGCAACCGGTCGTTCGATTACAAAACTGCCGAGGTTGGAATCGCTAATCAACGGATACGTGTTCGGATTTGGACTCAACGTGGCCGATTGAGCGGAGTAACGGATCGTTACCTCGTCCGTGCCACCAACAGTGCCATAAGTCCGCTGAGACGGAGTGCCCGCAGCGCTCCCGGTGATTACAGCGGAGGTTGAAAACCCGACGACATGACTGTTCAGATCCGCGCTTTCGACTGTGACTCGGTACCCGCCGGTATATGTTCCCAGACTGATCGGCACCAGACTGTTTGGATCTTTCGCATCGTTGTAGGGAAGCCAATTTGCCAGGCGCAGGCTTCCGGTGTTGTTTGGACCATTCGAGATGTCGGGGACGATGGCCGTGCGAAAGCTAATCTTATCGGTGGAGGTGAAGATGGGTTTCGTGTTGCCGCGCAGAACGTTGAGTGCTGATTGCATTCCTGATTCGGCAACGTAATAAGCCTGCATCTCGGAGGTCGAGCCGACGGCGTTGTTAGCCGACATCATCGTCGAGGTGATCAACGCGCCGCCGGCGCCGAGCAAGAGCACTGTTACCAGCAACATCGTTATTAACGCTGCGCCACGCTCATCGGTGCGGCCAGGCGCAGGATTTATCTTTGAAACGGGTTTCATAACGGGTTGCGGCTCCTTAGTAATCGATCGAGTTACGCAGAACGACATCAGACGTCAGTTGAATTTGAGAGGGCGGTTGGTAACCGGTTGTGTTTGGACTACCGACGGCCGGCAGTGTCACACCCACAGCGATAACCACAAATTTCGCTGCTCCGGGTGACACTTCGCTTTCAGCGGCGCCGGCGCCGTTAACAACATTCTTAATGTCACAAACGCCATTGCTGACGGTGGTGTCGTACGTAACTTTCTCGTCGTAATATCGAAAGACCAGTGAATCGATGCGGTTCGCAAGTACGGTAGTTTCGTTACTGCCGTTTCTTTCGTAACGCACGATGTAACGTTGACCGAGTTCGGAATCGACATACATCAGAAACTTAACGTCTTCATCCGTATCGTTGATATCGGTGTCTTCGGCGTAACTGTTGGCGGAATCAGGCAGGCCGTTCAGGTTCGATACGAAGCGAAGCGATTGATTGTCGCTGTCGTTTGTTACTACGCCGTTGCTGCCGACGGCGCCGAGACTGGACGGCAACCGCAAACCCGAGTTACTGATTTCGCGAGTCATGATATTCAAAGCTCGCTGCACGTCGGCGATCGCGTCTGACTTCGTGTCTTCACGCGTGCGGACGCGAAAACTACTGGCGAGCAGTGTGGTGGCCAATCCCATGAGGGTCATGGTGATGGCCATCGCGATCACGAGCTCGGGCAGAGAAAAGCCGGCTTCATTGTTTGCACTTCGAATCTTCATTTGTTTGCCTTGTTGATTCAGTCGATCAGGTAGTCGCCAAAAGTAAGTGTGGAACGCATTGAGACGAGGGTGACTGTACTGCGTGTCCAGTTTGAAGCGCCGCCGTCTTGCGGCGTCACATTGACGGTGATTCGCTTCAACTGTTTGTTACTGGCATCCGCATTGGTTTCATTCGCGACCACGATTTGCACCGTGTAGTCTCGTTCACCGCTTTTTACAGTTGTCGTGTTAGTGCCGGCGTTCATGCTGGCATCGTCGAAGTTGACGCTGCGCAGTTTTTCCATCTGCTGTTGACCCACCGCCATCGCCAGGGCTCTTTCGCTGCCACCGACATTGTTTTGCACGGAGAAGACAAACAGCGAAGCGCAAGCGAGTGCGGCTATCATCATCACGAGCATTGCAACGCACGTTTCGATCAGGGTGAAACCATGCTGGGTTTTGTTATTGAGAGTTTGGGGCTTCATGAGAGTTCGGTTTTCTTTCTCTATAGCAAACTGCTTACAACGGGTACGACTTTCGAGTCGCCGCAGCTCGAGCTGAACGTGGCGGTAAACACCCCCACTTTCTTGGCTTTGATCGTGAAGCTCGCGAAGCCGCCGGCCGGAATCGTTTGCGCCTGGTTCGGCGAGACTTGAAGGTCAGATGACTTGCTCGAATCGCCCGTAACCGTGATGGTCGTCGAACCATTGTTAGTGACCCTGACGGTAGTGGATGTATCCGACTTCATGATCACCGCGATTGGATCAACGCTGATCGAACAAACCGTTGGGGTTGGCGTCGGTGTTGGTGTTGGACTCGGCGTCGGTGTCGGAGTCGCCGTTGGTGTTGGTGTCGGAGTTGGTGTTGGTGTCGGAGTTGGTGTCGGGGTCACCGAAGGGGACGAAATGGCGCCACCGGGTGTCGGCGTCGGAGTTGGATCAGGTGAAACAGCAGGACTGGCGGACGCCGATGGAGAAGGCGTTGGTGTTACTTCCGGATACGGCGTCGGCACTGGCGTGCCGCCATAAGCGAGATCGCCAACGTTCAGGTTGACGTTGGGCACTGCGTCGTCGAAGACCTTGCTATCGATCGTGATGTCGCCGGAGCCGGTGACATCAATCGAGACGGAACCGCTGCTGTTGCGCAATCTGATCGAGACTTGTGCGTTTGACGTGGTGAGTCCCTCGACTGTGTTCCAGGTGCGACCGCGCCAATCGAATGCGATCGTTTCTACCGTGTCGAAAGTAATGCCGTCGGGAAGCGCGATGGTCCTGGTTTCGAGAGCGCCGTCACCATCGAGGTCCATCGTGACGTCATAGCTGGTTTTGTTTGCTTTGATCGCGACACCGGCTCGTTCGCCGGCGGTGTCAGCGTGACTACGAATTGAAGCGATGCGCGTTTTTTCGATGTATGAGCCATACTCGCGAGCGGCGCCTGAGAGTCGAATGCTCGCTTTGGCGCGGGTGATTCCCATGACACCCAAGGCAGTCATGATCGCCATGATCGTTATCGTGATCAGCAGTTGGACCGTTGAGAATCCGTTGCGAGTTTGTTTGTTGGCTTTGCTCACTCTCATCGGTGGCCCATTGTGCAATCGTGGTGCCATCGACGTTCATAAGGCTTAATTTCACATGGTGAGACAGAACTTCAATCAGATTGGTTTGAATTCGGTTAGCGGAGAGGTCAGATTGATTTCGATGAGGACGCGGATGAACGCAGATCGGCATTCATCCGCGTCTAAAATTTACTTCGTTATGACGTTGCCATCCGAGTCGTACATCGTCACTTCTCCGAACGGCGTGACCTGGTCCTTAACCTTGTCCCAGTCACCGACGATCACAATCGCCGCGCGATAGGTGTCGAAGTATTTCGCCGCCACTCGCTGGATGTCTGCCGTCGACAAGCCTTCAACTTTCGGACGAAAGTCGTTGATGAAGTTCTTGTCGAGATCGTACGTGTAGATTGTGTTGATGCGGCCCGCGAGACCAAACTGGCTGGCGAGCTCGACCGAGAAGTTTCCGGTGCTGAACTCCTTCGCCGCATTCAGTTCTTCATCTGTTACCGGCAACACCCGCATACGATCGAGCTCGTAAAGAATCTCGAGCAATGTCGGACCAGTAACCTCGTTGCGGACGAACGCGCCCGCCTGAAACGAACCGGTCTTTGCCTGCGTGTTCGAGGAGCTGAACGGCGCATATGTATAACCCTTCGACTCGCGAATGTTGCGGGTGAGCCGCGAGTAGAACGAGCCGCCGTAAATCGCGTTTGCAGTGCGGATCGCGAAGTAATCCTTGTCTTTACGGGCGATGCTGACGTTGCCGATGTAGATCGCCGACTGAATCGACCCAGGTCGATTTACGAAGTAAATCTGCCGTTTTTCTCTTGTCGGGACGGCCGGATTCTCGTCTGGTGGGACGGTTCCGCTCTTCCAGCTTCCAAATGCTTTCTCGATTTCGGCGAACGTCTTGTCGACGTCAATATCGCCGACAACGATCAGGTGCGACGCATTCGGAATGTAGTACTTCGTGACAAACCCTCGCAGATCGTTGCGCGTGAGCGCGCTGATCGACTTCTCATCCGGCACGACAAAACTGTACGGATGATTTCCGAAGACAGCCTTTTGAAAACGTTCGTTGACAAGGAAACCGGCATCGGCTCGTCCCGCGCGAATCTGCTGGATCGTGTTTTCCTGGGCCAGTTTTACTTCGGTTTCCGGAAACGACGGATGCTGGGCCACGTCGCTCATCAAATCGAACAGTTTCGCGGAAAATTCCGAAAGCGACGAAGCCGTCATCGTGGTTGAATCGGCGTCGCTGCCGAGCCCGAGTGTGCCGCCCATCGATCGCAGTTCTTCCTTGATCTGTTTGCTGGTGCGTGTGTCGGTGCCTTCGTTGGCCACTGACGCCGCGATCTGTGCGATGCCGGGATGTGCTTCGCGATCGCTCGCCGTGGTTGCCGAACGGAATGTCAGTATCGTCGAGACTTTAGGCACGTTAGGCAACGGAGCCAGGACTACAGTCAGACCGTTGGCGAGTTTCTTTTCCGTGACCTTGGGGAGATTGAGAGGCCGCGCCGCGCCTGGCGCCGGCGGAGTCTTCTGTTGCGCAAATGCAGTTGCTGTAAACAGGATAATCGCAAGTAGTGTTTTCATATGAATGCCTTTCATTGACCTCACTGGCCCGTCTTTGGTTGCGCCTTCGCTTCCGGAACGCGATCGATCACGGTGCGGTTCGTAGCCACCAGATACTTAGCCGCCGCCGCTTTAACTTGTGCCGCGGTGACGTTCTCGTACGGAGTCAGCAACGAATTGATCTGTTGCGGATCGTCGCGGAAGAGCGCGAGCGCCGAGAGCAGATGCGACTTGCCAAAACTCGATTCGAGCTGGCTGTAGAAGTTGGAACGGTAGCGCACCTTCGCGTCCGCCAGTTCTTTCTCCGTGACGCCCTTTGAGCTCACATCCGCCAGGACCGCATCCATTTCTTTAATGACTTCGTCGGCTGTGTGACCGGGCTTGTAGGTCGTGCGCGTCGTCATGATCATCGGACCGGTGTAGTCAAACTCGTTTCCGAAGTAGTTGAGTCCGCCAGTCAGATCGAGAGTCAACTCTTTCTCTTTCACGAGCCGCTGATACCAGCGTGAGCTGTCGTCGCCTTGCAGGATCTGGACCAGCAGCGCCATTGCGGGAAAGTCGGGCGAGTTTTGCGCCGGCATGTGATAACCGGTTGCGAGTGCCGGCAGGTTTGCGAGCTTGTCAGTTTCTGTAACTCGTTTTTCTTTCGTCTGCGCCGGCTCTGTTAGATCCGCACGCGCCGGCATCGGCTGCGAGGGAATGGCGGCGAAGTGTTTCTCGACCATCTTCTTCACTTCGGCCGCGTCGACGTCGCCGGCGATCGTCAGCACAGCGTTGTTTGGCGCGTAGTAGGTTTTGAAGAAGCTGCGCACGTCTTCGATCGTGGCGGCGTTGATCTCGGACAGTTCGCCGTAACCGTTGTGTGAGTTGTTCCAGTTTGTGAAAGCGTTTCCCCAGAGACTGATCCACTCGAAGAATTGATATGGTTGGTTCAAGACGTTCACGCGAACTTCTTCGCTCACGACGTTCTGCTGGTTCTTGAGATTCTCTTCGCTGATGTCGAGCGAACGCATGCGATCGGACTCGAGCCAGATGCCGAGCTCGACGCGATTGCTGGGCATGGTTTGGTAATAGTTCGTGTAATCGAAGTCCGTATGGCCGTTCGTATTACCACCGTTCGCCTCGACGTACCTCACATGTTCAAACTTCTTCACGTTCGCAGAACCCTGGAACATCATGTGTTCGAACAGGTGTGCGAAGCCGGTGCGGCCCTTCGGTTCGAGCCGGAAACCGACGTTGTAATAGACGGCGACCGTCACGACCGGGGCCATGTGATCTTCAGAGATCACGACCTTCAGGCCGTTCGGAAGTTTGTAGTAAACGACCGGAATATTAAGCGGTTTAGCATGGGAATAGGAGACGTTGGCTATCAGCATCAGCAGCGATAGGCAGGTCACAAATAAACGTCGCATAGTTTTGGGCTACCTCACTTTGAGCAATGTGAAATCAGAGAACCGGGTTTGATTCGGAAATCAAACCCGAGCCTCGTTGAGCAGGAGACTGAATCAAAAATTACCCGAAAATCAGTAGAAGCTACGCAGATTTGGATGAAAGGTCGTTCTCACCCGCAGTGTGGGATATTACGTGAGTGTTTGCAAGAAAGTTTCTCTGTCTCGTTATACCTTTGCGTGAAGTTTATTTGACGCCTACAATGCGACGGAGTTTACGACTATGTTTTGTCAAAAAGGTACTTGTGTTCTCCTGTTTGGACTGCTGCTGATGTCATTCATCGCGAACAAACAGCGACGTATTGCCACCGGTGTTTGGGGCGGACAGCACATCAATATTAAGGTCGGCGCGAATTCGGCGACGATTGAATATGATTGCGCGAGTGGCGTGATTGACGGTCCCTTCGTTGTCGATAGCAACGGCAATTTCAAACTGCGTGGCACGCACCACATGGAACGTGGCGGTCCGGTAAGATCAGACGAAAAGCCGAGGTTGATCCCAGCCACCTACACCGGTTCAGTTAAGGGCAACACGATGAGGCTGACGCTGAAACTTTCCGACTTAGACGATGAGACGTTCACACTTGAGAGAGGAAAAGACGGCGAGCTTTTCAAGTGCAAATAATGAACATGGAGGGTGTGGCGCGCAAGTTTGTAATACGAGGTGAAGTTCAGGGCGTCGGTTATCGTTTCTTTGCCCAACGAGCCGCGGCGCGGCATCAGATAGTTGGCTACGTGCGCAACTGTCCTGATGGAAGCGTTGAAGCATTTGCCGAGGGGCCGTCGACGAGTGTTGAAGCGTTCAAGCACGATCTGGCGACCGGACCGCAGTGGGCCGTTGTAGATCACGTTGAAGAGATTGTTTTGGAACCGACCGGTTCGTATTCTGCATTTCGGATTGAGAGATAAACCTTAACGATGGACCATCTAAAATCTTTGATTCGCGAAGTGCCGGACTTTCCCAAGCCCGGCATCAATTTTTATGACATCACCACGCTGCTCAAACATCCGGAGGGATTGCGCAACACGGTGGATGCGCTGGCGTCGCAGTTTGAAGGATCGCAGGTTGATTCGGTAATCGGAATTGAAGCGCGTGGATTTATTTTCGCGCCGGCAGTTGCGTATCATCTCGGAGCAGGGTTTGTGCCGGTGCGTAAGCCGCGCAAACTGCCGGCCGAGTGTGCGTCTATCTCTTACGATCTCGAGTATGGTCAGGACACGCTCGAGATCCATCGCGACGCGATCGGCGACGGTCATCGCGTCATCATCGCCGACGATCTGCTCGCCACCGGCGGCACCGCTCGTGCGGTCGTGGATCTCGTCGAGCAACTCGGTGGCAAAGTCGTCGGGCTTGCGTTCGTCGTTGAGCTTGAATTCCTGCCCGGCCGTGAGAAGCTAACCGGGTACGACGTGCGTTCGCTGATTAAGTATCAATCGTAATCTTGAAAATCTTGTTAATCCTGTAAAGGTTGGACATGATTAACAGGATTTACAAGATACTCAATTTCCCATTACGATTTCCCTCACTTGTGCTCCCGTAGCTCAGCTGCATAGAGCGTCCGCCTCCTAAGCGGAAGGTCGCGCGTTGGAATCGCGCCGGGGGCACCATTTTCCCAAAGGCAAATTTGTTGTTGGTAACCACGATTGTCCCTTCACGATCGCCCCTTCATATTGACTTTTTCGATAGTAGGCGTTACCCTCCGCGCCCTCTTGTATAGATGTTGGGCGGCCTGTGCGGAACCTTTACCGCCGCCCGTAAACAGGCCAGGATACACGTGGAGGTCTAAGAGGCTGAAAGCCTAAGCTCTTCCGTCGAAAGCCAGTATTAACAACATGACTTTACCCGACCCTCTCAGGGAGGAGCCACCGGTTGGCCGTCCCAGACCGCACGTGTTAGGCAAGTTTATCTATGCGGGCGACGAAAAACTCTACATACGAGGTGTCACCTACGGCACCTTCCGCCCCGGCCCCGATGGGTGCGAGCAGTACGACTCGCCGCAAGTCGCGCGCGACTTCGCGCAAATGCGCGAGGCAGGAATCAATGCCGTTCGTGTCTACACGGTTCCGCCGCGATGGTTCCTGGATCTAGCCCGCGAGCACAGTCTCTATGTGATGGTCGGGTTACCCTGGGAGCAGCATGTCACTTTCCTCGATGACGCAGAGAGACAGAAGGACATCCTTAGCCGCGTGCGTTGCTTTGTGCGCGAGTTGGCGCAGCACCCGGCGATTCTCTGCTACACGATTGGCAACGAAATTCCGGTGCCCATCGTGCGCTGGTACGGCGCGCGAAAGGTCGAACGCTTCCTGCGCTCTCTTTACGACGTCGTTAAGCAGGAAGATCCGGCAGCGCTGGTGACTTACGTCAACTATCCCTCGACTGAATATCTGCAACTACCCTTCGTAGACTTCTTCTGTTTCAACGTCTACCTCGAAAGTGAAGCCTCGCTGGACGACTATCTCGCGCGCCTGCAAAACCTCGTCGACGATCGTCCACTCGTGATGGCAGAGATCGGTTTGGACAGCCGCCGCAACGGCGAGATAACGCAGGCCGAGACACTCAGGTGGCAGGTGCGCACCTGCTTCGCCGCCGGTTGTGCCGGAGCGTTCGTCTTCGCATGGACCGACGAATGGTGGCGTGGCGGTTACGATATAGAGGATTGGGATTTCGGGCTTGTCACCAGAGACCGTGTGCCGAAGCCGGCGCTGGCGGCTGTCAGTCGTGCGTTCGCGGAAGTGCCTTTTCCGCTCGACCCTGAATGGCCGCGCATCTCGGTCGTCGTTTGCACTTACAACGGAGCGCACGTGATACACGACTGTCTGGAAGGTCTGATGAATTTGGATTATCCGGACTTCGAGGTCATTGTCGTTAACGACGGCTCGACCGATCAAACAGTGCAGCTTGTAAACAAATTTCCTTTCCGTCTAATCAGCACTGAAAACCGTGGCCTGAGTTCAGCGCGCAACACGGGGATGCTGGCGGCGACTGGCGAGATCGTGGCCTACACGGACGACGACGCGCGCCCGGATCCGCACTGGCTCCAGTACCTCGCGCACTCTTTCAAAAAGTATGGTTTCGCGGGCGTGGGTGGTCCGAACCTCGCCCCTGCGAGTGACGGACTGGTGGCTGACTGCGTAGCCAATGCACCTGGTGGTCCAGTCCATGTGCTTCTTTCCGACCGCATAGCCGAACACATCCCCGGCTGCAACATGGCTTTCCGACACGATGTCTTGCAGGAAGTCGGCGGCTTCGACCCACTCTATCGCGTCGCGGGCGACGACGTTGATCTTTGCTGGCGTGTGCAACAGGCAGGCGGCACGATTGGCTTTCACCCTGGGGCTTTGGTCTGGCACCACCGGCGCAACTTAGTAAGAACCTATTGGAAGCAACAGCGGGGTTATGCCAAGGCGGAAGCACTGCTCGAAGGGAAGTGGCCTGAGAAGTACAACTCAGCCGGACACCTGAGGTGGAGTGGCAGGCTCTATAGCAAGGGCATCACGCAGGCGCTTCGATTAGGCGGCGAACGCATCCATCACGGCACGTGGGGAGCGGCACTCTTTCAATCGGTTTACGAACCGAGAGTCGGCACGCTCAGATCGCTGCCGTTAATGCCGGAGTGGTATTTCATCGTTTTCGTGCTGGCCGCACTGACGGCGCTTGGTTTGGCGTGGACTCCGCTCTTCATTGCCGCGCCATTTTTCGTGTTGGCTCTCGCCGCACCGATCGCACAGGCTGTAGTCTCAGCGCGCCGTGCGCAGTTTACGAGTAAACCTGAAACTCGTCGCGCGTTGCTGAAACTGCAAACGATAACGGCCGTCTTGCACGTGTTGCAGCCGGTTGCACGGCTGACGGGACGTTTGCGTTGGGGGCTGACTCCCTGGAGACGACGCGCGCGCGGATGGATGGCGCCTTTTACGCGCTCGACGATACTGTGGAGTGAGACCTGGCGCTCGCGCGAAGATCGTTTGCGTGAATTTGAGACAAGGCTACGTGAGTCGCGCGCAGTTGTGCTTCGCAGCGGAGACTTCGATCGCTGGGACCTGGAAGTGCGAGGCGGAATGCTCGGCGCCGTGCGCGTGCTGACGACTGTTGAGGAGCACGGTGCGGGACGCCAGCTCTTGCGCGCTCGCTCAAAACCGTGCGTCTCGCCTCAGGGGCTCATCATTACTTTGGTCATCGCATTGATCGCGGGGCTCGCTGCGTGGGATGGCGCGTGGCTGACCGCCTCTATTATTGGCGCGGGGGCAGTTTTGCTGGCGGCGCGAATACTACTTGAGTGCGGAGCTGCGATGTCCGCGATGATTAGTGTGCTGAGTGCGGAGGCCGTGAGCGTGCCCAAAGCAAAGGAAAATACGGACGAACCGCCGCCGCGCGTGGTCGCTCGGCCGGAGCCGCCGCTCGCGCCTGTAGCTGTGGCTCAGTTCGAGGCCGAGGTATAAGGAGCGGCAGACGGGTTCTTGCTCGACGCGCACA
Organism: Pyrinomonadaceae bacterium; assembly: GCA_035694465.1. Classification (GTDB taxonomy): domain Bacteria; phylum Acidobacteriota; class Blastocatellia; order Pyrinomonadales; family Pyrinomonadaceae; genus PSRF01. The sequence goes on along the minus strand of DASSFI010000120.1, from coordinate 24,423 downwards.
CCGCGACTCTTCAGTTCACACCGCATTACAATGCAAGAGCAACTGACTTACAGGATGTTCGAGGACGCCGATCTTCCGGGACTCTTGCGGTTGTGGGAAGAAGCGGGATGGGGAACGCTTACTCCGGAGCAATGGCGCGAGTGGTTCGTCGATGGACCACAAGGTCCAAGCATCGTGACGGTTGGCATCGACGGCCGCGGGGAGATAGTGGCGCAGGAAATGTTCGCGCCTTCGCGCGCAGTGGTTGGTGGGCGCGAGGTACGCGCGCTCAGGTTCTCGGCGCCCATAGTGCGCGAGGGACTTCGCGGCGGATCGTTAAGGGACGGCGCACACCCGGTCTTCGGCCTTTTCAAAGCAGCCGAAGCGGCGGCGGTGGAACGTGGCTTCTCGGTAGTCTATTCAATACCCGAACACGGGTGGCTGCCAATTTTTCGCGTTGCTACCCGCTATGGTATTAGCCCTTTCGCCGAAGCTGCCTATTCGTGTGCGGCGCTACCGGTTGAAGCAGCGAATGCGCCAGAAGTCGAGCTCGCAGCGCGTGGGCTGGTGGTGTGTAGCATCACTGAGTTTGGCGAAGAGTATGAACAGCTCTGGCGCGAAGCAAAAGAGAGTTTCCCGATCGACTGCGGCGTCGTTCGCGATACGGCGTGGCTCAGCTTCCGCAATTCAGGTCGCATTGCGGTAGAAGTGCGGGAGCGTACGAGTGGAAGGCTGGTCGGATATTCGGCGACGAAAAAACAGACGGGGTTGCTGGCAGATCTGTTGGCCCGCGAGCGCGGCGAATTGAAGAACGTGATAGCCGCCACGCTCCGCTGGCTTAATGACGAACTCTCGGGGTTGGCCCGCGGCTTAACTCACTTAAAGGTGATGCGCACGCCAACTCTAGCCCCTGCGATCGATGCTCTCGGCTTTACGCCAATCGACTATCAGTTTGCCTTTACGTGCAAGGCGTTTGATGCTGTATTCAGTCTCGAGGACGTCGCCCCGGAACGTTGGTACATCTTGCCGGGTGATTGAGGAAGGACACCGAACGTTTGAGACTCGAATACAGACTCGTCGAGGAACAGGATCTCCCAGGTGTTCAGCGACTCTGGAAGGAAGAAGCCGGCTGGGGCACGCTTGCCGACGAGATGTGGCGCCGCTACGTTATCGACGCGCCGATGGGTGGCGTTTCCGGAACTGTAGCGACCGACGAGACAGGACGCATCATCGGACAGTTCGTTTTCTTTCCTTCGCTCATCTCTGTTGATGGGCGCGAGTTGCGCGCGTTCCGTCCCGGAGCGCCGATACTGGCGAAGTCGTTTCGTTTTCGCAGCCCGAACCCACTCAGCCATCCAATAGTGGCGATGTACAGGTATGCGGTAAAGGCGTTGCGCGCGCGCGGCGATGGTTTGATCTACATGGTACCGGATCCACGTTGGATGCGGCTCTTCAAGATGTTTCCATTTTTGCAGGCAGGTTCTTTCCCGCTCTGGCGTTTGCCGCTGCCGCTTGCTGCACCGATGCCGTTACCGACAGGTTTTACGACAGTGCCACTCACCGTTTGGGACGAGCGCGTCGATCGTTTGTGGGAAGCGGCGCGCAAACTACACGGCTGCATGGTCGTACGCGATTCACGCACGTTGCCCTGGAAACTCGGAGAGGCACAACACGAAGTGATCGCGGTCGAGCGCGCGGGCGAACTGGTCGGACTCTCAGCGTCGCGCCAACGAAAGAACGAGGAGCAGTGGCTCGTGTGCGAACTGCTGGCGGCGGACGATGGCGACGCCTTGCGCGCGACCATCACCTCGGTCGTGAACGTCGCGCACGCGAAAGCGCTCGAATCAATCTCGAGTTCGAAGCCGGTTCGCAAGGTGACGCTGCTGGTAACGCCCGTGATGGAGCCGGTGGTCCGCTCACTCGGTTTTGTACGCGACGACTACGACTTTCCGCTCGTGGTCCATGTCCTCGACGAAAAGTTGCGTGCCGAGGACGTTAACCCATCGCGCTGGTATGTGACGGCGAACGATTAGTTGACTGGAAAGTAAGGACGAACATGGGCCTAAACCTTGAATTTTACGATGTCGCTGACTTGCCGAGCTTCGATCGGTTCTGGGAGGACGAAACGGATTGGGGCGAGCAATCGGAGGCGTTGCGGCGTTGGTTCATGGAGGGCCCGTTCGGTAAGCCTTCGGTCGTAGTTGCGTCCGACGACAAGACGGGAAGACCGGTCGGACAATTCCGTTTTATGCCTGCGCGCGTGTCGGTGAACGGGCGCGAAGTGAGCGCTGTCCGTCCTTTTGGCACGATCGTTACCAAAGACGCACACGAGGTAGCCGCCGCGCGAACACCACTCGATAATCCTATCTGGGCGATGTACTTCCGCGGCGTCGATGAGTTTCGAACCAGGGGCACCGGACTTATCTATATCGTCCCGGATGAGCGCTGGGCCGGCTTCCTCAAACGCAGCAACCCGTTGCTCGCCATGGCCGGGATGAAGCTGGCTTCATTTCCATTATGGAGCTTCCCACTGCCTCTCACGAACGGACTGCTGCCTCTCGGCGAAGGCTTCACGGCATCGCCGTTAACAACGTGGGACAAGGTGGACCAGCTATGGGAAGCCGCGCGCAAGCTGCATGATTGTCTGGTGGTGCGTGAGGCAAGCGTGCTGCGTTGGAAGTTGGCGCAGGCGACATTCAAACTCACTGCCGTCGAACGCGGTGGTGAACTGGTCGGACTGGTAGCATCACGCGAGAAGGGCGATCGGCAATGGCTCGCCTGCGACTTACTCGCAGTCGATGAAGTTGCTTTGCGCGCGACACTCGCTGCGGCCGCCAACGTTGCCCACGAAGAATCCGCCACGCGCGACGAAAGCAAGGAACTACGTAAAATTGCCGTGCTGGCGACACCTTTTATGGAGCCGATCCTGCGCTCACTCGGCTTCGTGCGCGACGACTATGATTTCCCGCTCGTCGTCCATGCTCTGGATAAGTCGCTGACCGCTGATGAAGTGAGCCCCGAGCGTTGGTACGTCAGCGCGAATGACTAGGAACAAAACGATGCCGAGATACAAGACTGAAGTCGCACATACGCTCGGGCAGACGGAAGCGCTGGCACGAATGCAGGTACTGGCTGAGTACGCGCGTCGTACTTCCGGTTTGCAGGGCAAGTGGAGCGATAACAGGTTCGAGTTCTCGGTCACGATTCAGGGTGTGAACTTACGTGGCACGGTTAGCGTCGAGGCGGACGCGCTCAAGTTTGACGGCCAGTTGCCGCTCATCGCTATGCCTTTCAAGAGTTGGCTGCCGCGCGCTTTGAAGAAGGGACTCGAGCAGGCTGGACCAGGTGGTCCAATCAGCGCCACTGCTAACGAAGTTAGCTCGAACAATACGGCAAATGTGCCTGTCGTTCTCTTTTTACACATTCCGAAGGCAGGCGGCAGCACGCTGGGCGAATACGTCTACAACCAGTGCTGCGCGCCAGACGCAAGCGCCGATAATCCACTCAACGCTGGTATAGCTTATCTCGACTATGGATTCATCAAAGATCCCGAACTGAATGTTCCCGAACATGTCGTCAATCTGCTCGGGCGCCGCGACCTGCGCGCAGTTATCGGTCACTTCTGGTTCGGCTTGCACGAACACATCACGCAACCATCTCGTTACGTCACGCTCCTGCGTGATCCGGTTGAGCGCGTCGTCTCGCTCTACTACTTCACCGGAATGCACGAAACGATGAGCCTGGAAGAGTTCGCACGCAAGCCGCCGTTTAGAGAAGTTGACAACGACCAGACGCGTCGTATCGCGGGGGTCAACCCGCCAGTGGGCGAATGCACGCGCGAGACGTTCGACCACGCGCGCGAGAACCTGCGCCGTCACTTTGATGTTGTCGGCACGACCGAGCGGATCGACGAGACGCTGGCCCTTCTCAATTTAAAACTCGGATGGAATCGAGATGTTGTGTCTTTCCCGCGCAACGTGAACTCAGCACGTCCGAAGTCGTCTGTGCTTACGCACGAAGCGGTCGAGGCCGTGCGCGCTCGCAACGAACTCGATTATGAGCTGTGGAACTATGCTTCTGAGTTGCTGGACGCAGGACTATCCACAGATTACACAGATTGATTAAGAATCTGCGTAATCTGTGGATAAGTACGCAAATATGAAGAAACTGCGCATTGTTGTCGGCGGTTATGTCGGTCTGTTGCCGGCAGGTGGCGTGACGTGGGATTACATGCAGTATCCAGTGGGTTTGGCTTCGTTGGGCCACGATGTTTACTACGTGGAGGACACGCGCCTCTGGCCCATGTACCAACCTGAAGGAAGCGACTGGGGCGATGCGTCGGCTTCAGTGACACACCTGCGTCGGGTGATGGATGCTTTCGATCTTTCGTCGCGCTGGTCCTATCGCGACGAGGCATCGGGGCAAACGTTTGGCCTTGGTCTCGAACAATTGAATGAGGTCTGCCGGACAGCGGACGTGTTCATCAACATCTCCTGCTCGACGTACATGCGCGACGAGTATCGTGGCATACCAGCGCGTGTGTTGATCGACACCGATCCGATGTTCACGCAGATTCAATACGTGTCGCAACAGATGTTCACTCCGGGCGAGCACGGGTTACGCGATCTCGTGGACGCGCACAACTTTCACTTTACGTTCGGCGAGAACGTTCACGGTGACGATTGCCGGATGCCTGACTGCGGTATCAACTGGCGGCCCACGCGACAACCCGTTTGTCTCGCGCACTGGCGCACGAGCAAGCCGCCGGCACCCGGCAATGGGGCGGCGTACACGACGCTGATGAATTGGACGGCGGCGCGCCGGCTCGAGTACGAAGGTGAGACGTGGGGACAGAAGGATCTCGAGTTCCGTCGCTTCGTGAAGTTACCGGATCACGTAGCTGATGTTTCACTTGCTGTGGCCGTCGGACAAACGGGCGGCACTGGGGAACCGTTCCCAACGGCAGAGGTGCAAGAGGCCGGTTGGCGCGTGCTCGATCCGGAAACTTGTGCGCCTGACTGGCGCTCTTACCGTTCATTCATCGAGGCTTCGCGCGGCGAGTTTTCAGTTGCGAAGGAGACGTATGTGAAAGCGCGCACGGGCTGGTTCTCTTGCCGCTCTGCCTGTTACCTCGCGGCGGGTCGCGCTGTCGTTACGCAGGACACCGGCTGGTCCAGGTATTTGCCGACGGGAGAAGGTCTATTGGCCTTCGACGATATCGAGGGTGCGGCCGATGCGCTCGCGCGGGTTGAATCAGATCCCGAGCGTCACTCGCGCGCCGCCCGCGACATCGCTGAAGAGCATTTTGATTCAGCGCGTGTATTAACATCGCTGCTCGCATCGTTGGCAGTCTGAGTCAGTTATTAACTGAGGAGTTGAAGAGTAGTGCACGAAGGAATTGAAGACCGGGTGATGCGCGTGATTGCGGAGACAACGCATACTCCGATCGAAAAGCTTACGCTGGACGCAACCTTCGAAGATGTGGGTTTGACTTCGCTGGACGCGCTCGCAGTTGTCGCCGAACTCGAAGAGCAGTTCGGGATAGAAATTGCGAACGAAGACGCCATGGCATTACGGAACGTTCGCGGAGCGGTGGAGTGCGTTCGCCTCTTGACCGAGTCAGGAGCGGGGCAATGAACACTCGCCGAGTTGCCATCACCGGACTCGGAGCGGTAACTGCCCTGGGGCTGAATGTGCCGCAGCTCTGCGAGTCTCTGCGCGCCGGACATTGTGGCATTCGCCCAATCGAAACAGTTGAATGCACGCGTCTGCGTTTCAAGAACGGTGCGGAGGTCGGAGGTTTTACGCCCACCGATCACTTCACGGAAAAGGAACTCGACCATCTCGATCGCTTCGCTCAGCTCGGGCTCGTAGCCGCGCGGGAGGCCGTGCGTGACGCTGCCGTGGAGTGGACTCCGACGCTGCGCGAGAACGCAGCCGTCATCACGGGGTCGTGCCTCGGAGGCAAGATCTCGGAAGACCAAACTTTCGCCGCAGTCTACGGCAGTGAAGGCCGGCGCGCTCATCCATTGGCCATCCCGCGCGCGATGGCAAACGCGGCGGCCAGTCAAATCTCTATGGAGTTTGGCATCCTGGGGCCGACCTACACCATCTCGACTGCCTGCGCCTCGGCGACGCATGCAATCGGTCAAGCATTCGCGCTGGTTCGCTCGGGTGCGGCTGAGATGGCCGTCACTGGCGGCAGCGAAGCGCCGTTCGCACTTGGGCACCTGAAGAAGTGGGAGGGTCTGCGCGTTGTTTCGCCTGACACGTGCCGGCCATTCTCGAAGGACAGGCGCGGCATGATACTCGGCGAAGCCGGGGCGATGCTGGTACTCGAGCCACTCGACGCGGCGCTGAATCGCGGCGCGCGTGTTTACGCTGAAGTGGTGGGGTTTGGTATGTCGTCAGACGCGCACCACCTCACGCTGCCTTCGGCTGAAGGCGCCGCGCGAGCGATCACCGCTGCCCTGCGCGATGCCGGGATCAGTCCCGAGCAGGTCGGCTACGTCAACGCTCATGGCACTGGAACCAAGGCCAACGATCCGGTTGAGACCCAGGCACTGCGACTGGTCTTTCGCGAGCACGCTGCGCGGCTCGCCGTGAGTTCAACCAAGTCGATGCACGGGCACTCGCTCGGCGCGACTGGAGCGGTCGAGGCAGTGGCGACTGCGCTCGCTTTGCATGAAAAATTCCTGCCTCCCACCGCCAACTTCACCGAGCCCGACCCGGAGTGTGATCTCGACTACGTTCCGAATGAGGCACGCCGGGCTGAAGTCGAATACGCCATCTCGAACTCGTTCGCCTTTGGCGGACTCAACGCCGTTCTCGTTCTGCGTCGTTGGGATGGAGAGTTATGACGACTGAGGCGCGACTCTTTTACAAGCTCGAGCCAGGAGCGCAACTGCCAGGCGACTGGTACGCCGGGCGCATTCCGATCAATATAGTGGCGGGCGAGGGAACGACTATAGATTCGTCGTTCTGCTTTAAACACTTCTACTCGAAGCAGGACGTGGGCTTGCGCGTCGGGAGTGGCACAACGATTTGGCGAGCTTCGCTCGCTGCGGACGAGAACGCCGTTATCGAAATCGGCGATTATTGCTACATTGCGAATGCCTCTCTCGTCTGCTCAGAGCATATTCGAATCGGCTCACGGGTAATGATCGCCGGTGGTGTGACGATCGCCGACTCGGACTTTCATCCGCTCGCGCCGGCGTCGCGGCTCGCCGACACCGTCGCGCTTTCGCCTATCGGTGATCGTACGAAACGTCCGCGCATCCAGACGCGTCCGGTACATATAGAAGATGACGTGTGGATAGGTTACAACGCGACCATCCTGAAGGGAGTAACCGTGGGCGCAGGCGCGCTCGTTGGTCCAGGCGCGCTCGTCGTGCGCGACGTACCGGCAGGGGCTGAGGTGGCCGGCAATCCGGCGGTCGTGGTGAGTGAACATCGATGAACGTCAACCTCGCCACAGATCTGATTTCGACCGGCGACAAGCGTCGTCTCGAATACGACTGGTATGCGGGCGGCATTCCGAGCAACGTACATTTGGGCGAGCACGTTTATATCGACACCGCTTACGGCTTCGCACCGTTTCACTCCGAGCAGGATCCCGGGCTCACGATCGGCAACGCGTCCGGAGCTTACGATCGCACAACCTTCATCGTTGGACCAAGTGGTCGCGTCAACGTCGGAGCGTACACGATACTCAACGGAACTTACTTCGTGTGCCACGAACGAATTGAGGTCGGCAATCATTGTCTGCTCGCGTGGGGCTCAGTGCTCACGGACACGTGGCCCGCAGACGTGCAATCGCTGCCAATCAGCTTGCGGCGCGAAGTGATGCGGGCGATCGCGAATGATCCTGCGCGCCGATTGCCAGCCTTTGCGGAGCCGCAACCGATCGTGCTCGAAGATAATGTGTGGGTCGGGTTCGACGCGGTCGTGCTTCCGGGCGTTCGTTTGGGGCGCGGTTCAGTCGTGGGATGCAAGACCATTGTTGCTGAGGACGTTCCGCCTTACGCCGTTGTGGTCGGCTCGCCTGCGCGCATCGTTCGCTACCTCGATGCCGACGACACGGAAGCGGAACGCACGCGTGCGCTGGGTGAGTTTGTGCGGCCACAGATAAACACGGAATAAAATCCGGATTTTTATCCGCGTTCATCTGTGGCTAGAAGTTGCAGAGCAGAATTGAAGGCATGAAACACCGCGTTTCCATCGACGTCTGTATTTGCACATACAACAACGCCGTGCTGCTCGACGCGACGCTCGACACGATCGCGCGTCAGCAAGTGCCGGAAGATGTTGATTGGCAAGTACTCGTCGTCAATAACAACTGCACGGACGAGACGCCGCAGGTGTTGGAGAGACATCTGCGCGCGCTTCCGCTGCGCGTGGTCGTCGAGACCAAACAAGGGTTGACGCCCGCGCGCGTGCGCGGCGTCCGCGAGACTTCGCGTGAATGGATCGCTTTCGTTGACGACGACTGTCTTTTGGACGAGAACTGGGTCGAACAAGCGGCGCACTTTGCCGCGCAGCACGTCGAGTGTGGAGCCTTCGGCGGTCAAATCGTTCCGCATTGGGAGACGCCGCCACCGCCCTACGTGCTCAGCCGGCGCTACGCTTTCGCGGGCAAGTATCACGGTGAGACGTCGCACCGCCGCCCGTGGCTCGCAGGAGCCGGTTTGGTCGCGCGGCGCGAAGCGTTAGTGAGTTGCGGCTGGCTCGATAAGCAATACCTCGAAGATCGGAAGGGCGGTCAACTCGTCTCAGGTGGAGATATGGAGATTGCTTTGCGCGTCGGGTCAATGTACGAACTTTGGTATAACCCCGCGTGCAAACTTCAACACGTGATCCCCGAGCGTCGCATGACGCGTGAGTATGTGCGAGGAGTTACACGCGGACTCGGAGCGAGTCGACACAACGCCGAGGCATTGAAGTGGTCCGGGTCGTATGCTGCGTGGCTACCCTACTCGGCGGCGCTCGCGCTTGGCTTCGGCGCGCGCGGAGTATTGGAACTGGCGCGCGATGCAGCTACGTCGGGTGTTGATCCTAAGATTGCGTTCAGTCCTGCGTTTGGTTGGTGCTCGGCGATGTGGGAGATGTTTCGGATGGATACTTCGGAGCGGCGTGAGTTACTCGGTTGTGCCACGCGCCGCGAACTACGCGAGAGCGCGATGCCTTTGAGAGAAGAAAATGCAGTTGAGTGAGTCTCACTTGAGATCGTCGTTCGCGTCTGTTTCGGTCGCGCGCGCTCCTGTGACTGTCGCCCTCATCGATTGGAGCGAGCTTCTCGAAGACTATCTCGACAACATCGGAGTTACATTCGAAGCGTTTCGTGACGAGATGACGGGCGGCTGGATGTTCGGCTATATCGAAGCGTTGCGCCGAGCCGGTGTGCGCGTGGTGCTCTTCTGTGTTTCCGCGCGTGTCACTAAGACCACGCACTTTACGCACGCTCCGACTGGCGCAGATTTATGTGTTCTACCCGCTTCCCGTGCGTATCGCACACTTCGCCGCCGCGTGCTCAACCCTTATGCTTCCTCGCTCGAGGAAGCGGTCGGGATAGTCCAGGGACGCGCGCGCCGCATGTGGTGGTCGACTGCGCGAGAACTCATGCCGTATCTTTCGACACCCTTCGTCGCGCTCGCGCGCGAGTTACGGCGTGAGCGTTGCGACGCGCTACTCGTGCAGGACTACGAACACGCGCGGTTTGACGTGTGTTTATTGCTCGGCCGTTTGACTGGCCGGCGGGTCTACGCCACGTTCCAGGGCGGCGATGTTTCGCATCGACGACTCGAACGCGCACTGCGGCGCTTCAGTGTGCGAAATGCTGACGGATTGTTCGTCGCTGCTGGAGGCGAGGCGGCGCGTCTGCGCGGACGTTACGCGCTGCCGAGTGAGAAGATAGCGCCCGTCTTCAACCCACTTGATGTGTCGGAGTGGCAGCCCGGCGATCGTGCGACTGCTCGACGCGCATTGGGTCTGCCGCCAGCGGCGCGCGTTGTTGTATGGCATGGTCGCGTGGACTTTCGACGCAAAGGTCTCGACGTGCTACTCGACGCCTGGGAGCGCATCTGCCGCGAACGGCCAGACCACGATCTGCGCCTGGTGCTCGTCGGTACGGGCCACGATGCGGCGGAATTGCGCGCGGCGATCGCGGGACTACATGGAATTCTCTGGATTGACGAATACGTTCGCGATCGCGGGCGATTACAGACTTACCTGCACGCGGCCGACGTCTACGCCTTCCCGTCGCGGCATGAAGGGTTCGCCGTCGCGCCGTTGGAAGCAATGGCGTCGGGGCTGCCAGTCGTCGCCGCGGACGCGCCTGGCATCGGCGATCTATTCGCAGGTGGTGAAGCCTCGGGTGGAATAGTTGTCCCGCGCGGCGACGCTACCAGTTTCGCGACGGCGCTCGCACGACTGATTGACGACGAAGACTTGTGCCGGGCGTTGGGCGCACGTGCTCGCGCGCGGGTCGAGGAAAGTTTCGCGCTCGAAGCAGTGGGCGCACGCTTGAAAGAGTTTCTTACGAAGGGAGCCGGTTGAGCTGTTGCCTGCGTCACAGAAAGTCTTCGGATTAGGCTTGAGCAAGACGGGTACGTCTAGCTTGACGGACGCGCTGAATTTGCTCGGCGTACGTGCCATTCACTATCCTCATGACGAGCAGACGTTGCACGAACTGCGTGGGGGTCAATATCGACTCTCGCTTCTCAAAGAGTTTCAGGCCATCACCGACATCCCGGTCGCTCCCTTTTACGCGCAGTTGGACCACGCGTTTCCCGGGAGCAAGTTCGTTCTCACGGTACGCGAGAAGGAAGCCTGGCTGCGCTCGTGTGAAGTTCACTGGCGATTGTTGAGGCAGTGGTCGGAAAATTTTCCCGAGTTCAAGACCTTCCACGAATTCGCAAGTGCATGCACGTACGGTGTCAATGAGTACAGCCGCGAACGTTTTTCATTTGTCTACGACACACACGTCGCGAACATCTGCGCCTACTTTAGTGAACGGCCGGATGATCTGCTCGTCATGGACATCTGCGCGGGCGAAGGATGGGAAAAGCTCTGCCCATTTCTCGGACTAGACCAGCCGGGCGAACCCTTCCCGCACGCGAACGAGTGGATGCACCTGTTGCTCGAAGCGGCCGGAGACGTTTCACGGACGATCGCCGAAGGTGAGACGTTTGTGCTCGTCGATGAACAAGGTTTTGGTCGCGACTTCGCACGTGGACGGCGAGCACTTCCGTTCCTCGAACGCGAAGGTGTCTACTGGGGCGCGCCGCCGGACGGTGTGGTCGCTGTCCGTGAGTTGGAACGAATGCGGCGCGATCACGCAGCGAGCTACATCGCGTTCGGTTGGCCCGCATTTTGGTGGCTTGATTATTACGTCGAACTGCGCGAGCACCTGCGTTCGCAGTACGATTGCGTTTTGGAGAACCGGCGGCTCGTTATCTTCGACCTGCATCCACAGATTACACAGAAGCCATAAGGAAAATGACTATGAGTTTTAGCGAACAGAAGGATATTTTGATCAAGCCGTACGGCGGGGGGCTCGTGAACCTACTGGTTCCTGAAGAAGAGCGCGAAGAGGCGCGCTTACACGCTGCGACGCTGTCTCGCGTTCAACTAACCGCGCGTAACGTTTGCGATCTCGAACTGCTTGCCACGGGTGGCTTCTCGCCCCTGAGCAGTTTCATGAATCGAGCAGATTACAACCGCGTCCTCGAAGAGTTGCGCCTGGCTTCGGGCATGCTCTTTCCGCTCCCAGTCACGTTGACTGTAAAGAAGGATGCGGGCGTGAAGCTCGATGCTGAGTTGGCGCTGGTCGACCAGCACAACAACGTGCTCGCCGTAATGCGCGTCGAGGAAATTTTTGAGTGCGATCCGGAGCGCGAGGCGCGCCTCGCTTACGGCACGAACGATCTGCGTCATCCGCTCGTCGCGGAAATGAACTCGTGGGGTGAGTTGTGCGTGTCGGGACCAATACGCGTCGTGCAACTGCCGCGTTATTACGACTTCCGCGCGTTGCGACTCACGCCCGAGGCAGTGCGTGAAAAACTCGCCGCTCTCGGTCACGCGAATGTCGTCGCGTTTCAGACCCGCAACCCTTTGCACCGCGCGCATGAGGAACTCACCGTGCGCGCCGCGCGCGAAATCGCAGGTGCGCTGCTGCTTCACCCAGTCGTCGGTCTGACGAAGCCGGGTGACATAGACCACTTCACTCGCGTCAGGTCGTACAGCATCCTGGCCGAACGCTACTACGATTCCGATCGAATGATGCTCGCGCTCCTGCCCTTAGCGATGCGCATGGCCGGACCGCGTGAGGCTCTCTGGCATGCGATCATCCGCCGCAACTACGGCGCGAACCACTTCATCGTTGGCCGCGATCATGCGAGCCCGGGACGCGACTCAAAGGATCGCCCGTTCTATGGTCCATACGACGCGCAGGAACTCGTCGCCCGGTACAGCGATGAGATCGGCGTCAAGCCGATGCCTTTCGCTGAAATGCTCTACCTCCCCGAAGAGGACCGCTACGAGGAGTCAACCCGCATCCCCGAAGGAAAGCTCACGGCTTCGATCTCCGGGACGGAAGTGCGCGAGAATTATTTGCAGCGTGGACGCGCGCTGCCGAGTTGGTTCACGCGGTCCGAGGTCGCGGCCATCCTCGCCGAGGCACATCCGCCGCGTCACCAGCATGGCTTCTGTCTCTGGTTCACCGGTCTCTCCGGCGCCGGCAAGTCAACGACTGCGGAAATCCTGATGACGCGATTGCTCGAACACGGGCGCCAGGTGACCTTGCTTGACGGCGATGTCGTGCGCACGCATCTCTCGAAGGGACTGGGTTTCTCGAAGGACGACCGTGACACAAACATCCGGCGGATCGGTTTCGTTGCCGCTGAGATCGCACGCCACGGTGGCGGGGTGATATGCGCTGCCGTTAGCCCTTATCGCGCGACCCGCAATGAATGCCGGGCGATGGTTGGCACTGATCGCTTTATCGAGATCTTCGTTGACGCGCCGCTTGACGTTTGCGAAGAGCGCGACGTGAAGGGGATGTATCGCCTCGCGCGCGAGGGAAAGATAAAAAACTTCACCGGCATCGACGATCCATACGAGTCACCCCTCAACCCCGAAATCGTTATCGATACGGTGGCGCACTCGGCTGAAGAGAACGCAGCACTCATCCTCGCCCACCTGGTTGAGCAGGGCTTTATCCTCCCTTCGACCTGGGGCCTTGAGGAGACGCCGTTAGACCATGCAGTGACTACTTCATGATGCTTGGATACATCAACCAATCAATCCACAGATTACGCAGAAGTTTCGAAAAATCTGTTCTCAATCCGCGTAATCTGTGGATGGATTCTTCGCGAAGCACGTGACGATATGATTTTCACTGACCGATTCGTCTACGTCCACGAGCCGAAGACCGGCGGCACGTTTGTGACGTCGATGCTGTTCCGGCTCTACGGCCTGCGCTGGACGCGTTGGACACACATGCGCAACGCTGTCCTTGGCGAAGTGCAGGGTACGCACCCGCACTACGGAGCGCTCGTTCACAACAGCAACAAACACGGCGGCTGCAACGAGATCCCTCCGTCGCAACGCGGCAAAAAGATCCTCGCGACCGTCCGTAACCCTTTTGATCTTTATGTCTCGCAATATGAGTTCGGCTGGTGGAAGCGCAGCGAGTTCCGCAAGTATTACGAGGCGGTGCCAAATTTCAGACGCGACTATCCGAACTTCCCCGACCTCGACTTCGCCGGATACGTACGACTCTCGAACGAAGCTTTCCGTAGTCTTGCCAACGGACACGCGTCAGACGTCGGACCAGGTCTGATCACCGAACAATTCCTGAAGTTCTACTTCATCGACCCAGGCGCGGCTTACGCGAAGTTGAGTCGTGGAGCTTATGCCGCAAACGGCGCGCACCTCGCGGATATGCACGACCTGCACTTCATTCGCACCGACGATCTCAACCGTGGGCTATTCGACTTCCTCGCCCGCAACGACTATGCGCACGAAGACATCTCGTTCATCCTCGCTGAAGGAAAGATTCTTCCGCGCGGCAAGGGACGCGAGACGCACCAGAAATGGGAACAGTACTACACGCCGGAGTTAAAAGAGATCGTCAGGCGGAAGGAAGAGTTCCTATTCAAACTGTTTCCGGAGTTCGATGTCTGACACTCAATCGACTTCCTGCATGCGCATAATCGTTCTCGGCTACATCGTGCGTGGTCCACTCGGCGGGTTGGCTTGGCATCACCTGCAATACGTTATGGGTTTGCGCGCCCTCGGTCACGACGTCTACTTCATCGAAGACAGCGATGACTACCCATCGTGCTATGACCCGGAACTCGACATAGTCGACACCGACCCTTCTTATGGACTCCGCTTCGCCGCGCAAACTTTTGACCGCGTCGGTCTGGGCGGACGATGGTGTTACTACGACAAATTCACAGACCGCTGGATGGGACCACTCGCGCCGTTCGCTTACGACGTCTTCAACTCAGCAGAGTTGTTGCTGAACTTGTCAGGCGTCAATCCCTTAAGGCCATGGCCGGCAAAAGTACCGCGCCGCGCTTTCGTTGACACTGATCCCGCCTTCACACAGATACGTCACTTGACCGAACCACACAGGCGCGAACTGGCCGCGGGGCACAACTCGTTCTTCACCTTTGCGGAAAACATCGGGCGAGACGATTGCCTCGTGCCGGCGGACGGCTTTGCGTGGCAGCCGACTAGACAACCGATTCAGCTTGATGCCTGGCCCGTCACACCTGGTCCATCGGGAGGAAGTTGGACCACCGTGATGCAATGGGAAAGTTATCGCACCCTCGAGTACGAAGAACGGTATTACGGAATGAAGTCGGACTCGTTCGAGTGGTTCGTCGACCTGCCTGAGCGTGCCGGCTCGGTGTTCGAGATCGCACTAGGGAGTAAGAGTGCTCCGCGCGATTTCTTACGGGCGAAGGGTTGGCGTCTGCTCGACCCGCTCGAGGTGACGCGCGATCCCTGGTCTTATCAGGAGTTTATTCGCGGTTCGAAGGCTGAATTCAGCGTCGCCAAACATGGCTATGTCTCATCACGCTGCGGCTGGTTTAGTGAACGCAGTGCCGCGTATCTCGCGTCGGGTCGCCCCGTGCTCACGCAGCAGACGGGCTTCTCCGACTGGCTCCCGACGGGCGCGGGCCTTTTGGCTTTCGAAACGATCGAGGAAGCGCTCGCGGGAATAGAAGTGATCGATGCCGGCTACGAACACCACTGCCGCGCCGCGCGTCAGTTAGCAGAAGAGTTCTTCGACGCGCGCAAGGTCTTACCGGATCTGATTGAGCGTGCGCTCGGCAGTTAGTGCAAATGCGGCTCGTTGTTACATGATGGGCTTAATAACGTGAAGGAAATTCAGACAACACCGCGCTCGTTGCGTATCTTCCTCTGTCACTCCTCTGGTGACAAGGAGACTGTGCGGCAGATGTACCATCAGTTGCGCAATAGTGGTTTCGCACCATGGCTGGATGAAGTGGATTTGCTGCCGGGTGAGGATTGGGAACTCGTAATTTCAAGAAGTGTCCAGGAAAGCGACGTCGTACTTGTCTGCCTGTCCAAAAACTCGATAACCAAAACTGGATTTGTCCAGAAAGAAATAAAGTTCGCTTTGGATGTGGCGGATCAGCAGCCGGAAAACACAATCTATTTGATACCCGTTAAGCTTGAAGAATGCGAGGTTCCACAAAGACTGAGCCGGTGGCAATGGGTAGATCTTTTCAAAGAGAATGGCTATGAGAATTTGGTGCGCGGGTTAACACGGCGGGCGGAAAGCCTTGGTCTTTCCGTGCAGCGATCCTCCACCGTCTCCACGAATACTGCAACGAAAGATATTCC
This sequence comes from Pyrinomonadaceae bacterium, assembly GCA_035694465.1. Lineage (GTDB taxonomy): Bacteria > Acidobacteriota > Blastocatellia > Pyrinomonadales > Pyrinomonadaceae > PSRF01. The sequence goes on along the minus strand of DASSFI010000120.1, from coordinate 8,562 downwards.
AGAGTTCGAGGGCCAAACCGACCCCGTATCAAACTACAAAGAAATATCTTTTACCGGCCATGACGAGCTGAGTAAAACGGATTCGTCGAGACTGTCTAACAATCTAAGTCTGACAGACTTAGAAACGTCTTTGCAGATTGTATTCAGACGGTTAGTTTTACTGGGGCGTTCTCGCGCTTTTAAGAGATTCGTTGTTTTTGCTGTTGGGATCTTTTTTTTTGGGGTGGTCGATATCGCTTTATTTTGAAGCCAGAAACCTATCGAGCCGCGTGGCTCAGTCGACTAACCTAAACACGAATTCCGGTGCAGCTAACAGCTCAGTCCCGCCTGAGTTGAAGACCGCCCTCGACTCAATCACCGCAAACGACATCATGCAACACACCAAAGTGTTGTCAGGTGATGAGTACGAAGGGCGTGGGCCAGGAACAAAAGGTGAAGAACTTACAGTCCAGTACTTAACCGAACAATATAAACGGATTGGCTTGAAGCCGGGCAATCCCGATGGCAGCTATATACAGAAGGTTCCCTTAGTTGGATTTGCAGGCACCCCAACCGCTTCATTTACTGCCGGAGGCAAGCAAATAAACCTGACATTTCCCCAGGATTACGTTGCCGTTTCACGCCGATTCGTTCCCGAATCGAAGGTTGAGAATTCCGATGTGATCTTTGTTGGCTACGGTGTAGTAGCGCCAGAGTATGGATGGGACGACTACAAAGGGTTGGATGTGCGAGGCAAGACGATTGTGATGCTGATCAACGATCCCCAGGTTCCTGATTCCGCCGATCCGACCAAGCTCGACGACAAGATGTTCAAGGGCAAAGCAATGACGTACTACGGCCGTTGGACCTACAAGTATGAGATTGCAGCGCAGAAGGGCGCCGCAGCCGCAGTGATCATTCACGAAACCGGACCCGCCGGCTATCCCTATGAGGTTGTTTCGGGAAGTTGGTCTCGTGAGAACTTCGACATTCAGACGCCCGACAACAACATGGGGCGTGCCGCGGTCGAATCATGGATCACTACTGACCGCGCTAAGGAATTATTTTCTGCCGGTGGCCACGACTTCGACTCGCTGAAAAGAGCTGCCCTCTCGAGAGACTTCCAGCCGGTCGATCTTAATGCAAAGGCAAACATGAGGATCAGAAACACCATACGGGTGATCAACTCGAATAACGTGATCGGAAAGCTCGAGGGATCGGATCCTACGCTGAAGGACGAGTACGTTGTTTACACCGCACACTGGGATCACCTGGGCCGCATCCCACAACTCGCCGGCGATCAAATTTACAATGGAGCGCTCGATAATGCCGCCGGCACTGCCACGTTGCTGGAGATTGCTGAAGCATTCACGAAACTGGCCACACCTCCTAAACGATCCATTTTGTTTCTTGCAGTTACGGCCGAAGAGAAAGGGTTACTCGGAGCAAAGTATTATGCTGAGAACCCTCTCTATCCGCTTAACAAAACGCTCGCGAACATCAACATGGATGGCGTAAATCAGTGGGGCAGGACCCTGGACATTACGATGGTGGGTGACGATAACAGTACTCTAATCGACTTGCTGGTTGAGGCTGCCGCTGCGCAACGGCGCGTAGTGAGTCCGGATCCGGAACCCGAAAAGGGTTTTTACTTCCGCTCGGATCATTTCGAATTTGCGAAACAGGGAGTTCCCGCGCTCTACACCGATTCCGGGATTAACTACGTCGGAAAAGATGCGGCATTCAGCAAACAAAAGCGCGATGAATACACCAACCACGACTATCACAAAGTCACCGACGAGATTAAACCGGATTGGGACCTCACAGGAGCGGTCGACGACGCGCAGTTGCTAACGATGATCGGGTATCGAGTGTCGGAAGGTGACAAGTATCCGGAGTGGAAAACCGGATCGGAATTCAAAGCTAAACGTGACGTGATGATGAAGAGTGTGGCATCAAGTGGCCATGCTTCTGAAATCGATTGGACTCTTTATCCGAATGGAATGAGGAGCGACAGAGAACAATTGAAGATCATCCCGACTAACAGAACCCAGGCCTTGCGATTGCACCTGCTGCTAATTACGAACAAATATCAAAGCTATCAATCTACTCTGTTAACTGAAGATGGGAACACCGTAGTAAGACAAACTGGTCTGGCAGCTACCATCCATGATGGCAATACCTCCGCCGTAGTAATGAAAGTACCTGTTCAGCTACTGACTGCTGGGAATTATCGCATTGAGTTAACGGGAGAAGTCGGGAACGGATCGCAGGAAATCGCCACTTATTATTTCCATCTGGTGGACAAGTAGCCTTGGCGACTGAGCCGACCCGTTGGGAATTGCGTGCTATACTTTCCGCCATGGAACAGCAAGAACTCATCGAGAAAATCAAGAGACTTCCTCACGATAGTTTGGTCAAAGTCGAGGAGTTTGTGGACTCACTAACACGACGAGACAGTAATCTCGATCGCAAAAAACTTCATCAGGCGCTCGCTGATTACGCGAGTCAACATGCAGGAACTGATGCCGATCTCGATCCTACCCTCGAAGCGGCTGCCATCGATCATTTGCTTCAAGATTCACCAAAATGAAACGCGGCGAAGTTTTTTGGGCCGATCTCGCTCCTCGATCAGGTTCAGAGCAGCAGGGCCGTCGCCCGGTAATCGTAATCTCACACGACGCTTTTAACGAGTCGCAAGGCTGGCGTTCCATCATTGTTGTTCCCCTGTCGACTTCCTCGGCGCAAGCGGGACGCGGACCCACGGCCATATTGCTTCCTCAAGGAGCCGCTGGGCTCAGTAAGGGCACTGTCGCGCTATGCCATCAAGTAACCACACTGGATCGCTCAAAACTAACCCAACGAATTGGTGAGTTGGATTCGACGCAACTCATGCAGGTCGAAGATGGAATTAAGGCTGCGTTGGATCTGAGGTAACTGTGGTCGAACAATCCCACGAACCTTCCTACGAGAGCGCTCACCATTCAGACAACTATCACCATCCGTAGCAAGACTCATTCCAAAGTCTAGAATCGTAGTCCAAAACTTAGACACTGAGAGCGGGTAGCGGAAACACAGATCTCAAATTTGCGAGGGATTTGTAGCATTCCGAGATCTCAGATCGAGACTGCAAACGCGGTATAAGTTTTGCACAAGATTTTACTCTTCCTTGCTCATCGAATTTACGGAAATGAAGTTAAGAGGCGCTCGTCAATTCTGGGTGATATGCGGCGCGCTCTCGTTTGCCTTTTTATTTGCAGTCTTTTTAATGGACTCTGTCAGCGCCCATACAGCACCGAACCAGGAAAAGGATCAACGTACTCCCGAGCAGCAAAAGATCGACTCGCAGCTCCTCTATGCCATCTACCAAATGCGCGGCGAGGCTGAAGCGAAGGGAGTCCCGACCGAACCAATTCCCCTCGAGAAGGATGACAAAGGACGAGTCCTCGTCGACATCCGCGCGCCAGTTACCAAAAAACTGCTGGCGCAAATCAAAAAGTTTGGCGGTAACGTTGTCAGCACTTCCGACAAGTACCATTCGATCATTGCGTATTTTCCGCTCGGAAAATTAGAACCTCTGGCACGAGCCAAAGAAGTTAAGTTCATAGCACCAAAAGCTCAGTCGATGACAAACTGAGCTCAAAAGCATTTCGACAGCAAAGCATTTTCGGCTTTCCCGACAAGAATTTCACCCTGTTCTTTGTCAGTCAACAATCCGACTCTGGAAGCTTTTCTTTCCGTTTCTGGACTGTCATTGATCCTGATGGGACCGCTCTCTCTAACCAAGCAGTTATCAAAGGAGTCTCAGATGAACAAGAACCGCACCCGTGTTTCGAGATTTAAAACTCGACCAAAGCTGCGAGGTAATACTCGCGCTTTAGTCCTTTCTCTTTTGGTCGTAGCGTGCACGCTGGCCGCAGTTGCAAGCGGAGCGCTCTTCTCCAACAAGATCCGGAGAGCTACCGCGTCTCCGGCCCTCGAAGATATTAGCCCCGAAGCGTTGGCTCAAATCGATGCCTTAATCCGTGAAAAAGAGTCACGCACCGACGTACAGAAAAAAATTGATTCACAACTGATTTATCAATTGAAGATGAATCAGGGCCTCATGGTCGCTGATAGTGTGTCGTCCCTTCAGACAGACGTAGCCGTCGACAATCAAGGGAAGACGACTGTGGACATTACTGCCCCCGTCACCAATGCTCTGGTGGCAGCTCTTCAGGCCCAAGGAGCAGAAATACTTTCAGCCAGAAACAACAGCATTCGTGCAAACGTTCCATTGGACAATCTCGAAGCAATCGCGGCGCTCGACGAAGTGCGGTTCGTCCAGCCGAAGCAAAATGCGATGACTTCCAATGAGACCAGCCGCCTGGTGGATGACAAGAGCGGCGCTTCTTCAAACTATCAGGTCGCCCCGGATTTCGGACAACGAGTCGCACGCGTACAGTCGTTCCTCGCGAACGCACTACAGGGCGGCGCGCAAACCAACGTGACCGGAACTAACGCACCGTCCGGCGTTGGCAGCCGCAGCTCGGAAGGCGACGTTACGCATCGCGCCAATATCGCGCGCGGCACGTTCCACGTCGATGGCACAGGTATCAAGATCGGCGTCCTCTCGAATGGTGTCGCCAGTTTGGCTCAAAGCCAGGCGTTAGGTGATCTTGGTCCAGTTACAGTCCTGCCCGGTCAAGCCGGGACCGGCGACGAAGGCACAGCGATGCTCGAGATCGTTCACGATCTCGCTCCCGGCGCGCAGCTCTTCTTCGCCACTGCAAACACCGGTATCACCGTCTTCGCGCAGAACATTCGCGACCTGCGCACTGCCGGTTGCGACATTATTGTTGACGACGTTTTCTACTTCGTTGAGACACCTTTTCAAGATGGTCAAACTGCTCCCTCCAACACCAATGGCGGCGTAGTTACCCAGGCGGTTAACGACGTTACCGCAGCCGGCGCGATGTACTTTTCATCCGCAGGCAACTCCGGCAACCTGACTCAGGGAACGTCGGGAGTTTGGGAAGGCGATTTCGTTGACGGCGGCGCGGCTGCAGCCCCACTGCCTTCGCCGACTCCGGCTTCAAGACTGCACAATTTTGGCGGCCAGAATTTCAACGTGCTGAACGTTGCCAATACGGCAGCGCCGGTAAGTCTTTACTGGTCAGATCCACTTGGTGCGTCAGCCAACGACTATGACCTGTTTCGTTTGAACTCGACCGGAACAACGGTTCAGGCAAGTTCAACGAACATTCAGAGTGGCACTCAGGATCCGTATGAACAAGTAACGCAGGCTGCCGGCTCGCGACTCGTGATTGTAAAGAAGGCAGGTTCGGCAGACCGGTTCCTGCATCTCAACACGAATCGTGGTCAGCTTTCGATTCGCACCGCGGGACAAACTCACGGTCACTCGCAGGCAGCCGATGCTTACAGTGTTGCTGCGACACCGGCAGTCGGTCCATTCCCGAATCCATTCAGCACGGCGAACATTACTGAAAATTTCACCTCTGATGGACCACGTCGCACCTTCTTCCAGGGGAACGGCACTGCATACACGCCCGGCAACTTCTCATCGACAGGCGGATTAGTGCGACAGAAACCGGATATCACCGCTGCTGACGGAGTTCAGGTAACCGGAGTCGGTGGTTTCGGAAGTCCGTTCTTTGGCACCTCCGCGGCAGCGCCGCACGCAGCGGCCATCGCCGCCTTAATGAAGTCGGCGAATCCTACTTTTACTCCGGCACAGATTCGAACGGCTTTGACCAGCTCGGCTATCGACATCATGTCAGCCGGCACGGATAACGTTTCGGGAGTCGGCATCATCGACGCCTTCTCCGCTACTCAAGCGCTTGGTGTTACGGGAACTGCTTTCCTGCAGGCGACCACGATCACCGCGCTCGAGAATCCGGGTAACGGCAACGGCGTGCTTGATGCTGGAGAAAACGCAACAATGTCGATTCAGTTGCGCAACGACGGCGTGAACAGCGCGACTGCAATTTCAGCAACGTTGAGTTCCTCGACGCCGGGTGTCACGGTTACACAAGCTAATTCGGCTTATCCCGATTTAGCCGTAGGCGCAACCGGCACGAACACCACTGCCTTCCAATTCTCGATTGCCGGCTTCGTTCAGTGTCCGACTACCTTGAATTTCTCACTGACGCTGAATTACACCGGTGGTCCATCTCAGGTCATCAACTTCACGGTGCTTTCAGGACCACAGCCAACGGTTATCTCGTCAACGCTTGATACAACGACGGCGCCATCCGGAGCAGGCTTTACCGGATCCACCGGCGTGCTCGCCATCAGGCACTTCCGCGATGGTATTCCCAGCAGTTGCGGCTCGCAGAAAGCATTCCCGGGCACCAGCACTCCTGGAAATCACCAGTACGACGCTTACGAGTACCACACGTGCGCCAACAGTGGACCAACCTGCGTTACGGTCACACTCAGCGCGGCAAATGGAGTTAACCTCTTTAGTGCTGCTTACCTCGGCACCTTCAATCCGGCGAATCTCGCGCAGAACTATGTTGCCGACGCCGGCGGAAGCAACACGACGGTAAGTTACTCGTTCAATCTACCTGCTGGCGCGCAAACCTTCACGGTCGTCGTTGAAGACGTTCCGGTCGGTGCGGCAAGCAACAGCCCGTACACGTTATCGGTTTCCGGAGCGTGTGTTGGCATATGTCCGGTTGTTCCGGTGCTGGCGTCGAATGGCCAGACACTCTCACAAGAGAGTTGTCCAGCTTTCAACGGCGCCGTCGATCCGGGTGAACGCGTTTCCATGAATCTCAAGGTCATCAACAATGGAACCGCTGCTACTTCAAATCTCGTCGGCACTCTCCAGGCAAGTGCAAACGTGATTGCCCCGAGTGGTCCAACGAGCTTTGGATCGATCCCTGCCGGCGGAGGTACGGCTGGTAGAGACTTCTCGTTCACTGCCGTCGGTAATTGCGGTGATCTGGTGACTCTCGCCTTGAAGTTGCAAGATGGCGCCGTCGACTTCGGAACTGTGTTCTACAGCTTCCGTCTCGGCGCTGCTACTCCGGGCACACAGTTGTCAGAGAACTTCGATGGAGTTACGGCTCCCAGCTTACCAGCCGGATGGTCATCAACCGGTTCAGGTGCTGAACCTGCGTGGGTAACTTCAACCACCAATCCGTTCAGCGCACCAAATGCGGCGTTCGCGCCTAATACTGCAACACAGGGTGTCACCGAACTGGTTAGCCCGAGCATTCACATAAACGGTCAACCAGCACAGGTGAGCTTCAGAAACGCTTTCAACGTCGAAAGCGGGTTTGACGGCGGCGTCCTCGAGATCAGCATCAATGGAGGACCGTATCAGGACATCCTTGTCGCAGGTGGAAGCTTCGTTTCCGGAGGCTACACCGGCGTGATGTCGGCGGGCACGCTAAATCCGTTGACAGGAAGGAGTGGTTGGACCGGCTTGTCAGGCGGAACGACAGCCGCACCTGCTTACATCACAACGGTGGTTAATCTGCCGGCCGCGGCGTCGGGTCAGAACATTCAACTGAAGTGGCGAATGGGTTCGGATGAGCTCATTGCTGCTGCAGGAACTCAACCCGGCCAGCGTGTCGACAACATCGTAGTCACCGACACCAGTTACTTCTGCACCACTCCGTGCGGAAGCGCGAATGTCGTGGTTACTTCGACGTTAGTGCGCCAGAACGCAACGACGGTTGTTGCCAACATCACACTTCAGAATATCGGAGCCGTGACGGCCAACAACGTCGTGCTGAATAACGCGAAGCTCGGCACTACAAACGGAACGCCGTTGCCGCAATCACTCGGCAATCTGGCGCCCGGAGCCACCGTCAACACGACAGTTAACTTTACTAACTCCACACCGGGAGCAGCTTCCAACCTTGCAATTGGTGGCACGTATACCGGCGGAAGCTTTAGTACTACGAAACGCGTCACCATCCCGTGACAGAACGAACAGAGAGGAAACAAACCTAATGAAGACAAAACAACTGTTATTGAGCACATTGGCCGTGGCACTGCTGGCAGTAATGCCGGCAGTGGCCCAGGCCGATCCGGTAACTTTAACTTTGCCAGGTTCGGTGAATGTATCCGCCGGCGGTAGCATTACAGTAATCGGCACAATCTTTAATGCCGGAGCGCCGGACTTCAACCTGACTAGCATTTCAGTCAACTTCACCAATTCGTTGCTAACGTCTGACACTTCAGCTTTCTTTCTTTCCCCGGCAGTATTGGGGGCGGGAGAGGGTTATGGACCAGCCGCATTTTTCGACGTTTTTGCCGATTTGACACTCGCGCCCGGCACCTACGTTGGAACCGTCACAGTGTTCGATAGTGATCAGCGGTTTGTGACATCGACGTTCCAGGTAAACGTAGTAGCCGCACAAACACCCGAACCCATTTCGATGGTCTTGCTCGGAAGTGGATTGGGAGGTTTGTACCTGGCACGGCGTCGCAAACGGAAGCAGGGAGGTACGACGTAAGGGAATAACTTCCTGTTCAGTTCTCTCTCGTCACGGGGAAGAGGTGCTGAGAAAACCGGACGGTGTGCAAACACCGTCCGGTTTTTCGATCAAGGTGGGAAGCCACTCG
>DASSFI010000119.1:0-57283 GCA_035694465.1 Pyrinomonadaceae bacterium | reverse complement strand
GACGAAGATGCCCGTCAACTCTCACCTGCGGAGGGGAGCCGGTCGTGATATGAAGGTCCGAACCGCCCAGTTCGGAAAGCTTTCTCAGCAGTTCTGAGAGCGAGATTTGCGGAGCGGATTCATTCAGTCGCATCTAAGTCGTCTTCTCCTGCGTCGGGGTACTTCGAAGAATTCAGGGGTTGAATTTGGACCGGGTCGATGAACTGACCCGGTCCAATAGTGATTTACTTATTGCCGTCTGCGGTTGCGGCTTTCACGCGTAACGACTCGATGAAGCGTTCAGCTTCAGTCGTCATGCGGTCCGCAAACTCAGCCGGCGCATCAGTGGTGAGCCCGTAAATGCGGCCACCCGCTTCGGTGAAATAGAACGTCCACACTTTCTCAGGTGTGAGTGCGTCCTTTGGCGTGCGCGCCGTAACCACAAAAGTGCGTACTCCATTCACTTCGCGAACAAAATCGTTCACCACCCAACCACCAGACGAAACCATCTTGTCGATAACCATGCGGCGCAGATCGGCGACGGCGACTCCTCCCAGCATCTTCTTCTCTTCGCGAGAAGTCAGGAAGCTTGGATTCGGCCGGCTTAATGCAACCACCGCGAGGTTCATCTGTCCGGGTAGTTTGGCTTCCGCCGTCTTGAAGGCCGGATGTGTTGGGTTAACAACACGCGGACGGGTGGCGCTGCTCGCGTGATTCGCAACCGGAGCAACATTTTCAGCCATGACTGGCGGCGGCAGGGTCGTGCTCGTAGCAGAATTAGCAGCCATTGACGGCAGCGCCGGACCGGAAAGACCCTGAAGCTCCGCCACGTTTATGTTTTGCGGGAGCGCAAGCTGCGCATTTCGATGGGCCATCTCAGCAGCCAATCTCTTTTGTCGCAGGCGCGCGCGATAACGTCGCCACCAGGCGCGTGAACGATAGCGATGATGACGTCGTTGTCCAACTTGTACAGTTTGCCTGATTCCGTGTGCTTCGTTCGCGAACGGCAACATCACGCCCACGGACAGCACCAGGATCAGAGCGATTGCAATTGGTCTAAGCATCTTCGTTCTCCTCGATTAGGCGACTGTTTCACGAACGACTTCCTCGCAAGTGGTCACGCCCGCACGAATTTTGTGCAGGCCTGATTCGCGGAGGGTGATCATGCCGTCGTCGATCGCCTTCTTCCTCAGTTCGAGTGCGGAGGCTCCGATCAAGATCAGTTCACGGATCTCGTCGGTGATCTCCATCACTTCGTAAAGTCCAATTCGTCCTTTGTAGCCAGTGTTATTGCAGGTCGAACATCCTTTGCCTTTGAAGGTCTTCATCGCTTTGGCTTCCTCGACCGAGAAACCCACTTCGACGAGAGCTTCGACTGGAGTTTGATGTTCCTGTTTGCAGTCCTTGCAGATACGGCGGATCAGTCGTTGTGCCTGGATGAGGTTTACGCTGGTGGCAACAAGGAAGGGTTCGATGCCCATGTTCATAAGACGTGAGATCGTTGAGGGAGCATCGTTGGTGTGCAGGGTAGAGAGTACGAGGTGACCGGTGAGTGCGGCTTTGATGGCGATTTCAGCCGTTTCAAAGTCGCGGATTTCACCGACCAGAACGATGTTTGGATCCTGGCGCAAGAAGGAGCGAAGAGCGGCGGCGAAGTTCAACCCAATCTGTTCTTTCATCTGCACCTGATTAATGCCGGGCAGATTGAACTCGACCGGGTCTTCCGCGGTCATGATGTTGGTGTCAACTGTGTTCAGCGACTGGAGAGCCGAGTAAAGCGTGTTCGTCTTACCGCTTCCTGTTGGACCAGTCACGAGCACCATTCCGTACGGCTTGGAAATGTTTCTCTTGAATTTGGTCAGCGACTCAGGCTCGAAACCAAGCTTGGTCATGTCGAGCATGAGGTTCTGTTTGTCCAATAAGCGCAGCACGACTTTCTCGCCGAAGAGAGTCGGAAGGGTAGAAACGCGAAAGTCGAGCTCGCGCGAACGCGAGTCGACTTTCACTTTGATCTTGATGCGACCGTCCTGAGGCAGACGTTTCTCGGAGATGTCGAGTTTCGACATGATCTTGATGCGTGAGATCAGAGCATCGCGAAGTTTCAAAGGCGGGTGCATCACGTCGTAGAGCACGCCGTCAATGCGGAACCTGATGCGCAACTCTTTTTCGTAAGGTTCGACGTGGATGTCGGATGCGCCGCGACGGAGCGAGTCAACCAGAAGCACGTTGACGAGTCGCACGACGGGCGCGTCTTCGCTCATGCGAGAGAGGGTGGAAAGATCGATCTCCTCGTTGTCTTCGACTACCTCTACGTCCTCGCTGGCCCCGTGGTCGAAGTCGATGCTGTCTAATGAAACAAGATCGGCGTGCGTGATGGCGCCGTTTCCATTGCTCCTCGAACTGAGTTCGGTGACAACTTCTTCGACCTGGGTGGAAGCGAGTTCGATTTCACGAGAACTACCGTAATACTTCGCGATTGCCTGTTGCACACTGCCTTCAGCAACCACGACGGGTTCGACGTTCAAGCCGGTCATGAACTTGACGTCATCCATGGCGAACACATTAGTGGGATCGACCATGGCGAGCGTGAGTGTTGCGCCCACGCGAGAGAGGGGCAAAACAGAATGTTTTTGCGCGACCTCCTGAGGGATGAGGCTTAGGACGGAAGGATCGATGTTGAAAAGATCGAGATTGACGGAAGGTATGCCGTATTGTCGTGACAGAACGGCAGTGATCATGTCGTCACTTACAAGACCGAGTTTGACGAGATTGAAACCGAGCCGGCCACCGTGTTCGCGTTGGTAGTCGAGCGCCTCTCTCAAGTGCTGCGGGCTTATAAGATTTTCACGTACCAGGATTTCGCCTAATTTGGCTGACATTTGTGCACTACAAAGCTTTCACGGGAGCGGGTAGTAATCCCGATTTCTGGGTGGATTGGAGGCGCCGAATGTGGCGCGAGGCATGACCGACTTCTCAATACAACGATGCGACTAACATCGTTGTGCACTCATAGTACAGTTTGAACACTGAGAGTGTCAAGAAAGGAATTCCAGTAAAAATCGTTGATTAATTCACAAAAGAGGCTTCGTCCAAGCTCCAAGAAATGCAAAGGCGATCTCAATTACTGAGATCGCCTTTACGTTCTTTGGGTCTTTGCTTGAACCGACTTAGCGGTTATGGACGCTTGCGGTTGGCTGGTCTTGTTTTCTCCGGAGTGACGTTCTCACTGTTTTTCAGCTCAGTGAGAATTGCTTTGGCGTCGTCCTTCATCGGATTTGAATCCGGCGCCACTTCCACAAACTTCTGGAGGTAGTTGGCTGCTTCCTGGTATTTCGCCTTGTCGCCAATCCCATACACTGCCAGACCGGCTCCGAGGTTAGCTTCCGGGCTGTCGGGCGTTGTCGCCAGAATGCCTTTGAATTCGGTCAAGGCTTTGTCTGCGGCGCCTGCGTCGAGCAGCATCTGCGCCATATCGAGCTGTGCTTTTGCTTTCTTCGCCGGGTCCGTTTCGGCAGCGATGTAGTCTTTGTAAGCTGCGAGTCCGGCGTCTGCCTGCGATCCATCCGCCTTGCTCACATAGAGTCGCATCGATTCGGCATTAGTGAGCATGGCTGCGTACTTGTTTGAAGTAAGCCGCTGAGCTTCAGCCGGATCAGTCGGAACCGGCTGAGCCTTGAGCATGTTAACGGCTTTAGTGGACGTTTCGGCAGCGGCTTTGAAATCGTCTTTCGCGACTTGCAGTGCGGCGGATTTGGCAGCATCGTCCATGGTCTTCGAGCGGACGGCTGTATTAAAACGCTCAACGCCGCGTCCCTTTAAGGCGACCGCCTTGTTCGTGAGCAGCGCCGGTTGTTCCGGGTCTGCCGCCAGGCCCTCGTCGTACGAGGTGACCGCGGTCGTATATTTCGCAATCGCATCGTCGGAATTGTTTGCTTTGCTGGCAATGCCGGCGGCGTTCAGGGCTTCATTGCCGGCCTTGAACGTGCGCCCGATTACCTCGTTCGCTTCAGTGATCTTCTTGTTGGCTGCTTCGATCTCAGCGTTTTTCTTCAACATCTCTTCGCGCTTGGCCTTGGCTTCTGCGCTCTCGCCACCGCCCGAGTTTCCACCGCCCCCGCCGCCAGCGGCCGGAGGATTAGGTGATCCGCCACCCGCAGCTTTGATCTCGTCAAGCGTGAGTCGCTTACCGTCTCCGGGCGTTACCGTGATTTCACACGGGATGTCGCGTCCTGCTTTAACACCGGGAACAAAATTTGGCTTTGCCGTCGGATGGCTGGCGGCGACTACGTACACTCCGATGAACGGCAAGCCGGCGAAAACAAACTCGCCTTTCTTGTTTGTCTTGGTATTGTATTTCGCGGCCATGTCCGTCCGGAAGACGTCGATCTGCGCGTCAGCAAGAGGAACCTTTTGGCCGTCCGCCTGTTGGATCCAAACGTGACCACGTAACTCGCCGACCTGTGCAACCGCGGTCAAAGAAGCGAACGCCAACAGAGTGGCTACCATTAACGCTCCGAAAAAGTATCTGCCAATCATCTAAAGATTCCTCCGTCGTTGTGTCGGACCAAACCCTGCGAAGATTCGTAGGATGCGCCCACACTCTTTACTGGTTGTAACAATTGAGCACACTCAGAAGTGTCTAAAATTAATAAGCAAAACGACTACTGTCAAGCAGGTAGGGTATCGGATCGGTAACCCCAGCCTCGCGAAATGCCCGCAGGCGGAGAGCGCACGAATCACAGTTTCCGCACGCCAGCTCCGACTCTTTGTAGCAAGACCACGTCAGATGCAAAGGCGCGCTCAGCTCCACACCTTGTTGCACGATCTCCGACTTACGCATCGCGATCACCGGAGTTCTGATCGTAATTCGTGTTTCAGGCTTCGTACCGGTGTCGATGACGCTTTGAAATGCGTCGTAAAACTCCGGACGGCAGTCGGGATAACCCGATGAATCTTCCGCCACAGCGCCGATGTAAATTGCCTGCGCGTTATTCACTTCACCCCAGCTTACTGCCGCTGCGAGTAAGTGAGCGTTTCGAAAAGGAACGTAACTCGAAGGAATACCTTGCGCGGAAAGATCTGCGGTTGTGACCGGCACACTCGCGTCAGTCAAAGATGAGCCGCCGATTTTGGCGAGGTGTTCGAGTGAGATCACAAGGCGTAACTTGACGTCGTAATAATCTGCCAGAGCTTGGAACGCCTGGAGTTCGCGTTGTTCAGTGCGTTGTCCGTAGGAGACGTGCAGAAACGCAAGCTCATCGTTTTCCTCATTGGCGATGGCGGCGGTGACGCAGGAATCCATCCCACCGGAGACGAGACAGATCGCGAGTTGTGGTGAATCGTCAGCGATAGCGGCGACTTCAAACTCTTCAGTTTCGATATCAGTGGAACCGCCCATTACACTCCTTTAACGTCAGGTCCCCAGATGTATTTGTGCAACTGCAACTGCATCCTGATTTTCATCCCGCTCGCAGCGACCCTATCGGCAATTTGTTGCAGATCGACCTGTCCCCACGCGGGCGAAATCAGGATCGCTTTGGTGCGAGTTTCGAGATCGTTTTCTTTGATGACGCGCTGTGCGTAGTTCCAGTCTACTTCGCCGGCAATGACAAATTTCACTTCGTCTTTATCCGCCCGCAGGCGTTGCAAATTTGACCAGTCGTTTCTGGGTTCTTCGCCGGAAGCAGGACACTTGATGTCCAGAATCACCTTCGCTCGCGGGTCGACCTCGGCAGTCGAGACATATCCACCAGTTTCAATCAGCACTTCGTAATCATCGTCGCAGAGACGCGTGATTAACGTAAAAGCCTCTTTTTGCGCGAGTGGTTCGCCCCCGGTGATTTCAACCAGATTGCAGCCGAATGCTTTGACCTGGGCCATGATGTCGTCGATCGAATAGTGGTCACCGCCGGTAAAGGTGTACTCGCTGTCGCACCAGACACAACGCATCGGGCAGCCAGTCAGACGCACAAATGTGCAGGGACGACCGGCGTGGGTTGATTCGCCCTGAATAGAGCGGAAAATCTCGGTGACGCGTAACATTTCCAGCAGTGCTCGAATCTAGCCTAGCGTTAGTTGACTGTCAAAAGCCAAGGTTAGTGCATCAAACGGCCGATGAGGTGATAGGATTAGGCCCCAGTTGTTGAGACTTTCCGTGGAATCCGCACAGCCTAAAATCGAGAGTTTACTGAACGATGGCGCCGGCCGGTTGCTTGCGCGCGCGAGTGACAGTCGTTCGCTCAGCCGCGAGCTCCTGGCGCCGCGGATTGGCGCGGCCGTGCAAAAGTATTTATTGAAGGACAACCCCAACACCTCACACGCGGACATTGCGAAGTTTATCGACGAGATGCAGGCCGACGATCTCTGTCTGATTATCGCCTGTGAACGTGGCGATGAAAACGCGTGGAGCGACTTGGTTGAGCGTTTCAAACCGACAGTTCGCTCAGCGGCTCGCTCGGCGAGTTCAAACGAGGATGCCGCGGAAGATCTCGCGCAGTCGATCTGGGCAGAGCTTTATGGCCTGCGAGTCCGCAACGATGGAAGACCTGCCAGTAAGCTTGCTTATTACTCGGGACGCGGCTCACTAGCCGGCTGGTTGCGAGCAGTTGTGGCCCAACTCGCCGTCGACATGTTTCGCAAACAATCGCGACTGGTGCAGACGGAAGAAGACAGTGAATTCGATCGCCTGGCGCGTGACGTGCAGGATGGTCAGGGTCATGCCATCGTGGCCGGCATACCGACGCCGGAGGAATCGATCTCGAATCGCTTTGTTCAAAATGATATGCAACAGGCGTTGGGCACAGCCGTTCAGGAGTTGGGCGCCGAAGACCGTCTACTCGTAAAACTTTATTACTTCGACAACCTGCGGCTACGAGAAGCAGGCGCGGTGCTTGGTGTGCACGAGGCGACGGCGAGCCGTCGTTTGACGAGGATTCAAACGGATCTGCGGAAGCGAGTCGCTAAGATCCTGATTGATGAACGAGGTTGGACACAGGCTGAGACGGAAAGATCATTTGCGGAGGTGGCTCAGTCTCTGGATGCGGACCTGGAGGCGCTTTTAACTAAGGAAAGAGTGTAGCCACGAAAAGCACAAAAGGAGCTAAAACGATCGAGAAATGTTTTAAAAGCTTCTGCGTAATCTGTGGATAGTTTGACTGCAAGGTATAAGCGCCGCTACGTTCTTTACAAGGCGACGTTGTAATCGAGATGAGACAGGAAACAAACAAGGAAATGGATTTATTGTTGCGGCGACTGGGGCGGCAACAGGATGTTTTTGCACCCGACGCCGAAGATCATCTTGATGCCGACGAATTGAATGCGTTTGCGGAAAACGTGCTGCCGGCGACGACGCGAACACGATATACAGAACATCTCGCTGAGTGTGCACGCTGTCGAGAGCTCGTGGTGCAACTCACTGCGGCGGCTGGTGTGATTACTGCTCACCAGATCGCAAAGGTTACAGAGCCCTCTGGGTTGAAGAAGTTTCTCGCGAGTCTCTTGTCGCCAATGGTCCTGCGTTATGCCGCGCCGGCGCTCGGATTGATTGTGGTGGCAGTAATCGGGTTAGTTGTGATGCGTCGTAATGCTGCCAGAGATCAGGTATCACAGGTCCAACCGCAACCGGCGCAAATTAACGCTCTCGATTCCACAAATGATTCTTACCGGACGCAGCCACAGGCAGGACTCACCTCCGAGAGCCCAGCTAGGGGAGATACGAGCGTTGCCAAATTAAGTGATTCGACTCCAGCGAAACCAGCTCCGGTTCCTGAAACAACGCCTGCGACGCGTGAAGAAAATGCACCGCCTCCGAAAACCGAAGTTAACAAGGTTGAGATAAGGCCGCAGTCGCAGCCAGTTACAGCGACGGACTCAGTAAAAGTTGCTTCGGCAGATGATGAGCGTAAACAAAAGAACGAGGCTGAGCCGAGCAAGCAGGAGGCGGATGTAACGGTCGCACCAAAAGAAGTTGCGAAGAGAGATTTTGAGGCCGGTCGAGCTGATACCAAGAAAGCTCCGGCAACGGTGGTTGCGCGTAGCCGCCCGGCAAAACCCGCAGTCGGCGATCTCTCCGGTGCGCAAGCAGGGGCCGGACCGGGAAACTATCAGCGCGACGGAGAAGACAAGGACAGCAGCGACACCAGATCTATCGCTGGTCATTATTTCCGCAAACAGCGTGGCATTTGGACCGATACTACTTACGACGGTTCAAAAGAAACGATGATCGTCACTCGTAACTCAGAAGGCTATCGCGCGCTGATTGCCGATGAGCCCGCTATCAAGACCATCGCCGACCAACTCGATGGTCAAATCATCGTCGTTTGGAAGGGTCGCATCTACCGCATTCGATAACCACAAGAAAGCACAAAAAAGCTGTTTGTGCCTTTTTGTGGCTCAAGTGTTAAAGTTACCGCACTGGAGGTTTTATGTACTGTCCTACCTGCGGTAACGAGACAACCGTCGAACTTAAATACTGCAATCGTTGTGGCGCCAATTTGACGCTGCCCATGATGGCTCCGCCAGTCGCGATGGCTCCGGTGAAGATCACTTTACCGAGCATCGTGATGGGTATAACCATCCTTGGTGGGCTTGGCGTGATCTTCGGGAGCGCTACTGAGTTTGCCCGTCTGAACGTACATCCATTCGCCATCCTGTGGATGGTTCTGTTTAGTTCGGCCGCTCTTTTTGGCTGCACTGCATTGATGGTTCGGTTCTTCACCAGAATGCTGAGCATGAATCAGGGAATTCCTGCCGCCCAACCTTCACATCATGCGACGGTCACGATCAACGAGCGGCAGACCATGCATAATTTGCCGCCTCCACGAATGGAACCAGTGCCGAGTGTGACCGAGAACACGACCAGGACTTTCAGCCCGATTTACAGAGAACCCATCGATCGCGGCACTCGCTAAAATCAAAATCAGATATGAAGCTTCGAAATCAACTTACCAAAGTCTTTCTTAGCGTGATGATAGCGGTGCTGGCGACAAACTTTGGTCTGGCTCAAACCAGATCGAATCGCCGAACCGCGCCGGTTCGTAATCGCACGATCGCCAACATCGTTCGTGAAATCGATGCGCGCAACATTGAAGCAACGATCAGAAAGCTCGTTTCCTTTGGCACGCGCAACACGTTGTCTGAACAGGACGATCCAAAACGTGGCATCGGCGCCGCGCGCGACTGGCTATACGCGGAGTTTCTCAAAGCTGCGGAAGCGTCCGGTGGTCGCATGACCGTCGAGAAGCAATCGTTCGAACAGGCGAAAGCGGCGCGCGTGCCGCAGCCGACGATCCTGACAAATGTCGTCGCGACGCTGAAAGGAACGCAGCCACAGTCAGCCGATCGTATCTACGTGGTGAGTGGTCACTACGATTCGATGTGCAATAGTCCGACTGACGCGAAGTGCGACGCACCCGGCGCAAATGACGACGCTTCGGGAACGGCAGCGGTGCTCGAGATGGCTCGGGTGATGGCGAAGTATGAGTTCGACGCCACGATTGTCTTCATGGCGGTTCCGGGTGAAGAGCAGGGGTTACTCGGTTCGACACACTTCGCGGAGCAGGCCAAACAGAAGAACTGGAATGTCGATGCGATGTTCACCAACGACATTGTCGGCAACACGCTTGGTGGCAATGGTGTTCGCGATCGCGGTAACGTGCGAGTTTTCTCCGAAGGTGTGCCGTCAAACGAAACGCCGGCTGAAGCGACTGTGCGACGCAGTGTTGGTGGTGAGAACGATTCGGCTTCGCGCCAACTCGCAAGGTTTATCAAAGAGACCGCCGATACCTTCGTGCCGCAATGCAATGTGATGCTTATTTACCGGCGCGATCGTTATGGCCGCGGCGGCGATCACATTCCGTTTCTCGAACGCGGTTATCCGGCGGTGCGCTTCACCGAAGTGAATGAAGAGTTTCGCCATCAACATCAGAATGTTCGTATCGAGAATGGAGTGCAGTTCGGAGACTTGCCGGAGTTTGTCGATTTTGCATACGTCGCAAACGTCGCTCGTGTTAACGCGTCTTCGCTGGCCGCACTCGCGCTCGCGCCTTCACGTCCGAAGGGCGTGACGATCCTCTCGCAGCGTTTATCAAATGACACGGACTTGAAATGGGACGCGAATACAGAAGCGGATCTCGCCGGGTACGAGATCGTCTGGCGCGACACGACGGCCGCCGTGTGGACTAATGCAAAGGCAGTCGGAAACGTTACTACCTTTACGATGAAGGGCATGTCGAAAGATAATTATTTCTTCGGCGTTCGCGCGATTGATAAGGACGGTAACCGAAGCCCGGTCACTTATCCGAAGCCGTTGGGAAGAGCCTCCCCCGCCCCGACCAGTTCGAGTCTTTAGCCACAGATTTCACGGATTGATAACGGATTTTTTCAACCAACTGCGAAGTCGGGGCGTCTAACCGGACATGAATTTCAAGAACCTGAAAAAGTCCGTGGCCTTCATACTGCTGCTGGCGTTAACCTCCGCGCAGCCTCTCGTTTCCGCTCAAAAGCGCGCAAAGACTCAGGATCTGACCGAGGAACAACGCATTCTGCACGCGCTCAACCGGCTCGGTTTTGGCGTCCGTCCCGGCGATGTCGAGCGGGTGAAGTCGATGGGTCTCGAGAACTACATCAACGAACAGCTCAATCCTGAAAAGATCTCGGACACAGTCGCTGAGAACAAGGTTCGTGAGTTGAATGTTCTCAACCTGACCACGGCCGAACTCTACGAGAAGTATCCCAATCCCGGTCAACTGCTGCGCCAGCTTCAGGCGCGCGGATCGTTGCCTTCTGATCTCGCCGAAGCACGTGAGAATCGTGTGAAAGGTGGTGCGAATGTCGCTCCGGCAGAAATGCCAAAGAACAATTCGAACGATTCAATGCCGTCCACCGAGATGTCGCCCGACGCCGCGAGAAACAATCAGAATCCGCCACCACCGCCGGGCAATCCATTAGAAAACGAGAAGTATCGGAAGTTAATCCAGGACTACTATCGCGAGAATGGTCTGCAACAGCCACAGCGCATCATGGCTGAATTGCAAGCTTCGAGAATTCTGCGCGCCGTTTACAGTGAACGACAGCTCCAGGAAGTGATGGTCGACTTTTGGACCAACCATTTCAACGTATTCGCCGGCAAGGGCGCCGATCGCTGGCTGTTGCCTTCATACGATCGCGACACGATTCGCCCGAATGCGATAGGAAAGTTTTCGACGTTACTGCAAGCCACGGCGCAAAGCCCGGCGATGCTCTTCTATCTCGACAACTTTCAGAGCGTCAGTCCAAACGCGAATCAGAATCGCCGTGGTGGTCCGCTGCAAAGACTGCGCGCACAACAGCAGCCTCAGCCACTGCCACAACAACAGCGCCGCGGTATCAACGAAAACTACGCGCGTGAGTTGATGGAATTGCATACCCTCGGCGTTGACGGTGGCTACACACAAAAGGACGTGCAGGAAGTCGCGCGCTGCTTTACGGGTTGGACCATCTTTCAACCACGCGGTGGCGCTGCGGCAGTGAATGCAATGATGGGCGAAGGCGCGCGCCGCAATGCGGGCACGTTCTTCTTCAATGCACGCGTTCATGATGACGGCGAGAAGGTCGTCCTCGGCCACAAGATTTCTGCGGGGGGCGGAATCAAAGATGGCCTGGCGGTGCTCGACATCCTTGCGCATCATCCGTCGACGGCGAAGTTTATCGCAACGAAACTGGTGCGACATTTCGTTTCCGACACTCCACCGCCGGCACTTGTCGATCGTGCAGCCGCAACTTTTACCAAGACTGACGGCGACATTCGCGAAACGTTGAAGACGATCTTCATGTCGAAGGAGTTCAACTCCACGGCAGCGTATCGCGCGAAGATCAAACGTCCTTTTGAACTGGTGGTGAGTGCGATCAGAACCCTCGGCGCCGACACGAACGGTGGTCCACAAACGCACCAGTGGATTGCGCGCATGGGTGAGCCGCTCTACGGATTTCAAACTCCTAACGGTTATTCCGATGCGGCCGAGAGTTGGGTCAACACGGGTGCGTTGTTGGAGCGAATGAACTTCGGGCTGGCGCTGGCTAACAATCGCATTCCGGGGACGCGCGTCAATTTATCGAAATTGAATGCCGATCAGGCGAAGGTGATGGACGAGTATCTGAAGACGCTCCTGGCGGGTGAGATCTCGGCGAGCACACGCGAGACGTTGCTGAAGCAACTCGATCCTGCAGATCCTGTCACTAAAGTCGTGGGATTGATTTTGGGAACGCCGGAGTTTCAGAGACAGTAAGGGATTGAAGTTATGAACCGCAGATTCTTTCTTAAATCAGGCAGCATCGCTCTTGCCAGCGTCGGTATGTCGCTCTCGGCGCCCGCATTTCTCGAACGCGTAGTTTTAGGAAATACGCTCGCGGGCGGAAAGCGCAAGACGCTGATCGCGATATTTCAGCGCGGCGCCGTTGATGGTCTCAACATGGTGGTGCCGTTTGGCGAGTCGAACTATTACTCGTTGCGTTCTTCGATCGCGATACCAAAGCCTGAAAACGGTAACGCTGATGCCGCGCTCAATCTCGACGGTTTCTTCGGTTTGCATCCGTCGATGAGCGCGTTCAAACCGTTGTGGGATTCAAAGCGACTGGCGATCGTTCACGCCGCCGGCTCGCCTGACAATACTCGTTCACACTTTGACGCACAGGATTACATGGAGTCGGCGACTCCCGGTGTGAAGTCGACGAGCGATGGTTGGTTGAATCGCTACCTGCAAAGCAAAGACGATCCGGAGAAATCGTTGTTCCGTGCGGTGTCGGTGACGAAGACGATGCCACGCGTGCTTCAGGGACGCGCGCAGGCGGTCGCAATGTCGAGCATCTCAGACTTCGCGATTCGTGGCGGCAAGTCGTCAGCAAACCTGCAGAACGGGTTTGAAGCGATTTACGCGCGCGAGAATGATTCGCTTGCAGGCATGGGCCGCGAAACATTCGAAGCGGTCAACTATTTGAAGAAGGCGAATCCGGCGCAGTATCAACCCGAAAACGGAGCTGTGTATCCGGGCAATCCATTCGGTACTTCGTTGCTACAGATTGCGCAACTGATCAAAGCAGGTGTCGGTCTCGAGGTTGCCTTTACAGACATTGGCGGCTGGGACACGCACGTCAACCAGGGAAACTCGCGCGGACAACTGGGGAATCTCCTGCAGCAGTTCAGCGCCGGAATCGCCGCGCTTTATCAGGATCTGGGCCAACGAATGGACGACGTTGTTATCCTGACGATGTCTGAGTTTGGTCGAACAGTGCGTGAGAACGGTAATCGCGGCACGGATCACGGTCATGCGAATGCGATGTTTGTAATGGGCAACAGCGTGCGTGGCGGAAAAGTGTATGGCCAGTGGCCCGGTCTCAAGAACGATCAGCTTTATGAAGGACGCGATCTTGCTTTAACGACTGACTTCCGCGACGTGTTCGGCGAGATCGCCACTCGTCACTTGGGCAGCAAGAATGAAAAAGCAATCTTCCCAGGCTATTCATCGAAGTTTAGCCACGGATTTCTCGGATGAAAAACCGATCCGCGCTGATCGGGGTTTTTATCTGTATGATCCGTGGTTACCAAAACGGTTGATGAGATAGAGCATTAAGACTGCGATCCCCGAGACTGTAATTGCGAGTGTGAACGCTTCGTTATCTCGCCCCGCCTGCACTGCATCGTAAATCGCCACTGAAGCCGTCTGCGTCTTACCGGGAATGTTTCCCGCGATCATGATCGTCACGCCAAAGTCCCCGAGCGCGCGTGCAAACGCGAGCGCTGTTGCCGCCAGCACGCCTTTCGCCGCCAATGGCAACGTCACGCGAAAGAAGATCAATCGATTGTTCAGTCCCAGCGTGCGTGCCGCCGCTTCAAGGTCGGTGTTCACTCCTTCAAACGCAGCCCGCAAACTCTTCGTCACGAGTGGCAGCGCGTGAATTGAAGCCGCGATGATTGCCGCCGTCACGGTGAACGTCAAACGAATCCCGAGCGTCCGGTAGAGAAATCCTCCGATCGCTGAACGAGTGCCGAGCAACACCAGCAGGTAGTAACCCAGAACCGTTGGCGGCAAAACGAGCGGGAGTGTTACGAGAGCATCGACGAGATTTCGTCCCGGAAAGCGTTTGCGGGCCAACAACCAGGCGAGCCCCGACCCGGCGATCAATGCGATCAGGGTTGCAGCCGTAGCCACGGCAAACGAAAGCCTAATGGGAAACCAGTTGATCACGGGTGTCTCGCAGCATGATACAAGAAAACAGCGTCCCGACAATTATTCCGCAAAGGTCCCACTGAAGATCGGTAGCCGTGTCGTAAGAACCCCAAATCCGATGGCCGCCGAAATAGACTTCGTCCCACAACTCGATGATCTCGTAAATCGCCGACAGGCTGTAAACCATTGTGGCCGCAAAGAAGGCGGTGAGTTTGAGTGGCAAACGATGGCCCAACTGCTGCAGCACGCGCCCCGTCAGCCAAACGATGATCGGACTAACGAACACTTGCACCATCATGTGTGCGAATTCGTCGTACTGCATTGGTCCAAACTGCTGCCCGTACAGGTGGAAGAAGTTTCCGAGCGCATCGACTTGCAGGGCGACAAAGACGAGTCCTAAAAGCCCGATGGGAATTTTGATATGGAAACGCGAGCCCACGTACCAATAGACGATTGCCAGGAAAAAGAGCACGAAGATCGAGTTGAAGGCGAGCGAGAGATAGCACATCTTCGTGAGAAAAGCGGCGCCGGTAAATAATGAGAGTATGACTGCCGGAATCTCGACGTATCGTCGCGTTGTTATTATTTTGCGGCGTTCCTTTGTTACTGCGTGTGGTTTTGTATAATCGGCGTCGACCATATGACGCACCTCAATCCAAAGGTTTTACGATTCGAGTCGTTGCCTTCCACCAACACCGAGCTATCACGCCTCGCAACTGAAGGCGCCGCGGAAGGCGTCTCGGTGGTTGCGGATGAGCAAACAGCGGGCCGAGGCCGTTTGCAGCGCGCGTGGTCGTCGCCGAAGGGCGCAGGTCTTTACTTCAGCATTCTTTTGCGGCCCAAAATCGAGGCGAATTACTGGCCTTTGATCACGATGATGGCGGCCGTGGCTGTTTACGACGCGTTGGGTGACGTCTGCCGCATGCGAGCTGATATCAAGTGGCCCAATGATCTTCTTTCAGGTGAACGAAAAATTTGCGGCATCCTCGCGGAAGCGATCGAGACTCCGGCAGGACGTGCCGTCATCGTCGGGATCGGGATTAATCTGACAGAGAACGCGTATCCGGCGGAGTTGGCTGAAGTCGCGTCTTCGATTTCGGAAGCGACGGGTAAGGCTTCCGATCGCGAAGCGATCCTTGCCGGAGTGCTGCGTTGGTTGACGCACTGGTATTCACTCCTGAACGAGTCTGCCGGTCCGGAGTCAATCGTCAACGCATGGACCAATCGATCGTCATACGCGTTTGGCAAAGTGGTCCAGGTCAGTAATGGTGATGATGTGTGGCGGGGAACGACCTGCGGTCTCGAGCGTGATGGTGCTTTACGTTTGCGAACTGAAGAGGGCGAGATCAGGCAAGTAAGAGCCGGTGACGTTTACAGCGTCCGACAGGAAAAGAATATTTAGCCACAGATGCACACGGATTTTACTGACAGTGTCAATCCGTGTTCATCTGTGGCTTAAAAACATGTCTAAGCGCATCATCCTGAGCACCTTCGGTTCTTTCGGCGACATCCACCCATACATGACGATTGCGATGGAGTTGAAACGTCGCGGTCACCAGCCCGTCATCGCCACGATGGAGGCCTATCGCGAAAAAATCGAGAGTATCGGTGTTGAGTTTGTGCCGGTACGTCCGCAGCTCGCATGGCCCAAAGAACAGGATCAGGAACTGATCGACAAGATCATGAACCCGAAGACTGGACCACGTTTTCTCACTGAAGAAGTCGTGTTTCCGGCCGTGCGCGAGAGTTACGCTGATCTACTGCAGGCAGTCGCAGGCGCTGATCTGCTGGTCACGCATCCGGCAGCGCCTGCTGGGCCATTGGTTGGTCGCAAGACAGGAATGCCATGGATCTCGACCGTGCTGGCGCCGCTGTCTTTCTTCTCCGCGTACGATCCACCCATGCCACCTTACTGGCAGTGGTTCACAAAGTTCAGCGTGCTCGGTCCCGGTGTGATGGGATTTTTACTGCGACTCACGATGAGCACGTACAAGGCAAAGGCGGTCACCTCATTTCGCGACGAACTCGGAATCGAAGACTACGGCAATCCGATGTTCGCGGGCCAGCATTCGCCGACTCTCGTGCTGGCATTGTTTTCAAAACTGTTTGGCCAATCGCAACCTGATTGGCCCAAACAAACTGCGATTACCGGCTTTTGTTTCTACGATGGCAATCACGACGCGCCGATTCCGGTGGAGTTGACGCGCTTCCTGGAGAATGGCCCGCCGCCGATCGTGTTCACCCTGGGTTCGTCGGCTGTTTGGGTCGCCCGAGATTTTTTTCAGGAGAGTATTCAGGCGGCGAAGCGACTCGGCCGCCGCGCGGTGCTGTTGATTGGTGACGAGCGCAACCTGCCACACTCGTTACCCGAAGGAATCATCGCGCTCGACTACGTTCCGTATCAATCGTTGCTGCCGAAGGCGTGTGCCGTAGTCCATCACGGCGGCGTCGGCACGACTTCGCAGGGGTTACTGGCAGGTATACCGACGTTGATCGTTCCTTTTGCCTTTGATCAGGCAGACAATGCGGAGCACGCGCGTAAGATGGGCACGAGCCGAACGGTTTATCGCGACAAATACTTCGCGCCCAGAGTTGCAACCGAGCTTGATCTATTGCTCAGGCAGCCTTCGTACGCGAGTCGCGCGATGGTAGTCAGCAGAGAGTTGAAACAGGAGAACGGCCCGGTCCGCGCCGCCGATCTGATCGAACAGGTCATGGGAACTCCAAACACAACTGAGGAGCGCAGTCATGCTGCTGGCGATTGACGCCGGAAACACGAACATTACGCTGGGCGTCTTTGACGGCGAGGATCTGCGCGCGCAATGGCGATTGGTCACCGATCACGACAAGGGAAGCGACGAGTATGCCTCTGATCTAAGGAGCCTCTTCGAGGGTGCAAACGTCGATCTCGGAAAAATCGATGCGGTTGTGATTGCGTCAGTTGTGCCGCCTTTGGATCAGACGCTAAGCCGCATGGTCCAGGAGTGTTTCCGATTGACGCCGCTATTCGTTAATCACACGGTGGATACAGGGTTGAAGATTCTCTATGACTCACCCTCAGATGTCGGAGCCGACCGGATTGTCGATGCCGTTGCGGCAGTGACGAAATATGGGGCCCCGTGTATCGTCGTCGACTTTGGCACCGCGACAACATTCAACGCCGTCAACGCCGAGCATGAGTATCTCGGTGGCGTAATTGCGCCAGGCATTATGATTTCGGCCGAGGCTCTGTTTCTGCGTGCGGCCAAGTTGCCGCGAGTTGAGATCAAACGTCCGGAAAAGGTAATTGGATCGTCAACCATCGGCGCCATG
Source organism: Pyrinomonadaceae bacterium (assembly GCA_035694465.1). Taxonomy (GTDB): domain Bacteria; phylum Acidobacteriota; class Blastocatellia; order Pyrinomonadales; family Pyrinomonadaceae; genus PSRF01. The sequence continues at coordinate 39,791 of DASSFI010000119.1, read as the reverse complement.
CAATCCGGGATTTATCATGGCTATGCCGGCTTGGTTGATGGCGTGCTGGAGAAGATGATTGCGGAAATGAACACTCAGCCGCATGTAATTGCCACTGGCGGATTCGCACCGCTGATTGCAAACGCGTCGCGGTTTATCGAGAAAGTTGACGGCACCCTGACGCTGGACGGCTTGCGTTTGGTGTACGAAAGAACCAGAGCGGTTTGAATTACTTCAATTACTTCACTGAAATCGAAGACGCATTCGTCAGGCGACGCGGCAAGCATCTGTTTCTGAGTCCGATGGATTGGGCGTTGATGGAAACCTGGAAACAGCAGGGCATTCCTCTGCACATCGTTCTCCGTGGCGTGGAAAAATCGTTTGACTCTTACGAAGCGAAGCCACGCAAGCGAACGGTCAAAACGCTGCTCTATTGTCAGGAAGAAGTTGAGGCGCAGTTTGCTGAGTGGATCGAATCGCACGTCGGTTCGGCGGATGGTGATGCTGAAGCAGAAAATGAGCCTGGCAAGACGCGGTTTTCTTTCGAAGCTGTTACCGCGCATCTCTCGCGAGGTCGAAAGGCTTTGTTGGAGTTGGCTAAGTCGAGATCGCAGGAAGACGATCTTTCCGAGGCACTGTCGAGAGTTTTAGTTCTGCTTGGCGATATCGAAAAAGATTTCGCCAGCAGCACGACGCTCGACACGCGCAAACTCGAGGATTCTCTAACCGGTCTCGAACGAATGTTGAACGACTCGATGTTCGCAGTCGCGAGTTCGACGGTGCTTGAGGAGTTGGGAAATGGTATCAAGGAACAGTTGAAGCCCTATCGTAGCCAGATGGACGCGTCGGTTTACAAGCAGACGTTTGAAAATCTGCTACTGAAGCGTTTACGAGAGCACTTTGGAGTGCCCCGACTCAGTTTGTTTTACGTTTAAATTGGCCGCGGATTACGCGGATAAAAAACCGATCAGAATGGGTTTTGAGGTTGAAGTTGAAAGGATTCTTCCGGGTGGTATGGGGTTGGCCCACGCTGAGGGCAAGACTGTGTTTGTTTCTCTGGCCGCGCCGGGGGATCGTGTGCGCGTGCGCGTTGAGCGCGAGCAGGGGAAGGTGTTGTTTGCTTCAATTGAAGAGATCCTTGTGCCTTCGCCGTCGCGGATTGAACCGCCGTGTCCGTACTTCGGTCGATGTGGCGGTTGTGATTTCCAGCAACTCACGTACAAAGCTCAACTCGAAGCCAAGGCCGAGATCATTCGCGATTGCTTGCATCGGATTGCGCGTCTCGAGAGTGTGCCGGAAATTGTCGTCATGCCTTCGCCGGAAAACTGGCGCTATCGGATGCGTGCGACGTGGCAGATCGATGAGGAGCTTCGGACGGTTGGTTATTACGAGCGCGGATCGAGACGTGTTTGTGATGTAGTTGATTGTGCGGTTTTGCAACCGGAGTTACAGGCAAAGCTGGCAGAAGTACGCGCGACGGAGTGGTATCAGTTTCCACCGGGAATGAAACATTTGGATGTAGTGGTTGGGGAAAGTGGCGCCTCGTTTGCCCCGGAGTTTGCGGAGTTTGAGACGCGCGAATTGAGTTTGACGGTTAAAGGCGCAGTTTATCGCTACAACGCTGAAGCCTTCTTTCAGGTCAACCCATCGTTACTTGGGCCACTGATCGATTTCGCACTGGCGGACGCGTCGGGTGAGAGTGCGCTCGATCTATACAGTGGCGTGGGGTTATTCACTCTACCGCTCGCGCGACGATTCAAGAATGTTGTGGCCGTCGAAGCGAACTCGACTGCCACACGCTTTGCGCGTCGGAATCTCCAGGACGCCGAGCTTGCAAACGCGCGCGTGATAACCGACACGGTTACGGATTGGTTCAGAAATGGACCAACCACAGCAGTTGATTTTGTTCTACTTGATCCACCGCGGGCCGGCGCTGAGTCAGCGGTAATCAAAGGCATCGTCGATCTTCATCCGGCTGCGATCTCATACGTCTCATGCGACCCGGCAACACTCGCACGCGATCTCAAAAAACTCATCGAGGGTGGCTACACCCTCGACACCATCGCGGCTTTTGATCTCTTCCCCCAAACCCACCACGTAGAAACTGTTGTTCATTTGAGCCACAAAAAGGCAAAAAAAGCACAAAAGTAGTGGTAGTATCGGCGCAGTGTTTCCTCACCGAAGTCTGTTCAGTCAGCATCCTCTGGCTCAACTCGCCGTGGCGTTTTCTGCAGGTGTCTGTGCAGCCAATTGGGTTCAGATTAGATTGAGCATTTCGCTTGGCGTGGTGTGCTCAGTTCTGGCGCTAACGTTCGTGTTGAAAAAGCGATTGCGGGTGGCTGGTTGCGCCCTGCTGGTGGCGTTTTTCTTTACTGGTGTAGTGCTGGCTGAGCTGGAGCGACGGCGTGAGAGTTCCAGCGGGATCAGAAATCTGGTGGAGCAACCATGCGTGCTTACCGGCTGGCTGGATGGACCACCTGAGTTTGCACGCGATCGCGTTTATCTTTCGTTGCGGGTCGAAGAACCGATGGCCGGTCGTGTCTCGTTGCTGGCCACGTTCAGAGATTTTCGGCTTCGTTACGGCACGCGGATTCGCGTCAGCACGACTTTGGAGCGCGATGGTGACTATCACAATCCGGGAGTTTCAAGCCTGGCGGAGTTTCTGGACCGGAACGGTTATGACGCAAGCGGGATAATCAAAAGTCCCGCATCGATCACGTGGTTGGAAGATACGCGTGTATTTCCTCCCTTCGCATGGCTCTACGATTGGCGAACACGACTACAGCAGCAGATCGATGCGCGGTTCGCACCAGAGACAGCGGGTGTTTTGGACGCGACCTTACTCGGCAATCGTTACAACCTCTCACACAGCGCATCGGATCGTTTTCGCGAAGGCGGCACCTTTCACGTACTCGTCATCAGCGGACTGCATATCAGTTTCATCGGCGGCCTTGTATTTTTTCTCATGCGTCGATTGAGCAAACGCAGGCTCGTGCAGTTTCTAGTGCCGGCTGTCATCGTTTGGGCTTATTCGATCGCGGTGGGAGCTGACGCGTCAGTCATCCGCGCTGCGCTGATGTTCACTTTTGCAGGATTCGGAGCAATCATTTTTCGGCAGCCGGATTCGTTGAATGCGCTGGGCGCGGCGGCGCTCGTGCTGTTGGTTCACAGTCCAAAAGAGCTCTTCGATCCGTCGTTTCAACTGACATTTCTGTCGGTACTGGCGATTGTTGTGATTGCGTGGCCGTTATTGACGAAGCTGTCGGCAATTGGCGGATGGTATCCGTCGCGCTCGGCTCCTTATCCACCCGCATGTGCGCGCCTCGTGAGAACTTTTTGCGAGATCATCTTTTGGCGCGAACGGGAATGGAAACGGGAGCTGGCGCGTTCGTCACATCATTACCGGCTATTCAAGTCAGCGGCGGCCGTGCAATTTGAGCGTTATCACGTGCAGCCTTTCCTGCGTTACACCTTCGGAGCGTTTGTGGTCTCAGCAAGCGTGCAGTTGATGTTATTGCCGCTCATGATCGTCTATTTTCATCGCCTCTCGTTGTCATCACTGGTCCTGAATATCGTCGTCAGCCTGATGCTTGCCGCACTCGTCGCAGTTGCGATGCTCGCGCTGTTGCTTGCCCAGGTAAGCGCAGTTCTGTCAGCGCCACTATTCCGGCTTGCGGATGCGATCGATTGGGCCATGGTCCACAGCGTCGATCCGTTTTCGAGTTTTGGCCTGGCTTCGTTGCGCCTGCCCGAGTACTCAGGACCAGCCGCGCTTCTCTACGCTGTCTATTATCTTCCGTTGCTCATTCTCATCGTGGCGTTGTTGCACTGGCGACCGCTGGGATCGAGCCGCCAACGCGAAGGTAAACTGCGCCGATACGTTCCTGCGCTTTCACTGGCGCAATTACTGCTATTCATCGTTCTGATCTTCCACCCATTCAGCGCTGTACACGCCGAAGGAATGCTGCGCGTCGACTTTCTCGACGTCGGCCAGGGCGACTCGGCACTCATCACCATGCCTGACGGAACGACGCTACTGGTTGATGGCGGCGGAAACACGACGGATACCGCGCGCCGCATTGGTGAAACTGTCGTCTCGGAATACTTGTGGTGGCGAGGTCTGAGCCAGATCGACTACGTCCTGGCTACACACGCGGATGCCGATCACATTGACGGTCTCAATGATGTCGTCAAAAACTTTTCAGTCCGGGCGGCGCTGATTGCACGGCGTCCCGCTGACGATCCGGAGTTTCAGAAATTCGCGCAGACGCTGGCAGAAAGCAATACCTACTCGGAGACGATCGAGGCTGGTGATGTGATTCGATTTGGCGACGTGGAGATAAGTGTCTTGTGGCCGCCGGCAGGCGGTGAGAAGTCGGCGAACAACGACTCGATCGTGCTCCGGATTCAATTCCGCGACCGTTCAATACTATTCACTGGCGATATCGAACAAGCCGCTGAAAGAGCACTGACGCCAAGACAAACTGATGTCGTGAAGGTCCCACACCACGGTAGCAAAACGTCCTCGACCGAAGGCTTCGTCGTCGCCACAAAGCCTGCGTTCGCGATCATCTCAGTCGGGCGTCATTCACGATTCGGTCATCCACACAAAGACGTCGTCGAACGATGGCAGGCAAACGGCGCGACTGTCCTCACGACTGGTGAATGCGGGACGATCACGGTCACGATCGACTCCAACGGTCTTAACGTCCAATCGTTTATTAGCCACAGATGACACGGATCATCCGCGGCTAAAACCGTATTTTTTCATGATCGCCTGTCCCTGTGGTCCATTGAGGAAGGCGGCGAAAGCGCGTGCGGCTTTCTCGTTTTTGGTGGTCTTGAGGATGCCGAGACCTTGATCGATCGGTTGATGTAACTCCTCGGGGATCAAGGTCCAACGTCCACGACTTTCTATACTCAGCGATAACGAAACGATTGCGACATCTACGTTGCCTGTCGCCGCGTACTGAAACGCCTGGCGAATATTGTCGCCGTAAACGAGTTTCGGTTTCACGCGATCCCAGACGCCGGCACTTTCCAGCGCCTGCTTCGCGGCGAGACCGTATGGTGCGTGGTCCGGGTTTGCAATCGCGATGCGCACGACTTCCGGGCGTGCGAGATCAGCGATGCCCTGGAGTCTTATGTTGCTCGCCTCTGAAGTCCACAAAGTGATCCGGCCACGCGCATAAATCGCTCTACTGTCGGGAATGATGAGGCCCTTCTTGTCGAGTTCATCGATATAACTGACATTCGCAGCCGCGAAGAGATCGACCGGAGCGCCGTTTTCGATCTGCCTCGTAAGCATGCCTGTCGACCCAAAAGTAAAGATGACTTTGGTCTTGTTAGCGGCTTCAAACTCGCGACCGATTTCTTCGAATACTGGAGTGAGATCAGAGGCTGCGGCGACAGTCAGTTCGTCGCGAGCAATGGTGGTGGAGTACCACTTATCCTTGCACGCGGTGACGCACGCCAGCGTTAAGACTAACGCTGCGAGCGCCACCCGCGTCTCAAGTCGGAAAATCATTAGGCGTGTAAAGGTCTACCTTGGCGCTTCCCACCTTGTAGGTTTTCAACACACCGAGCGGCGGCGCATAAACATGAATCGTGATGAGATCCTGTCCACTGACTTCGGGATTTCCGAGTTGATGAATGTCCGGAACTTCGGCGCCGGTGACGATGCCCGTCGGGCATTCGCGACCCGTGTCGTAACACAGGCCCTGCTCGTCGTCGTACTTGAAAATCGTTTCCCACATCAGTCCCTGCTGAACTCTTACCACACCGTGAGAGCCATTATGATCGTGAATCGGCGTCTTCTGACCAGGACGCCAACAGATCACAAGCATCTCGACCGCCTCATTACGACAAACTCGATGGCGCCAGTAATTTCCTTCCTTGAAACCAAGGTAGGGCTGAAGTTCCTGTTCGTTAATCTCGACGTTTGCGACCCAGTTATTCAAATCTTCGAGGGTTGGGACGCTGTTTAGGCTGTTTAGACGTGCTATAAGCTCTGAAAACGTGAGCGAACTGCCATCGGGCGGTTTGGTACTAACGGGAGTTTCGGTGTTGATAAGTGTCGACAAGAGTTTGGATCTCCGTTCGACTTTTATAGGGGTTCGTGTTGTTGGAGTCAAGTTTAGCCACGGATTACACGGATTTTAATACGATTCGTAGGTCGCGGACGTTGGTGCCGGTGGGGCCGGTGACGATCACGTCGTTGAGTTGATGGAAGAAGGTGTAGGAGTCGCTGCGAGCGAGATATTGTTCGGCGTCGAGGTTGAGAGCTCGAGCGCGACTAATGGTTGTTTCGTCGGCAATTGCGCCGGCAGCGGGACTGTTGCCATCGATGCCGTCGGTACCCGCGCTCAAGACGACAGTGTGTGAGGTTTGGTTATCAAGACCGATTGCACAGCGCAATGCGGTTTCGAGGTTTCTGCCGCCACGACCGTCTCCGCGGACCGGACATGAGAATTCGCCTCCCGAGACGGAACAAGACGAACTGGCGAGAAGAAGATCGCAGCCCGCTTGAATCGGTTGTTCATTGAGGTGGTCCAGCACCGAACATGCAAACCCGAGTTCGATGGCTTTTGTTTGAGCTGCGTTGATGGCGGTTTGATTGGCTAAAAGAACGGTGTGCGCGCCGTTGACCGGATCGTGCGCGCGGTTCGTACTGCCGACAGCCTTTATGATCGATTCGGGCAGGACGGTGTCGAGGTTGTAGTGCTCGATCACTTCGATTGCATTCGGCGTATCAGGTGGGGCGGAGAGTGTTGGGCCAGAGGCCACGCTGGCTTCGTCGCCGGGATTCGTATCAGAAACGATGAGGGTGAACATCTGCGCGTGTGGTGATCGCCGCGCCAGTCCACCGCCTTTAACTGCTGAAAACGCGCGCCGCACTGAATTGACTTCCGTGATGCTGGCGCCGCAGGAGATGAGATCCTGATTAGCGGCTCTCAGATCGCGTAAAGAGATTTCATCACTGACAGGCCACTCCATCATCGCCGAGCCACCGCCTGAGATCAGGAAGATCACGATCGCTTGTTCTGCGTCAGCACGATCGAGCAGGGCAAACGCCGCCCGCGCAGAGGCGAGGCTCGCTTCATTCGGTAAGGGATGTCCGCCGATGAAACTTTGCCAGCGTTTTGAGTTGTGTTGTGACGTAGCGACGATTACGCCTGCGCTTAACTTTTCACCGAGGGCGTCGTCGAGTCCGAGCGCCATCGACGTTGCCGCTTTGCCGATGGCGATTGAGTAGATGGCATGGTCAGGGATGCTGAGATCTTTAACTGCTTGCTTAATTGCCGTGCGAGGATCTACAGCCGAGAGCGCGTGATCAAAGATTGAGCGAGCATCATCTCTTAACAAGTTTCTTTGTGGTTATGTGCCTTTTTGTGGCTAAACTTCGGTGCCCATTTGGTCCCAGTCGGCGACCATCTCATAAGCGCGCCCGAGTACCGGTCGGGGTCTTGAGCCATCAGCCTGGCCGATTAGTCCTTCACGCTCCATGATGTCGAGAATCGCGGCGGCGCGACCATAACCGATGCGCAAACGACGTTGCAGCACCGACGTCGACGCGCGTTTCATCTCCACACAAATTCGTAGCGCTTCTTCGAATAGTTCGTCGTGTTCACCGCCAGTGCTTTCGAGTCCGAGCGCCTCTTCATCCGATTGCGTGATGCTCTCGTCGTATGATGGCGGACCCTGAGCTTTGATATGCGACACGATGCGACCAATCTCAGTTTCATCAATATAAGCACCGTGAACACGAATCAAACGCGACGTTCCCGGCGGCAGGAACAACATGTCGCCACGTCCCAGCAGTTGCTCGGCCCCGTTTGTGTCGATGATCGTACGCGAGTCAATCTTCGAAGAAACGCGGAACGAAATTCGCGACGGGAAGTTTGCCTTGATCAGACCAGTGATCACATCGACTGACGGTCGCTGAGTCGCAAGGACGAGGTGAATGCCGACTGCACGCGCCATCTGCGCGAGTCGCGTGATCGATTCTTCGACCTCGCGTCCGGAAGTCATCATCAAGTCGGCCAGCTCGTCGATGATGATCACGATGTAAGGCAGCGGTTTCCACGGCTCGCCTTTGTCGTCGTACTCCTTGATGAGATTGCGACGCATGATCTCAGTGTTGTAGCCGTCGATATTACGGACACCCCAGCCGGCGAGATCGCGATACCGGCGCTCCATTTCGCCCACCGCCCATTTCAACGAGCGCGACGCCAGTTTCGGATCGACGATGATCGGCGCCGCGAGGTGTGGGATGTCTTCGTAGAGTCCGAGCTCGAGTCGCTTGGGATCGATCAGGATGAACTTCACTTCATCCGGCCGGGCGCGATAAAGAATCGAGACGATCAGCGAATTCACTCCAACGGACTTACCCGAACCAGTCGTACCGGCAATCAGCAAGTGCGGCATCTTCGCGAGGTCGGCGACATAGTTGAGACCATCGATCGTTTTGCCGAGTGCGATGGTCAGTTTCGACGGTGATTCACGAAACGGTCGCGACTCGATCACTTCACGCAGGAAGATTGTTTCGCGGCGTGGATTCGGCACTTCGATACCGACGTGTGGTTTGCCCGGCATGCGGTCGATGCGGATCGATTCAGCCTTGAGCGCGAGACAAAGATCGTCGACGAGGGAAACTACACGCGAGTACTTCACGCCCGGATCGGGCTTGAATTCGTAAGTGGTAACAACTGGTCCCGGACAAATATGTTTGATCTGTCCGGTGACGTTGAACTCTTTGCACTTCTCTGCGAGACGTGTCGCCAGGCTGAGCAACTCAGTGTCAGCCTGCTCGCTGTGCGGCGGTGCTTCATTCAGAAACTCAAGTGGCGGCAAACCGTAGTCGCTGTAGTTAACGCGACGGGATGCGTCGAAAGGCAATTTGGCGGCGGCAGGTTGCTCGGCTTTGACGCGCAGCACCGAAGCGCCTTTCACCATCTCTTCGGCGCCTTCTTCTTCATCAACCTCTGCTATGGGAATGATAGATCGCTTTCCTGATCGACCGGTGACGACGGTCGCGGGCGGTGTCGCTATTCCCACACCGGCGCTCGCGCTTGCCGCAACGGCGTTGGCTTGAGCTTGTTCGACGACTGCGCGATTTGTTTCCGCACGAATCACAGCCGGCTCAGACGCGACCGGTTCCTTCATGAAATCAGCAACGCGCTCTGCCGGTGTCAGATTAACGGTCTGCTTCAAAACGTTTTTCGCAGCGTCGCGCTCGGCTTTGATCGCGGCCTTCGTCTCTTTCTTCAGCCTCGCACTCTCGGCACGCATTTGACGCCACGCGCGGAAACGTTCCGGCAGCTTGCCGACAAAAGCAAAGCGAGTGCTGATAGCATTGACGATGATTTCGTAGAGACGAACAAAGGAGAAGTTAGTGGCGAGCAGCAATCCTGTTGCCGCAATCGCGACGAGTAGCACGGTAGCGCCAACGTTATTCAACCCGCTCGCAAGTCCCTGCGCAACCACGGCGCCAAGCAGTCCACCCGGTTGCACACTCGAATCAAACAGCGGTCGCAGATGTAAGATCGATAACAGCGCTGAGGCGGCAATCACGAGTACGACGAGTCCGCCGACTCTGGTCAGCGGCCTGTGAATGGTGCCCGAACGGAACCGCCGGTATGCTGCCGCAAAGAGAAGGAGCGGCAACAGAAAAGCGGCGAGACCGATAAACTGAAACGCCATGGCCGCGACATTCGCGCCGATCGCGCCGGCCCAGTTCTGCGTTTCGTTCTGGCCCGCAGAGTTCCACGACGGATCATTCGGATAGAACGATGCCGAAACTAGGCAGAGCGCCAGCAACAATCCCAGCGCGATAAAGAGAATCGCGAGAATCTCGTTGCCACGACCAGCACGCGGGACGATCACGCGCGGCTTTTGTTCGAGCTGATGTGTAGATGTTGCCATGAAAACTCCAACCGCAAACTGAAAGACCTACGCAGCTTTGCGTGCGAGCAAATAGGCCTTGATGAAGTCGTCGATGTCGCCGCCGAGAACTGCCTCGACGTTACCTCGTTCCAGTTTAGTGCGAGTGTCTTTTACCAACTGATAGGGCGCGAGTACATAACTTCTGATTTGCGACCCGAATGAGATGTCGGCCTTGTTGGCTTCGAGTTCGGCAGTTTCGGCCTGGCGCCGCTCCAACTCGAGTTCATAAAGACGTGAGCGCAGCACCTGCATGGCAACTGCTCGATTTTGATGTTGTGAACGTTGATTTTGACAGGAAACCACAATGCCCGTGGGCATATGAGTAATGCGAACCGCGGAGTCGGTAGTGTTGATGTGCTGTCCACCGGCGCCGGTGGCGCGGTATGTATCGACGCGCAAGTCTTTGTCGTTTATCTCTACTTCGATGTCCTCGTCGATCTCAGGATAGACAAAGAGTGAAGCGAATGACGTGTGTCGCCTCGCCGCCTGATCAAATGGCGAGATTCGCACGAGGCGGTGAACGCCGGCTTCCGCCGCCAGCAACCCGTAGGCATATTCACCTTCAACTCTGAACGTAACGCTCTTCAGTCCAGCTTCCTCGCCTGGTTGATACTCGAGCACTTCGGCTTTGAAGCCGTGTTGCTCGGCCCACTTGAGATACATACGCAGCAGCATCTCGGCCCAGTCCTGTGACTCGGTTCCGCCTGCGCCCGGATGAATAGTGCAAATAGCGTTGCGGCGATCGTTATCGCCGGCCAACAACATCTCGGTTTCCGCCTGCTCTAAGTCGTGCTCCAGCCGTTCGAGCGCTGGCTGTAGTTCTTTGAAGGACGATTCGTCTTCTTCGGCAAACTCAAAGAGCACTTCTGAATCCGCAACGCGCGACTCAAATTTTTCCTGCCGCTCGATTTCCTTTTCGAGGCGACTACGTTCCTGCAGGAGTTTCTGTGCGGCTGCCTGATCGTTCCAGAAATCAGGCGCGGAGGCCTGTGCTTCGATCTTATTCAACTGTTCGCGACGCGCCGGGACATCAAAGAAACCTCCCGAGTTGTGCAACGCGCGCGCGCAGGTCGTCAAACGAAGTGCGTAATTCCTGAATTGATAAGGTGTCGTTCATCTTAGTCTTCCAAAACTCCTTCGGCCGCTGATCAGAATCGCGATCAAAACCATGAATGTAATCGCCGTGCAAATCTGTACAAACAGGTCGCCGTGTCGCGTATAGAACGTCTCACTACTACTTGATACCGGCTCATGCCAAACGCGAACGTCCGGTTGAAACGCGGCTGTAAGGTCAGTGACTCTGCCGCGATCGTCTATTAACGCAGTCAGCCCGGTATTGGTGACACGCAACACTGGTTCGCCGTTCTCAGCCGCCCGGAAGATCGCATTCGCGAGATGTTGTCGCATCACTGCGGTTGGTCCAAGGTATCCATCGTTCGAGATATTGATCAGCATCTGAGCGCCATCGCTACTCAGCCTGCGAGCAATCCATGGATACGCAGATTCGATACAGATGAATACTCCCGCACGACTATATCCGACGGGCATCAACGTGTACTTATCACCGGGTGTGAACTCACCGACGATCCCAGATATCAAAGACGCTCCCGGTAACCATTGCGGGAGCGGCACATATTCGCCAAACGGCATTAGGCGAATCTTATCATATTGCGAGATCAGGCGGCCTTCTTCATTTATGAGCAGCGCCGAATTATAAGAGCCATCTCCCGGCGCAGGCTCCTGCGAGTTGAAGAGCAAAGAGGTGTGATTCTGTTTCGTGAAGGCGGCCAGACGTTCCTGAAGTGCCTTGTCGGAAGAGTAGGAGAAGTTCATCGGCGACTCGGGCCAGATCACGAGTCTTGGACCGCGCGAGTCGCTGAGATTCTGAAGTCCGCGTTCACTCAAGGCGAAATGCCGCTCGATCAAATCGTTTGTCTCGCCGACACTCTTCACCACCGTCATCGGAACGTTTGGCTGCACGGCTACGATCTTCAAGTCGCCGTCTAACGAGAAGCTGTCGACGTACCGGAAAGTTCCCGGCGAAATGTAGATCACGAACGCGACCGCTAGAATCATCGCGAGAGTCGTGGCCACGGTCCAGCGAGTTCTGCCAAGTATCAACAAAGCCACCGCCGAGTTAACAGCGACGATCAGAAAACTCACTGCATATACGCCACCCCATCTCGCCGGTTGAGTGAGAAACCAGTGATACGCCTGTGAGTAACCAAGCGCGTTCCAAAGCTGTCCCGTCACACCGAGACGGATCCATTCAAACGCGGTCCAGAATATTGGCGCCAGCAGCACGGCCCACGTTCCCCACTTCTTCAGAGTGAGTGCGAGCACGAGGGCGAACAATCCGGGAAAGATGCCAACGACGACGGCTCCGGGTATCAGTAATAAATAGGCGAGGACGGTCGGAAGCCCACCGTAGTGAATCATCGAATAGGTGAGCCAGTAACAAGTCGTATAAAAGAAGACTGAACCGGCTAACCATCCCAGAAGAAAGGCGCGTCGTGGTGAAGGATGTCGTGCGATCACTACGAGGAGCGGAACGAGGGCGATCCACGCGAGCGGGTAAAACTCGAAATTTGGAAATGAAAGAATAAGGAGGAGAGCCGTGGCGCCCGCAGCGATCCACTCGGCTCGAGAAAACACTTGCCGCATCGCCGACGAGTGTAGCAAAAAAATTTTTTGAATCACGGAATTCAGACTGATTGATAGAGGTCAATTAGCTGAAATTTGACTCAAAAAGACAGAATCCGTCACTACCAAAGTGACAAATTTCGTCGCTGCCAATTTTTAGGTCCGGAAGAATAATTAGCTTTAAAAGCAGGAAGACCCGGTCATTACTGACCCGGGTCCAAGTTTCGGGGGGAAGCACTGAAGGAACGCTCGGAAGGTAACTGGCGCAGCGGCAGGCGGCGCTCAGGGGGTGGTTGGCGGCGGGGACTCGGTCGACTTTCGTCTGTTCCGTGTCGTGCCAGTTCACCTATGAGCACCTCGCATGCCACAAAAAAGTTTTTCTGGAATTGGACCACGATTAAGAATTAAGAAGTAGCCACAAAAAGGCACATAAGGCACAAAATGTTTTCTTGAAGTGGAGGCGCCCACAAACTATTCCAAAGAAGCATGGACGCCTCACAATCAATAATTCACTTTTGTGCTTTATGTGCCTCTTTGTGGCTAACTCTTCTTTAAAGTGGGAGAACCCAGTCATTACTGACTGGGTCCGCTGTTCGGGGGGAAGCACTGAAGGAACGCTCGGAAGGTAGCTGGCGCAGCGGCAGGCGGCGCTCAGGGGATGTCGGCGGCGGGGGCACGGTCGACGTTCCGTCTGTTCCGTGTCGTGCCGTGAATCTATTGAGCACGCGCCGTGCCAGAAATTATTGACGGTGCCAGAGCGTTAACATTTCTCTGGCACCGGCAACCGGGGAGAAAGAAAGCCGTCCCTGTACTCTCAATTCTCCCAACAGCAATTACTCGCTGACTTCATCCGAGATGGACTCTTGAGCTTTGAGGACAGTGGCAAGTGCCTGCATGAATTGTTTCTCCTCACCCAGTTGGTCCGCCTTGGTCATCAAGTGAAGATGCCAGACCCAAACCAGTGTGAGTTGAGCGCCGAAATGTAGAAGCTTCGAGATCACATTGCTGGCGATCAAAAAGTTCGAACCCGCGATCAGGCCACCCAGCTCAAGCAACGCACTTGCGATTAATACAAACGATACAGATGGGTTCCGACGAACCATGACTATTCAACTTTCCGGGACGGAAAAGGTTGTGGGGACGAAGTAAACAACTCTTGCGAGTGGAAGGGAGCATAAAGGCAATCCTGCTGCTAGTCGAGCAAACAAAATTGCCGTGTCCCTCGCCGGCTAAGCCCCGGCGCGTTGGCGAGGTTTCTTCGTTGTACGTCGCAAAATTCCTTCGAAGGGAAGTACTGAGGGCGGTGTTCCGTTTCGGCCAATGATTACCAGTCTTAAACGCTTCCAGTCAGTATTACTTTGATCACCGGACTTATCCAGATGGAGCTCATCGCCGAGTGAATTGAAAGCCGAGATGATTTCGGCATCTTTCTGGGATGAGACGGTATAGATCGTGACGGCTTTGGAAGTGTCCAACAGTTGCCGAAGGCTATACCCAACCTCGCCCTGAGCAATAAACTTCTCCGAATCCAAAAAGAGAAATTTTTGAGTAGCCGGCATCAGGGCACACGCAGTCTGGATCTCAATTTCACTGTCGAAATTAAAACGCACGAGTCCCGCGCTCAAGTCCAGTGAGTAGCCGCTCAACAGCGTGCACGAAAAGTGCCGTTTCAGTCCGCGCGCGTATAAAACAGCCTCGCGACTACTTGATGCCTGCAACTGCAAATCGACGTTGCCAGGAAACAAGTGCACCTGTGTAGCTGCGGTTAAATGTGTGTTCTTCGATCGAAATTCGTGCAAGCTCGCGGGTACCAGCGAGCCTGGACTGTACCAGGTAATGTGGAACGGCCGATCCGTGGAATGTGTTGCCACCCACTCCAGACAATAGCGCACAACGACGTTCGGAGTCGTACCTTGATTAACCAAAATTGAAGCTGCTGTTTGCCTCGGACCGGTTGCGGGATCTTCGTCATGAGGCAAAAGGAAATCATGGTCAGCAAAATGCTTGGCCATGAGTTCCTTTTGGACCTTTTGGAGTTCGGCGCGACTTGCGGCCCACGTTTGTTGCAGGCGACGATCGACTTGGGCCGTCGCAGTGGAGGCTGCCGCTGATGCGGATTTACGACTCATGCGAATGCTCCGTCTGATGGGACTTCAATGTCCTTTCGATCCTTCGATCCAACTTGTTCGATTCGATCGCGAACAGAGTCGAGGATATGGTCAACTTCATGCTCCAACTGTTTTAAGTGCTCGAGGGATAACGGCTTCTCAATCAAAATCACGTACAGCGGTTGAAAAGGATTTCCGACAGCCGCCAGAAAAGCGGAGATTCCTTTCGGAAAGCGGACTTTATCAATTCCCCTGGACAGCGCAACGGTAACAATGTCTTCGAGTTGAGAAGTGGTGGTGTTGTCAATTCGAGCGCAGTCACTGTTGCAGGTGGCGAGCACGCTCACTTTCGGAGCCAGTGCTTCTAATCTCAGCACCAGCCGTTCACTAGCCGAGCGATGATCGTCTGGAGCCAGGATGTGAGCTATCGCGCTTGGCGAGACGGCGACCAGGTTAGCTATGTCACTCTCCGAGCAGCCCGCCTTCATCGACCGGCGGATTGCTTCCTGGGCGCGCTTTATACGCCCTTCTCGTCCGATTCGGGAGCGCGTGCTCTGTTGTTGACGATTAGTGCCTTTCGATGACAACTCGGTGCGCATCAGTTCCATGGCATCTTCATCCGAATAACCGAGGCGCTTCAGTTTGCGAGCAGCGGCGCGGACTGCAGCGTGAGCTTTTAGTAGCTGCTGGTCCCCAGTGGTTGTGAGTCCTTCCCTCATGGTGAGCTCCTTTCAAAGGTCTGGACCATAATAATCCTCCCACGTTCGCAGGCACGCAAGGGCCAATGTGCCTCCTTGAGGTTTTGGCAAATTTATATGTCTTTGAGACTCGGGTGTGAAAAGAGGAGTGTGTTGAGTGAGCAGCGCGAACCTCGCCGGTGTGAAACGGGTTCGCGCCTTCGCAACTACTAATTGCTCATCGTTACCTGTCGCTGCAGCGCGATGGCTTCCTGATTGTTGGGGTCGATGTTGATGGCGCTGAGGGCGTACTTGCGTGCTTCGCCGCGGTCGCCCCGTTCGAGAAAGATTCGGCCCAGAAGAATGTGGGCGTCAATCAGTTTTGGATCCCAGAAGATTGCAGTTTTCAATGCGGCGATCGCGGCTTCCTGATCGCTGCGACGAAGATTGATGCGTCCACTGAGCAGATACGCTTCTGCGTTCGTGGGTTCGATCATCACCACGCGATGCAGTTCTGGTAATGCTTCCTCATCACGTCCCGCCTGATAAAGATCACGAGCCTTCGTCAGTAGATCCTGGGTTGCAGAACTCGGAGTACCGCCGACACCATCGGCCGGCCGGATACCGGTGATTTCCTCGCGAGCCAGCACGTCGCGGGTGCGCAGGTTTACCCCGCTCGTTGTCTGCGATTTTTGCCACTCCGTTTCCCACTTTGCGTAGGAAGTTCGCAGGTAGCGGCGCGCCATGTCGTCGGCTGCCGTCGCGGCTTCAGTGTTTCCGAGTTTTGCGAGCGCCTTGGAGAACAGGAAATAAGCTTGTCCGTCCTGCGGATCTGAAGTGATTACCGGGCGAAAGTTTTCCGCTGCCTCTGCATACTTACCCGACAGGAACAAAGCATAGCCGTAGTTGAAATGGACCATCTGATCGGTTGGCGCCGATTTCGACGCCTGCGACAGAAAGTCATTACCCTGGCCCAGCAGTTGGGTTTTTTGGGCGTCGTTCTTGTTCTCACGAGCCGCCTGAACGGCGACCGCCCCGGCGTTGTTGTAAACCGCGATCAGCGGTAAGTCACTCGCGAGCGGCACCACTGTCGCCAGGGCCCGCCCGTAATCGCCAAGCTTCATGTAGCCGAGACTGGCGTAAAAAGCGGCTTCGAAGTAGTGCGGCTCTTTTTTCTGAAGTTTCGAGAAATACTCGGTTGCATCTTTCCAGTTACCCAGATCCATGTAGCCGCGACCAAGCTCAAACGCGGCTTGTGGATAAACAGCGCCTCCGAGCGACTCGCCGTAGTAGTGCAAGGCGTTCTTTAAATAAATGAAGCGTGCTTCATTACGCAGCGGCAATTGAGCGGCCTTCACATAAGCCTCGAAAGCCTTCTGCGGAATCTTGGTTGCTTCCTGAACGATCTGATTTTGTGAGTACGGCAGCGCTTTATCGCGTTGATACAGAATCTGATAAGCGAGCCAGCCGTGAATTTCCTGGAGCGACGTAAGGGTATCGCCGCGATCAAACTGTCGTGTGATCCAGTTGCCGTCCTTAACCTCGCCGAAGTTGCGGCCTTCGTTGACCTTGATAACGCGCGCATTAACCTGCACGTACGCGTCAGCCGGCTGCTTGTCAGTCTTGTTGGCGCTTATGGTTGGTGGCGGTGTAACTGAATAGCTGCCAATAACGACGATGCTGGCCTTTGCCTGGCGTGCGAGCTTGATGGCTGTCGCTCGCGAAACGATGACGGTTTCGGGTATGCGAAGCTGCTGGTAAGCGAGTTCGCGCTGATCGCTGGAGACGACGACGAGGCCGGGTTTGTTCAGCAGTTCCGCGAGGGCGTCGGCAAAGCTCTCACCCACCCAGTTGTATTCGGGTCGATTGGAGACGTTTTCAAACGGCAGCACCATCACCACATCGGCGTTTGGGTTCTGTGCCTGGACCGCAGAAACTCCTGGAATTACAAGGGTTATAAGTGCAAGAGCGAAGATAAATTTAAGACTCACAAATCGCATGAAAGGCAGTCTAAAACAACGCGGATAAATAAGCCACAGATGAACGCGGATGAACGCTGATCAGCAAATCCGCGTTCATCCGCGTCTACTACATCGAGTAGATGAGCGCTACTTCGTCACTTGTTGCCTCGACGAGACTCACATCGGGCTCTACATCGCGGCGGGCGTCCTGTGCCAGCAGGTGAGGCACGCTATTCCTATCGACCGGTCGTGAGAACAGATATCCCTGGCCATACTCGCAGCCAAGCATTTTCAACTGCTGATACTGCTCTTCGGTTTCGATGCCTTCGGCGATGACTTCCATCCCGAGGTTGCGGGCGAGAGTGGAAATGGTGCGAACGATGGCGTTGTCGTTGTCGGTCGTCAAACGCGAAACGAACGAACGATCGATCTTAAGGTAGTTGAGTGGGAAACGGTGCAGGTAACTGAGCGAAGAATAGCCAGTACCGAAGTCGTCGATGCTCAACTGCACGCCGAGTGAACGCAGTTGTTTGAACATCAAAGCGGCGGCTTCCGCATTTTCCATGACCACACTTTCCGTGATCTCGAGCTTCAAACAATGCGGATTCAGCCTGCTGGCTTCGAGTGCTTCTTTGATTCGATCGAGCAGATTCGGTTGCGCCACCTGCCGAGCTGAAAGGTTAACACTCAGGCTCAACGAGCGATGGCTGGGAGAATCGAGTTGCCATTGACGCACCTGGACACAGGCCTCACTCAAAACCCACTGCCCGATCGGCACGATTAAACCGGTTTCTTCAGCAACCGGAATGAAGTCGCCTGGTGATACCAAACCACGACGCGGATGATTCCAGCGCACGAGCGCTTCGAAACCAGCGAGACGTCCGGTGGCCAGGGAAACGATCGGCTGGTAGTAAACAGAGAATTCCTTATTCTCGATCGCCTGGCGCAAGTCGCTTTCGAGCTGCAAACGGGAAACGGCGCGCGCGTGCATCCCCTGGTCAAACAATTCGTAACGCGCCTTGCCATTCTCCTTCGCGCGATACATGGCGATATCCGCGTCGCGCAGAATATCGTCGGCCCGATCGTATCCACTCGAACTAAGCGCGATGCCGATACTCGCCGTCGCAAATGCCGAGTTCTTGTCGAGTACGAAAGGCTCGCTCAGTTCATCCTGAATTCGTTTGGCCACTCTGACGGCATGAGTCGCATCAGCCATTCCACTCAGCAGTATCGCAAACTCATCGCCGCCGAATCGTGCGAGCGTGTCAACCGGACGCAGCGCGCGTTCGAGACGCTCGGCAAAAGCCACGAGCAACAGGTCACCATGCGTGTGGCCCAAACTGTCGTTGATGTTCTTGAACCGATCGAGGTCGAGAAAGAGAACTGCAAACTGGTGATCGTCGCGACGGTTCGAACTCTCAATCTCAGCCTTGAGCAACTCGGTGAACATGGCCCGGTTCGGCAAACCCGTCAATGAATCGTGAAAAGCCGCGTGCCGGAAGTGGTCCTTGGTTTCTTCGAGGACGCGACTGATGCGTTCCTGCTCCGCGATGTAGTTGTTCAACTCCTGAACGTGTTTTTCAGCTTGCTCAGCGCGCTGGTGTTCCAGCTCGGCTCGAGCGCGCTCGGCCTCTTCCGCATGACGCGCAGAAGCTTTCACTTCGCGCATGTAACGGTCGTAACTGAAGTAGACGATGATGATGATCGGAATGCAGACGAGAAACGCCCAGAAACGTGCGGTGCCAAGACTGTTGACGATGAATCCCGCCCCGCCCGCCCCGGCAAAGTAACTGATCGATATCCAGAGAAAGTTGCGTGTCCACATGCGCCAGATCGACTCGTTGTTCTTGAGTGCGGTGGCGGTCGCGCCGAGGATTGTATGGACCAGGTATTGGACCAAACCCATCACGCACAAGGCCATGATGGCGAGCGAAGCGCCACTGTTTACGAGTTTGGTAGTGGTGCCAAACGTAAGCTTTAAAACGGTGGCTGTAGCAAGTACAGCACAGGCAAGCGCGGCACTGCCGAAAGCCACCGTCCTCACCTTGCGGCTGATTCTCAGCGCTGAGCAAATGCCCGCGAGGGCGCCGATCATCACGGCAGCTTCGCCACCGTATAGCAGCAAGGCGATGAACACAAAAGTGTCGTCGACGGTAATGTTGACGTTGATTTGAGGGATACGGATCGCGATGCGCGATCCGATAACTGCGGTTACGAGTGTAAGGAGGAGGAAATAGCCATCAATGATTCCGCGAGGGAGAGTGAGGGCGGAGTAGAGGACGCTGGTGACGCCCGCTGCGACTACCGCCCACATGTAAATGGCTGCCGAATGTTGTCTGAGACTTTTCATGACCGCACGGTCCAATCAATTCGAGATGAGGATTACTTCATTCCAGGTCCACTGTCGCCGACCGAGCAATCACCGATTGCAAAGCCGTCGCCGATCGCGAAACCGTCACCGATTGCAAAGCCATCACCGATCGCGAAGCCGTCACCGATGGCAAAACCATCTCCGATAGCAAAGCCGTCGCCAATCGCGAAACCGTCGGCGAGCAGCAGCACATTGCTCAGCACGTAAGAACCGCCAAACATCGGTGAACCATCACTCTTCGTCAGGTAGCTTCCGAGGGACACGGTTTTGACCCACATGTTGTAGTTCAGATTCTGGCTGGCGAGCCCTTCGTTTACGCCGTCGCCCAGCAGGTAACCCTGGCCGTAGCTTGTCTGATACTTATTGATCAAATCCTTGCCGCTGATGGTGGTGCGTTTGAGAATCAGACCCTGGGTCCAGGTGAAAGTCAGACCGGCAATGTTGGTTTGCGGAGCAGGCGCTGTTTGCGTAAGTAAATTGGAGCCGAAGGTTGGTTTCAGCAGCCCCAGCAGATCACCGCGGACGATTCTTGCGAGAGTAACTGCGCCCGCGATGTTGAGTTGACCGGCGCCCTGGTCGAGGGTATTGAATCCGGCCAGCGGTTGGGCCGTATACATCAATAACATTTTCACCATATTCGGCGTCAAGCTCGAATTTGCTTCCAGCAGGAGAGCGGCAGCGCCGGCCACCATTGGCGCAGACATCGAAGTGCCGCTCAGATACATGAGTTTCATGTTGCTGGTGGTGTATTTATTGGTTTCGAGTTCGGGATATTTCCTGATGAGACCGTTGCCAACTGCTTCGGCGGAGATGATCTTGTTACCGGGAGCAACGAGATCCGGTTTGATGATGTTGTCGTAATGAACCAGGCCGTAGGAATCGACACTATAGCTGCGGGTCGGACCGCGTGAGCTGTAGCTCGTGACCGCGTCTTCATTGCGTGGATCGGAACCGAAACTGTTGCTGGCGCCGACTGTGATTGCCGACGGTTCATTGCCGGGGCAGTGAATCGCGCCGTAGATCCGCTGGCCGCGTGCGTCTTTGCCGTTGTTTCCGGCAGCAGCCACGACGACGACACCGGCGTCCACCAGTTTGCGAACTGCATTGCAGATTGGGTCATCTTCGTATGAGTTAATGGCGAGCGTGCCGAGGCTCATGTTCACGACTTTCACGCCGTAGTTGCCTTTGTTAGCGATGAGCCAATCGAGGGCCGCGAGCACTCCTGACACTTTGCCGACGCCCTGTGAATCCAAAACACGGAGATTGACCAGACTCGCGCCCGGTGCGATGCCTTCGTACGCGCCATTCGTCGGCGTACCATCACCCGCTGCTATGGCGGCGACGTGCGTGCCGTGACCCCACGGATCGTCGGTGCGATTCTCGCCAGTGAAGTCTTTGCTGAACTTGATCTTGCCGGAAGTGGCGAATGCTTTGTGTTTGCTGTCGATACCGGAATCGAGCACCGCGATCGTGACACCGGAACCATCGAGTGTGCTGTTCAGACCGAGCAACGATTTCTGAGCCCGAACCTGTTGTGTGCCGGTGGTGGTGGTGACGTGACCCGAACTACTCACTGAATTATCAAGCGAGATGTAAGCGACGTTAGGATCGGTGGCGAGCAACTGAACCGAGTGTGCTTCGACGTCGACGATCTTGATGTTCAGATTTGAAAGGACGCTGACGAGTAGTCCATTAACCGTCTGGAGTAATCCGCCGAGAAGTCCCGGTGACGAGGAAGGTTTGGATTGCACGATCACCTTCACACGTGCGCCGCCGTTTCCTGACAGAATGAGCTTGCGCAGGTCCGGAGAAATCTTGGACGCCGGCAGCGTGGTTATGCTTTGCGCTTTTGCTCGGGGTGAGTTGTTTGAAAGATACAGCGCCGAGCACAAAGACAAGAGCACCGCGGCAGCTACGAAACGTTTAAAGGCATGGGGGCGAGACATTCAGTTTCTCCAGGGCAATTTAAATAGCGAAAGCTGTCGTTCTGGGTGACTCACGTTCTGGGCCAGTAAGTCACGACAGCCTCCAACTCAAAAGAACAGTGCGCTCCGAAAACGCGAGCACCGCCCTAGTGCTAGCCTCGTGCCAGACGAGATATCGGGGTTTTCCTGAGGGAAAAGCGAAATTTGCTCGTAATCGGTCAAGCAGATTGACGAGTGACAAGTCAGTTTGAAGCCAATCGGTCTGAGCCACAGATGAACACGGATTTTGAAACGGATCTGTCTTCATCCGCGTTCATCTGTGGCCCAGTTGAGGTCGAATGGGTCTGATTTAATCTGTGGTATACTCCGCCGCTGCCTTCCAACCAAGGCTGTAAAACTGCCGTTAATCCCGTCTCGGTAGCCCAGGAGGATCGTGATGAAAATTCGTATTTTTGTTGCGCTGAGTGTGTTGTGTATTTGCGCACTGATGGTTGTGGGCCAGTCGAAGAAACGACCCTCGCCATCGCCCTCTCCCACCCCAAATTTCTGGAATACATACGAAGGCGTGACCTGGCAAAAGGGTCCCTCGGCGGGCCAACTCGGCATCAATGCCGAAGTGAAGGTTCCCGAAGGATACATCTTTGCCGGAGCACGCGATACGCGCACCATCATGGAAGAGAACAAGAACCCGATTACTAATCGGGAGCTCGGGCTTGTGGCTCTTGCCGAAGAAGACTGGTTCGCGGTTTTCGAGTTTGATGAAGTTGGCTATGTAAAGGACGATGAGAAGTCGTCTCTCGATGCGAACGCCATTCTCGAGTCAATCAAGCAAGGCGTCGCCGAGAGCAACAAAGAGCGCACCAGACGAGGTTGGCCCACGATGACGGTGATCGGTTGGGAAACGCAACCCCATTACAACGAGATCACGCATAATCTCGAATGGGCCTTCAGAGCGGAGAGCGACGGTTATCCGGTGATTAATCACAACACACGGCTGCTTGGTCGTGATGGCGTGATGGAAGTCACACTCGTCACCGATCCGGAAAGGCTTGCCGAAACGCTTCCGAAGTTTAGAAAAATGCTGGAAGGGTTTGAGTTTAAAGACGGACACCGTTATGCGCAATTTAGTGCCGGCGACAAGACTGCTGCCTACGGCCTTACCGGATTGATCGTTGGCGGCGGCGCCGTGGCCCTGATAAAGACGGGCGCGTTCAAATGGCTGTGGAAGGTTTTGGTAGCTGCGGCTGTTGGTATCTCGGCGCTGGTTAGGAAATTATTCTCCCGCAATAAGTCGTGAACGTCCTCTTTTACCTGGTTGGTGAAGGCGAGACGCTGCTTTTCATCCTGGTCCTGCTCTACCTTTCGGAGTGCTTGATTTGGGTGAAGCGGGAGTCTGTCGCTTTTGTCTCTTCGTGGGGAGGCGGCTGGAATCTCGCCACTCCATCCTCGTGGCTCGGTAATGCGCGCGGTGGTCTTGTCTTCCTGAATCCTCTGCCGCCCGGCGGAAAGATTTTCCTTTCGCATTTGTCACCCGTTTCGATTTCGCCTGCGGGCGTTTGCGCGCTCAACGTTCAAACGCTTCCTTCCGGAGCGCGCTCGCCTGATCAAACCGGAGAGTTTCTGCCGTTCGGAAAGATTAAGGACGCCGGCGTCGATGGTATTTATCTGACGATTAATCACGAGCGTTTTGCGAAGTGTGCAACGGCAAAGCAGGCGCGAGCA
The DNA here is from genome assembly GCA_035694465.1 of Pyrinomonadaceae bacterium. GTDB lineage: Bacteria > Acidobacteriota > Blastocatellia > Pyrinomonadales > Pyrinomonadaceae > PSRF01. Next base: position 16,460 of record DASSFI010000119.1, on the reverse strand, counting down.
CTGGCACTAATGATCGCCGGAATGGTGAAGGCTCCAACGTCGAAACGTGAAGGAATGGCCCGCGACTGGATCACGAAGCAGTTTTCCACGAAAGACGCGACGGCGCGGTTGCAAGAAGCCCAGGCGGCGATCGAGCCGATTCAATCGCTGGGCTTGTTTCTGTTTTTGGTTCTTTTTGTACTGACGCCGGTGCTCGGCGTCATCGTTGGGTTAATGACTTTGATCGTTCCGGTAGCAATCGTCATGGTCGGCCTCGCGATTGAGATCGCGATTCTGTTTCGTCGTGCCCACCGGCAGTTGTATCCACACGAATCGTCTGAGCGTCTCGAGAGTCTCGTCAAGATGATTCTGTGTCCACCCGTCGCGCTGCGAGCGGCGGATGTCATTACCAAAAACCTGCTGGCTGAATTCAGTCCGATCGTGCTCGCGCAAGTGCTAACCGGCTCAGACGAGAAGGAATTTGTGCGCAGTGTCGTGCTTGATTTGAAGCATCCACTCAAACACGAGCTTTCAGACAAACACGCGGTCGAAACGGTGACGTGGTCGGCCAACGAACAATTGAATGTTTGTCTCAAGCACCTGGAGTTAAAGTCCGAGGAGTTATCCGCGCCGGCGCAACGAGAAGAAAACTCGCTCTCGTATTGTCCGCGCTGCTACTGTCAATTCCTGGTTGCCGCGGAGGAATGTCCTGACTGTCCGGGCGTGAAGTTGATGGAGTTTTAAGATAGGAATTGGATAAACTGCGGGCTATCTAAGAACGTCTCATCCTCTGGCATGGAGTGGTTCGGTTCCCATGGGCAATCAGCAACTTGTAATTACCGAAGCGGGATTTCTGACGGAGTTTGTCAATCAACACATCCAACAAACCCAACGCTCGTTCTGTTTCATTCTGGGCGCCGGCGTATCTCGCTCCTCGGGTATTGCAACCGGCGGTGAGATGGCGAACATCTGGCTGAGCGAGCTTTACGAAGCGGAAAACTTTGATGGTCTAAGTCTTGAGGAGTGGGCTACCCCAGAGCGGCTCGGCATTGACGGGTTTCAGAGTGAGAACCTGGCGCGTTTTTATCCGCAGCTATATCAGCAGAGATATGGTGACCATGAGCAGGCCGGCTATGCATTTCTCGAAAGCCAGATGGAAGGGAAAGAACCCAGTTACGGATACAGCGTCTTGTCGTATCTCCTGTCAGAGACCTCGCACCGAGTGGTTATCACCACAAACTTTGACAACCTGGTTTCCGATGCATTATCGATTCATTCGAGTCGATTCCCAATTGTGATCGGCCACGACACTTTAGCCCAATATGCGGCTGTCGAACTCCGCCGGCCATTAATCGCCAAGATTCACGGAGCGCTCGGCTTCTCTCCCAAGAGCCATCCGGAAGAGATTTCGTTGCTGCCCGAAGGTTGGCGTAATGCGCTCGCACGCATCCTCGATCATTACACACCGATCGTCATCGGTTACGAAGGAAATGACGGCAGCTTGATGGGCTTTCTGAAGTCTTTACCACCTCAAATTCCGGATCGAGTGTTCTGGTGCGTTTATGCACCGGACGCAGGCGCTGACTGCGTGGATCGCGTATCTCCGGACGTTTGTGATTACGTTAAGTCAAGGCATGGCCGTTTGGTTCCCATCAGAGGTTTTGATCAACTGATGGCCAAACTTCTCAGCAAACTGCGCGAGAAGGGATCGGTTCCGGATTTGTATGAACGCCTGAAAGAACGTGCTCGCCAGCGGGAACGTAGCTACGACGAACAGCAGCGAAAGTTGTACGAAGCGGGTGTCTCGTCAGAACCAGTGAGGCGAGGCAAGGCCGAGCCAGTAAAGCAGGATTCTACTTTGAGCCGGGCGGTAACCGATATTGCCGACAGCCGAAAAGAGAAGCCCTGGTGGAAATGGTCTGAGGAAGCTTCGGTGGCGGATAAAAACGAGACTAAGAGAAGCATTTTAGAGCAGGGGATAGAGGCCTTACCCAACAGCCCCCAAATGCACCGGGAATATGCCGGGTTTCTTGCAGAACAGGCAGGCGAAATGGACAAGGCAGATGCGCACTATCAACGCTCGCTCAGTCTTGACGCTAAGGATCCAGTTGCGCTGGCCTTCTACGGAGATTTTTTCGACAGACATCGCAAGGACCCGATCAAAGCGGAAAGCTATCTCCGCCGCGCTTTCGAAATAGACAGCACCGACGATTACGTCATTACCAGATATGCGAATTTCTTATGGAGTATGATGGGCGAAATGGATCGGGCCGAAGAGTTGTTCGAACTCGCACTCAAGCTTCACCCCAATTATCAATACCTGCTCAAGACTTACCCCCAGTTCCTTAGGAACGTACGTGGCGATGAAGACAAAGCTATCGAGCTTGAGCAGCGCCTTGAAAAATCATCGACAGGATGAACGCGGATAAAATCCGGATTTAATCTGCGTTTATCTGCGTTTATCTGCGTTTCAAAGCGTCTCGAAGTGCAGTGAGCGGGAGTGTCGCACACTGTACGCGTGCCGGTTGGATATCGCTTTGTAACGCTGAAATGAGCTCGTCGTCAGATATCATTTTCTTACCGATGATGAGTTCCGTTAACAACGATGCAGCCGCCATGCTGATCGCACAGCCATCTCCCTTAAATCGAGCCTCGCTAACAATCTCGCCCTGAAGTTTCAATTCGATCCGAATCCGATCGCCACAGAGCGGATTGAATGCTTCGCTGCTGAAGTCGGGAGCGTCGAGCCCCCCGAAATTGCGTGGATGCCGGAAGTGGTCCAGCAATAGATCGCTGTAAAGCACCGGCATCGCTATCTTCTCCGTCCTGATTTGATCGCCACCGTCTCCGCCAGAATACTCAAAGCGATTTCCGAGGCGCTGTCGGCGCCGATGTCCAAACCAGTCGGCACATGAATCTGGTCCAACATACTCTCATCCATGCCGCTCTCTTTCAGAAACTCTTTGATCGCAGCACCGCGTCGCTTGCTGCCTAACAGGCCGACGTACGCGGGTTTGGCAGGCAGTACGACTTTCAACACCGGCAGATCGTATTTGTAGTCGTGGGCGGTCAGTACTACAAACGTTGAAGATGTGTAAGCGAGTGTTTCGGCAATCTCAGACGGAATTCCGATCAGCAACTCGTCAACATCGGGAAAACGCTCGCGTGTCGCAAACCGTGGCCGTCCATCGACGACGATCGTCTTGAGACCAAGATCGTGGGCCAGACTGATCAGCGGCATCGATACGTGTCCGGCGCCGAAGACGATTAACGTAGGCGGTGGTCCATGGACTTCAAAGAACACTGGCAGCGTATCGGCGCCCAGTGAAACGGTGCTCGAGCGCCGCTTTCGCATCAGATCAGTTGCGACAGTCTGTGCTTCATGGTCCAGTTCAGGAGAGCCCAGCGTTCCCGAGTTTTCCTCGTCTTCGACGATTAGCAGTTTGCGGGTGCTGTCTTTCAATGAAGTAGCGAGCGTAGCGTGCCGGCCTCGATCGAGCGCATGCCGCACTGTTCGATACAAATCGAAAACGTTGCCATTCGGATTCGCGAGATCTACGGGCTCGATCAGCACGTCCAGGTCGCCGCCGCATGAGAACCCCATTTCCCACGCATCCTCATTGTCGAGTTTCATCTCCACCAATCGCGGCTCGGACGACGACAAGACTTTCTCCGACTCGGCAATCACGCGCGCATCAACACAGCCGCCAATCGTCACCGATCCGAGGATCCGACCTTCCTCACCGACCCACATCTTCGCACCTTCTCGTTTCGGACTGGTCCCACGTGTCGCAACCAGCGTGGCCATGGCGACGCGCTTCTCCGCGTGTGCCAGTTTCTCGATGTCTGCGAAGAGTTCTTCCATTTTGGATTACAACACGAGGTGTGATTCGAGGGCGCGGAAGCTGTGGAGGTCATGCACCGGCGCAAACACATCGACAAACGGCAACGCCGCCTGCATGCCGCGTGTTAACGGTTGATAACTCGAACTCCCAAGCAATGGGTTCAGCCAGATCACGCGGCCCGCTCGTTGATGTAACTGCGACAACGACGCGGCCAGTTGTTCCGGTGCGCCTGTGTCCCAGCCGTCGCTCAAGATCATCACCACAGTTCGTTTATCGATGCGGCGTAGCCACTGGAGATTAAAACTCGCGATACTGGCGCCGATTCTCGTCCCGCCGGACCAGCCGCGCACATTGGTTGACAGGCGATCGAGTGCGCGCTGGTAAGTCTTACCCTTCAGTTCGCCGGTGATGCGTGAAAGAGAAGTCGCAAAAACAAAAGATTCGACTTTCGCGAAACTGTTTTGTAGCCCGTAGATAAACTGCAACAGCAACCGGCTGTAGATATCCATCGAACCTGAGACGTCACAGATCACAAACAGCTTCGTTCGTTTTGGCCGGCGCTCCTGGTAACGCAGGTCGATCAGTTCACCGCCGGTTTTTAATGACGAACGCAACGAGCGTCGCAGGTTTACTCTGCGGCCACGTGTGACAGGTCGCCAGCGCCGGCTCGGCCGTTTCGCTAATCGTCGCGCCATACGACGTGCGATGCGCGAGATCTCTTCAAGCTCGTGGTGACTAAAAGCGGCGAAGTCTTTTTCGGCTCGCGATTCAGTATCACTCGCGCCCGGAACGTTTACCGGTTGCGCTGACGTCCGGATCTCAGCGGGCCAGTTTTCAAGAAAGAACTCGAGCCCGCTTGCAGCGCGCGCGGGAACGGTTCGTTTTAGTTGCGTGCTTTCCGCAGTTTCGCGTTCGATGAGCTTCGCAGGCGTCTGCGACCAAAACATCGCAAACAGATTTTCAAAGACGGGAAAATCGTCGACGCTGCCAGTGAGGATATTTCGCAAACTCCAGAAGACTTCGTTTCGATCCGTCGGATCGATTATTTCCAGCGCAGCGGCCGCGGTTACCACTTCCGCAGGCGTCACCGACAGACCGTTTTGTCTCAAGGTCCGGCAAAAAAATACCAGGCTCTCTATTTCTCGATCCGTAATCAATCCGGGTTTATCCGTGGCAACTCCGCCTTAAATGAAGCGATGTCAGTCTCGTCTTTCAGAAAACAGCCAAGCGTTTCGGCCATGATCTCGTCATCGAGCCCGGTCGCTTGCAACGCGACGAGGGCATTGGCCCAGTCAAGCGTCTCGGCAACGCCGGGAATCTTCGAGAGGCTCATCGTTCTCGTCGCCTGCATGATTTGCGTGAGACGTTGCGAAAGTTCGTTGCTGATTTCAGGAACTTTGGCACGCACGATTTCAAGTTCCTTCTCGAGCGACGGATAGTCGATCCAGTGATACAGACAGCGCCGCCGCAGCGCATCCGAAAGATCGCGTGAACGATTTGACGTGAGCACTACGTGCGGTCGGTGAGTCGCTTTGATCGTGCCGATTTCCGGAATCGTCACCTGGAAATCAGAAAGCACCTCCAGCAAAAAAGCTTCAAACTCTTCATCGCTGCGATCGACCTCATCAATCAACAAAACCGGTGAGCGCTCGGGTTCGCTGATCGCCTGGAGCAACGGGCGCTTGAGCAGAAAGGGTTCACTGAAGATCGCTGCTTCTTTCTCAGCTTCAGAAACGGGCGACATCTCTTCGAGTTTGAGGTACAGCAACTGTTTGGGATAGTTCCATTCGTAGAGCGCCGTCGTCGCGTCGAGACCTTCGTAACACTGGAGACGAATCAGTTTTGTGTTTAGCGCGCCGGCCAGCGCCTTCGCGATTTCGGTTTTGCCGACGCCTGCGGGACCTTCGATCAGCAGCGGCTTGCCGAGTGCCATCGAGAGATAGAGCGCCGTGGCGATAGCCGGATCGGCGATGTAGATCTGTTCTTCCAGCAGTTGCTGGATTTGTCGCACTTCGTCTCTCATGAAGTAATTCGCTCAAAATCGGCGATCGTGTTGATGTCGTCAGGGAAGGGAAGATTGAAGTGAACTTCCTGGACTCGATCGGTGTTCGCGTCGACCAGTTTCCAGGCGGCTTTATCACCGTGTAGTCCTTCGAGTTGATCGAACATCGCTCGTGAAAAGATCATCGGATGACCATTGCGACCGTTATACGAGCAGAGGGCAATCAAAGCGTCAGTCTGTCGCCACTCTTCGGCAAGTGTGTCAATCACTTCAGGCGCGATGCCGGGTTGATCGCCAAGAATGATCATGATGGCTTGCGACGCGGAATTCACGGCAGCAAGTCCGGCACGGTATGAAGACGAGCAACCTTCAGTGAACACTTTGTTTTCCACCACGCGTGCCGTTCCAAAATTTACACGCTTACGCACTTCATCCGCGGCACGACCGAGAACGACGATAAATTCATCGAGGCTCGTCGCTTGTTGAGCCTGTCGCACGACCCATCCGAGAATGGTTGTATCGCGAAAAGGCAAAAGTTGCTTCGGTGGTCCAAGTCGCTGTGATGCGCCCGCGCCCAGAATCAGTCCCGAGATGAATTGCCTCATTAAACAATCCGCGTAATCTGTGAAATCGGTGGACGATCAAACGTCTCTTTGCAACGCAGGCAGCAGAAATAAATTGTCTCGTTGTTTACCACGGACGTGTATTTGGCGTTTTCGACATCGACCGTCATACCACACACCGGATCCTTTGCCACCTTGACTGGAACCGATTCCGCCGCGCTGCTTCTTCGTACTTGAACGAGCTCTGCCGCGACGCTCAAGGCAATCTCGGCAAGCGTTTCTCCTCCGAGTGCCACGCCCGCCGGACATTTAAACACGGCAATATCCTCATCGCTGGCGCCAGTCTCACGAGCATATTCAAACAACGCCTGCGACTTCTTCTCACTCGCCACGAGACCGAGATAACGCGGCCTCGTCCCAATCACGGCGAGCAATCCTTCTTCGTCGCCGTTTCCCATCGTCGCCACCACAACGAAAGTGTGCTCATCGATCTGATCGCGAACCAGACTGAGATCTGACGGATCGGGGACGATAACTTTGAAATCGAGCATCTGGCCGAGGTCAGCGAGAGTCTGTGCCACCGGCGAGCCACCGACAATCAGCAGTTGTGGTTTCGGCAGGAACGGTTCCAGATAAATCTCGAGCGAACCGCCGCCCTCGCAGGTCATGCGGTACGACCCGACTCCTTTCCAATCATCACGCGGATCGTCGGGACTGATGGTGAGCAGCTTCGGCTTACCCGTTTGCAGTGCCTGTTTCGCTTCACGCAAAACGATCGGCTGCACACAGCCGCCGCCAATCCATCCGATCATCTCACCATCAGCTTTGATGATCGCCTTCGACCCGGGCTTCGCCGATTGCGGGCTCTTGTACGCCACCACCGTGGCCAGCACAAAAGCCTCCTCCCTCGCTCGCAACTCATTAAATTGTTCGTGAACGTCCAAAATCTTTTTGTGCTTTTTGTGGCTAACCTTTTACTCCGGCGTCGCGGAGCAACTTCCAAACTTTTGCTGACGTGATTGGAATGTCAATGTGTTTGACACCTAAATGCCAGAGTGCATCGACGACTGCGTTAACGATCGCCGCGGGCGCACCGACAGTCGCCGACTCACCGACACCTTTCGCTCCCAACGGATGATGCGGCGACGGCGTCACGGTTTTGTCAGTCTCCCAGTTCGGCGTCTCGACGGCCGTCGGCAAAAGGTAGTTCATAAAACTACCCTGCAGAATGTTGCCGCTCTCGTCGTACTGGATCTCTTCGTAAAGCGCTGGTCCAAGCCCCATCGTCAATCCACCGTGAATCTGCCCTTCCACGATCATCGGATTAATGATGTTGCCGCAATCATCGACCGCCACAAACCGCCGCACTTTCACTTCGCCCGTACCGTTATCGATATCGACAACACAGATGTAACTGCCGAACGGATACGTCAGATTCGGCGGATCGTAATAGTTAACAGCTTCGAGCCCCGCTTCCATGCCGGGCGGATGATTCGTGTAAGCCGCAAGCGAGATCTCCTGAATCGTCTTCGCGCGATCGGGCGATCCTTTCACAAAAAACTTGCCCGGCTCCCAGTCGAGATCCTCTTCGTGCGCTTCGAGTAAATACGCCGCAATCTTGCGTGCTTTGTCTTTGATCTTGCGACACGCGACAGCGCAGGCAGCCGCGGCGACGGGCGTGCTGCGACTCGCATACGTTCCGAGTCCGTATGGCGCAGTGTCCGTATCACCTTCTTCGACTAGAACACTGTCGACCGGAAACCCGAGCTCTTCAGCAACGATCTGCGCGTACGTGGTCTCGTGTCCCTGACCCTGCGACTTCGTTCCAAAGCGAGCGATCACTTTGCCGGTAGGATGCACGCGAATCTCGGCACTATCGAACATCTTGATCCCGAGAATATCGAAATGCTTCGATGGACCAGCGCCGACGATCTCGGTGAAACTGCTGATGCCGATTCCCATCAGCTCGCCACGCGCGCGTTTCTCAGCCTGTTCCTTGCGCAGATCGGCATATCCAATGCGGTTCATCGCGAGTTGTAGCGCGGCACCGTAGTCGCCACTGTCGTACTCCCAGTCGAGCGCAGACTTATACGGAAACTGCTCCGGCTGGATAAAGTTCTTCATGCGAAACTCTGCCGCATCCATGCCCAGTTCGTGAGCCATCAAGTCAGCCATGCGTTCGATCGTGTGCACTGCTTCAGTGACACGGAACGAACAGCGATAAGCTATGCCGCCCGGTGGTTTGTTTGTGTAAACACCGTCAACCTCGACGTGCGCCGCTTTCAGATCGTATGAACCGGTACAGACGTGAAACAGTCCGGCCGGAAACTTCGACGGATTCGCAGCCGCATCGGTATAACCATGATCGGCAAGTGTCTTGATACGCAGCGCGGTGAGCTTGCCGTCTTTGTTGCCGGCGAGTTCGGCAGTGATGTGATAGTCACGCGCAAACGAGTCGGCTTGCAGGTTCTCCATGCGATCCTCGATCCACTTGACCGGTTTGCCGGTCAGCACCGAAGCTGCGACGGCAATCACATAACCCGGATAGACCGGCACCTTGCCGCCAAAACCACCGCCGATGTCAGGCGAGATGATCTGAATTTTTTCTTCCGATAGTCCGACGTGTCCGGCGACGAGTGCGAAGACGGTGCGAATCGCATGCGGCGCCTGCGTCGTCATCCAAACCGTCAGCTTGCCCCTGACTTTATCGAAACTCGCGACGCAACCACAGGTTTCGATTGACGAAACATGAATGCGCGGAATGTAAATGTCTTCCTTGACTGTAACTTCAGCCTCGCTGAAAAGCTTGTCAGTCGCTTCGCGATTGCCCCATTCCCAATGCCAGATGTGATTGTCTTTTTTATCTTTCTTGTCGGTACGCAAGACCGGTGCATCGGGCAGGAGGGCTTTCTTCGGATCGACTACAACGGGCAGCGGATCGTAATCAACTTCGACCGCCTCGACTCCATCAGCCGCGATGTAACGATCAGTTGCGAGCACCGCCGCAACTTCCTGCGCCTGGTACATCACTTTGTCTACCGGCAGGACCATCTGCGTGTCAGACATCAACGTTGGCATCCAGTGCAGGTTGTATTTTTCGAGATCCTTGCCGGTGATAACGGCAAGCACACCGGGAATCGCCATGGCTTTCGAGATGTCGATGTTCTTGATCGTCGCATGTGCAAACGGACTGCGCACGATGTCGAGATAGAGCATGCCGGGAAGGTTTACGTCGTCAACATAATTTCCCAGGCCACGAAGAAAGCGCGGATCTTCTTTTCGTTTTACCGAATGGCCCATGCCACCGATTTCGGGTGATGTTTTTGGCGCCATCTTATGCCCCTCCCTCGCGCATTTTCTGTGCGGCGTGTTGATATGCCTTGACGATGTTGACGTAGCCCGTGCAACGGCAGAGATTGCCTGAGATGGCGTGACGAATTTCGTCGTCACTCGGATCGGCGTTCTCTTTCAGGAAGGCGTAGCCCGTCATCAACATGCCGGGTGTACAGAAGCCGCATTGCAGACCGTGCTCCTGAAAGAAACCGTCCTGCAACGGATGCAGCTTGCCGTCCTGTTCGAGACCTTCGACAGTAAGGATGGAACGACCGTCAGCCTGGACAGCGAATGCAGTACACGACTTAACGGGCCTGCCATCGAGCACGACAGTGCACGCGCCACAGTGACTCGTGTCACAACCGATGTGGGTGCCAGTCAGCCGCAGTGTTTCGCGCAGGAAGTGGACCAGCAGTAAACGTGGTTCGATCTCGGAAGAGTGTTCGACGCCATTGACTGTAACGGTAATAGGAACTTTCGCCATTGTTTAAGCTCCTCCCTTCGCGCGATTCAACGCAGTTGTGAGTGCACGAGCGGTAAGCACGCGAACCAGGTCGCGTTTGTAATCAGCCGAACCGCGGATGTCGTCCAGTGGTTCCGACTCAGACGCGGCGATCTCAGCCGCCTGTTGAATCGTCGCTTCGTCAAGCTGCTTGCCGTTGAGAAAGCTTTCCGCTTGTCGTGCTTTGATCGGTGTCATGCCGACATTTGTTAGACCAAGACCCACGCGTTTGCATGCGCCCGATTCGTCGAGCGTGATCTGAACCGCAACTCCGGCAGTCGCGAAGTCTCCGACTTTTCTTTCGAGCTTGAGATATGCGCCACCACTGTGCGGCGGCGGTATCGGAATCCTGATTTCGGTTAGTATCTCTTCGGGTTCGAGCGCAGTGGTGAAGAGACCGGGAAAGAAGTCTTCAATGCCGATCTCGCGTGCGCCTTTTGGACCGGTGGCGACGACCGTCGCTCCGAGTGCGAGCATCGTGGCCGGATGATCGTTTGCCGGATCGCCGTGAGCCAAATTGCCGCAAACAGTTGCCTGGCTGCGCACGAGCGGATCGGCGATGACTTTTGCAGTATCGTGGAGAATCGGCAGTTTAGTTTTTATGACTGCGGATGACTCGAGCTCGTGTTCGCGCGCGAGCGCGCCGATTTTCAGTTGCCCGTCACTCTCGGAAATGTAATCCAGGCCGGGGATGCGATTGATGTCGACGATGTGTTCCGGAGACAAAAGTCTCAGCTTCATCATCGGAATTAGACTCTGGCCGCCGGAAAGTAATTTTGCGTCAGGTCCAAGTTTTTGCAGTAGTGCAATGGCCTCGTCGAGGGTGCGGGGAGAGTAATACTCAAAGCTCCGAGGTATCATAGGGCGTCACCTTCCTACATCGGATCGATTTTAAGTGCGTTCAACCTGAGCGTTTCAAACGGGAAGGATTCGATGATACGAAGCAGTCGCGGTAACGTCAATGTTGGTCCACAGATTACGCAGAATTTAGAAAAAGAATCGGTGTAAGCTGTGGATAAAGGAGATGGTTCATGGCTTTCAAGATAGAAGAGCGCTTCGAAGTGCAGGCACCGGTTGAACGCGTTTGGAAGTATTTAATCGATCCGAAGCGCGTGGTTGAATGTCTGCCGGGTGCACAATTACTGGAGCAACCGGACGAACTGAATTTTGTGGGCGCGATCAAGGTGAAAGTTGGACCACTCGCGATGTCTTACAAAGGCAACGGGAAGTTCACCGAGATCGACGAGCAGACGCATCAGGTGCGGATGGTTGGCGATGCACGTGAGACTACCGGTTCCGGATCGACGAAGGTGTCGATGCTAAGCACGGTCACGGCGCTTCCGAATGGTGGTTCGGAGATTTCTGTTGTTGCTGACGTGGAGTTGGTCGGAAAGATCGTCCAGTTTGGTCGCGGGATGATTCAGGAAGTTTCGAAGCAGATGTTCCGGCAGTTCTCAAACTGCGTGAAGACTCAGTTGGAAGTGGCAGAAGATTCCGAACATCCTCCGCCTGCGGCGACGGCAGCACCGGAGACGCCGCCGGAATCGAAGGCTGTAGCGGCAGCGCCGCTGGCCTTCCGCGCGCTTTGGGCCATCATTGCGCGGTTCTTCAGAGGGTTGTTTGGTAAGAAAGACTGAATGCAAGGAAGGGGGCAAGGTTATGAATTTTTCAAAACAGTCGAATCTCGTGTTGGTTTTGGTGCTGTGCGTTGTGGTTGGAACGGTTGTTAACGTTTCGCGAGCGAAGAGTTCGGCGGAAACACAGGACCCGAGCAGTCTCGATCGACGCATAAGTCTGCTCGAACAGAAGTTTTACCAGGTGGAGTCGAGCATCAATCGCTTGCAAACATACATGGCTTCGCAGCGACCACAGGTTTCTCAGCCGACGAGCAGCGATCGCGACGTCATTTTGCTGCGTGAGGATTTGCAGCGATTGAGTACGAGACTGAGTGAGGTTGAGTGTGGATTGCTGAAACTCGACGAACGCACGACGAGCCGGCGTAACACGCAAAAGTCAGACGACCCGTGCCGCACGAATGTCGACACGCCGCTGCGTCTTTCAGCGCGACCATAGCCACAAAAAGGCACAGTTGGCACTTTTGTGGAACTTTTATCTAGTCCGGGTGTCTTTAGTGTTAGTACGATTTGGCTAGCCAATCCCACTTACTAAGGAGAGAGGATCATGATTCCATCTTTCCGTCGTGTTGCATCACGACTCCTGCCGGTGATCTGCATTGCGTTCGTCCCGGGAATCGCTCTCGCGCAAAAGAACTACTGTGAAGCGTCTGCGGCTGTAAAAGCCGATCTGAAACAGGTCGCAAAACTGAACGACGAAGAACTGACTTTTAAGGCTCGTCGCGAGCGTCAGATCTCGATGTTGCGCGATCTGGTGGCTAAGTACCCGGGTGATTTCTTTGTTCAGCGACGATATGCGGACTTGCTGCAGAGCGGTTTCACTGTCGATCGCGAAGCTTTGATCAACCAGTATCGCGGACATATGGAGAAGAACCCGGACGATCCGGTCGCGGCGTATCTTTACGCTCGTTTGCTGGTTGGGCGAAAGACCAAAGAGGCGATTGAAGTCACAGAGAAGTTGGCTCAGCAGTCGTTCCCGTGGGCACACATCAAGCTCGCCGAGATTTACACCTATCCAAATTTCAGAGACCTGGCTAAGTCGAAAGAACATCTGCGACAGTGGACGGCAAGTTGTCCAAAAGCACTCGACGCCGTTTCGCAGATCTCGCGTTCGGGTGACACGGAGTTGATGACCAGCACTGCGCAGAATCTGCGTGCGCGACTTACGGTCTCAACCAGCAACGACGACCTGGTCTACTGGGATGAACTCTGGACACTCGAATTCAGACTGAAGCCAGTTTCAGAACACGCACAATTGCGACAGCAGATCACAAAGGATCTCGAAAAGATTCGTACCACGAATGCCGGCAGCAAGGAATGGGTGCAATCGCTGATGGCGGGTTACAAACAAATCGGCGACAAGACGAACCAGCGCTGGGCGGAAGACGAGTTCATAAAACTGTTGCCGAATTCTGACACTGGAAAACGGATGGTCCAGACGCGTTACTACGACGAACATCCATTTCCAAAAGCCGATGCTACCGACGGAGAAAAGCAGGCCTATTATCAAGGCGTTGTCGACGTTACCAGTGAGTGGGTTAAGCGCTGGCCGACCGATGAAAACGTGTGGGCCAATCGTCTGCGTGGAATAACCGGGCTGGAGAAAGCCACCAACGCTGAGGTTGAAGAAGTCTACAAGGGTTACGCCACCGCTCATGAACGTTCCGGTGGTTCGTATTCCTTACCACCAATGCAAGTTACCGTAGCTCGTTTCTATCTCAAACGTGGGTACAAGGTTGAGATGGTTCCGGTTTTGCTCGAGCAGGGCATTGCCGAGATTGCCGAAATTGAGAAGTCCGGCGGCGGCCCGTCAGATCTTTTTCCGCGCAACGAATCCGCAGAGGGTAATCTGAGGTTTGTGCGGCTCGAGAGTTTGCCGTACATGGCGGAAGCTTACGCGCGTGTGAAACAGCCGGACAAAGCGCGTGAAGTGCTCGGACAGTTATCCGGCATCGCGAATGAGAAGAAGCCGGGGGCGCAGGCCACTGACGCAGAGAAGCGAGCCCATGCCTATTATCAGAGTGTTTACTGGCATACAGCCGGCAAAGTTGCGGAAGCCGAGCAACGCAAACTGGACGCGCTAATGGCTTACCAGACCGCACTCATTCTGCGTCCCAATGCGTCGACTGGAAGAGACGAACTAAACGACAACACGCAACGCTTGTGGAAACAATTGGGTGGTACGGACCAGGGCTGGAATGCTTATCTCGCGCGTAACGAAGCTTCGAAGAGCAGACTCGGAACTGCCGAAATTGCGACGTGGGACAAGAAGAACACGGTGCTGCCTGAATTCGAGCTGAGTGATCTGGCCGGGCGGAAATGGTCGCTCGGTGATCTGAAAGGCAAAGTGGCTTTCATCAATCTATGGGCCACGTGGTGTGGTCCATGCCGCGCCGAGTTGCCGTATGTGCAGAAGTTGCGCGAGCAGTTGAAAGACAGAAAAGACGTCGTCGTGCTCACACTGAACACCGACGAAGAAGTCGGTATGGTCGAGCCGTACATGAAGGAGAACAAGTTTAACTTCTCAGTGCTGCTGGGCCAGCAATACGCCGACAGTCAGGGAGTCAACAGTATTCCGCGCAACTGGGTTGTCAGTCCTGACGGCAAGATCGTCTTCGAGGGCATCGGCTTTGGCGGCAGCTCCGGTGAAGATTGGATGAAACGCGTGACTGAAATGATTGAAACGGCGAAAGGAGTCAAATAATATATCCAAAATAAATCGTGTTCATCTGTGGTTAGATAAAAGGGGTGTCTTATGCAGGTAGTTGCTTGCGGTAATTGTGGTGCGAAGAATCGAGTCGACGAAACCCGGCTGGCAAACGGTGAAGCAAAGTGTGGACGTTGTGGTGAGATGCTCGAGGCGCCCGTATTCGATGCGAAGCCAGTCACGATCACTGATCAAACGTTTCAAACTGAAGTGCTGCAGGCTACCGGTGTTCCGGTGCTGGTTGATTGTTGGGCGGAGTGGTGTGGACCTTGCCGGATGATTGCACCTGTTTTGGATCAGCTCGCCGCTGAGTCGCAGGGCAGCTATCGAATAGCCAAGTTGAACGTCGACGAGAACCCGCAAACTGCGGAGCACTTTCAGATCGCAAGTATTCCCACGATGCTAATCTTCAAGGATGGAAAACTCATCGATCGCCTCATCGGCGCACAACCGAAGCAGGCAATAGCGGAGCGATTGCGGCTCGCTACCAGATCCGTCGCTTAGTATTGAGCTTAGTGATATCGCAAAGGAGAATCTGACATGCGGCAATGTTTGTGGCTGTTGATTCTTATCGTGCTCGGGCTTAGTCACCCGATCCTGGCGCAATCAATTTCAAGTCAGGATCGCGATCGCGGCGTCGTCATGTTGAAAGCGGCACGTGATGATATTCGCAAGAACTATTACGACCCGGCGTTTCGCGGTATCGATCTTGATGCGAAAACGAAGGCCGCCGAGGAAAGAATCAAGCAGGCGAAGTCTAACGCTGAGATGTTTGGCATCATCGCGCAGATGTTGCTCGACTTCAACGACTCTCACACGGTCTTCGTGCCACCGCCAAGATCTGCCCGCATCGAGTATGGCTGGCAAGTGCAAACATTCGGCGACGAATGTTACGTGATTGCCGTCAAGCCAAAGAGCGATGCGGAAGCCAAGGGCCTCAAGCCCGGTGACAAGGTGATCAAGATTGACGGCATCAGTCCGAGCCGCGCCAACATCTGGATTTATCACTATCTTTACAATGCGCTGTCGCCGCGGCCGGTGGTCAATGTCGAAGTGCAGAGTCCGGGCGAGCAGCCACGCCAGTTAGAGCTGAAAGCGAAGATTCAGAACGGGAAGAAAGTTTTTGACCTCACGGACACGATCGATCTCAATGCTTACTGGAGAGATCTCGAAGACGAATCTCGCGTGAACGAGCATCGCGCCGTCGAAGTGAACAAGGACATCGTGATCTGGCGCATGCCTTCGTTTGATCTAACGGAAGACGGCGTCGATGAACGGGTCGATAAGGTAAAGAAATATAAGACCCTGATTCTCGATCTACGGCGCAACGGCGGCGGCGCAGTTGAGACATTGCAGCGACTCGTCGGCAATCTATTCGATCGCGACGTCACGATCGGGAATATGAAATTGCGTAAAGAGTCGAAACCGATGCTGGCGAAGACGCGTGGTGACAGCGGATTCAAGGGCCAGGTATTTGTGCTCGTCGATAGTGAGTCGGGGTCGGCTGCTGAGGTGCTTGCGCGTGTGGTCCAGTTGGAGAAGCGCGGGACCGTGCTTGGTGATCGCACTTATGGAAAAGTGATGCGGAGTCGATTGTATCCACATCAGATTGGTCTCGAGACGGTCATCCTTTACGCCGTGAGCGTGACCGACGCTGACCTCATCATGGGTGATGGTAAGAGTCTTGAAGGCGCCGGCGTTGCTCCCGATGAGATGTTGTTGCCGACGGGAGAGGATCTTCGGGCTCAAAAAGATCCGGTCCTTTCGCGCGCCATTGCCATCGCCGGCGGCGCCATGGATCCCGCGGACGCCGGGAAACTATTCCCCTTCAAATGGAAACCCTAAGCGACTTTAACCCCATCCAGCGAACTGTAGGGGCGGCCCTCCGTGGCCGC
>DASSFI010000118.1:0-76229 GCA_035694465.1 Pyrinomonadaceae bacterium | reverse complement strand
CGGAGGGCCGCCCTTACAGTACGTTCCTAAAGACTAAATTCTTTCTTTGTATTAATCACAATCGCCTTCGCGCCGCGACGCTCAACTTTCTGCACCAGATCACTCGTGCCGCCGGGGCCGTCGCCCGTCGGCTCACAGTCCCAGAGCGAGATCAACGTAACGCAATCGTCGCCGCCGGCCGTGAGCGCGTTGTGCAGCATCCAGAGATTGTTGCGCTGCCAGATATTGTAATTTGGCTTGGAACGCAACCATGCCGGCAGATAGTCTTTGTCCTCCTTCGGCTCTTCCTCAATCTGACTGAGAACTCGCACCAGCCCCTGATTGGACAGACGCGTGTAAAGGTCACGAAATCGCTGCACCCAATCCGATCCGGCTTTGCGCACCGACGCATTGACGTAAAAACCACTCGGCATCGCGAGATACAGATGCGTCGGAATACCAAGCTCGAAACAAACTTCCTGAAAGAGTATGTCGCCGCCACTCGCCCCACCGGCAATCCCAAACGAAACTCCTTCACCGATCTTCATCTCTGCTGCGACTGCGTCTTTGATCTTCTGACGCGCAATTGCTTCCTTGTCAGGCGGAAAACGCGGCTTCTCACGGTCCGGCGCATCGATCATGTGGCCAGTGAAAATAAGTACACGCTTGCGACCATTCTCATCAGCCTTAGCCTCGGGAAGTCCCGTGTAACTGATCACCTCGTCAACATTGGCTTTGAATACGCCGAGTTCCCGGTACATCGCGAGTTGATTTCGCACCGACTCCATCGCTTGATCGGTAGCCGCATCAAGCGCTTCACGGTAACCATTCCCAACCCACTCCGGCATGTCGGACGTTAGCAAACGATGATCGGCAAGACTGATCTCCACCCACAAATTCTTCTTACCTTCGCGTTCCAATTGATGAAGGCTGGCATTGATCGACACTTCGACAGCAGCCGCAAGCTGCGCTGCATGCTCACTACAATCGGATAACTGATCGTCAGCTTTCTTGCGTGTCCTAAATCGGCCGGCCCATACATTCGGCTGAGCTGTCGCCAGCTCAATCATCACCCGCAACATCGCCAGCGCGTTGAGACCCGAATAGAAGTGATTCAGATCTTCTTCGAAAGCGCGCTCGTAACTCTCAAACGAATCCTGTAAAAGACCAGACTTCAACGCCGCCGCCGGCTTGGTAACCGGATCAGCTACCGCTTCCCATTCGCGTCGCCAAAGCGTTTTCGCATTCCGACCTTGCAGCGCATACGCCTCAGCTCTCTTATCCTTCGAAATTTGCTTGTTATCGAGAGCACGTTCAAGCACCTGGTTTGAATCAGTTATTTTTCCGAGACGTTCGTAGATTGTTCCCAGCAAAAGATTGGCTTCGAGATCGTGTTCACGGGGAGGACGGCGTACGGCTTCCCACGTAACCTTGGCGCCTTTGAAATCTTTGGCTGCATATTGCGCGCGGCCCACCGCACGCAAGCCTTCAGTTTCCCAGGAAAAACCCTTTGCTTCCGCGGCGAGAAGTCCGAGGTCACCGAGTCGTCTTTCGGAGGCAGCGCGCTCCACTTCTTCACCAAAACCGAGCGGTACCGCCATAAACTCAGATGGATCCTGCTCTTTCATGTTGGGAAGCGAAGCAAAGACAGGGCTGTTTGTCTTTCCGTCGTCGATGGTGGCGCGTAACGCCGCGACTAGTTTATCGACGCTGTCTGCCGGCGCTTGTTTGTCGTAAGTGAAGTAACGATCGGTCTGGAGATC
This sequence comes from Pyrinomonadaceae bacterium, assembly GCA_035694465.1. Taxonomy (GTDB): domain Bacteria; phylum Acidobacteriota; class Blastocatellia; order Pyrinomonadales; family Pyrinomonadaceae; genus PSRF01. The sequence goes on along the minus strand of DASSFI010000118.1, from coordinate 74,487 downwards.
GAAGGGAAACCTGTCGACCTTGGAGCTGATAAGAAACGTGTGACGATCGCGCAGTGAGTGACGAATCCCGAGCTCGTAGAAGACGTTTGCGTTGTGAATTGAGAGATCGGCAACGACCAGATCGGCAGTCAGTAGTAACTGAAACATGTCGGTCCGAATGTTTCCCTGGCCGACAATCTCGCCGGTGGTGCGTCCGGTAACGCCGAGTCGGTCCAATGCCGGTCCGATCAATTTTTCCTCAACGGCGTCAAAATCAATTTCGTTCTTCACGCCAAAAGGACGAACGATGAAAGCCCTCATGTCAACTCCTTATTACTCGGAACGAACTGTAGGGGCGGCCCTCCGTGGCCGCCCCCGTCATGAAATCTCTGAGCGCTCGATGATTAGAATGGGGGCGGCCACGGAGGGCCGCCCCTACAGTACATTCCGAATAGTTTGATTAATAAAACTGGCCGAAGGTGTCGAGGTTGAAGTGTTCGATCTTCACTTCTTTGGCAAGTGCTTGCCCGACTCTGATCAAATCCGGGATGTGCTCAACTGAATCGAGCTGAGCGACTTTTGCCGGGTCGACGTTATTCAACCCGCGGCGGTCAAGCCACTTCCGCGACAGTTCGGCGTTGTAGCGTGCATAAGTAAACTGGCGGCCAAGATCGTCGCTAGCCGGATCGTCCCGATAAACAAGATCACCAACCTCACGATCGATCTCAGTATCACAACGGTTGAGTTCTTTGTCGTACTCACCACCGTGTATACAACGACCAATGATACGGCAGTTAATATCCTGATCGACGGCCGCGCCATACATCAGTGCGCTCGGAAAACTGACGAGATTCGAGAACGCGTTCTTACCGCCACTATAAACATCCGCATCAACCGACGGCGCAGATCCGGTACCAATCGACATCACCAGCAAATTCTTTTCGCCGGTGGGCCAGTTGAGCCGGTAGGCCGGATGCGTCGCCATGCGCGCGATCAGGAATGCAGGGTTGTTGTATGGCGTCAGTCCACCATCTTCAAACAAGAACGCCTTCGACGGATCCTTCGGATCCCACTGCACGACTTCCGGCGGAAAGAATACGGGCGCGGCAGTGCTGGCACGCACGAGTTGCCAGAGCGGAATCTGCGTGTTGCGATCAGCTCGATCAGGCGCGTTGTACTTCGCGTATGGATTGCTGCTGATGGGCCACGGTGAGTCAGTGGAGACGTTACGTGTGACCACGAGCAACAGACACTTCAGCTTGTCAGAGCTGAGCGTTGTGTCTGCGCCAAAAACCTCTTTGAGCTTCTCGGTGAGCGGCTCACTCTTATAAAGATGTTTCAGTCGCTTCAGAATGAAAGCCTTCTCAAACATCGCTGGTCCAACTTCCTGATAAAAATCAGAAAGGAAACGAGCTGATTTCCCGATAGCCAGTCCGGCGGCAATGATAGCGCCCGTACTCGTCCCACCGATGTAATCGAAATAATTGCAGAGACGGAAGTTTTCACCTTGCCCGCTCTTCTCGGCGAGCATTTCCTCCATTTTGATCAGGACTTGAAGCGACAAAACACCACGAATGCCGCCGCCGTCGAGCGTCAGAAGCTTTCGTGGACGTTGCGTGTTGTATCTGTTTTCCAGGTGGCCCCAAAGAGACATAGATCCTCCGTTTAAGTTGATTAGTTCTGTGCCGCAATTGCAGCGATAATACGCTTTCGACCGGCGGCGCGTTGGGCGACGAGTTGTTCCTCACCCGATCGCCTGACCCACTCGAGCCACAAGTTGATTGATTCTGTGACTGCGGTAGGAGTCTGACAATTTTTCAGTAGAACAATTTGTATCTTCTGCACTGAGTCAGCGACATGAAGTCCGAATCGGCCTGGTACTACGGTGGCATCCGGGAAACCCAGCATCTTCAGCGCCTGACTTTCCGTCGCTCCTTTGTAACAAGCGACGAGGTGTATCGGTCCGCCATCACTGTCTTTTAACTGATCGTGCAAGGTGTAGTCGGTTAGAAATGGCTGGCCCACTATTTCACGAGCCGCTGATTGTCCCAAGCTCGCCGGGACAGCGTGTAATGCGGCGAGCACTCTCTTTCCACCCAGCAACAACGACAATGTCAACCAATTATCGCTGATTTTTTTTGGCTCGATCTCCGTCGAGCCTGGAACCTGCCCTAAAGCATAGTGGAGTCGCTTTCGCATTGTGTCCTGACGCTCGGCGTAGTTCATCCGGTGCCACTCGAGTGCCGGGCCAACATTAGATCTACTCAAATCCGGCGTTTTTGCAGCGTCCTGCACTAGCTTTACTACAACGTCTCTTATTTCATGCCGAACTCTCTCTATGAGTTGCTCTCCTGAATTGGCGGGCGGGCTAAAGATGTCAAGGCTTTTCATATACTCTTGAAACGCTTCGTCGCGCGCACGTTGTGCTTTGTTCTTTGAGGGTTCGGCCAGCGGCTCTATGGGAATCACTCGAACCTTTTTTCCATCTCGCCGCACGGCTTCGATTTCCGAATGGCAGATTCCGATCGGACCATCTTTGATTGGTCCACCCGATTCGCCGTTATAAAACACAATCACAATATCACCACCTCCAGACTCGTCGACCGATCGCTCCCACCACGTTTCGTCGAGTCCTGAGCCGGAGCTGGTTTCGTTAATCCAACAGTGAAAGATCCTCTGTTGACCGGGCCAGAAAGCAAGGTCCTCAATCTCTTTCTTGAGCCGTTCACGAAGATCTGACAGTAAAACCTGTTTCCCCTCGAAGGGAATCTTCGCCTTACAGCGACTCGAGATCATCACGCGAATCTGCTCAGACTTAGCCATTCTTTTGTTTCACCTTTTCCAGCGTACTGAGTGCCAAAAAGCGTTTGTCGAAGATGTAGAGATGGGTGCACGCGAGCACCCAGCCGACGGTGCTGATGAATATCGCGATCGCAACTTTCCTCACATTGTCTCGCCAGCGTATCAGGCGAATGGCATTCTCCGAAACAAATGTACCAAACAACGTCGTGAGCACTTTGCCGAGGATCATGAAGATCACTGTTGTACTGGCAATGGCAACGACATAGTCAGCAAGCCTTTTGAACGTGATGTTTCGGAGCGAGTTCGCCCGCATCTGGAGATAATCTGCCAGCGCGTCGGTCGGCAGCGGCGTGTTCCACCATTTGAAAATGAGCCAGGCAAGGGCCAGAGCGATCAACGCCAACACCACCCGCCCGATGTTCTTCAACACCGGATCGATCTGCCAAACTTTGAAGGCGAGACTGTTCCCTGCTCCAAGCAAAGTCTTCAGATATTGATTGCCCTTTCCTGAACCTCTCATGAACTCTTCGATCTCAAGAAACTTCCACTTCTCGTTCTCTGCTGGTAGGAAGAACTCTTCCACACAGTTCCCTTGTTTGAACTGAAATTCGGTCATGCGAAACCCGCTGGTCATGAGCGCGTAGGCCTCGGCTTCCGAGAAGGAATCCAGATCGGTGCGAATCGCTGAGAGGAGCTTTTGCACATCCTTGGCGATGCCGTATCGCGTGTAACGATCGTGACGCCAAAGGGGTCGCACATCCTCAAATGGATCGTAAGGATCGAGGCAGTCGATCCAGTCAACGGGATCGACATCGAGATCGCCTTTCAAGTGAACAAACATGAAACCGCGGAGCAGATTCGAACGGCGTCGACCTTTCAGATCCTGATACTCTGCTTCGCGAATACGAGCCTGAAAAATGTCGTTCGTGCGCAGCAAAACTCCGAAGATTTGCCGGCTCGAGGCTGCCTGCGATTCCATTTGTCCGCTCGCATCGCTGACCAGAACGACTTTGCAATCCTGCTCGAGCAACGTGCCCACACCCTGATTGTCACAAACACCGCCATCAGCCAAACGCACGATACGATCGGGAAAGAGATTGTCCATGGTGAGCGGCTCGAACACTCCGGGCACAGCGGCGGAAGCACCGACGGCCTGACCAAGCCTGATGCGTTGATGACCTTCGGGAGCTTCGTTGTAGTACATGCGACGCAGCCGATCGTTGCCGTCGATGTCTGTATCAATTCCCGCGGGTGCTTCACCCATCCACGAAGCTGTGAATTGCCACGTGTGACCGGTGTTGAGTGTCGCAGCGTTGAGAACGAGGATCGGAACTTTCGCGCTGCGTCTCCAGTTTTGATACTTCGGCGAGAACGACGTGTCTCTCTCAGTCTCAGCGCCGTTTTGGACCAGCGGCGCAATCGTCAGATCGTTCAGATAACGGTCTTTCTTCAACTCGTGATCGTCCTGGACCAGGGCATAGAGGTACTGTTCGTATAACTCTGCCGCTCGCACAGTTCGCGAGTAATTCGGAGTCGCCAGCATGCGGAAGTTCTTCAGGGGATTAACTGCTACACGCGTACGAATATTCTTCTGCACGCCGGCAACAAACTCGTCGATCATTTCGCGGACAATATCGATGTAGTGTTGGCGAGTAATCTCAGCGTCGGTTTTGGTTTGGAGCAGATGCCGGACTTTCAGATAGTAGTAAGCGCCGACGATCGCGCCACCGGACACACACGAGAGGACTTCGACATTGCGCAGCACGTCGAGTTCAGCGAGTTGCGCGAGTACGCCGAGATGATAAAGCGAGGCGCGAAACCCACCCCCGGATAAAGCCAAACCAACTTTGCCTGCGAAGGCTGTGCGTGTTACTGCCTCGACGTTGTTGAATGCTTTTAGCAGAGCGGCGCGTGCCGGCTGGAGATTTTCAGGAGACTGAAGACGTGCTAACGATGCAAGCTGGCGCGCCAGAGTCTCCAACTCCCATTCGTACACTTTGTCCGCCGCGGCGTGGCCTTTTCTTATCCATTCGACGGCGTCGTCATAGCACTGCAATCCGAAACAGGCTTCGGCCATCGTCGCGTAGTACCACCACTTAGTGGTGACCCACTTGTGCGTCGGATCTGTGACCATCGCGCCGACTCTTTTGACGATGTCTTCTCTTATTTCACGCGCGCGTTTACGGCGTCCGGCAGCGATGAGCGACTCACGACCGGCTTTTCCCGCCTCCCCTTCTTCCAGATACGCCAGGCGATCGAGAATGAATGCGGCATTGATTCCGTTGTATCCCTGATCGCCTTCACAGCCCTGTTCGTAACCGCGCATGTAAAACTGAAGCGAGCGCTCGAGGTTCTGGCGCTGATCGTCGACTTCCCATTTCCGTTTGTAGACAGCGGCGATCAGGCCGAGTGTTTCCTGATCCTTTGTTTCGTCGAAATCGGCGATTTCCTGGAGGATTTCGAGGGCGCGATCGAGACGTTCGTCTGCGGGGAGGTCCTCGTCTTTGTAAGTGCAGAGTGCTAGCTGCTGATAGATCTTGAGGCGAAGCGATTTGTTGCTGGTGGTGTCTTTATGCTTGCTGGCTCGCAACAATAGACGGCGCGCGTAAGTAAATCGGTTTTCTTCTTTGAGCGTCTTGGCCAGCGCGAGAATGGTCTGCGGATCAGCCTGACCACCGCGCAGGATGATTTTGGCTTTTTCTATGTTCGCGCTCTTTCGCGTCGGCACCACCGTTTGGTAAGGGGTGGCTTTGTTACCGTCGGTGTAAGCTGGTTTGGGAGAACCGTTACCGGTGACGGTTGATGCGGGTAGGTTTACGACGGTGGTTTCCTTCTCAGACATGGGGGACTCCTTCGCAGGTAACACTCTCGCTGCAGTTCTAAAAACGGAAACAAGCTGACGGTCAAGATGACCCTGGGCAGATCATTCAGATGAGCTAATGAGCAAACAATCGCGAAACTTAAATACAATTCGCACGCGTAGTCAAGGAAAATGCTGAAGGGCGGGATTTTGATCGCTTTTGGTGCCTTTTGTGGTAGATTTCCACTGGCGACGTGCCTCGCATTCTTACACGTCCGCTTGAAACGCGAAAGACCTCATGACCAACGTCAAATGCATCCGCTGTGGAGTCGTCAACCTTCTCTCGAACGAGATGTGCAAGGCTTGCGGTCTTGAGTTGAGCATGGCTCCCCAACCCGTGGCCCCGATCTACGCCGAAATTCCTCAACCTCGCCGGCGGAGCAGTTCTCCATCCATCTCGTCAATCGGGCCTTTCAACCGCATGTCCGATGCGTTTGGACCGGCCGTCACGCTTTTCACCAAAAACATCTGGCTGATCACCAAGCTCGTGCTCGTCATCGTCACGCCTTTTGAAGTCTTCAAAGCACTCAGCTTCAACGACATTCGCGGCAACTGGCAGTTAGCTGTGGGAACTATCGCGCTCCAGATCTTCTGTAACGTCCTCATCGCCCCGGCACTCATTTATGCAATGATGAAAGTCTTGCAAACCGGCGTGGCTCCCGGCATCAACGAATCATATCGCTGGGGTTTATCCAAGCTCGGAAAACTCAGCCTCTGTGCGGTCCTGGTGTGGATACTCACGCTGCTAGGCACGCTACTGCTGATTATTCCGGGAATTATCCTGTACCTGGCGTTTGAAATAGTGTACCCAATAGCGGTGCTTGAAGGTCGCTCGGTAACGGAAGTATTGAAGCGTAGCTACAAATTGACTGAAGGACATCGCTGGAAAATCCTCGGCGCAACGTTCTGTATGAGCTGCCTGATAAATCTCGCCAGCATGCCGCTTACCTTTGCTGCGGCGCTGGCCCCAGTCTTCGGCGTTAGCTTTTGGGGCGTACAGGTAGTTGCCGCAATTATCGGCGACATTTTTCAACAGGCTTCGATAGTTTTATCCCTCGTTATCTATCTAAGCATCCTGGGCACTTTGGAGTCGCGCCCGTCAGTAATAGAATAGGCGAAATGTATTCGGCCCAGATCACGCGCGCAAACCCCACCTGTGTCATTCTTCTGATCGATCAGTCAGGTTCGATGGGCGATCCGTTCAGCGGCGACTCGGCTCGCAAGAAAGCAGACTTTGTCGCCGAAGTCGTTAACCACACGTTGCACGACCTCGTCATCCGTTGCACCAAGACTGAAGAAGTCAGGAATTACTACTACGTCTCCGTCATCGGTTATGGCCGCACCCTGGGCTCGTGTTTTTCCGGTGAGCTCGGTGGTCGCCCGATCGTTCCGATCGCACAGGTGGCTGACTTTCCGATGCAGGTAAAAAGCAGTTACAAGCGTGTTTCGGACGGCGGCGGCGGCTGGGTCGAAGTACCCGTCCGTTACCCGATCTGGATTCATCCCATGGCCGACGGCAAGACACCGATGTGCGATGCTCTCGCACGTGTACAGGAAATACTGAGAGGGTGGTTGATCGAGCATCCACGAGGATTTCCACCCACGATCCTGCATCTCACCGACGGCGAATCGAGTGACGGCGATCCAAACGAGATTGCCAGACAGATCATGTCACTCGGCACTGACGACGGCGCCGTTCTTTTATTCAACTGCCATATTTCTTCACGACGATCGGCGAAGGTCGAATATCCAACTGACGAGTCGTCTCTTCCTGACGGCTTCGCACGCACCCTGTTTCAAATGTCGAGTAGATTGCCGACCAACTTTCTGGCGGCCGCCGCACAACTCGGAGTCAACGCGCTGGAAGGCTCCCGAGGTTTTGTGTTCAATGGAGACCCATCATCCATCGTTCAGTTTTACGAAATCGGTACCAGCCTCACCGGCATGACTCCTTACAGATGGATGGATGATAGAACGGAGCTGGCTTGAGTTCTGCCAAACAGAGTACTACCTGGGATCTGCAACTGCGGCAGTTGTTGCTGCCTAAGTTGGGCCAGGAAGTTTCTGAATGTGAGGACGCCATTGCCAGCGACATCCAAAGCTCTCGATTCGCCGTTGCCGACGGCGCCACCGAAGCATTCGACGCACTCAACTGGGCGCAACGGCTGGCCCAACATTGGGTACAACGCAAAGCCACCCTAACCCTCGAAGAATTTCGTGAATGGGTCGCGGACGAAGGACGGGAACTTCGCGAGTCGTGGAATAGTCTAACTCTCTCGTGGTATTCCGAAGAGAAAGCGCGGGCGGGTTCATTTGCTGCCCTCGTCGGCGTGGAGTTGGATTTCAAGAATGATTCACCGAAATGGCAGGCGATAGCGCTTGGCGACGCGTGCCTGTTGCATTGCCGGAACAAAACGCTTTTGAAGAGTTTGCCATTGTCACGTTCGGAGAGTTTCAACTCGGCGCCGGTGCTGGTCGCTTCGGATTCATCGCTGCACGAAAACAGCATGCAGTACGTCGTAATCGACTCCGGAATTTGTCAGAACGGCGACGTGCTGTTGTTGATGTCTGACGCCGCGGCGTCGTGGTGTTTGCAGCGGTTCGAGAACAGCGATCTCGACGTCGACCAGTTTCTTAGTTCAAATTCAGATGAAGATCTCCGGCAATTCTTTGACACCGAGCGAATGGCTGGCAGAATAAGAAACGACGATCTGGCCATCGTCAGAATCGAACTTAAACGGAGTAAAAGTTAGTGGCTGTTTCTCCCTCACATACCGGAACCAGATACTGGCCGTCGGCGAGGTATTTCACTGAGGCCATCCAGTGTCCCTCGATCTGTTTTGCGCATCCGCTGCTGCGGCAGACGCTTCCGGCGGTCGATCGACTCGGGATGCCCCTCGTCACATCAGGCCAGTTTGCCTACGTTTATAAACTGAATGCACAACACGGCGGCGGCGATTTCGCGGTCCGTTGCTTCCGCGGTTATCTCGGAGATCGCGATCAGCGATACCGCGCCATTCAGGAACACCTTCGCACCGCGCCAGTTCCCTATCTTTCTGAGTTCACTTACGCATCGGAAGGAATACTCGTCGGCGGTCAGCGTTTTCCGATTCTCTTCATGCAGTGGATCGAAGGTCCGACATTGGATCTGTACATCGGTGAAATGCTGAATCGGCCCGATGTCTTGCAGCATCTTTCAGACGAGTGGTTACGACTGCTCGCTGCATTGCGGACGTCCGGTATGGCCCACGGCGATCTGCAGCACGGCAACATCATCGTCGAACACGGGCAATTGCGACTCGTCGATCACGATGGAATCTTTGTGACGAAGATGGCCGGTTGGACCGCGAGTGAAGTCGGTCACCAACACTATCAGCACCCGCGCCGAAACGCCGATCACTTTGACGAGAAGCTGGATAACTTCTCTTCGCTCGTGATCTATCTATCTTTGATTGCGCTCGCCGAGCGTCCGAGTCTCTGGCAGGAACATCATGACGAGAACCTGCTCTTCACCAAAGCAGATTTTGCGGATCCCGCTTCGTCGCAGCTCTTCAATAAAATTCGTGAGCTTGGACCAGAACATACGCGGCTCGCCGATGCACTCGCAACTGCCGCGATAGGATCTCCGAACGAAGTGCCGTCTGTACTTGATCTGGTCAAGGGCAAAGCCTCGCTGCCCGGATGGATGACGGCGCCGGCTGACATCGACACGACACAAAAAACGCGAGAAGTTGCTGCTTCAGAGTTGCCTCCTATCAGTAGAGCCATTCGCTGGATTCCCTGGCAGGATCGGGTGCAAAAACCTTCGGTGCCGTCGACTCCCAACTCGCCGACAGTGCAGACACTCTTCAGCAGTTCACCTCCGCAGCGTGTGACAATCAAGGACCCGCAGGCGATTTTGGTGAACACGTTCACGTTCTCAAAGGACTTCGTGAAAAGGTATTTTTTGATCTGGTACTGGGGTGCTTACATCCTGCTCGAGTTCATGGGATTCAGTTTCGTCGTGTCACTCTTTGCCGCGCTGATGTGTCTCGCGATTGGCTGTCTGACATTCGGGTTTGCGCGTGCAATTGACGAATCGATCAAAGCGAAGCGAGCCAGCTTGAGTTCACCGTGGCTGACGACCTCGGTCGCAACGGCGCCACCTCCGGATCCGCAGGCACAGTTTGCAAGGTCATGGCATCCGCAAGTGAACTTGCCGACACCGCCCACAGCCATTGCTCCGGCGGCCACTGATCCTTTTGTCGGGAACCTTGTGTTGGGAATCTTTCACCAGGAAAACTGTCACTGGGTGAACCGGATCTCGAACAAAAATCGCGTCGGCTTTGCCACCACGACCGAAGCGCTTCAGCACGGCTTCAAACCCTGCCGAATCTGTTCTCCCTAAGCCAGCCACAGAAAGCACAAAAGACTAATTGTAAGATTCTTGTGCCTTTTGTGGCTTTTTGTGGCATCATTTCTCCCGCACGCCTTCGGTTTGACTTCATTCTTCCCGTGTTTCCTGAGAACAAGTGCATGCCTTCGAAATACGACATCTTCATTAGCTATGGACACCTCGATGACGAGGATCCGGCCGGCGACGTCAAAGGGTGGGTCGATCTTTTAGTCGAACGTTTGCCACGCCTCGTCAGTGCCACGCTTGGTTACATGCCGAAAGTCTGGCGCGACCAGCGTAGTCTCACCGGCGACGCCCTCCTGAGCGCAGCGATCGAAGAAGGCATTTCAAATTCAATATTGTTTGTTCCGATAGTGACCCCACGCTATGTCCAATCAGACTGGTGTCTACGTGAGCTCGAAGCATTCAGTAAAAATCCGCCGCTTCCAAACGTGCCCGCCCATCGCTCCCGAATCTTTAAAGTGACCAAGTCGCCGCTGCTGTTTCATCTCGCGAAAAAGGAACCGGCGCAACTCCAGGAACTGATCGGTCACTCGTTCTATGAGATGGAAGGCGACATGCCGGTTGAATTCAGTCCCGACGTTGTTCCGGGCAAGGATCCGAGATATTGGACCGCGCTACGACGACTCGCATGGGACGTCTCAACCCTGCTCGCGGTGGTAAAAGATCCGGACAAACGCAATACGACAAAAGAGCTCCCTGCGGAAGGTCCGCAGAAGTTTATCTATCTGGCTGAGACCAGTTCTGATCTGACTCAGGAACGTGAAGTTGTCCGTGACGAGTTGCGACAACGTGGTTACGGTGTCGTCCCCGAAGAGAAGTTGCCGGCCACCGAACTGCAGGAAACCGAAGCCGCGATCCTCAAAGCGCTCGGACGTTCGATTCTTTCAGTCCATCTGATCGGAAAACGTTACGGCGCCACGCCCGAAGACGATCCACGCTCGATCATCGCGATTCAGGAAGAAGTCGCTGCTCAGCGTTGTGCTAAAGATCCGACTTTCACGCGTCTGCTCTGGATGCCACAGGGTCTCATGACACCCGCGCTTGAGGTCACCGATGAACGTCAAAAGAACTTTATCACCGCGCTGCAAACACGCGTTGGCGGCGGTGCTGAGTTACTCCAGACCAGCATCGAAGACTTGAAAACACGCATCATCGAGAAGCTAAATCCGCCCACGCCGGTTGTCACCGCAAAACAAAACGGCCGTTCGAAACTGAAGCAGATTTATCTGATCTGTGAGAATCGCGATCGCAGTCTGGTGCGTCCGATCAAAGAATATCTCTTCAAACAGAATCTCGAAGTGATCACGTGGCTCGACGGCGACAGCGCCGCGACCTTGATGGATTATCACCACAAAAATCTGCGCGAATGCGACGCAGCGCTCGTCTATTTCGGCAACGGCGATGAACCGTGGGTACGAAAGAACCTCGAAGATCTCGAGAAGGCCTACGGTTACGGTCGCGAGCAGGATTGGAGTGCAGCCGCTGTTTATGTGGGAGCGCCGCAAAGCGATCAGAAAGAGGATTTCCTAACTCATCTCGTGCCCTATGTCATTCGTAATTATACGTTGTTCGATCCGAACGACTTGCAAGACTTCGTAAAGGCCGTCAACGCCGCCGAAGGAGGCGAGCAATGATTTCATCGAAACCGATTAAGAATCCCTTCCCCGGCCTGCGTCCTTTTGAGACTGACGAATATCGCCTGTTCTTCGGTCGCGAAGGACAAGCCGACGAATTGCTGGCGCGACTGCAACGCGCGCGTTTTCTCGCCGTCGTCGGCACCTCGGGCAGTGGTAAGTCTTCCTTGATTCGCGCCGGTCTGATGCCGGCGCTGCGTGGCGGAATGATGAAGGGTGCGGGTTCGGGTTGGCGCATCGCAGTGATGCGGCCGGGTGGCGATCCGATGGGAAATCTGGCGGCGGAGCTGTCTAAAAAAGACGTACTGGCAGAAGCAGGCGCCGGTTTACCGGAATCAGAAGCCGAAGCAATGATCGAGGCGACGTTGCGCAGTGGTTCCCTCGGCATCCTGAATGTGGCGCGTGAGGCACGGCTGGGCGCTCAAGAAAAACTCCTTTTGGTGGTGGACCAGTTTGAAGAGTTGTTTCGCTTCCGTGCAGCACAGGACGGCAGCAGCGCCGATGTGGCGTCCGCTTTCGTCAAGCTCTTGCTCGAAGCGGCACAACAGCGCGAGCTATCGATTTACATCGTGCTTACGATGCGTTCCGATTTTCTCGGCGACTGCGCTCAGTTCCAGGGTCTGCCGGAAGCGATCAATGACGGACAGTACCTGATTCCAAGAATGACCCGCGACGAGCGTCGAGTTGCAGTCACGGGACCAGTCGGCGTCACCCGTGGAAAGATCAGCGAACCGCTGATCAATCGACTGCTGAACGACGTCGGCGACAATCCCGATCAGCTTCCGATTCTCCAGCACGCGTTAATGCGCACGTGGGAACACTGGCAAGCACATCGTCGCGATGGTGAACCGATCGGACTGGAACATTACGAAGCGATCGGCACCATGTCAGACGCGCTTTCGCGTCACGCCGACGAAGCGTTCAACGAGTTACCTGACGAAAAGAGCCGAAAGATCGCGGAGAAACTCTTCAAGGCATTGAGCGATCGTGGCGCTGACAATCGTGAAACGCGTCGCCCTACTCGTCTCGACACCATCTGCAAGATCACTGGCGCGAGCGTGCCGGAAGTAATTGCCGTCATCGACATCTTTCGTCGCGGTGGCCGATCATTTCTCATGCCTCCTTCCGGCACGGAGCTACACGCTGATTCCGTCATCGACATTTCCCACGAGAGTTTGATTCGCAACTGGCAGCGGTTGAAGCAGTGGGTCAACGATGAAGGCTCGTCAGTGCGGGTCTACCGTCGTGTGGCTGAAACTGCGGTGCTGCATCGCGAAGGCAGCGAAGGACTGATGCAGGATCCCGCGCTTTCCTTCGCACTCGACTGGGCCGAGAAGTCACAACCGAATGCAGCCTGGGGCGAACGTTATCATCCCGAGTTCAAAACGGCGATGGCGTATCTCGAGCAGAGCCGTCTTGCGCGTGAAGAAAAGCTCGCGGCTGAAGAAAAGCGACGTAATGAGGAAATTGAACGCGATAAACGCGAACTGGAAAAAACAAAGCGATTCGTCGCGTTGCAAGCAAGGGCTGCGCGTCGCATGCGATGGTTGATCGTCGCCCTTGGCGTGATCATGTTACTCGCGGTAACTACCGCTGGGTTTGCGTGGAGACAACGTGCAGCAGCGATTCAGAGTCGTTGGGCCGCCGACCACGACCGGCGCGCCGCTCTCGACCTCGCGGCGGAAGCCGAGCGGTTGAGACTCGAAGCACGAGGTGAAGCAGTTAAGGCTCAGGCCAGTCAGTTCGCAGCACAGAAGGCGAAAGTAGAGACCGAAGCCGCCCGACAGAAAGCAGTGGAGGCCGCCAGAGTCGCCAACGAGCAAAGAGCAATCGCTGTCCAGAACCTCCAGGCAGCGCAGGTTGCGACTCAGAGGGCGAATGAGGCCACTGCTGCTGCGCAACAGAGCGCGCAAAGACTATCGGGCGCGCTTGAACGTGGTGAGCTGATTCGCAGTGGGCTTGAAGCGTACCGGCGTGAAGAGTTCGACAAGGCCCAGGTTGCATTCGAAAAGCTCGAGCAAAAGTTGGAAGCGCTTCAATCAAACGGTACCAACCAAAATTTTACCGCCGAGCAGTCGCGACAATTTGCACGCGACTATGGCTGGGCGCAATCGCGTCTGGGCGACACCTATCACAAACAACGCGAGTACGACAAAGCGATCGAACACTACGAAAACGGGCGCGTGATTCTGGAAAGAGTTTTGAAAGACGAGCCCGCCACAATCCTCTTCGAGACTTATCACGGGCTCGCACACGCCTATCACGACAATGCAAAGTACCGCACGGTCGCCGTGTACGGCACTCCCAGTACGATAACTCTAACGCCTGAACAACAGTTGGCTAAGGCAGAAGACTACTACAAAAAGGCCGCCAGCTATCAGGAATCCAGTCTAAAAACTGCCAACCCGCTCGCCGCAGTTACGAGTTTGAAAAACCTGGTCCAGCTTTATCTGGACATTGGCAGGTACGACGATGCCGAGCAGCGTTTGAAGGACGTGGTCGCAACTTACAGGAAGGTCGAGCAGGAACCTGGCGACGGTACTGTCGGTGCTCTTAAAGAACTCGCTGAGTTTTACCGAGGCCGCGGCCGTTATGAAGATTCACTGCACACTTATAACGAGCTCATCGACATTCAGGAAAAATTAACAGATACCACCAGCGATCCGGATAGCATCCGCGCGCTCGCCGATAACTACAACGAGGTGAGCCAGATTTATAACGTGCTGAAGGATGAGAGTAGCAGCGAAGCAGCGTTTCGGCTGGCCGAAAGGATCCAGCAGATTGTCCTGAAACTGCGAAACCAGCGTGAACTGATCGCGGATCTCAAGAAGCTCGCCGTTATTACCCTCGATGAAGATCTCGATGTGATGGGTGACAGTTACGTGAAGCTGGGACGCTATCAGGAAGCGGCGAATTCGTACGAGGCGTCGCTCTCAATCAGAGAACAGATCCGATCTGAGAACAGCTCCATCGCCACCAGCTACGTAAAGCTCGGAAATCTCTATCGCGACCAATTGAAGAAATACGACAAGGCCGAGGAGTTTTACAAACGACTGATAGATAGTCGGAAGAACTTGAAGGGCAGTTTAATGGGTCCGGCAGATCCGCTAACGCAATACGTAGTCGGATTACGAAAGCTCTCCTCGCTTTACGCCAACGAGATGAACAGACCTGCCGATGCGGAAGCTCTTTTGAACGAAGCAGTGACAGCGCTCGCTCCCATCAACGGGCGTTTGTCATGGGAAGAGGAGCTCGCGGTTTTCGAAGACCTGCTCAGTCTGTATCAGAAACAACAGAAAGACACTCAGCAAGTGAAGATACGCGAGCTGAATGCCTTCATTCGCGATCGCATTGACTTCACCAGTCTCAACCGTTCACCAGACTATCAGCATTTCGTGTACACGTACGTAACCACGGCGGGTGAGGTCGCCGATCTGTATCTGAAGGCACAGGACAAGGCGGCGGCAGAAACAACCTTAACGCAGGTCTTCAGCTTTGTGCGTCTCTCAACAAACTTCCTCGACGCTCAAAAACTCAAAAAATATTTGGACGTGGTCGAGAAATATCAAACGCTGCTTCGTGAAAACAACAAGGCCGCCAAGGCAGCAGAACTCGACGTCTTCTTGAAGGAAGGCCGCACGCGCCAAAAAGACCTGGAGAGCATCCAACAGGAGAGCAAATCAACCGATCCGCAATAAATCAGCGTTCATCCGCGGCTAAAATTAGTTTCCGATAAACATGTATCCGGCCCATTGCGATGGCTTGTGCTGGCTCTTAAATTTCAGCATCGCTTGCCGAAACTGCTCTGGAGTTGATCCAGTCATGAGGGGCTGATCATCTACTGTCCAACGATTCACTACGACCGCCGGAGTTCCGGCGACAAACCACGCCCAACTCACTGCGATCAACGCATTACCTGACTGCAAATTGTCTTTCGCGCTCGAAAAGTGAGGCAACACCACTACGCGCGCTCTTGAATTTAGATTTGTAACTTCCGACATTCTCAACAAACCATCATCGCCATCCGGTGTGAGAGTCACAAACGAATACATCGGAACCGCATGGTCCATGATCGCGGGCGTCGCGAAGCGCAAAATACCTGCCGCACTCAACTCCGCTTTAACTCGTCCCTTGTTTGCACTCACGTCAGTGTACGAACGAACGCGCGCCGGACCATAGATCGACTGGAGCGCTTCGATCTCACTTTGCTTGTCAGAGGTCAGACTCACTCCAGTGTAAGCGGTCTGTAAGCGTTCGACTGTTTCCTTTGGCAATATGGGATCGGCGAAGACAATCACCGTAGACGGTTGTACGCGGTTAAGCGAGCGACGGCGTCTCATTTCTCTCAACGCCGAAAGCGAGGGCGCGTAAGCGACCGATGCCTGGTCGATCAGATACTTCCCTTCCGCGGTTTGTAGTGCTTCGAACGGAACATTCCACAATGGTCCATCCGGAACGATCACAAGTTTCGTTTTTCCGTAGATCTGACTTTCAGCAGGTTTCAAAAGCTGATCGTAAACTTCACGAGCGACAACAGAATCATCAATTGACTGCTGAAATGCCGTAATCTTCTTTGTAATTTCCGCGCGTGACATGCTGAGTGGGTAAACCTTTACTTGCGGTTCCGAAGCAACGGCAGTCACCACAAACAAATACACGCGATCTTCCGTCACCGCATACTCAATAAGCGCGCTGTTCTTATCAAGCAAAGAGCGCAATTCGGAAGGCCTCAGCGTTGCCAGCTCACCGCGGTTGACAGCAAGCTGCGGCTGGACCGTGTAGAGACGTTTTCGAAACGTCTCATACGCCGCGCGTGCCGCGCTTAACCTGTTTCTCAACGCACTGTTTACCGCGTTTCCAGCGTCCTGAGCTCCGTACACCTGAACCTTGAGCGAGATCAGTTCACCCAGAAGCTTGAGTTCCTCCTGACGCTGCGCGACAGTCATTCCCTTCGTGACGGTGAAGTTTCCCAGTTGAATCACTTCACGCAGAAACTGTGACTTCGCCTCCTCCGCGCCGACCAGGGCTTGTCTCGGCTTATCGAGATCGATCAATGTTTCCATCGCGCCGAGGTAAGGAAACACACCACTTCGTTCCGACTCCAACCCATCCGGTCCGGTTTCCGGATGAATCGTTCCCTGCACTTTTATCGCTTCGACAAATGCGTTCAAAGCTTCGGTCTTGTGATCGAGACCTCGTTGCGCTTTGCCGGCTTCAGTCAGCGCGAACGCCGCGATCGAGAACACATCAGCCTCTCTCGCCGTTCGCAGCGCATTTTGTGCGAACTCGAGCGCTCGCGTGTTGTCACCCTGTTCGCGATAGGTTGCCGCGAGACGGCTCAACGCATCTGCCATGTCGGCCTTACGAGCCACGCTTGTGTAGAAGGCGAGCGCTTCCTGGAAGTTTTGTAACGCCTGAGGAAATTTTCGTTGCGCTTTGTAAACCGCGCCGATAGCAAGCATAACGTGAGCGCGATTGAGAAGATCCGAACGCTTCTCGTGTAGCTCGCGACTCTTTTCATATGCCTCGAGCGCCAGATCGTATTGGCCTTGTGCAAAGCGCGCATTGCCGATGTAACTCAGCATCCGCGACATGCCGACTTCATCACCGCTGATTTCGTACGCTTTGACACTGCGATTGAAATAGTCGACCGCCTGAGCGTTGTCGCCCTGCATAGCCCTAACGAGACCGACGCTGCCGAGAGTCGTCGCTACAGTCGGTTTGTTTGGTTGTTTCTCGGCGATCGAGAGACTCTTGAAATACGCCTCCAACGCGGACGCATAATCACCTCGAGCACGATGAACGTGACCGATATTTTGCAAGCGGGTGGCGATACCGGTTGGGTCGTTTAGCTTTTGTTCGAGCGCCAAACTGCGGTGGTACAGTTCCAACGCGCGATCGTAATTACGCTGATAGAAGTAACAATTGCCGGCGCCGCTGAGCGCGACGATAGTTCCAGCGAGACTGTTTTGAGCAGTGAAGAGTTCCAGCGCGCGCTGGTAATAGACGAGTGCCTGTGTGTAATCGTGTTGCATGTAGAACGCCTCTGCAACGCGCGAAAAAATCTCGCCGTTCTCACCCAATTCTGCAACCGCGATAAACGTCTTACTCGCAGCTTCATAATTCCCCAACTCGTATTGCAGACCACCGATACTCGCCAGTGTGTTCAAGATCTCCATCTTATCGCCGAGGGATTGGAATTGCTTCAGTGCTTCTTCAAACGTTTTCAGTGCCTCGGCTTGTTTCCGCTGCGCCTGATAGGTGAGTGCGAGGCCAAAGTGACAACGTGCCGCTTCAAAATTATTGGTCATAGTCAGGAACAGCATTTCGGCTTTTCGATAATGATCGCTTGCGATCTCGTACTGTCCCTGGAAGTAATAAACACTGCCGAGGTTGAGTTTGGCTGTGGCCACACCTTCCTTATCGCCGATCTGTGCTGCGATTTTTTCTGCGAGTTGGTAAACATCAAGTGCTTTCGCGTAGTCAGATCCAGTGAAGCGAAGGTTGCCGATGGCAATCAGTTCTTTACGTAAAGCGACCGTGAGACGTTCGGGATGTGCGGCCAGCAACTCCGCGCGTCGCTCGGCGGGCTGGACAGTTAATTCAAAAGCAAACTCCGCGGCTTCGCGATTGGCTGGTCCAAGATTTGGTTGACCGGCACAGACGCAGCAAGTCAGTGCGATTACCAGGAGGACGAGGATGGGTCGTTGCATCGAGCCGAATTCTGCCTCACTTATTGAAAGATTCCTAGTAAAAACCGGACGCGGATTGACGCGGATCGTTTACGGATAAAACTCACGTGTATAGTGCTCAACCGGACCGCCAAACTCCAGAAAAATCCCGTTTATCCTGTTCATCCTGTAAATCTTGTAAACAATACCCTTCATCACCAATGCGCGTAAGATTGCTTTGACAACCATGTCGAATCTTCTTGACCGCCACCTTTTCATGCTCTAAAACCCGTCTATCGCTAACATTGCCCGGAAGCCATCTCAGTTTTCTAACCCCTGACTACAGGCCGCTCCTGATGCGGCTGATGGAGAAAACAAAATGCGAAAAATCTTTTTACTCCCCTTTGCGTTCCTATTCGTCTGCTCGGCCGTGATGGCCCAACAGACTCAACCGCAACCGCTCACTTTCTATTACGATTACATCGTCAAGCCCGGCCAGGAAGGTGAGTTTATGGAACTGGTCAAGACGGTCGGCGCGCCGGTGCGCGACAAGTTGATGGCCGACGGCGTCATTCTGGCCTGGGGCATCGAGACACCTGTCTTGCGTTATCCCGGCGGCACCACGCACCTGATCTGGTTCTCAGTAGCGAACTGGGGCGGCGTTGATAAAGTTCTTAGCGGCATGGAAGCGCAGTTGCAAAAGTTAGCCGCGGAAGATGCCAGGCGAGTTGAGTCAGCGCACGCGAATAAACAGAAGGCGCCCATGACCACCGCCGAACGACAGCAAGCGGTTTTTGACATGAGCAAAACACGCGACTGGCTGGCTCGCGATTTAGTTTCGAACTATGGACCAAATCCGCCCGCCGGCACCCTTCCGGTAACGCGCTACAACTTTATCAAGGTCAAACCCGGAATGAACGCTGAGTACCGGCGTACGTGGGAAAAGTACAACAAGCCCGTCTTCGACAAGATGGTTGCTGATGGAGCGCTCTTGGCGTATGGCCTCTCCACCGAGGAAGTAAAGACTGACGGCGACTTCACACACTTTGTTTGGATGGCGACATCCGACATGGCCGGACTCGAGAAAATCGCCGCGGCCTTCGCCGCCGACCGCGCCCGACGTCCGGAGGATGAGCAAAAGACAATCGCGGATCTTTTTGCGAGTGTTACGGAGCCGGACAAGGCACGTTCAGTCGTGACCAGGTCGCGGATCTTCCGCCTCCCGGCGAAGTAGTCGCGAGTTTGAGTGATTACAAAGATGCCCTTGCGATCAATTGGGTCGGGAGGGCATCTCTCATTTTCAACATGCGGCCCTGCTCCGATTTTTGGTTTTCTCTGTGCAACCTCTGTGTCTCTGTGTCTCTGTGGTTATCGGAATGTGAGAAGCAATGCACGCTGAAAATCCTTGCTTTACTCAAACTCTCGTAGCGGAGTATCTTCGCTAAACTGTGAAGAGAGTGTTTCAGCTACTGAATGAGATGACGCGCGACGGCGCAATTCCCAACTACGCCATTGGAGGCGCAATTGGAGCGGTCTTCTACGTTGAACCATTTGCTACTCAAGACATCGACGTCTTTGTGCTGATGGAAACCGAACAAGCTGGTCTCGTAACAGAAATACCTGGATGGCAATATTTAAGGGACCACGGCTATACAGAGATTCGAGGAGAGGCAATCGTAGTCGAGGATTGGCCGCTTCAATTTGTCCCAGTCAGTAACGAACTTGAAGAAGAAGCTTATCTAAACGCGGCCGTTCAACATTTCGAAGGCGAACCGGTTCGAGTCGTGTTGGCGGAACACCTGGTTGCTATCGCATTGCAGACTGGTCGGCTGAAAGATTTTGTGAGAGCCCAAATGTTTCTTTCGCAGCAGGCTGTCGATGAGGACCTACTGCTCGACATCATCAATAGACACGGATTGGAGCAACTGTGGGCCGAATTTCAAATCAAAGGACTGCAATGAGCGAGAAGACAGCGACCAAAACCTATCCGGATCCAACTGAACTTTACAGCCGGAAAGAAGCGCAGCGAAAGATTGAAGCAAAGCGTCCGGTGTCAGAAAAAATGGCTGCAGTCACTCGCTTACGCGACTTTGAACGCAAACTTGACGATGTCCGTAAAGCAAACCGTGCGAAAAGAGCGGCAAAACAAGTTAAGATCAAAATCAAGACCCGCTAACTATTAAAAACCAAATAACTGCTACACGACGAGGTCTTTCCACCCATGAAATAGTTTGCGACGCGAAAGAATCATGAAGGCAGGGTGCGACACCTTGAAAGGGAGATACAAACCTGGAAGCTATCGCTCCGGCAGGAACTGCGGGTTACTCTGTTTACAATGTTCACTCAAACAATTGCGTCGTAGTTCCTGTTTGCGTTCCGGGCTCAACCCGAACGCTTTCCCTCTCACTAACGCGTCTACCAATTCACGCTCGGCGATGCCCTGGAAATTGGTGTTTGCTTCAGCGACTCGCGCACGCCAGTCGTTTTGCCATCTTGCCAGCCTCGTGAGTAGCGCGTCTTCGTCTTTCGGTGAGCCATATTTTCCCAGCAGATAGGCTGCAGTGCTGACTGCAAAGGGGTCGTCGAGTTCGAGTCGCTGTTTTAAGATCTTTCCGATGGCTTCGGAATAGTAGAGTTTGGTGAGTTTGGGGAGAAAGTTATCCTCACTATTCGGGGTGATCTTCTCCAGCCACTGCTCGATCAACGGGATCGTCACTGCTTCGTTCTGTTTCGCGAGGTAGGCGAGAATTGCTGCATTGGTCTCAGGCGGAAATTTTGAGTTCGATTCCTGATAGATATCGAGGACGTCGCGATAAATATCTGCGGTCGCGTAACGCGCCAACAGCATCGGTTTCCGTTCCAACACCATGCGAACAGAGCTGTCGATCATGCCTTGCATGTGTCGCATCTGGCCCACCAGGCAACGGTCAACTTCCCACATAGACTTGTCACTCAATCGACCCAGCACTTCACGATCAACGACCGACTGCTGATCGCAAATCTGTTCTATTACGAATGGCCGCGCTTCATCGGAGTCTAACTCGATCAAACGATTCAGCGCTCCCTGGTGTATTCCTCTCGCTGAAGCGGAGGTATCTGAAAGAATCTGTTTTAGTGGTCCAAGGAGTGCGGGATCACGAATGTCGTTCCAGAAAGTGCGCAGCAACTGCTCCTGAGCGGCACGATCCAGCGCGCTAAATTGCTGCACTACGACGCGGCGGGCTTCGGCGACGAGCGTAGCGCGATCGCTATTCTTCGGCGCCATGGTGAGAATGGTTAACGCCGTAGTGCTTAGACTCTGTCCCCTTCGTTTACTCAAGCCGAGTGCGAGTTCGGCGAGGTAACTATTCTGAATGGCGGCGAATCGAGAATTACTTTCTGCCGTCGGCCAGCCGTAGCTCGCCTTCGGATCAATTGGAACGCCGCGCTGCTCCTGTAAGAAATAAAGAAAGCTTACGGTCGTCAATAGCCAGGAATTGACAGGTTGATTTACATCCCGCATTCCGTTCTCAAGTAGCTTGAGCGCGAGGCCGCGATTGCGGGCGATGAAGAGTCCGATATAAATGTTGGAGCCTTCATAACTGCCACCAATATTCGGATTCAGAAAGCGACGGACTTTTTCGCGTGTCGAAGCATCGCCGGTGAGAAACGCTAACTCCTGCACAGCCGTCGTATCGGTCTGAGAAACACGCTTTACATCAAGAAGCGCTGAGATTCGTTTTACCTCCGCCTGTTCTTCTTCCTCACTCATGTTGACGACGTCGAACGAGACCTCGTTAGTCGTTAAGACGATGTTCCGACTCACACGTCGCGTCGTGATCTTAACCGTGTAACGTCCCGGTTGATCGAAACGCAGAGTGTTATTGAGCGTGATCGGCAGACGCGTAGGTGTGGCAGAGATCTTCTGCGACGAAAAGACGTCGCGGGGATACTGATAGCCGCGTGTCATCTCATCATACCAATGATTGACACCCGCATCGGGAGAGACGGAGATAGTTTCAGAAAACGGCCCTCCCGAATCGGGAATGGTGTCAACAGTGTAGCCGGGGACGTCGGAGGTGAACTCCATTACGAGACGAATCGGTTCACCAGTGCGAAAGGTCGTCTGGTTGTCGACTAAGAGTAACTTGACGCGAACGTCGGTCGACGGAGTTTGAGATTGTGCGATTGTGGCTACAAAAAGGATGAGGAGTAAAATGCGCATCAGTAAAACCGGGACGCAGATTAACGCGGATTTCTTACGGATCTAAGAACTTCATCCACTGAACACTCGGTGTGTTCTGGCGGGGAGCAAACATCACGAGGGTATCGAGATGGCGAATATCCTCGGCCAGACTATCGGGAAACAACACATCGGTATAAACAGACCTGCTCGACATTAGCGCCGTTCGTGAGCAAGCGCCGATCATGACTTCTTTGCGAGACTCGTCAGCAGGATAAACCGGTTCTGCATAGACTAAAACTTTCTCACCGAGCCGCGGCGCCGCTTGCAGATCGAAACAACTATCAAAGCGGGCCAGGACGGATACTTCGGTCCAAAATATTCCTTTCCATGCTCTTTCGACCTTGAATCTTATGGTATGAGCGCGTTGAGCAAACCCTCCGGTTGGATCGTCAGCCTGCGGCGGAGTCACCTCGAGCACTTCACCGACAAACACAGCTCGGGCACGTTTGTAGGCGTCAGGTACGGCGGGCTTAACGCAAAAACACGCGTAAGTGATCGGAGCCCACAACGCCAAAACGACACCGACGATCATGAATTGAAGGAATCGCTTCATGTTCGTAATGATCGCATTCCCGGACAGAATGCACAAAGCCCGGAGGGTGGTGGTCCGGGCTTTGTGCATTTTGTGATTACTCTTACTTGAGTGATTTTTTAACCTGGCCCGGTGGGAAGAGTGGGCCGGGGAGAATCTGTTCCTGGAAATTGATCAGAGCCGGCTCGATCGCGAAGGCGTAGATCTGAGTCGCGAGGCTAGGGTTTAGATCGTTGTCGCTGATGACGTAGAGCAAGTGCCGGCCGTCTGGAAGATCCGGTCCCCAAGCAAGACCTTCGATCTTCTCGGGTATCGTTGCCGCAAGATTCAGGTCTGCGTCGAGCAGGTTGATGAAGAGAGTCTTGCTGACAGGCGTCACGCCCGCGGGCAATGCTCCAGCCGGAAGGCTGGCGATTCCCGAAACGTCTGTAGCGCCGGTTAGATCGATCTTGTAAATCGTCTTGCGGGTCGGCGCTTGTGGCGGAATTTGCAGGTTAGAACGATTGTCACGTTCGACTACGAGAAACTCGTGATCGTTGATCGCAAGGATTTCACAGACTCCCTGACCGCGATTGATTGCATCCAGAACATAAACATACTCGTGAGTCTCACCAGTCGCGAGATCGACTTTGAGAATGCGGTTGTTCAGGCCAAGTCGATCCGTCGAAGGCGGTGGATTTAGTCCGTGATCCTGAAGCAATGCGTTCTGCATGATTCCAAAGAGCGTACTGCCGTCGGGACTGATTGCCAGTCCTTCCATGCCGCGATTGGCCTGGCGTCCAGATGTATTGCCGAGCAACTCTGTGTTTGGATCAGCACTGGGATTCGCAATGGCGAATTTCGCCGGCACCTCGATACGTCGGATGAGATGGCCCTGGCGATTGAACTGAAAGATGTATGGACCGTACTCGTCGGAAACATAGAACGTGCCATCAGGAGCGACGCGAATGCCTTCCGGATCAAGTCGATCACTAAATGAACCGGCGGCGCCGACAAAATTCCCGCCACCCTGATTCTTGAAGAAACGCGTATCCAACAAAACCGTGCAAATGTTTGGAAATGGCGCGCCGAGGTCTGTGGTTATGTGAAGAAAATAAAATCGATCGAGATAGGGGACGTCAGTCAAACCGTCGAATGGACCACGATCGGGAGCGGCGATGAAGACATTGTCATGACCGGTATAAGTCAGGTCAGATCCGAAGCCGCCGAAGATTGCTTTGGGAACACAATTGGCCGGTGCACCCTGTTGACAGATGTTGCCAGTAAGACCGGAAGAGTCGAGCGCACTGCCGCTCACTACACCTTTACCGACAAGTGTTATGCCGGGGGTTAGAGCGGCTGGATTGGGAGCGGAGAAACAAAGCGTTGCGGTAGTCAGACCGATAACGGCGAATGCCGTCGCAAGCACACGTAGCATGAATAGCTCCTTTCAGGGTTTGGACCGAGAAAGTAGCCACTCGCAGTTAACGATGCGTGATCCAGTTATGAACAGTTTGTGAACTAAGAATTAGCCACAAAGAGGCACACAAGCTCAAAAGAATTAATGAGCGGTGCGACGAGAGTGTTTGATGTGACGCCAGATCCACCAGGCGACGAAGAGGGCGCCGGCGATGCCGATGAGGAAATCGAAACGATGAAACCAGGTCTTTAAAGTGTCGTCTTTGTCCCACTGCTCGCCCAGCTTTTGGCCGACGTAAGCGAGACCAAGGCACCAGGGTAAGGAGCCGGCAAAGGTGTAGATCACGAAGCGGGTGAGATTCATGCGCGCCACACCGGCTGGGAATGCAATGAACGTGCGGACCGCCGGTAGCAAACGAGAAACGAAGACGATCACTTCACCATACTTCGCAAACCAACGATCGGCCAGATCGAGATCGTGATGCGAAAGCAGAATGTATTTTCCATACCTCTCAATAAACGGCCGGCCGCCATACATGCCAACCCAATAAGCCACGAGGGACCCAAGCACACAGCCAACGGCGCCGGCGACGCCAACCCACCACAGATTCATCTCGCCGCGCGACACGAGATAGCCAGAGAACGGCATGATGATTTCCGACGGCAGCGGGATGCAGGCCGATTCGATGGCCATCAGAAGAACGATGCCCATATAGCCCATCTTGGAAATGACGGCGACGATGAATCCGGAAAGTATGGTGATTATTTTGGCAATCATAGCGAAGTTATCGATCAGACCAGCCATGTTGGCCGATCAATGGTACGAAAGCACATCCTCCATGATCTTCTTCCTTTGGTCCCAGATCGGTTTTGTTTACGCGAATCAACCGCTGACTCTCGCGTGATTCACCGACCGGTACCACCAGACGACCACCGACCTTGAGTTGCACAATGAGTGGCTGGGGAATTGTTGGACCACCCGCAGCTACCAGAATCCCGTCGTAAGGCCCGTTTGCCGCCCAACCAAGCGTGCCGTCAAAGCACTTCACGGTGGCGTTGTAAATTCCGAGTTGCCGGATTCGTGCTTGCGCCTCGCGCGCGAGATCGCCGATGCGTTCGATGGAGTAAACCTGAGCTGCGACCTGCGCCAGCACCGCCGTTTGATAACCGGAGCCCGCGCCAATCTCGAGCACACGACTTTTTTCATTGAGTTCGAGCAACTCGGTCATCTTCGCGACGATGAATGGTTGGGAGATGGTTTGGTTGGCACTGATCGGCAAAGCATGATCGCCG
The DNA here is from genome assembly GCA_035694465.1 of Pyrinomonadaceae bacterium. Lineage (GTDB taxonomy): Bacteria > Acidobacteriota > Blastocatellia > Pyrinomonadales > Pyrinomonadaceae > PSRF01. The sequence goes on along the minus strand of DASSFI010000118.1, from coordinate 48,694 downwards.
TAAGCACGGCTTTGTAATGCTTCCGGGACAAAGAAATGGCGCGGCACATTCCGCATTGCCTCGAGCACTCTTTGATCGCGAATGCCGTAGTGCTCGCGCAGACGTGCCACCATACGCTCTCTCGGAATCAAATACTCATGGAGCGAAGCGGGCCGATGTTTGTTTACTGGCTGCACCGGAAACGAACTCTAACTGTTTAACTCTTATGGAGCAGTTCGGAGTCTTTGATGTAATTCCAGGTTTCGATCGCCGTCAGCGCCTGGTGATCCGTCATGTCACTGCGCAGCGGCGTCACTGAGATATAACCCTGGGCAACGGCGTGATAGTCAGTACCCTCAACCGAATCTCCATTGAAGTATTCTTCACCAATCCAGAAGTACGGTTTGCCGCGAGGGTCAATGTGTTCTGTGATTACGGGTCGCGCGTTCTTGATTCCCTGCCGCGTTACCTTAACGCCTTTGACTTCACCTTGAGGAATATTGATATTCAGCAGCGTGCCTTCCGGCAAACCTTCGTCTAAAACTTTTCGCGCCGCCACCACAGCAAACGCTGCCGCTTCTTCAAAGTCAAAATTGTCACGCGCAACCAGACTCAGAGCGACGCCGGGAACGCCGAGGATCGTAGCTTCGAGGGCGCCCGCAACGGTACCGGAGTAAGTAGCATCATCACCAAGATTGCCGCCGTGATTGATGCCGGAGACGCAGATGTCCGGTCGTTCGTTGTCAGGAAGAATGCGGTTGAGAGCGAGGGTAACGCAATCGGTGGGAGTTCCGTCGATGGACCAATGACGCGAATCGAGCTGCCTGATTCGCAGCGGCCGAGCGAGGGTCAGGCTGTGCGAAGCGCCACTCATTTCGGACGAAGGCGCCACCACGTAAACGTCGCCGAGAGCCTTCATGGCTTCTTCCAGCTTGATGAGCCCATCAGACTGGATGCCATCGTCATTAGTAACGAGGATGCGAGTCATACGAATAAAAACGAAACCAGCCAGCGTCGGCACACTCCAAGTTCGGCGGCTCGCTCACTCAGGAGCGTCCGACTCGTTAACATTGGATAAAGACGACTGGTGAGATAAGACGACGGCCTGAAGTTGTGCAGGAGATACTTAGTCGCGGGGAACGCGCATCCGGCCCTTCTTCTTGTTACGTTTCCGAGCCAGCGCCGACTTCAATTTCGCCTTCTGACCGGGAGGAATGAAGAACGCGTGCTTCTTCGCGTCTTTGATGATCTCCTCAGTCATCACCTTGCGCTTGAAGCGGCGGAGCGCGCTTTCAATCGATTCACCCTGATTAACAGTCACTATTGCCATTCGTTCTCTGCTTTCCTTTTCTTTAGATCCTATGCAGGCTAACTATTTAACACGCGGGGAATGCCCGTGGTCAAGTACAGTCCACAGATTAGACAGATTTCTATTAATCAATCTGTGTAATCTGTGGATACAGGCAGCAGTTAAACGCAGAAGAACGCGGATCAGAAAAGAATCCGCGTTCAACTGCGTTCCTCCTGCAGTTAGTTAATTTAGACCAGCACGGCTTCGGCTGGCTCTTCTTTCTTTCGGCTCAGACCTTTGATTTGCACCGGCTTATCAGCTTCATTGGTGGGCAATTGCTTGTTCAACACCATCTCCTGATAAAGCTTGCGCATCATCACCGCCTCTTCGTGCGCGGTCTTCGGCCCCTCCATTTGCGGTTTGTTAGGCCGCATCAAGTCAATTTCATTCAAAATCATGTTATGGCTGTTTTCGGCCATTTCAACATTCTTACCACCGGCGAAGATTTCGTGACGGCCATGCTCCTGATACCACTTCGCGACGGTCGCGTTCTGGTGCATGTTCTCGATGATGTTTCTCCAACCGATGCCCGTGTTGTAGGCGCAGAACGAAATCTCACCTTCCTGAGTACCGTAAGGAATGATGCACATTTCGGTGCGGCGGAAGTCGTAATTGAAGAGATCCTGGAACCACATTCCCGCGATGAACAGGAAGTTCCAGCGATCCGAACGACGCTTCTCGATATCCTGGGTGCTGCGATCGCCGCTTACCTTGCCGTAGTCCTTGCCGGTCAAGCCAAAGGACTTGTCAAACTTCTTAAAGAGTTCATAAAGCGTGAACTGCGATGGCGATTTATACGGGTTGTAGTGCTTCAAAAGCGCCAGACCCATCATCACATTCGACTTCCACTTGCTGCGCGCTGCGTCCGTGATCTTCTGCATGTCTTTGACGAGACCCGGAATGTTCAGAAACTCCGGAACCGGACGCATTTCTTTGAGTTCTTTATCGATCATCACCGCAGTGCCGACACCGCAGTTCGGGTGACAACCGCAGGAAACCTGTCCCCAATCCGCATCCGGACCGTGAACGAGGTCTGCGAAGTCAGCGAAGGCGCCCATCAATGAAAGCGGGAACCAGTCGCGGGTTGGTTCAGTGATGCCAACCTGATCTTTCACATCGTGCGCCAGGTGCGAAAGCGTGTAGCGCTGTTGCAGACGGCGCTGTTCGGTGATCTCTTCGTCGCGACCGGTGAACGAAACCGGCTGGAACGAAAGGAACGCAATCTTCTTCGGATTGTCGAGTGCGAAACGAATGATCGAACCGACCTGATCGTTGTTGATGCCGTTGACGAGGGTCGTAACCAGAACGATCTCTACGCCGGCTTCGTGAAGATTGTTGATTGCTCTCATCTTCACGTCGAACAGGTTGCCGACCTGGCGGTGGCTGTTCGCGTCGTTACCGATTCCGTCAAACTGAAGGTAAACGTAACGCAGTCCGGCTTCCGCAGCCTCGCGGCAGAACTCTTTGCTCTTCGCAAACTCGATTCCGTTTGTCGCGGCCTGCACGCTGTTGTAACCAACTTTGCGCGAGTACCTGATCGCTTCGAGGAAGTGCGGAGAGATTGACGGCTCGCCACCGGAGAACTGTACCGACATCTGGCGACGCGGTTTGATGGTGATCGCGTTGTCGAGAATTTCCTTGATCTCATCCATGCTCAATTCATGAACGAAGCCAACCTGGTTGGCGTCCATGAAGCACGGGTCACACATCATGTTGCAACGATTGGTAAGGTCGACAGTCAACACCGCACCGCGACCATACTTAACTGTGCTCGAACCGTGATTGTGTAGTTTCTCGTCGTTGTGCGCGTCGATGTCGCGGCCGGGAAACATCTTTTCGATGTGGGTAAGAAACTTGGCATCGATGGCCATCATGTCTTCGAAGTGGCCGTGAGTTGGACAATCCTTGATCATCCAAATCTCGCCGTCGCGCTCAATGATCTGAGCTTTGATCTCGCCGACCTTTTCATTAATAAGGACGCTGACGTCTTTCTTACCACTGATAATTGCTTCACGCGCTTCGATAACGCAGTTGGGACAGAGTGAATCGGTCGTACGTGGCCAGCCGAGTGTCGGCTTGCTTTTCTGCCACGATTTCAAAAGGGGTTTATCTGACCATTTTGGAGTAAAAGAAGGATTGGGCTTGTACTTGTTTACTGACTGAATTGCGTTGAAAAGGCCTCCCGCAATGAAGGTCAATCCTCTCTCCGCGTGCTTGATAGGTCGCATCGTCTCTCCGTCCGTTTCAATAATTTAATGGCGTGCCCTGGCAGATCAACACACTCCAGGGCCGCGAACCTTAGAGCAATAGGCATACCGCCGCCCGAAAATCGGGCTAACGATATCATTATCTATAGTTTAGCAGTAACTAGGCGACTGGACTCGCAGGCAGAAGGTGTGTCTTCACGCTACAGAGGATGGGAAACCACTCTTCGTGTAACGTTTTGGCCCTGACTGTGTTTGGGTTTTTGTGCCTTTTGTGGGCTAACTTATTTGCCCATCGCGGCACGCATGGCGGCGATGATCGCGTCTGTAACGCGTTTCTTAAAGAGATCGTCAAGCTTGGCTGGCGAGAGATCGAAATCGACTGGAGAGTCTTCGATCCGTTTGATGATCGTTCCTTCCGAGAATCCTGCTTCCACCAATTTGATCACACCTTCATTTGTGAGCGTCGGCGTCTTCTCGAGCTTTGGTGCACTACTCTCTCCACCCTCACTCGGCGGCTTGATGATGCGCACCGTCGCCGAACCGCTGAGGTTGCTATCGTTTTGATTTCCACCCGAGCCGCCTCGCGACCGACTCGACGATTGCGAACTTGAACCTGAGCCGAAAATACTACTCCCGCCGCTTTGCGGTTGCGACTCACTGCCACTCTGCTTCTTGAAATCTTTGAAGAACGGATCACCCGACCATTCATCTTCACTCAAAAGCACGGTTCCCATCTGCGCCGAGAGCATCGCAACGATGATGTCCTCATTCACACCATTGCGCTTCAGTTCGATGAGATGTTCCGTATCGAGATTAAAATTGGACGGACGATTGTTGATGATCGTGATGATCGTTTTTTCTTTGAACCCGGCTTTCACCAGCTTCACGATCGACACATTCGTGAGTGGTCCATCCTGCTGTTGGCCGTAAGCGCCAGTCGCCAGGCCAGTCGTTAGCAAAGCCAGGCACAAACACGTGAGCAGAATTCCCTTCATCGTGCGTTTATCTTTCGCCGGAGTCTTTAGCGGGTGTCGTGGTCGCGGGCTTCTTTGTGCGCGCGATGTCGCGCTTGTAGCGATAGCTGATCTTCTTGACGTAGTTGCGAGTCTCTTTATACGGCGGCACCCGGTTGCCAAACTTCATTACCGCGCCTTCGCCGGCGTTGTAACTCGCGAGCACAAGGTCCACACGGTTATTGAATCGATTCAACAACTCGCGCAGGTATCGCGTGCCGCCGGAAATATTCTGTGCGGCATCGTGCGCACGACGCACTCCAAAACGCGCCGCTGTGCCGGGCATTAGTTGCATCAGCCCGCGAGCGCCTTTTGGTGAAACCGCTCCGGTGTTGAAATGCGACTCCTGCTCCATCACGAGAAATATCAAATAGGGATCAACGCCATACTTGCTGCCGTTCTGACGAATCAGACTATCGAGTCCGGCTCTGCCGGTGCTCCAGCCGCTAGCTTTCTTACCTGTCTGCGCAACGGTCGCAGCGTCTTCAGCTTCGATCCGATCGACACGAGCCGCGTCGATAAAGATCGACATCGAACCGCGTTTGTACCAAACACCTGCCGCTGACTGACTGGCACTGTCGGCTTCGACACGTGCACCGCCTTTCAGATATATCCAGGCCGGTTTGTCGTAATTGCCGTTGGTTGGCGGTATTCGGGCGACCACTTCGGTGTCTTCGAAATGATCGTCGTCGTTAGTTTTAGCTACTGGCGAAGGAGCAGGCGTCGAACTGGTACGTTCGATCTGTTTTACTTTTTCTTTGGCAAGCAGGTGATTAAGACTGCCCTGTTTATACCAAACTCCCTGCGATGATTCCCACGCGTCATCGACGGTGATGTATGAGCCGTCAGCGAGCTTCAGCCTGACCGTTGTTTGTGCGAGAGCGGGACTCGCGCACACGAGCACAATACAGACTAATAACCACGGATGAAACGGATTTTTGGCTGATCTCGTCATTAGAGTTCTAGGGGATCGGCAAGGGTTCGCTCGATCATGGTCTCTTGTGTTTGCACTGGCGCGAACGTGTGTGACGTGCCGAAGTAATTACGCCATGCGATGTCGACGATATGCGGCGTGAGCTGCGTGTTCTTGCCTTCGAACCGGCAAATGTCGGTGGCGCGATCGAGAATGTCTCGCGGTTCGCATCCTTTCATCTGTCTGTGCTCAACCCGATATTTCGTCAGGATGTGGTCCAACACAGGCTGATCGACAGCGATTCCGCGACGATCAGCTTGTTGTCTGAAGATCGCCGTGTATGCTGCCGCGGTCGGCGGTTCGACGCGCGCACGATAACCCATGCGTCGTAGAAACGCCTGATCAGCGAGGTCCTTTTCGTCGAGGTTCGTTGAAAAGACGACGAGTTGTTCAAACGGCACTTCGATCTTCTTGCCGGTGTGCAACGCAAGATAATCGACACGTCGCTCAAGCGGCACGATCCAACGATTCAAAAGATCCTGTGGCGCCACGCGCTGACGACCAAAGTCGTCAATCACGAGCGTGCCGCCGTTTGATTTCATCTGGAACGGCGCTTCGTAAAACTTCGCCGCTTCGCTCCACGTCAGATCGGCGTTTTCCAGCGTCAACTCACCACCAACTACGACGAGTGGACGATGAATCAACACCCAACGACGATCGTGATCAATAGGAGTTTCTTCTTTCGGCATCATTTCATGACAATGCCCGTCGAAGACGCGAATGATCTGGCCGTCAATCTCAACTGCGTACGGAATCCAGATGCCGCCCGCGAGCGCTCCATTAATTCGCTCCGCCACGGCGGTTTTACCCGTACCGGGCAATCCGGTGAGAAACAGAGAACGGCGCGAATTGATAACGCAGCCCAGTGTTTGCAGCAGCGACTCCGGCAACACGAGATCATGAAAAGCCTGGCGCACCGTTTCCATGTCGGCCGTGTTCGATGGAATCGACTGCAGCTTCATCATGTGCGAATAGTCGCGCAGTGAAACCGGCGCTGGTCCAACGTAACCACTGATCGACAACAAGCGCGCCAGCCGATCCCAACCATGGTCCAACATCGCGTAGCGAGTGGAACCGATTGCCGACTGTTTCTTCACTTCGATCAGTTTTTCGCGGTAAAGCTGTTGCAGCAGATCTTCTGTCAGCGTACGCGGAAGGTTGATGCGTTCGGAGACCGCCATCGTCGTCGGCTCAGGCAGCATCGCGACGTGCTTCAAGGCGAGATCGCAGAGAAACTGTTCGGCGATGCCGGTGTCGGCAACCTCTTCGGGAAGCGGTGGTCCCATAGTCTCGATTTCCGCGCGTGACAGAATTGCGGTATGCGACATGTGAGTTCTCTTTTCTTGAACAGGTCCTGTTGGAACTATTTACCCGTGTTATTGCCGCCGTTGTTCGAAGCCAACGCGAGCGCCGATCGAGCGGCGTCTGATTCCGAAGCTCGACCCACGCGCTGGTAAAGATCTGCCAGACGACGCAGTGCAAACGTGTTATTGGGATCGATCGTGCGGGCTGCTTCGTAGTAACGAATGGCGTCGTCTTCACGGCCAAAGCGTTCAAGCATCTTCGCGACGTTGAGATTGCCGTTCAATGGACCAGTCGCACGTGAGAAAGCCTTGTACGCTTCGTCGATTTTGCCGAGCCGGCAATAGGCGAGTCCGAGGTTATTCAGAATGCGCTCGTCGGTTGGCGCGAGTTTCGCCGCGCGTTTCAGACGATCGACCGCAGCGCGATAGTTTCCGTTTTGATAGAGCGAGAAACCGAGGTTGTTGAGCGTGTCGGCGTCTTCATCCATCTTCACCGCGCGTTCAAACGACTCACGCGCGCGATCGTTGAAGCCCTTCTTGTCGTACGCAACGCCCAGCAGATTGTGGGCTTCGGTCAGCTTCGGATCGATCGAAGTCGCCAGCGAGAGTTCAGTGATGGCGTCGCCATAACGTTCTTCCATCAGATACTCGCGGCCCGCTTCGAGGTGCTCACGAGCTGAAGCTGACGACGTGTCTTTCTTTGTGCTCTGATGACGCGCGTCGTCAATCTTCGTGACGCCCACACTCTCAAACCGCTCCGCATCTTTCTCAGACATGCGAGAGACTTTGTTGGTGTCGTCACCACCGCCAAACATTCTTCCGAATAGCTTGAACGGCGCTGACAGCACCTTGACGACTTTGTTGCCCTTCTTCTTCGGCTGATCAACTCCCGCCTCAGAACCTGAATCTTCCAAAACGATTGCGTCGGGATCACCCTCACGCTGAATCGTGGAAGCACTCCACATCGCCGTTGCCGCGATGGTCAAAACTAGAGCGATTAGAACCGCAAGTATTCTTCGTTTGTTCATTGGTCCACTCCTCTACATCTTGCCGAGAGTATCGATGAGGTTAAGGGCAGCCGGGCCAAGAATGGCGATAAAAAGCGTTGGGAACAGAAAGCATGCGAGCGGGAACAGCAGTTTGACGGCCGCTTTTTGAGCTTCCTGTTCGGCTCGCTGGCGACGTTTCGTGCGCATCGAATCTGAAAATACGCGCAGACCCTTCGCGATCGAAGTACCGAATTTGTCGGTTTGGATCAACATCGCTACGAGGCTGTGCAGATCGTCGACGCCGGTGCGCTCGGCGAGATTGCGTAAGGCTTCGTCACGCTCACGTCCGACTCGGATTTCGAGGTTTGCGAGTTCAAATTCGTCTGCGACCGGCGGATGCACATCTTTCAACTCCGCTGAGACTCGCACCATCGCCGCGTTCAAACCCAGACCAGCTTCAACTGAAACCACCATCAGATCGAGCGCGTCAGCGAGTCCCCAACGAATGAGACGCTGGCGCTTCTTAGTCATGCGACCCAGAAAATAACGCGGCAGGAAGAAGCCGGCGACAAAAGCAATGATGATGTAGATCAGCGCATTCATCAGCGGTCGCCCGGTGAAAGCACAAACACCGGCAACCAGGAGCGGAAAACCAGCCATCGAGGTCAGTTGGAGTGCGCGATAGATGATCGGGGCTTCAGCCGCACGATAACCGGCATGCATCAATTGCTTTTGCAGCTTCTTTGCTTCCGTCGCAGACGGAGGCAATAGTTTGTTTAGCGGCTCGGCGAGGCGCTGTGCGATTTCTGTAGCTGGACGATCATCGGGCATGATCACTGCTTGACCGTTAGCAGTGGCCGCTTTAGGACCATTCATGCGGCGCAGTCTTTCAGTGGCCGCACTCTGTGGTTTGTACAGCAACCAGTAAACACCCAGCATTCCGAGTGAGATACAGACAAAAGTTGAGAGGCCGATTAGAAGTATCATAGCTGCGCCTTTTCGTTGGCTTTCGTTCTAAACAAGGTGGACTAGATCTGAATCTTCAGAATCTTTCTCACAATCAACATACCCGTGGTCTGCATGAAGAGAGCCAGGGCGATCAGGTAGTGACCGCGCGGATCTTTCCACAACACGCTCATGTAATCGGGATTCAGAAATGTCACTGCTAACGCGACGCCGATTGGCAAACCACAAAGCAACCACGCTGACATGCGCGAACTGGTCGTCAACGTTTTCAAGTCGCCCATGATGCGAAAGCGCTCGCGAATCGTGTACGCAACTTTCTCGAGTATCTCGGCCAGGTTACCACCGGTTTCGCGCTGGATCATGATTGCTACCACACACATCTTCAGATCGAGCAGCGGCATTCTGGCAGTCAGGTTTTCCAGCGCTAGTTTCACTGAAAGTCCGAGGTTCTGCTCTTCGTAAGTCTTGCGAAACTCCGTCGCAATCGGTTCCGGCATTTCGATCGAGATCATGTGGAGGGCTTCAGAAAAGGCGTGGCCCGCGCTGAGTGCTCTGCTGACCAGGTCGAGCGCTTCGGGAAGTTGCTCCAGAAACTTATCAAAACGTTTTTTGCGTTTGTACCAGACGTGGATCAGCGGTATCGAAGCGCAGGCGAGTCCGCACAGTATCATGAGCGGAACGAACACCGTCAAAACCGAAGCGGCCAATCCACCCAGCATGCCGGCCATGAACGAAAACATCAGCAACCGCGAGGGTGTGATATGGAGATCGGCCTGGTCCAACATCCGCTTGACGTGAAACGTTGCCTGGATGTTGACCAGCATCTGGTTCATCCAGGGGATCTCGCTCATCAACTCGTTGCGAGCGAGCACCACCTCGATGTCTTCAGTGTGTGCCGAATGAAGTAAAGCCTCCGACAAACGCTTTTGCAGTTTTGCTCGCTTCTGATCGGTGCCGTGAGTGGCAAGCAGATAGGCGCCCAGAACCAGGAACAGCGCAAAGACGAATACTAGAAACGATATGACCATTGCTTACATCTCCTCGAAGAAGACGCGTGGCAATTGCAGCCCGCAAGCCTTCAAGCGTTCGGCGAATCTTGGACGAATACCAGTGGGACGGAAGCGACCGAGCACTGTGCCTTCTTTATCAACTCCGGTGCGCTCATACTGGAAGATCTCCTGCATCGTGATCGTCTCGCCTTCCATGCCGGTGATTTCAGAAATCGAAGTCACGCGACGCGAACCGTCTGACATGCGCGCCACCTGCACCACGAGATTCAACGCCGAAGCGATCTGCTGTCGCATGGCGCGATCCGAAAGACGCATGCCGGTCATCTGAATCATCGTCTCGAGACGAGCCAGAGCATCACGCGGCGTGTTGGCGTGAACTGTAGTTAAGCTGCCGTCGTGACCGGTGTTCATGGCCTGAAGCATGTCGATGGCTTCGCCACCACGAACCTCACCGATCACGATACGATCGGGACGCATACGCAGTGCGTTCTTGACGAGATCTCTTTGCGTCACTTCACCGCGACCTTCGATGTTCGGCGGTCTGGTTTCGAGTCTGACGACGTGCGGCTGTTGTAATTGAAGTTCCGCCGAGTCTTCGATGGTCACGATGCGTTCGTTTTCCGGAATGTAGGCGGAGAGCGCGTTCAGAAGGGTGGTCTTACCGGCGCCGGTACCACCCGAGATCAGGATGTTCAGGCGCGCCGTAACCACCATCTGAAGCATGTCTGCAATGTCTTTGGTGAGCGCTTTGTATTCGATCAAACTCGTCATCTTCAGCGGATCGGAACCAAAGCGACGAATCGATACCACCGGGCCATCGATTGAGAGCGGTGGAATGATTGCGTTAACACGCGACCCGTCCTGCAAACGCGCGTCGACCATCGGCGACGACTCGTCGATGCGACGTCCGACTGACGAAACAATTCGTTCAATCACGCGCATCAGGTGCTCGTCGTCCTTGAACTGCACGTTGGTGCGCTCGATCTTGCCGCGCCGTTCGATGTAGATCGTCTTGTGGGAGTTAACGAGAATGTCGGAGATGGTCGGATCCTTGAGCAATGGCTCGAGTGGTCCCAGTCCGAAGAGCTCGTGCTGCACGTCGTTGACGAGTCGTTCGCGCTCTGAAACGGACAGCGGCATCGCTTCCTGAGCCAGCACGGCCTCGGCCAATCGTGAAACTTCCGCATGGACCTGTTCCTGAGTCAGCGTTTGCAGCTTGGTCAGATCCATCCGGTTGATCAGCGTCCGGTGCAGACGCGATTTCATTTCCTGGAATGACTGCTGGCCGTTACCGTCCGCAACGGAGCCCGGCGCGTTGTTATTGTTGCCGATTAATCTTTCACGTAGTGCCATGATGTTTGCTCATCTGCGGGGCTGCCGCTTAGACCTTCTCCATTGAAGCTTGAAGTTTGAAATTCGGTTGAGCCGGCTGTTTCTTCAACAGTGAAGCCCAGAAAGGACGGCGTTGCTTCGAGTGATCGATGGGCGCAATACCGAGCGACATTTGCTCGGCTATGCGACGAATCTCCAGCGCGATTTTTGACGTTGGCTCAGACTGGACGAGCGGCGTGCCGAGATTGATTGAGCTGACGGCGGTCTGATAGTCACTGGGAACAAAAGCAACCACCGGTTCACCCAGGAATTTCTCAACCTGCCTGAGATCGAGATCGATCTGCTTGCTCCAGCGATTGACGACGATGCGGATTTTGTTACGCGGATAACCAAGACGATCAAAGATTTCGAGCGCTCGTTGCGTGCTGCGAATGGCGGGAATGTCGAGTGTCAACACAAGGACGATCTCATCTGATTGATCGAGCGCGGCGAGTGTGATCGAGTCGAAGGTGTGTTGCGGATCAAGAACGACGTAGTCGTAGTGCTCACGCAACTTCTCGAGCACTTCGAAGATGTGCTGCGGTTCGATCTCGTCCGCCGAGTCGGCTTCGTGTGGCGCGGCCAGCAAACTCAGGGTTTTCGAATGTGGAGTGACAAGACTGTTGATAAGCGTTTCGTCGAGACGCTGGCGCTTTTCGCACATGTCGGCGATCGAATACTTCGCTTCCAGTCCGAGAAACAGCGGCAAGTCGCCGGCCTGAAGATTGAGGTCAACCAGAACCGTTTTCGAAGCCGTTGCAGCAGCGAGGTTGGTAGCGATGAACGAAGTGCCGCAGCCGCCTTTGCTCGAAAACACGGCGACCATGCGACCTTTCTTCTTCGGTGCTTCGACCTGTTCGTTCGCAAACTCCGAAGCGCTATCGAGCACCGTGCGCAACTCGTCGGCGCTGATCGGTATGCGTAAAAACTCGCGCGCGCCAGCTCGCAAACTCCGCAGGATCAAATCCGGTGATGCATCCTGCGCGGCCGAGATGAGGGCAGTTTCCGGACACTCGCGATTCAGCCTCTCGATAAACTTCACGGCGTATTCGGCGTTTGGGCCAAGGGCAATGATCGCTGCTGCCGGCTTCAGGCGAACGATCTCTTCGTAAAGCTGCTCGGTGTCGTTACCGCCGGCGAGCAGCTTGACGCGTGGTTCCGCAGATAGCGCTTTGCGAATGTCTTTGAAGTTTTCGAGTCCGGTGCTGAGGACTACTACTGAAATTGGTTCGGTCATCTGATCCTCTTAATTCGGAATGATGTTGCAGGAGGCAAGCGGATTGGCGGACGGCATATCGCAGGGCACATAGCCGACGCTTTCTCCCGGAAGTGATGTACGGTAGGCCGGCATTGTGATCGAGCCGCCGATCAATGGAACTGCAAAGTTAAACTGGTAGTTGGTGATCTTTACGGTCGCGCGCGAGCTGAGTTGAACTCCGTCATAGTTAACGTACTCGATGGCGACGTTGCTGGTAGACAGACCATTAACCAAAGGGGTTGTACCGCCGGCGGGATCACCATAGACCACCATGTTCTTTACTGCCTGTTGTCCCGCCGTATCGTTTCTGCGAATGGCTGCGTAGCGAACACCTCTGCGCGCGGCATCGCGCAAGGCGTTGTGGACCCAGAACAATCTGCCGAACTCAATTACGCCGAACATAACCATCAGAAACGCTGCTCCCGTGATTGCGAATTCAAGTAACGTTTTGCCTTCTTCGTTCTTTCTGTTGAATTTCATAGCTCCTCCTTAACCGATCGGCTTTTAGGAACCTGCTGTAGGTCCGTTGTAAAGCTGGTGCATGGTGGCGCTGGCATTCATCGGTATGTTCAGTGACAGACTCTGAATGCCGGTCAGCTTGCCGAGATCAAAGAGTGGTTGATAGTTGTAACCGGTTATCTGGACCGTAACGGAATCGATGTTGTTTACTGATGGTCCATTTGAAATTACGTTTACGTTGCTGGTGGTCAACCCCGGCAGGATTGGTCCATTCGAGGTATCGGAGAAGTCACCATAGACAACCATTCGCTGGGTCTCAGGAATAGTCCACGAGGCGTTTTTTTCCCATTTACAAGCATGGCGAGCGCCACCGCGAACAGCATTGGTCAACGTGGTATAGGAATAGAAGAAGCGGCCAAATTCTGCGACGGCCCCAAACAGCAACAGCATTACCGGTAGTGCGATTGCGAACTCCAGCAGTTGGGTGCCACGATCCTCTTTCCCAAAGCGACGAATTTTTCCGAGTGTCGAGATTTTTCTTCGCATAGATCACCTCTATTTGTATAAAACCGGAATTGAGAGTTCCGTCATGGTGGGAGAACCAGGGCTGTACGTACCGTCCGGCACAGCGATCGGAGCACCGATGTATTCCACCACCAGATTGCAGTCCGTCCCGACCTTCTTCTTGATAAAGAATGCGGCCAGGCGGTTGGAAGTAACCGTATGGTTGCTGGTGTTGTAAGTGCTGTTGTTCGCGATCGGAGCGGTAATGATGCGGCGGTTAAGCATGCCGTCAGCGCGCTGCTTCACCTGATTACCCTGCATGTCTCGGTACTGCTGATAAGTTATATTCTCCTGGGCGATCGTGTCGGGAGGTTCATCTATTGCGTTTGCTGAAGCGTGTACCGTGTAGTCGCCAAAGCGGGTGTTCATTCCGATCTTGGCGTAACGGCACATCTCAGACTGCGAGAGATTTGCGATGTTGTAAGAGCTGCCGATGTAACCATAGGCGTGAATCGGACCAGTGAGAATCAGATCGCCCTCGGGTCCGGCAAGCACGCGGTAGCTCGTCGGCGCACTATCGGTACCGGCCTTCGCAGCCAGTGTGAGCACCGTGCCTTTTACTATCGGTGCAGCGTTCGACTCGACAAACGTGTAGGCCGTGTAGAACTTGTTCATCGAGAGTCCGACGGACAAGCCGCCGACCGCGCTGGCCGAGATGTTCTTGGTTGAGCCTATTGTCAGGACCGAAAAGGTCACGCCCACGGGCTGCGGTGAAATTGATACCTTCACAAAACGAACCTGCGTGGGATCGGCAACAGCACCCGCCTGGTCCATGTAAGGTCCGTTTAGATTCTTGGAAAAAGTGACGTCGGACGGATTAATGGTGACATTCAGTTTGACGTCGTATTTGTTCAACGCTTTCGTCGCTTCAATGACGGCTAACTTGATGCCTCCGGAGGTTGAATTAAGTTGTGACGCAGCCGCCAGAGCGGCCGCGTCCGCTGCGTTTTGTAATTCAGCTTTGGCTGTGTAGAAGTGACTGATGTCTACAGCCAGGCCGGTCGCCAGTAAAATCGCGAGCATGCCGATGGTGCTCAATGCCAGCACTGAGCCGCGTTCGGATTTTCGACTGTCTTTGTTTACGGGTTTCATCAAACATTTCCCCCGATCTGAACAACTGAATTTTAGTTAAGACTTGATCGGCTCTGGGACATACAAACGTTTACTGGGCAACTGGGAGTTGAAAGTGCGTACTGCGAATCGCAGGACTGTGGGCGTGTCGTCATTCGATTCCACTACCGGCGGCTGTCGTGAATTGAATCTGTTTTGACAGAGTGCCTGGGGGTTGCGGTAGGTCCATCGCAGTTCTGCAAGGCCGGCGAGCTCGTTCAGCCGGAGCGATGTTCGATCGGCTGGCGTGCTACTGGCGCCACCCGGCAGTGGATTCGAAACTTGAGACTGGCTTTTGTCCATCTGGTCCAACACGGTGTTTGTCTAAGGCTCCTATTTATTCACCGGAATGTAACCACTACTCTCACCTGTCAGGGTGGTGGTGTAATTCGGCATCGTGATACTGGAGCTGACTAACGGAAGTACAAATTGAAACTGGTAATCGGTAACGCTGACTGAGACCGTCCCTTTGTTCACTCCAAAGTTCGAGTAATTAACTGACACATTGGACGTACTGAGATTCGGAATCAGCGGCTGGGTGCCACCGGCCGGATCTCCGTAGACCACTACATTTTTGACCTGGTCAATTTCTGAAGTTTGATGAATCGTGGCGTACCGCGTACCGCGCCGTGCCGCATCTGCAAGTGCATTGTGCGTGTAGAGCGCTCGTCCAAATTCGATCACCGCAAACATCGCGGTCAGAAACACGGTGATAGCAATCGCAAACTCAACCAGCGTGGCGCCACATTCATTTGAAGAAAACAGTTTCTTTCGCTTCATGATGTTTCCTCTTACTAATTAGATCGGAGGAGGTTGGCTTAACAGGTAACGCATCGTCACGCTGGGCTTCACATCGATGTTTAGTGAAAGACCAGTGATGTTAGTCAGCTTGCCCAAATCGAAGATCGGCTGATGCTTGAATCCTGCGATTGAAACCGTGACTGTTTGTGGCAATACCGGAACCCCGCCGGTTCGGGTGATTACAACGTGCGTGGTTGATAGGCCCGTTAAGATCGGCGAGCCTGTGCCCGCTGCATTTCCGTAAACCACGAGGTTCTTGGCAGCGGTATCTTCGCTGCCGGAAACCATGGCGGTGGCCAGGTAGCGACTTCCTACCCGGCTCGCCTTGGCCAATGTTGTGTATTCATAGAAGTACCTGCCAAACTCCGCGGTCGCTCCGAATAACATCAAGATGACCGGGATGACAATTGCTACTTCCACCAACTGAAGACCACGCTCGTCTCCGCGAAAACGTTGCAGGTTGAGTAGTCGTCTCCAGCGACGTCGATTGCGAATTCTTTTGATTCTTGCGTGCATGATTTCACCTACTTGTAGAGAACCGGAACGGCCAGGTTGTCGTTCGAAGCCCCAGCGCCCGGATCGAAACTGCTGTTACCGGCAAATGCGGTGTCAGTGATGTACTCAGCTTTGAGCTCACCACCGTTTCCTCCACCAACTGAAGTCTGCAGGAAGAAAACACCGAATCTGGCGACGACGATCGAGTCTCGACCATTTCCCGGTAATCCAGCGGCGATGGGAATGAAAACTACACGCCGATCTGCTACGCCTATGTGTTTCGGCGCTTTAGTAACCGCGTTGTCGCGATATTGAGCGTAGGTAATATTCTCTGCGATGTTGGTGTCAGGCGGTGATACCGCAGGATCCAATCCGCCGGCAAAGTCATCAAACCTTGTGTTGATACCCTGTCGCACTGGACCAGCGGACACGCCGGGTTTCGTCGGAACCTCAGTACCGACAGAAATGCACCAGTTCACTCCATTAGCCATACCTTCACGAACACCACTACCGCCGGACTGAATTGGAGCCAGCAATTGGTAGTTTCCAGGTGAGATCGCGTTTCCGCCTTCGAGGCGAAACGTGTAGGTGCCACCTGGCTTGATCGGATCGTTGGGATTGTCCAGCACGAAGGCCGGAAGCCACGGGCAGATGACGTTCAGCGGTACTGAAAAACCCGCCGTCGCCGTCGCCGAAAGATCACGGCTGCTGCCCAGCACGATCGCGGCGAAAGAAATGCCAACCGGCGAGCTCGGCGTCGTTACTCTGACGAACCGAATATTCGTGGCCATGCCCGCCGCAGCACCCTCGCTCACATATGGACCACCAAGATTGACTGCGAACTCCACGCTGGAACGTGGAAAAGTCACGCCCGTCTTGTTGAAGTCGTATTTATTCATCGACTGGACGGCACGATTGGCAGCTTCGGTAATACCTGCGGGACCGCCGTTCAGTCCGGAGGCTCCAGCCAACGCTGAGGCATCGGCTGCGTTTTGCAATTCTGCTTTCGATAGATACATCCTGCTGATGTCGAGTCCCAGACCGACAGCGAGCAGCACTGACAACATCGCAATTGCCGATGTTGCCAGTACTGAACCTCGTTCTTGTTTTCTCTTCTCCGCTAGCTTTACTGTTCTCATTTTCATTATTCGCCTCATCATTTTTGAACGATGATCGACTTGAGAGAGAGAGAGTCGGCCACACGTTACCGTTTGTTACCAGGGCTTAACGGATATTGGATTCGGATCCATCATCACGGCCCTGGCGATTGGCAGCGCACTCTGATCATTGCGCATGCTTCCGACGGCGCCGGAAGTGCTGCTTGATTGAGTCGTGCTGTTGGTTTTGGTCTTCGGCTCTTCAACCTTGGCTGGTGCGGCGGCGGGAGTTTGCTCGTTCTGTCCCGAGACTTTGTAACCGCTCTGACCCTGGATGCCTTCGCCACCCTTGGGTTCGAGACCCAACGGTGAGTTGCCTTTCAGACCGTCGATACCACGCATCGTTGGCAGGTCGTCGCCATTGACTGGCTTAACCATGTGCGCGGTCACGAAGAACATCAGTTCGGTTTCTTTCTTCTCGAATGACTTCGACTTGAAGAGTGCACCGATTACCGGAATGTCGCTCACCACCGGAATTCTCGACATCGTCTTGGTTTCGGTGTTGTCGAGCAGGCCGGCGAGTGCGAACGCCTGGCCATCACGCAGCTCAACGCCAGTCTTGGCGCGACGTGTGCGCAGTGCCGGAATAACGAAGCCGTTGAACTTAATGCCGTTCGTGAAGTCGATGGTTGATACTTCCGGTTCGAGTTCGAGACGGATGTGATCTTCGTCGATGATCGTCGGTTTGAAGTTCAGGCGGATGCCATACTCTTTCCAAACGATCGTGATGCCACCACCGCCACCCGAGGTACCGAAGTTCTGCAGCACCGGCACCGGAAACTCACCGCCGGCGAGGAAACTCGCCTGCTGTCCGTTCATCGCGATCAGGTTTGGTTCGGCCAACTCGCGAAACGCACCTTCAGTGCGCAGGACCTTGAGCATGGCCGCGGTATTTAAGGCGCGATTGAAAAGCAGAACGTTCAACGCCGGATTCAGTAGCGCGCTGGCACTGCCGACGACTGTGTCGCTAATCGTGCTTGGACCACCACCGCTGTTCGCGTAACCGCCAGTCTGCCCATTCTGTAAAAACGAGGTGCCGTAGTCGCGCAGTTTGTTGCGATTGACTTCGGCAACACGAACTTCAAGCTGAATCTGCGTCGCGCCGGAAACCGGTGACGTCAGCATGTTCACGACTTTGAGGTTCGCGGCTTCGATCACAGCCTGCACCTGCGAAGCTGTGTTCGCATCTTTCACGCTGCCCGAGATCACTACTGAGCCATTCGCCTGGCTGAGACGAATGTCTTCCTTCGGAAACAACGCGCGAATCTGCGAGTCAATCAACGAAAGATTGCCACGCACGAAAACATCGAAGGTTAAGTACTGACCGCCGGTCTGCTCCCAGGCGATGAAGTTGACCTGACCGAAAGCTTTTCCATTGACGAGCACCTGGTCCGGAGTGACGAGCACGGCTTCAGCAATGTCCGGGTTCGAAACCGAGAAACGTCCGACCGGGCGATCGAAATTGATCACGCGCGACTGTCCCACCAGAACGTTGACGGCAATCGCCTCTTTGTTCTGACTGAATGACGCCTTGTAGGAGTTTTCCTGCGCGTGCGCGATGGAGGTAGCAAAAATTGTAATCAGGGACGCCAGTAATAAACTCACACGGCGTGAAATTGGGGAACGGCTCTGCATGATCTTATGCTCCTTTGTTTCAAGCGATCGTCAATGCGATCAACTTCAAGTAGTCAAATTAGGGTTGAGTGATCTATGGAAACTCGACGCTGCGCTTCTTGGCGCCTTCGATCATTTCCACTGACGCACGCGGAGTGGGCTGAGGAGCTGGGGCCGCTGTTGCTACTGGTTTTGGTGATACTGAAACTCTGCGAACTGGCCTCTGATCAGACTTCGGCTGTTCACTCTTCAGTGAACCCGGCTCGGGAGCCGGCGTGGCTTTATCGCCATTCAACAATTGACGCTTGTTGACGCCCGTGGTCTGTTCGTCACCCTGATCGATCTGGCTACGCATGACGAGTTGCAGCTTGCCTTCGCTGGAGGCGAGGGCGAGTTTCTCTGCCTGCTCGGGCAGGACCTGAAGCGTTACCGCTTTGACGCTGTTGGCTTCGCGTTCATCTTTAGGCTTGTCGATGTTCTGTCCGTTGGCGAGAACCTTGATGTTCTGCAGCACGATCTTCGAAATCGGATCCTGCATCCCGGAACCTTCACGTGGATCGATCACTACGACGACGTCGACGAGTGTGCCCGGCTGAATGAAACCCGAGATACCGGCGGCATCGTCAACCTTAACCGTCATGGCGCGATAACCTTCCGGAATGATCGCCGAGAGTCCAGCCGCCGTTCCTTCCGCTGCCAATCTCGATTCAGTGATTGGCTCGCGCGCAGCGATGTTCATCACCGCAACTCGACCTGCGAGTTTTTCAGGAGATTCGAAAGCGCCGTCCGGAGTAGATTCCTTGGGAAACTGGACCACCATGATCTGCTCGGGAATGATTTTGCTCCCGAGCGGAATGGCGACCTTGGCCACCGCAACCTTGTTCAGGTTCTTCGAGTAGGCCTGTGCGCTCGATAGATACTTGCTGACTGACACGGCAGCGAGCACTCCGAAAATGAGTGCTCCTACCAGGACTATGAAGAAACGTTTGTTTCGCATGGGAATCAACCTCTCCGTTCTGCCAGGTCAAGCCTGGGTGTTGACCGTTTTTAAGGGTGAAATATCGCGGTTGCGATAATGGCGCCGATGGTGATCGCCACACCGTAGGGAATGGTTAGACGATGATCAGCAGGAACGCTGAATTTGGGCATTGGCCAGCCCGGCAGTAAGCCAACCAGAATCTGCAGCACGCGATGCATCGTCGTTTTGAAGACGCCCGATCGCAGCACCGAAACGAGAGCCAGCAAACCACCCGTCAGCACGACGACTACAAATGTCGGCAGTACAAGTTGAGCACCAATAACGGAGCCGATCGCAGCGAAGAGTTTTACGTCGCCCGCGCCCATTGCTCCGAAGACGTGCAGGATAAACATCAGGATAAAAGCGAAGACACAGCCCTTCAGGCTGTTGAGTCCACCGCTTAGGCCGAACAGTGATAAGTTCAATATGAAGCCGGTGATAAGTGTCGCCAGCACGAATGGATTCGGAATACGGCGATAGCGCACGTCGTGATAGATAATGACCACGGCAAGCGGAACCAGAAAAAGTTCAAAAACAATTGCTGTTGGGCTAAGCATTTCCATGTGGTCCTGGAGGATTCAGCAGAAAGGTGGCGGCGCACCCGTGAAACTCCACCAGGGCGCGCCACCGACAATGGCAGTTCACTATTTGCAGGTCACTTGAGGTAACCTGACAGCGTATCAATTCTCGCCGCGATGTTGGTTCCAAGTGTTTGAAACGCGACGACGGCCGCAAGTGCTACGAGAGCAGCTGCGACGGCATACTCAGATAGCTCAAGCCCGGTTTCGTCTTTCAAAAATTTCTTGAACATTGATCCGTTTCCTCTCTTTGAAGGATTTGAAGGCTTGAGCCTTCTAGAAAACTTATTTAAGCTTGCCCGCCAACTCGTCGATCTTCGCGCCGATGTTGGTTCCCAGCGTCTGGAAAGCTACGACGGCCGCTAGTGCTACGAGCGCTGCAGCGACTGCGTACTCTGAAAGTTCAAGACCGGTTTCATCTGCGAAAAATCTTTTCAACATTGCGTTCTCCCCCGAATAATTTTTAGGCCCGGGCCTTCCCTTCAGCCGGCAGCAACCCGCGGAACGTGGCGCTGCCGGTGCGATTGATGCAAAGAACTACTTAATCTTGCCGGCGAGTTCGTTGATCTTCGTGCCGATGTTGGTTCCCAACGTCTGGAAAGCGACGACCGCTGCCAACGCGACGAGCGCTGCTGCGACTGCGTATTCAGAAAGTTCAAGACCGGTTTCATCTGCGAAAAATCTCTTAATCATGTTGTTGCTCCTTTTAGATTCGATTAGGCGTTGTTGCTCGAACGAGCGGACAAATGAAGGCGTGAGTCACTAGTTGCTTTCGCTGTCGTAAGTGGAACAGCTTTGGGCGTGCGACGCCCGAAGCCATTGATCCCACTGAGAACAGCACTCAACAACGTGAGCATCAGTAACAAGACTTCGTTATTCCTGATCCCTGCAGTCTTGATGCTGACCAGAATCGCCAGCGCCAGGAACGGAGAAAGGATGACGAGCATTCCGACTGATACAAGGTTTGTAGTGGTGTTAGCTTTCATTTGTGTTTGTCTGCTCGACTAAAAATGCGATGCGATTGCCTCGCGACGGACATCACGTTTACAAGCGGTGTGCCAGTGGTCTAATCGCGGTTTTGCTGAGATCTGTGAAGGTTTTGTAGCCTGCGGTTGACAAGCGCTGGTGGTCCAACTAAAGCGCAGCAGCGCGATTGAGGTCGGAAGGCTTTGTATTGTTGAGGATTTCGGTTGTCGCCCGCAGTTGACAAGCTGTTAGCGACCAACGTTCCCATTGCGACAAACGAAATCAGCCACAGATAAACGCGGATGAAGAACGGATCAGAAGGAGATCCGTCTTCATCCGCGTTTATCTGTGGCTGGTTTTAGCTAAGCCCGGTACTGCATACCAGGTTCAGTATCCTCTTGTAGAAAGTCTCCGATATCGATCGCCAGTCGCTTGAGCTTCTTATATAAGGTCTGTCGCGATCCCAGTCCCAGCGCTTCACTCGCTTTTGCTACATTGCAATCGTGTCGCTTGAGTGTCTCGGTGATCACGCGGCGCTCGTAACTTTCCAGCAAGTCGTCCAACTTCTCGCCCGTGGCTTCGGCTGGTCCATTACGCGGATGAATTCGCAGGCTGATGTTTTCCGGTCGAATGTATCCATCATCTTCCGCATACAACACGAGCCGTTCAATCTCCGCCGCCAGTTCACGAATATTGCCGGGCCAGGAGTAAGTCTCGAGAATCTGGATCGCTTCGACAGTGATTCCAGAAATCGGTCGCTCGTTCTTCCGCGCGTAGTGACTCACGAAGTGTGAGATCAAAGTGGAGATGTCTTCGCGTCGTTCTCTGAGCGGCGGCACCTTCAATGTTAAGGTCGCAATACGATAGTAGAGATCTTCGCGAAAGAGTTTTTCCCGGACGAGTGTTTCGAGATCTTTGTGCGTAGCGGCAATCACGCGCACATTCACTTTGCGCGGCGCCCGTTCGCCGAGAGTATGAATCTCACCTTCCTGTAGAAACCTGAGCAGCTTGGGCTGCAGCGGGAGCGGCAGATCCCCTATCTCGTCGAGAAAGAGTGTTCCGTTTTCTGCGGAACGGATCAATCCGGCCTGGTCCGACATTGCCCCGGTAAATGTTCCGCGGCGATGACCAAACAACATGCTCTCGATCAGCTCAGAAGGAACAGCCGAACAGTTGAAAGGAATGAACTCACTTTCAGATCGACGGCTTAGTCGATGAATCGCGCGCGCGATCAGTTCCTTTCCGGTTCCCGACTCACCCGTCACGAGGATCGTGGAATGCGAGTCTTTGATGCGCTCGACGTTCCGCGCCACATCGGCCATTGCGCGGCTACCGTAAACCATCCCCGGCAGTGAGCTGGCCGAAGTAACAGTCGCCGGCTTCGCAGTAGTTGGGACGATATTGGTTGATTGATGTGAATGGGCCAGGTGTGCGACGTCACTGAGCGCGTTGAGTTCCTTCGCTTGTTGTGGTGTCAGCGGCCGAACACATCTTCCATAAAGCGCTGCGCCCTCGCGTGCGGCTGATGGCAACGCAAGCAAGAGACAGATCGCCTGGTCGCCTTCGCTCGCAGGTTGTGGCCGGCCTTTGCTGGTAAAGATTTCTGCGACCGCAGTTTCACCGATCGCGATCTCGGTTTCCTCAAGTCCTTCTGCCCAACGGAGCGTGGGTTTGCCTGAGTCGGACGTGGCCCAGATCGATAAGCCATAGGTCGGCGCGGTCGCCTCAACCATCAAGCTCATCTTGATCATTACCTCGTAGAGCAGATCGGGCCCACCATTGGCAGCTTCGCAAACAGCTCTAACTATAGAACTGATGGGCAGTTTAGGTGAACTTGACTCGGAGGCAGGGGCATCCGGGCCTATGACCAAAGAGTCAGACATCAACACCGTTTCCTTGAATTTGCTCGAAAAATCGTGGTGACCCACGATTGAGTGAGGCGCCGCCGGGACAAGAAGTTCAAATCAGATAGCCATGGGCTTCGGTCGCCCGCAGGTGTTACGAGTCTAGTTTGCCATTGCCAGACTGTCAACAAGTTTTAACTCCCCGGATTTCTGCCGCTTGAGGGGTCTATTTTGGCGATGGATTTTCGTTCGCCGCCTGTTCGCCAATTTCGATGCTTAAGCGTTGTTAGTTCAAGTAAACGTTGAACTTACGAGCTTAAGTTATTGAAGAGAAATATCTTTACACCCTTAAGCACCGATGCTACAGTCCGGCGATATCGCCGCTAAGTTGTTGAGCGGCAACACATTGACAAGCCATAAAGTACATTTAGTTGGGGCTGCTGGTCACAACGTGCCAGCTATATTGTGGCCAAACCCACAATTTTCAATTAAGCAGCTTCTTAACTTTTGGCTCATGACAATTACAAAATCTGAACGGCAAAGGAACTGGGGAGGTGTCAGGTGAGCAAGGCAGCAAACACATATTGGGTTGATGAACGAATCAGGGCGCAGCGTGTGACCCCCCGCACGAGTTCTCTTGCCTCGGTACAACAGATCTCTGTCGACCTCCTCGGTTCGCGCGCAGAGGTGCGACGCCGCGGCGGAATAATTCCTTCATGGGTAGTTTTCGGCATGATTTTGCTCGCGACTCTGGCTGTTTGTGTGACGGTTAACATGCGCACTCGGGCAAAAGTTCAGGTGGCTGCACAGCAGCTTTCCTCAATGCAAACGGACGTCGAGGCGCTGCGTAGCGTAAATCAGTCGCTGAAATCGGATTTGGAAAGACTGCGAACCGATCCGCGCACTATCGAGCTGGCGGCGCGCTCGAGTTTGAATATGGTTCGCAGCAATGAGTTTGTCGTACCAGTGGAATAATCATGATTCATTACGCAAACATCGATTTCTATGCCTGCCCAAACCTGCCCGTAGTTTTACTCTGCTCGATATCCACGCAAAAGGGTTAACCCTTCCGAGCTCGCGCGGCTGTGACTGCCATCGCAGCCGCGCTCCCCTCTAGCCACAAAGAAAATTTAGCCACAAAAAGGCACATAAAGCATATTAAGAAAGTTTTTCATTTTGTGCCTTTTGTGCCTTATTGTGGCTAAATTTGCATTGGTGCTTTCTTGCAGCTAATATCCGAACGATGGCATCCACACTCAACAAGCTTCCAGAGCGAAAGAAGAGTTTTCAGAGTGTTTCACTCGAAGAAGTTGAACGCCTCTACACTCCGGAAGACATCGCCGAGATCGACTTCGAACGCGACATCGCTGCTCCCGGCGAGTTTCCTTACACACGTGGAATTCATGAAACCGGCTATCGCGGCAAACTTTGGACCATGCGACAGTTCGCTGGTTTCAGCACACCGGAAGAGACAAACGCCAGATTCAAGTACCTGATGGATCAGGGTCAGACAGGTCTCTCAGTAGCCTATGATCTTCCCACGTTGATGGGCTACGACGCTGATTCACCACTCTCAGAAGGTGAAGTCGGAAAGTGTGGGGTGGCGGTGTCGTCCCTCGCTGACATGGAAGTGCTGTTTGACGGCATTCCCCTCGAGCAAGTCACAGTCTCGCAAACAATTAATGCGCCGGCGTCGGTGCTGCTCGCGATGTATCTCGTGGTAGCGGAAAAACAGGGCGCGCGTTGGGACAAGATCTCGGGCACGCTGCAAAACGACATTCTCAAGGAATACATCGCGCAAAAGGAATGGATCTATCCGATCAAACCGGCGATGAAGCTGGTGATAGACACTTTCGCATTCTGCACCGAACAGGTGCCGCGCTATAACCCGGTTTCAGTAAGCGGCTATCACATTCGCGAAGCGGGCGCGACCGCCGTGCAGGAGCTCGCGTTTACCTTGCGAGACGGTATCGAGTATGTGGCATGGGGAGTCGAGTCGGGTTTGGACGTCGACCGCTTTGTCCCGCGCATGTCTTTCTTCTTCAACGCGCACAACGATTTCTTTGAGGAAATTGCGAAGTATCGTGCGGCCCGTCGCATCTGGGCTCGCGAGATGAAGCAGCGTTTCGGCAGTAATTACGAGCGCACGCTGCAAATGCGTTTCCACACCCAAACTGCCGGCGTCTCGCTGACGGTGCAACAACCGCTCAACAACATCGTGCGCGTGGCCATACAAGCTCTCGCCGGTGTGCTCGGCGGCACCAACAGTTTGCACACGGACGCGTACGACGAAGCCCTCGCGCTGCCGACCGATCGCGCCGCACTAATTGCACTGCGCACACAACAGATCATTGCCGAGGAAACGGGCGTCGCAAACACAGTCGATCCACTCGGCGGCTCGTATTTCATCGAGTCGTTAACCGAGAAGATGGAACAGGAAGCCCTCGAGTATTTTCGCAAGATCGACGCCATGGGCGGAATGGTTTCGGCAATCGAAAAGGGATTCCCGCAACGGGAGATACAGGATTCCGCTTACCAATATCAAAAGGCAGTGGAAAGAGGCGACCAGGTTATCGTCGGCGTCAATAAATATACGATGACAGACGAACCTTCCGAAGTTCCAATCCTAGTGATCGACGAATCGGTACGCACGCACCAACTCGAACGGCTCGAACAAACTCGCACCAGCCGCGATGCAGGCGCCGTCGCCAACGCGCTCGACAAACTCAGAATCGCGGCGCAGAAGAACGAAAACACGATGCCGGCGACGATCGAAGCCGTGAGAGCTTACGCGACACTTGGCGAAATCTGCTCTGCCCTCAGAGACGTTTACGGAGTTTACGAAGAACCCGCGTTCTAACCCGCACTTATGTCCAGTCGAAAGATTAGAGTTCTCGTTGCGAAGCCCGGACTCGATGGCCACGACCGAGGCGCGAAAGTCATCGCTCGCGCCCTGCGCGATGCAGGAATGGAAGTTATCTACACTGGCCTGCGACAAACGCCGGAAATGATCGCGGCGGCCGCGCTTCAGGAAGACGTCGACGCTGTTGGTGTTTCGATACTGAGTGGCGCACACAACACGCTCTGCCCGCGCATCGTTCAACTGCTTCGCGAAAAAGGGATGGACAACGTCCTGGTCCTTGTCGGCGGCATCGTCCCACAAGAAGATTTGCCGAAGCTTAAGCAGCAAGGAGTCGCCGAAATTTTCCTCCCCGGCACCTCAACGGAAGACATCGTCAAATTCCTCCAAGCCAACGTAAAGCCTCGCGACTAAAGGAACTAAGGAACTCAAAGAGGCCTGAGACCTTCAGGTCTGTCCGTCGTTTCGCACTACTCAGCCTACGAATTTGTGGAGCATCTCCCATTTTTTGGATGCTTCTTAAGCGCTTTAATCCTCAACTAGTGAAAAAGTGGCGGATTTTGCTGATTTCGTAGCCGTAGTCGTATCAGGCATATCGGTTGCGATAAACCCTTTCCGTTAGAGACTTACGAATTCTGTCGGCCAACGGCTCCCCCCGACATTCCCGCCATTTACAGGAGACTATTGCTATGAAGACTAGCTATTCAGATCGATGGCTTTTCTCGGCATTCCTGACGATCTTGCTCACGTTGTCGTCAGCCATGTCACTTAGTGTATATGGACAAACCTCCAACACAGGTACGGTCACCGGCGTAGTGAAGGATGAGAAAGGGGATTTGGTTCCCGGTGCCTCTGTAAAGTTAGTTAACCTCGGTACCAATGCTGAACGTTCCACGACCAGCAGTGGCGATGGTGTTTATGAAGTTACCCAACTGGTGCCTGGCAACTATCGTCTTGAAGTGGAAGCTAAAGGGTTCTCCAAGTACGTTCAGGAACCGGTCGTAATTAACGTCTTGCAACGAACCACGGTGAACCCCGATTTGAAGGTTGGTGGCATCGGCGAAACGGTTACGGTCACTGGCGAAAGCACCGCCCTTGTCGAAACCACCAAGACGGACGTCAGCGGAGTTATCGATCAGCGACGACTGGAGAACCTTCCAGTAAACGGCCGCTCGTTCGCATCGCTGGCGATTCTAATTCCCGGCGCCACGTTGCAACCATCATTTGATCCGACGAAAGCGCGCGTAGGCACGTTCTCAGTCGGTGGCTCAACTGGTCGTAACCTGAACATCACGATTGACGGCGGTGACAACAAAGACAATGCTGTCGGCGGCATACTCCAGAACTTTTCGATGGAAGGTATTCAGGAGTTTGCACTTTCGACGCAACGATTTTCAGCAGCGAATGGCCGTTCGGGCGGCGCATTGTTATCAGTGGTCTCTAAGAGTGGGAGCAACGCTTTCCACGGTTCCGTATTCGGATTTTTCAGAGACGACGCGCTGAACGCTAATGCTCCGAAGCTTTTGTCTGAAGCCAATCCGGATCTGTTTCCAGATCCGGCAGACGCAGTAAAACCACCCTTCAGCCGCCAGCAGTTTGGCGGATCTTTCGGTGGTCCAATCAAGCAGGACAAAGCCTTCTTCTTCGGCACCGTTGAACGGACGCGCGAGCGCGGTAATTCAATCGTTCCCGGCGTCGACCGACAGAAGATCACATTCCTCGAACCGTTTGGCTACGATGCAGTTCAATTTCTGCCACAGCCGTTCAACGATTGGCAGTACACCGTGAAAGGCGACTTTAACCTGTCGTCGAAGCACACTCTCGTAACCCGTTTCGCCGGTCAAAACAATAACGCTCTTAACGATCAAGCTGGTTTCCTGATCGTGCGCACTGACCTTTCCGGCGGCAACGAGAGTCTCAATACCCTTTACAACTTTCTCGCTTCGTTGACCTCGACCTTAACCAACTCGACAGTCAACCAGTTGACCTACCAGTTTCAGACTTTCGATAACCGCATCAACGCCACGTCGGATCTGAATCTGCTCGTCTTTCCGGACGGGTTAGCAGTAGGTCGCAACGGAAACGTCCCGCAACAAACTCTTCAAAAGAAGCATCAGTTCCGCGATGACTTAACCTGGAATCGCGGCAATCACGGCCTCAAGTTTGGCGGAGACGTTACCTTCGTCCCGACACTTGGCGGACTGTTTGCTTTCAACTCGGCCCCGGAGTACGACTTCAACTTCAACGCCGACGAGATCGCGCAGAACCCAGGCCAGTTCCCACAGGGATTTCGCACGACACAAATCGTACCAGGCCCTGTTACCTGTCCCGCGATTGCGGGCACTGCGACTTGCACCGCGGCTGATCTCGCTGGAGTCGGTGTTGTTGGTGCGGTGATACTTTCGGGTGGCGACCCCAGCTTCAACCTGCGCGAAGGCGCTAGGCAATTTGCCGTGTATGCACAGGACGACTGGAAAATCACGCCCCGGTTCACATTCAATATCGGAGTCCGTTACGACGTGGACTTCGGTTTTGTGGATCACGCCCACGCTGCCGAGAATCGAACCTTTCAGGCATTGCAGATCATCGGCAGCCCATTCGCCAGTAAGGTAGTCGAGGACGACAAAAACAACCTCAGTCCACGAATCGGTTTCGCATGGGACTTCCGTGGCGATGGCCGATCAGTTCTCAGAGGTGGATACGGAATTTACTTCGACCAGTCGTTTCTGAACGTGCCTCTGTTTGCGGTGCAACAGGCAAACCCGGAAATCTACGCCACCTTCCTGAACGATGGAGCAAATCTGAGTATCGATTCACCACCGCCGGCAATTCCGCTGCCGCTGACCCAACCGCTGTCGGGCACGCGCGGCAGAATGCTGGATCCGGATTTTGAATCACCGTACACGCAGCAGTGGAACCTCGGTTATGCTCAGGAGATTGGAAAGGACATGGCCCTGGAATTTGACTATGTTCATATCCTCGGTCTTCATGAGTTCACCGGTCTCGATATCAACCCACGCATTGGACCACTAATCAACTCGCAACGAAGCTCTCCGAACCCCGGACGCGTGTTGACCGCGGCGTTCGCTGCGCATGCAGCAGAACTGACGGCTAAGTTCGGTACCGCGACGCCGTTTGGCCGAATCACTGTGGCCCAGTCTGACAGCCGTTCGCGCTACGACGCGTTCACCGCTGCATTCAAGAAACGCTACTCGAACAAGTTTCAGCTAAACGCACATTACACGCTGGCAAAGTCGCAAGCGTGGTTCGGCGCCACGGCTGACTTCGGTCTCCAACCGCAGAACTTGTTCGTTAAGTTCGATCCGATCAACTTTGGTCCAACTGCTGAAGACGAACGTCATCGGTTTGTTGTTTCCGGCATCTTTGACTTGCCCTGGGACTTCCAGATAGCGCCAATCTTTCAGATGGCGTCTGCTCGTCCCTACAGCATCTTTCCCGCTTGCCTTTGCGACATCAATCGCGACGGCGTTAACAATGACCGTGAGTCAGTCAATCCGGGAATAGATGACCAGCACAAGTTGCCAATCAACAACCACCGCGGCGACAGGTTTTCACAGTTGAACGTGCGCGTTTCGAAGTTCTTCAAGTGGGGCGAGAATTACAAGCTTGGCCTCTTCTTCGAAGCATTCAATGTATTCAACACTGGAAACTTCGGTAACCAGTTTCAGAACGTGACGGGCGAGCCGGATTTCGGTAAGCCAATCAACTTCTTTGGCGCCACCGGTTTCTCTGAGCCACTCGGAATTCCGTTCCAGGCTCAGTTAGGCGTTCGCTTCAGTTTCTAGATTGAAGCAAAACCTGGGGGCATTTCCGGAAACAAGGTATATTTGTTTCCGCGAAATGCCCCTTTTCTCATAGGCTCAATGAGATCTTTAATGACCCTACCAAGGCTCTCAATTCTGGCGCTGTTTCTGTTCGTTTGCGCGTCTTCAACTCTGGCGCAAGGCGCCAATGTGCTCCAGGGAAAGGTCACGACACCTGCGGGAACTCAACCAACCAATCCGGTTCGCGTGAAACTGACTTTTAACGGCCGGGCAATTCACGAGACTTTTACAGATCTCAGCGGACGTTTTTCCTTTCCGGGACTCTCGCGTGGAACGTATCAACTCACGGCCGATGGTGACGGCGTGAGTTTTGAAACAACCTCGATATCCGCCGACATCTCGGCATTCGGTCCCGCTCCGCAGATCTTTACTCAAGACATCCAACTGCGGCCACTCGCCCGTAAACCAAATTCACAACCAGGTGTCATCAACGCATTCACACAGGAAATTCCGACCCCTGCAAAAGAGGCGCTTGAAGCCGGTATCAAACTCGCTGAGGAAGGGAAGGTAGAAGCAGCCGTAGACAGTATGCGGAAAGCGACCAGGCTCTTTCCGGATTATTTCGATGCTCATCTTCAACTCGGCAACGTCTTTTTAAAGAGAGAGCAATTCAACGAGGCGATCACCGAGCTCGATCTGGCACGAACGATCAATCCCAACGACGAACGCACCTACCAGTCGTTTGGATTGTTACTCATGAAGCAAAGAAATTATGCGATGGCGGTGGCGGTATTTGCCGAAGCAGCGCGCTTGAATCCGTCAAATCCAATGAATCCTGTCATGCGCGCGACAGCTTTGATTCATCAGGCTGCCATGATCGATGAATCGTCGCCTGCGACCGAAGATCGAAACTATCTGCTTTCCCGCGCTGAGCTAGCTATCTCGCAAGCTGCCAGTCTCAGTGAGAATAAATTCAAGCCCGACGCAATGACGCTCGCTCTCTTTTATGAGCTCAAGGGTGATCCTGACCGCGCCGCAACCGAACTCGAGGCATACTTACGAAAGACACCGCAACTCAAAGACTCAGCCGCAATCCAAAACGAGATCAAGCGACTAAGGGACAAAGCACGCGCTACTAAACCTTGAATTGGCCACAAAAAGCACCAAAAGCACCGAATGAAAATTTCTGATTTTGTGGTCTAGTTTGTCTGAAGGAATTTCGCGATGCTCTTTTGGCAGTCGTCCGTCAATCTGGCGATGACGTTGACGTCGGCGCCCGTTTCCAATGCTTCGGGAAAAGCGAGTCCGTCCATCTGATAAAGGAGTGTCTTGGTGAGGGAAATCGCCGAAGCACTCATCTTTTCAAACTCACTAACATATGAGTTTACTTCCGCTGCGAAAGTCTCGTCAGCAAACACCTGGTTCACAAGTCCGAATTCTTTCGCCTGCTCAGCGCCGATCTCGCCCCCACGAGTGATCAATTCGAACGCACGTTTCTCGGAAACATTGCGTTTCAAGATCGCCATCACCATCGCGGGCACAAACCCAATCTTTACTTCCGGATATCCAAAGCGTGCCGAAGCAGCAGCAAGCACAAGGTCACAAGCCGTCGCCAACCCACAACCACCGGCCAGTGCCCTTCCAGTGACAGCAGCAACCACTGGAACCTTGAGCTGTCGAATCAAGAGAAACAGTTCCAACAGAGACCGGGCATCTTCAGCATTCTCTGCAACCGACGCCCCGGCGATCTTTTGCAATGCCGACAGATCTGCGCCTGAACAGAAGTCCTTCCCTGCTCCGGAGATCACAACAACTCTGACGTTCTTATCTGTCGCCGCACTCTTCAGGGCGCGCTTGAGTCCGCCTATGACGGCATCGTTCAACGCATTTCTCTTTTCCGGCCGGTTGAGAGTAACGCGCGCGACACCACCTTCCACGGCATACAGCACTACGCTATCACGATCCGTATTCATCCGTGCAAATCCGCGGCTTCCTGCTCGGTGATGTCGATCTCCATTCGCAACAGCGCTGTCGAAAAAGTCTTCCCCTGCGCATCCGTCATCAACGAAAGTGTGCCACCGCCGCCGAGACTCTCGTGCAGAAGAAAATTCAGGGCGCCGAGATTAGGCAACTCGAACCGTTCGATTTCGCCATGACAGATGCCCTTGAAATGTTGCTTGACACGTTCAACCGTAACTTCGCGAACCAGCACCGGATACAATTCATCCTTGAAGGCAATCAACCCGATGTTCGCGGTATCACCTTTATCACCCGAACGCGCATGGGCCAGTTTTGTCAGTTGTACTTTCACGCTTCCAGCACCTCAACCTGTGGCGCAATCTCTTCCTTTGGAATCAGCGCCGGCCAGTACGCGACGATCTCTTCGACTTTTGGCCGGCCGCCTGCAAAGCCTGTTACTGCCGGTGGTCCGGTAAGGATCAGTGGTGCAATCTCTTTCGTAAATCTCTCTACCGCACTTCTATCCTGACCCCGTACACCAACACGCAGTTGC
Source organism: Pyrinomonadaceae bacterium (assembly GCA_035694465.1). GTDB lineage: Bacteria > Acidobacteriota > Blastocatellia > Pyrinomonadales > Pyrinomonadaceae > PSRF01. The sequence goes on along the minus strand of DASSFI010000118.1, from coordinate 16,510 downwards.
ACTTCGGGAATGTCCGGACTCGGTCTCCCGGCAAGTGGCCCATGCGTGGCACTCACGCCTACAAACTCGGTCAAAACCTGCTCAAACTTGAGTCCGAGGCGATCGAGACGCGCCCGCAGAATACGATCGGCCGCGAGGGCTTTGTCGTAAGCATCGGGCCAGGCATAGACCAACGTTCCCACTGCTTTGAAGCCAGCCGAATAACTGATTGAAACCTTTAGAAACTCCGTCGCCGGTCGCCCCTCGATACCAAACACGCGAACACGATCGCGGCCCTCGTATTCCAGATGAATCGTCGTGAAATCTGCAACGACATCGGGTGTGATGTACTCGTGCGGATCACCCATCTCGTAAACGAGTTGCTCCTTGATTCCCGGAATGACGATCCAGCCGCCCGTTCGGTCATGCTTCGTAATGACAAACGTTCCGTCGGGCGCTGCCTCGACAATCGGAAAACCGACATCGGCAAGATTCGGAATGCTGCGCCACTCGTACTGGCAATTCCCACCCGATGCCTGTGCGCCACATTCAATGATGTGACCCGCGATCGTTCCGGCGGCGAGACGATTCCAGTCGTCGCTGGCCCAACCAAACTCATGAATCAGCGGCGCGAGCGTTAATCCTGTGTCAGTGGCGCGGCCAGTGATCACGATCTGCGCTCCCTGATTCAAAGCCTCAACGATCGGAGCAGCACCGAGGTAAGCATTCGCACTCTGAATTTTGTCGCGAACGACCGACAGCGGCTCGCCGGTATCCATGTTGCGCAACTCGATACCGCGCGCCAGCAGTTCATCGATTCGCGACATGATGTCGTCGCCCGTCACGATTCCGACGCGAAGCTTGCCGGCCAAACCGAGTTCACGTGCCACCTGGATCACAGCATCGGCACAACCACGGACGTTAACGCCGCCGGCATTAGCAGTGACCTTTATCCCCCGCTCGACACAAGCCGGCAGGATTCTTCGCATCAGTGGCACAAAGTCTTTTGCGTAGCCGGCGTTGGGATCGCGAGCTTTCTGTTTCTGCATGATCGACATCGTCACTTCGGCGAGGTAGTCGAGCATCAGATAGTCAATTGGTCCACCTTCAACCTGGCGCACGGGCGCGTCTGGTAGATCCCCCCAAAAGCCCTGTCCGGCAGCGATTCGTATCTTTTGTTTCATCCTCGTTGAAGATGCCACAAAAAGGCACAAAAGTCACAAACGGTTGCAATAACGGCACAAAAAGTACAGGTCTGAAGGGTTAATAGTGCTTTGTGTCTCGGAGCCTTTGTGGTAAACATCTTTTGCGAACAACCCAAACTAAGTATCGAGGAACCCAATGCGACCTGAAAAATCCATCCGACTGATCTCCGCCTCTGTTTGCGCACTCCTGCTCATGTTGTTCTTTATCGCCTGTCAGCCTTCGCCTTCCGGAACGAATAAGGAGGCCGGCGGCGCTGGAGCTAATACCAAGCACAAACTCGCCTTCGTCACCAATAATGCGTCAGAATTTTGGACCATTGCGCGTAAAGGCACTGAAAAAGCGGCAAAAGAGATTCCAAACATTGAGGTCGAATTCAGAATTCCCGCTGACGGAACGGCCGCAGAACAACAGCGCCTCATCGACGACCTGCTGGCAAAAGGCATTCAAGGTATCGCTATCAGTCCGGTTGATCCAAAGAACCAAACCGAGATGCTTAATCGTGCTGCCAGCCAAACCCTCGTGGTGACGCAGGATAGCGATGCTCCGGACAGTAATCGCACCTGCTATATCGGAACTGACAACGTCGCCGCGGGACGACAGGCAGGACAACTTGTCAAAGAAGCGTTGCCGAACGGCGGTAAGATCATGGTCTTCGTTGGCGTACTCGATGCTGCGAACGCACAGCAACGTTATCAGGGTTTGAAGGAAGCGCTTCAGGGTTCAAATGTGACGATTATCGACGTTCGCACTGACAACACCGATCGCGTGCGCGCAAAATCAAATGCCGCCGACACGATCGTGAACAATCCTGACATCGCCGGAATGGTCGGCCTTTGGTCCTACAACGGACCGGCGATCGTCGCCGCGGTTAAAGAAGCCAACAAAGTCGATAAGATCAAGATTGTTACTTTTGACGAAGAAGACGAGACGTTGACCGGCGTCAAAGACGGCACGATTTACGCCACCGTCGTGCAGCAGCCATTTGAATTTGGTTATCGCTCGATGGAACTGATGTCGAAAGTTCTCGGTGGAGACAAATCGCAGATTCCTGCAAGCAAGCAGATCTTCGTTCCCACGCTCGCTATTAAGAAAGCCGACGTCGACGAATTTACGAAGAAGCTCAACGGTCTCCGCGGCCGCAGCTAGAATTCGCGTCGCACAGCAGACAGAGAACTAGTGACCGCTAACCCGCCAATCCTCGAGATGGAGGGAATCAGCAAACGATTCCCAGGGGTTGTTGCGCTCGACAACGTTAGCCTCACCGTCCATACAGGCGAGAACGTTGCGTTGATTGGTGAAAACGGCGCAGGAAAATCGACGTTGATGAAGATTCTCGGCGGCGCGATTTCACGCGATAGCGGCACGATCAAACTCGACGGTCAGCCCGTCGAAATACGTTCACCACGTGAAGCCAGCGCCCTTGGCATCGAGTTTATCCACCAGGAGCTCAGCGTTCTCGACAATCTCGATATCGGCGCGAATATTTTTCTGAGACGCGAACCAACGTTTGGCGGTCCACTGAAGTTAATCGATCGCAAACGCATCTATAAAGAGTCAGACGACATCCTGCGCCGGCTCGGCATGGACGTTTCGAGCCGAACACCGCTGGACCAACTCTCAATCGCACAACAGCAACTGGTCGAAATCGCAAAAGCACTCAGCGCCGGCGCCCGCATCATCATCATGGACGAGCCGACGTCGAGTCTTACATTGACTGAAACACGACGTTTGCTCGAAATCGTCAAAGATCTGAAAGCTCATAACGTCAGCATTATTTACATCTCCCATCGCATGCATGAGGTTCAAGAGACTGCCGATCGGGCGGTCGTGCTTCGTGATGGAAAGAACGCTGGCGAATTACAGGGAACCGAGATCACTCACGAGCGAATGGTTCGGATGATGGTCGGACGTGACCTCAAAGAATTTTTCAAAGGCGCCACCGGTAATGGTTCGAAAGAGCGCGAGGACGGTTTTGAAGTGCGCCGGTTGCGCACGATCAGGTATCCGAATCACACGATCTCTTTCAATGTCGCTAAGGGTGAAGTGCTCGGGTTTGCTGGACTGGTTGGCGCCGGACGTTCGGAAGTGGCTCGCGCGATCTTCGGTGTCGAAGAATCACTTGAAACTGAGGTCAAGCTTAACGGGCAGACGATAAAAATCCAGGGTCCTCATGATGCCATCACTCATGGAATCTATCTGGTACCGGAAGATCGCCGGCTTACGGGACTGATCGTGGATTTCAACGTGCGGGAAAACATTTCGCTCCCGAACCTGGAGAGTTATTCGACGGCAAAGATTATCAACTTCACTAAAGAAGCAAATGCAGCGCGTGAGGCGGTGAAGGCGATCAATATCAAAACGCCATCGCCCGAGATGCGCGCGGCAAATCTCAGTGGCGGTAACCAGCAGAAAGTGGTGCTCGCGAAATGGCTGACGTTCGCGCCACGAGTGCTGATTTTTGACGAACCGACACGCGGAATCGACGTCGGCGCGAAGTCAGAGATCTATGAACTCATCCGCAAGCTCGCCGCGGACGGAGTTTCAGTGATCGTCATCAGCAGTGAAATGGAAGAGGTGCTCGGAATCAGCGATCGCATCGCGGTCATGCACGAAGGACGGCTGACAGGAATTCTCGACCGTGCACAATTCAGCGAGGAAGCCGTCATGCGTCTCGCCACCGGCACGTAACTGGCCACAAGAAAGATTAGCCACAAAAAGGCACAAAAAGCACAAAATGATTAATGAACGGTTCGGCTCAAAAATATCTCTTTTGTGCTTTTTGTGCCTTTTTGTGGCTAAAACGAGGTCTTTATGAAAAAAGAGCTTGGCATTTTTGTACTGCTAATCGTTCTCTGCATTGTCGTGTCGATCTGGAATCCAAACTTCCTGCTCGCGATTAATCTGCAAAACCTCGCGCGGCAGATCGGTGCGTTTGGCATCTTCAGCATCGGATTGGGCCTGGTGATCATCACCGGCGGCATTGAACTCTCCGTCGGTTCGATGATGGCGCTGCTCGGGGTGCTCTTGTCGATGATGCTGACCGAAGGGAACCTAGGCGTGGTCTTAGCGGTGCTGGCGTGTATCGGAATCGCGATGGTGCTGACGTTGGGCCACGGGTTGCTCATCACTCGTTTGAATATGCAACCGTTCATCGTCACGCTATGCGGCCTCCTTTTCTATCGCGGCCTCGCACGCTTCATCACCAACGATGAAACAAAAGGATTCGGCACGGTTGCGGGACTCGATTTCCTTCGCTCTCTCGCCAATGGAAATCTATTTGGTATTCCCAGACCGTTTGTGCTGCTGCTTATCATTGCCGCGATAGCCTGGGTGGTGTTACATCGCTCCGTCTACGGCCGCTATCTATTCGCCACCGGTCGCAACGCCGAAGCAGCACGCTACGCTGGTATCAACACCAAGTGGATCATAACTTTCACTTACGTGATCGCCGGGGCGTTAACTGCGATCTCAGGCGTCATCTTCGCCTTTTATACAAACTCAGTCTCGCCGGCCAATCACGGCAACGCGTATGAGCTTTATGGAATCGCGGCCGCAGTGCTCGGCGGCTGCTCGTTGCGCGGTGGTGAAGGTTCGATAGTCGGCATTCTAATCGGCACGGCCCTGCTTCAGGTGCTGCGTAATCTTGTCAACCTGCTCGGCATTCCCAGTTCACTCGACTTCGCCGTGATGGGAGCGGTGATCCTGATCGGAGTGATGGCAGATCAGATCTTCACCGAGCGCAGGAATCGACGACAAATCGCACTGATGCGCGAGAGCCAGGCGCGTTAACGAAGATGGAGAAAAGAATGAGACAACGACAAAGAATTTCGAGAATTCTGGTTGCCGCATTGTGGTTGCTCGCGATCGTGATGATCGCCCAGGCCCAGGCCTCAGTCACCAAACAGAGTTTCGGCAAAACCGAGTCTGGTGAAAACGTCGATCTCTACACGCTGCGCAACACTCGCGGCGTCGAAGCTAAGATCACCAATTACGGCGGCATCGTGGTCTCATTAAAAGTACCGGATCGTAGTGGAAAATTTGACGACGTGGTGCTCGGATTCAGCGAGCTAGACAATTATCTGAAGCCAGGCCCTTACTTCGGCGCCCTCATCGGGCGCTACGGCAATCGTATCGCCAAAGGTCGTTTCACTTTGAACGGTGTCGAGTACAAGCTCGCCGTCAACAACGGCGAGAATCATCTCCATGGCGGCATCAAAGGCTTCGACAAAGTCGTCTGGACCGGCAAGGAAATGAAAACGGCAACCGGTCCGGCGGTCGTGCTGACTTATCTGAGCAAAGACGGTGAAGAAGGCTATCCGGGCAATCTCAACGTCAGAGTGGTCTATACACTCAACAACAACAACGAGCTCAAGCTCGAGTACTCAGCAACTACCGATAAAGACACCGTCACAAACCTGACGCATCACTCGTATTTCAATCTCGCCGGTGAAGGTAATGGCGACATTCTCAACACACGTGTCACGATTAACGGCAATCGGTTTGTGCCGACTGACGCCGGTTCGATTCCCGTCGGTGAATTGAGAAAAGTTTCAGGCACGCCATTCGATTTTCTCGCCGCGCATGCGATTGGCGAACGGATCAACCAGGACGACGAACAAATCAAGTTTGGTAGTGGCTACGACCACACCTGGGTGATCAATGGTCGAACAGGTACGATGCGACTCGCGGCCACGGCTTACGAATCCACGAGCGGTCGTGTGATGCAGGTATGGACCACCGAACCGGGCATGCAGTTTTACACGGGAAACTTTCTTGATGGCACGCTGACCGGTAAGGCCGGGAAAATCTATCCGCGACGATCAGGTTTCTGCTTCGAGACGCAACATTATCCCGATTCACCCAATCAACCCTCTTTTCCAACGACGACGTTGAAAAAGGGCGCGACTTACAGATCGACGACGATCTATCGATTCAGCAGCAGACGTTAGTTTAAAGAGGCAATCTGAGCCGCGCTTCACAACCGTGGAGTTGTTGCCGATTCTCTAGCGTCAACGTTCCACCGTGCGCCTCGGCAATCTGTCGCGACAACACTAACCCAATTCCAGATCCGTGCGCCTTCGTCGTAAAAAACGGCACGAAAAGATTCGCGGTGCTCGCGAGACCCGGACCCTCATCACGCACCCACACTTCCACCTGCCCGTTCTTCTGCTGCCAACCGACATCCACCCCACCACGCGTCTCCATCGACGCATCCACCGCGTTGCGCACCAGATTGATCAGCAACTGCTCGAGCTGTACGTCGTCTCCACGGACAATCAAATCCGGACCGGCGACAATGTTCACGTGTAAACGTGTTTCCAAATTCGCCACTCGCGACACCAGCGCGCTGATCTTCAGCGGCTCGAGCCGCGGCTGTGGCAGACGCGCCAGTTTTGAGTACGACTCAACGAAGCGAGCGAGCGAATCAGCCCGCGAAGAAATCACCGCCAGCCCGCGATGCATGTCGTCGCGCCAATCGGGCGGCTCCGGTTCCCTTCCCAACAAATCCGCCAGACTTCCGGCGACTGACTTGATCGGCGCCAGCGAGTTGTTGAGCTCGTGGCCCAGGACACGTAACAGACGCTGCCAGGCAGTACGCTCTTCTTCACGAAGCGTTTGGCTCAAGTCAGTCAACACCAGCAACTGATGCTGTTGTCCGCCTTCGCGAAACGTGCTGCGACGAATGTCCCAACGCCCGACGCCACCGGGAAAAACCATCTGCATTGTTTGCGGCGCCGCACCCACAGTTGAGTTGAGACAGGCAGATAGTCCGAGTTCATCAGAGGTTCGACCCAGCAAGCGGGCCGATGGTTGGGCCAACAATCTTTCCCCCGCACGATTGACGAGTTGCAATCTCTGTTCGCCGTCGAAAGCAAAGACAGCGACGTCAATCTCAGCCATCACCGTGCGCAGGAGTGCGGTAGCTTCCATCGCCCCCAGTCGTTGCTCGCGCAAAGTCTGGCCCAGGTCGTTTACCTCGAGCATCACTTCGCCGAGTGCATCACCAGAGAGAGCGCGCCGACCGCGAATGGAATAGTCGCCTTCACGAATCGCAGCCAGGATGTTTGAGAGTGTTTGCAGCGGGCGGACGATGCGGGTTTTGAGATTGAAAGCGATGCCGAGCCAGAGCAGCACCAGCAACAAGTCGACGGTCCACTGGACCTGGGCCGAGTAGCCGTCATACCAGAGCAAGAGTGCGGACAGAGCGACGGCGGGAAAGCCGGCGAGGAGCGAAAGGATCGTGATGCGTCTTTCAAATTTCAGACGCCCGCCTTTGACCTCCGGATCGAGCGGAGAAAACGGTGGCGGCTTAACGGGCGTACTCACATCCACAGATTACACAGATTTGAAACGGATCATAAAGCCTGATCCGCGTTTATCCGCGTGAATCCGCGGCCAAAACTACGATCCGAGCCCATATTTCTGCAATCTGCGGTACAACGCACTGCGGCTCAATCCCAAAGCTTCGGCAGCGCGATTGGCGTTACCCTCAAAGCGTGCGAGGGCTTTTTTGATCAGCAACCGTTCCGCATCTTCGAGACTCATCTCTTCGAGTCGCGCTGACAACCGCGCGTCAGGTGTGGCCTCGAGCGCGAGATCGAACGCGGTGACCACACTTCCCGGACTCATCAACACTGCTCGTTCAATAACGTGGTCCAACTCGCGCACGTTGCCGGGCCAGAGATGATGCCGCAACGCATCAAGCGCTTCCGACGTGAACCCCATGATCGGGCGGCGATAACGCTCGCGATGCAGTTTCAGAAAATGCTCCGCCAGCACGGGAATATCTTCAAGTCGATCGCGAAGCGGCGGTAAACGAATCTCGACCGTGTTAAGTCGGAAAAGCAGATCCTGACGAAAACGTCCCTGCGCAACTTCAGCATGAAGATCGGCATTGGTGGCCGACAACAAACGCACATTGACCTTCTGCGTCTTCGACGATCCGACGCGTTCAAACTCGCCTGTTTCCAATACGCGCAGTAATTTCGCCTGTAGATTCAGCGGCACGTTGCCGATCTCGTCGAGAAAGAGCGTGCCACCGTCTGCGAGCTCAAAGCGGCCGACCCGATCGCTCTTCGCATCAGTGAACGCGCCGCGAACATGCCCAAACAACTCGCTTTCGAAAACGCCTTCAGCCAGCGCGCCGGCATTCAAAGAAATTAGCGGCTTAGAACGTCGCGAAGAGATCGAGTGGAGCAAACGCGTGACCACTTCTTTGCCGGTGCCATTCTCTCCGGTGATCAGTACGTTCGCATCAGCGGGACCAATACGCTCAACCAGATTGAGCACTGACTTCATCGCCGGCGAATCGGCCGCGACCTGTGGCAGGTCGTTCGCCTCCGCCACGCTGTCGCGCAGCGCCATGTTCTCGGCTTCCAGCCGGCGCCCGCGCCGGAGTGCTTCGCCAAGTTCGACCTGCGTTCGCAAGACTGCCAGCAGACGCGCGTTGTCCCAGGGCTTTTGGATGAAGTCGCGTGCACCGCGTCGCATTGCTTCGACAGCGAGATCGACGCTGCCCCACGCGGTCATGACAACCACCGGTAGCGTCGGATCTACCGCGCGAATACGCGAGAGCAAATCCAATCCCTCGCTGCCCGACGTGGTATCGCGAGCGTAGTTCAAATCAATCAAAACAACATCGAGCTCGTGCACATCGATGGCTTTGAGCACACCTTCGGGTGATGAGGCGCTTTCGATCTGAAAACGCTCGCCCTTCAAAAGAAGACCCAACGCCGCGAGGACGTCGGCCTGATCATCAGCAATTAGAATGCGAGGCATAGGTTGGAGATAATGCCACGGATTGGACGGATTTTATAATCACCGTCATCCGCGTTCACTCATAGCGCAGTGCTACGAGTGGATCGACGCGCGTAGCCCGCCGCGCCGGCAACGCACAAGCCAGCACCGCCGCACCGAGCGATACCAATAGCACAATCACATAAGTCAGCGGATCCGAAGCCTTGACACCAAACAACAGGCTCGACATTCCACGCGTCAACGCGAATGCTCCCGCCAGGCCGATCACGGTTCCGATCGACGTTAACAACATTCCGCTGCGCATCACCATCAGGAGAATCTCTCGCCGGCGCGCACCGAGCGCCATGCGAATGCCAATTTCGTGTGTGCGCAAGGCAATCGAATACGAGATCACGCTGTAAATCCCAAGCGCCGCCAGCAACAGCGCGATTGCGGCAAACACTCCGAGCAGTAGCGCATTGAAGCGACGTGGCGCGGTGGTAGTGCCGATCACTTCCTCCATCGTCTTCACGCCTGTTAGTGGTTGGTGCGGATCGATGTTCGCCATCTCTTTGCGAATCGCGCCGACTAACGACGCCGCCGGCAACGCGCTTCGCACGAAGAGAAAACGGTGCCGCTGCGGTGAAACCACTCTTGAGGTGTAGAAGTCGGGCTCCGCATTCGAATCGAGTGCTCCATGTGGAACATTGCGCGCGACACCGACAATCGTGATCCATGGATTACCCGGACGCGGCAGGCCGAGCGTGAAACGACGTCCAATCGGATCCTCATTCGGGAAATAGCGCGACACCAGTCTTTCGTTAACGACGGCAACCGGAGCTGTGCGCGGGTCGATGTCTTGTCGGCTAAAATCGCGGCCTTTGATGATTGAGATACCGAGTGTCTTGAGATAGTTGGGACCAACCACCTGCCATCCGGCCGAAGTTAAGTTTGAGGGGTCGAATTGGCGACCCTCGATTGCAAACGGATCACTGCCGCCTCTTCCGCTCAGCGGTTGCCGTGTGCTGAAAGTCGCAGACTCAACTCCTGGTAACACTTCAATGTGAGACACAAGTTGCCGGTAGAACTCTGCAGCACGCTCGGGTTCGGCATAAGTCGTTGCCGACAAGTCGATCTCAACACTCGTTAGCTGACTCGCAACCAGGCCGGGATTCGTCTGTTGCAACCGCAGGAGACTCTTTACCAGCAAACCGGAGCCCACCAGCAGCAATACCGCGAGAGAAACTTCCGCAACCACCAGAACGTTGTTCCATCGTCCGCGTTGTACTCCGCCTGCTTGCCGACTATTCCGCAACGCTTCCTGCAAATCGCGCTTCGAAACCGGTCGTGCAGCGACGAGGCCGAACCCGACACTCACGACTGCCACTGCCAATGCCATAAAGCCAAACACACGCGCGTCGATATTGACTTCGTGTGCGCGAGGCACGATCTCTGGTCCAAGTTTCGCCAGCAGATCAATGCCCCAGTTCACAAAAACGAGTCCGAGTCCTGCCGCAAGGACCGAGAGCAATAAACCTTCAACCACCAACTGACGCGCAATCTGCCAACGACTGGCTCCGAGCGCCGCGCGAATCGCAAGTTCCCGGTGGCGTTTTGCCGAGCGCATCAGTAAGAGATTGGCGACGTTCGCACACGCAATTAGCAGCAACAACCCCACCGCAAACAACAACACCAGCAACGCGCGCCTGCTGCTGCCGACGATCTCTTCCTGCAAGGGAGTAACGGTTATACGCCAGCCACCGTCCTCGCCCTTTGGACCACGATAACCGGGCAGCTCGCGCTCAAATCGTTGCGCGAGTCCGTTCATGTGTGTGCGTGCCTGTTCGAGCGTGACGCCCGGTGCGAGCCGCGCCAGGATGTTCAAGTAATAAGGACCACGGCGGCCCGCCTGGTCCACATCGCGAACACTTAGCGGCACCCAAACGTCGGCCGGCTCGGCCCAGGCAAAACTGGCGTGCGGAAACTGAAATCCGGCCGGCATCACACCAACGACGGTGTAACTCTCGCCGTCGAGCTCGATTCGTTGATTGAGGATCGCGCGGTCACCGCCAAAGCGTCGTTGCCAGAACGCGTCCGTCAAAACAACTTCGTGCTCTTCACCAATTGTAAACAACCGTCCCAGTGCCGGCTGCGTCTCGAGCATGGGAAAGAGATTGTCCGAGACAATCGTGCCGCGAATACGTTCCGGCTCGTTACCGGAGGAGAAATTGAAACTGTGTCCGGCATACGCGGCCACCGAGTCAAACACCTGTTTCTGATCGGCGTAATCGATGTACTCAGCGGTCTTCGCCGGCAAACGTTCGATGTTCAGCCCGCGGAAGTTTCCCCAGATGACTGTTAATCGATCGGAGTTTTTGATCGGAACCGGGCGCAGCAGCACGGCGTTGACAACACTAAAGATTGCCGTGCTGGCGCCGATGCCGAGGGCAAGAGTGATTACCACCACGGCGGCAAAGCCCGGTTGTTTTACCAGGGTTCGAAATGCGTATCGTAAGTTAGCCACGGATTTTACTGATCCTATACTTGGATTTATTCATATCTGAGGGCTTCGATTGGATTGACCTTCGTCGCTCTTCGCGCAGGGATAAAACAGGCGACCAGAGCCACGAGCGCTAGCAACAGCGTTACGCTTGCGAATGTCAGCGGATCAGTTGCGCTGACCGGCAACGGCAGCTCAAGTTCTAACATTGAACTCGTCAACAGTCGCGTCAACACCAGTGACAACAATAACCCAAGCCCCAGGCCAACGATCACCAACATCATTCCCTGTCCGATTACCATCTTCAAAATGTCTCTTTGCACCGCACCCAATGCCATGCGAATGCCGAGTTCGCGCGTGCGTTGCGCCACCGAATAGGAAATGATGCCGTAGATACCGAGAGTCGCAAGCAAAAGCGCCATCAAGCCACAACCGCCCATCACTGCCGCCAGTATGCGAAACGGGAAAAGTCCAAAACTGAAGTAATCATTCAACGTCTGCGTGTCAGCCAACGGAATCTTCGGATCGAGTTCGCGAATCGCATTACGCATTGAGCTTATCAAACTCGCGGGATCGCCACTTGCGCTGCTGACAACAACGGTAAACTGCTTTCGTTCCGTCTGCAGCAAGGCAAGGGCGTAGAACGGGTGTGCCTGCTTCTCCAGCGACTGCCACTCATTGTCGCGTATCACGCCGACGATTTCACACGGCACACTCGGCGCATTTGGTTTTCCACCGTACTTAAAGAGATGCTTGCCAAGCGAGTTGGCGCCACGAAAGTATTTTGCGCCGAAAGGTTCGTTCACAATCGCTACACACGGTGCTCCTTCACGATCGCGTTCCTCGAAATCACGTCCCTGCACGAACGGAACTTTCATGTTCGAGAAATAATGCGGCCCCGCCGTCACGGCAGCGATCTGCATGTCTTCATTCGCGCCCGGCTGATACCCTTCAATCTCAATGCTGCTTCGGGTCCCACCCATGAAAGTGATTGGCATCTCGCTGACCAGACTCACCGACTGCACGCTGGGCAAAGCAGCAAGACGCTCCGAAGATTGGCGATAAAACTCCTGTGTTTTGGCGCGATCGTATTTCGTTTCGTCAAGTCTCACGAGACCGACGACGATGTTCTCGGTGCTGAAGCCGAGACGTGTTGGTCTAATCTTTTCGAGACTACGCATCACGAGGCCGGCGCCGATCAAAAGCAATAACGAAAAGGCGACCTGGACCACCACCAGTGCCATACGCGCGCGCGACTTACGATAGAAACCCGTGAAAAGGCTTGAATCGTCTTTCAAAACAGTGGAGACATCGGCCTTCGAGCTTGAGAGCGCGGGTGCGAGTCCGAAGAGAATCCCGGTGACGGTTGAAAATGCGATTGTGTAGGTCACGACGCGCCAGTCAAGATGCAGGTCCAGCGCGATCCGTATGCCCTCCGGCAACGGCGGCATAAATACCACCACCAGATTTAGCAACCACACCGCCACGACGATGCCGGCGGCGCCCGCGATCAGCGACAGCAACACACTTTCGGTTAACAACTGACGGACGATGCGGAAGCGACTGGCGCCAATGGCGAGCCGCACCGCCATCTCTCTTCGTCGCGTCACGGCTCGCGCCAGCAACATACTCGCGAGATTGACGCAGGCGATCAGCAACACCAGATTGACGATCACGAAAACGAGTGCAACCACGGCGTAGGCGGCTGTTTGCATGCCCGGATGAATTCGCGTTTCGCTCTCCGGCAGAACCGTGATCGCTGACACACGCACACGTCCCGCTTCGTTTTTGGACAACCATTCGTCCGGGTGTGCGGCTTGCATGTCGTGTGTGAGCAAATCGAAACGAGCCCGCGCCTGGGCCAGCGTCGTCTCGGGCTTGAGCCGGCCGACCATAATCAGCCACCGGTTACCGCGACTCGTCAAATTGCGCTGACCTTGTTGTTTGTCCACTGCGGGCAGCATCGCCGTCGGGATCCAGACGTCGGAGGCCAGTCCACGAATCATGCCGGTGTATTGCTCGGGCGCGATTCCAATTACGGTGAGTGCCTGGTCGTTAAGCGTGATCGTCTTGCCGACCAGATCAGGATCAGAATTGAAACGGCGTTGCCACAGGCTATGGCTTACGACGGCGACGGGGTTACGGCCCGGCACGACGTCTTCGTCGGGTGAAAACGTGCGGCCCTTTTGCGCGTTGACGCCGAGGACGTCGAAGTAGTTACCAGAAACTGCCTCGCCCCAAATCTGTTCGACATCGGTCTCGCCAAAATTGAATTGCCGGATGCCGTAGGCGGCGAGTCCGCTCAGTACGTTGTTGTGATCGCGCAGGTCGAGGTAGCTCGGGTATGAGGCGCTCGAGTAAGGCTGCTGTTCACCTTCGCTGACATAGAGTTCAACTACTTCCTCGGGGCGCGAAATCGCGCGCGGGCGCAGGAAGATCGAGTTCACGAGACTGAAGATGGCGGAGTTCGCGCCGATACCAACGGCAAGTGAGATCACCGCGACGACAGTGATGCCCTTACTCTTCCAAAGCATTTTCGCGCCGTAGCGCAGATCGGTGAAGATGGTATGCATCATCTGTGTAATCTGTGGATAACTGGATCATTCATATCGCAGCGCCACGAGTGGATCGACCTTCGTCGCGCGACGAGCCGGAACATAACACGCCAACAGCGCCACGACCGCCAACACACCTGCGACCACTACAAACGTCGTCGCATCGTTCGGCGTCACACCAAACAACAACCCACGCATCAAACGCGTTAAGGCAAACGCACCGGCGAGGCCAATCACTTCACCCGCCAACGCCAGCATCATTCCCTGGCGCAACACCAGCTTCAGCACGTCGCCGACCTGCGCTCCGAGCGCCATGCGAATTCCCATCTCCTGCGTGCGTTGCGTCACGGCGTGCGACAACAGCCCGTATATTCCGACTGCCGAGAGCAGCAGCGCCAGCCCGCCAAACAATCCCATCAACAACATGTTCAGACGCCGCTGCGCAATGCTGTCGTCAACGACTTTGTCGAGCGTGCTGATATTTGAGATCGGCTGATTCGGATCGATCGAGAGCACTGCTCCACGCAACGCCCCAACAATTGAAAGCGGATCGGTGGACGTACGCACGAGGATCATCATGTCTTCGAGCGGCGCCTGTGATGCGGGAAGGTAATACGCCGGCTCTGACGGCGCTTCAAGACCCGCAAGCTTGACGTCGCGCACAATACCGACGATCTCAAACATCGTCAGCTTCTGACCTCTCCAGATTCTTCCCGGTGGTCCAGGTTTCATCCGTTGACCGAGAGCCTTTTCGCCGTTGAAGTAATGTCTGACGAACGCCTCGTTGACCATCGCAACGCCCGGATGATCTTGATCATCCTGCGGTGTGAACTTTCTTCCGCTCACCAGTTGCACGCCAACAGTATCAAAGTAATCCGGTCCAACCGGAATGAAGTTAGCAGACTGCGATTGATTCTCAGGCGGCGTAACTCGGCCCTCAATCTCGAATGAATCGAGCCAGTTCGAAGCCAGTGGATGGTCATAAGCAAGCGTCGCACTCTTCACTCCCGGAATCGCATAGATCCGCTCCAGTAACTGCTTATGGAAATCGTTGATCTGATCTCGAGAATACTTACTGCCGGGTAGAATTAGTTCTGCCGACAACACACCTTCCGATCGAAATCCCGGATCGACCTGCTGCAACAACCAGAAACTCTTAATTAACAGGCCAGCGCCAATCACGAGCATCAAGGCGACGCTCACCTGAAACACGACCAGTCCCTGGCGAAACCGTAACTTATTTACTCCCGGACCTGACGTTCGTCCGCTGCGTTCGAGCGTGTTGTGCAAGTCGGTCTTTGAAGACTGCCACGCCGGCGCGAGTCCAAAAATCAAACAGGTGCCGAACGAAATCAACATCGTAAAGCCAAGCACCTGCCAGTTAAGACTCACATGGGCCAGACGTGGAATACCAGCCGGCACAAACTGCAACAACACCTTCGTCCCCAACGCTGCGATCGCGAGACCAATCACCGTGCTGAAGAACGACAGCAACAAGCCTTCGATAAAAAACTGCCGCGCGAGTCGCGTTCGTCCGGCGCCCAACGCTGCACGAATCGCAAATTCTTTACTACGTCCGGCATGTTGGGCCAACAACAAGCCCGCGACATTCGCACACGCAATCAGCAACACCAGACCAACCGCACCTAACAAAGTAAAGAGTGCCGGTCTGACATTGCCGACAACCTCACTCATGAATGGACTGACGATGATCCCTTCGCCGCGGTTCGCGGTATATTCCTGTTCGAGTCGCGCGCCAATCGTGTTCATTTCAGTCGTCGCCTGATCGAGCGTAACGCCGGGTTTCATGCGGGCGACGACGCCGAGCACGTGGGCAGATCGGACCGATGCCCAACCGGCTGTGAACGACATCGGTATCCAGAAGTTCTGCTGTTGCTCATCGAAGACGATTCGTCCGGCGGTTAATGGTGAAACGGGGTAGATGCCCGGCGGCATCACGCCCACGACGGTGTAACTGTCGCCGTCGAGTGTGACATTTCGATTGACGATGTTGCGGTCACCGCCGAAGCGTCGCTGCCAAAACCCGTACGCGAGAATAACGACTCGTCCTTTGTTGGGTTCGTACTCGTCGGGCGCAAACGAACGTCCCAGAATCGGCTCAACGCCGACGACGTTAAAGTAACCCGAGCTGACACGCGCGCCCGTAAGTTGTTCAGGCTCTCCATTGCCGGTGAATGCGACTGAGCCCTGTCCAAACGCGACCACGTCTTCGAAGACGGTATTCTGTTTCTTCCAGTCGAAGAAGTTTGCGGGTGAAGCGCGCCAACGACCGTGACCGGGCACGTTTTCCCAGAGAGCGACCAAACGATCCGGTTCTCGGTAAGGCAGCGGATTCAGCAACACTGCATTCACGACGCTGAAGATCGCTGTGTTTGCGCCAATGCCGAGTGCGAGGGTCAACACTGCGATCGCGGTGACGCTCTTGTGCTTCGCGAGCATGCGAAAACCGTATTGAAGATCCTGGAAGAGTGTGTTCATGATCATCTTTTTTTGGAGTGCGGCGGCCTGGCGC
>DASSFI010000117.1:0-30366 GCA_035694465.1 Pyrinomonadaceae bacterium | reverse complement strand
TCAAATTCAACCAAGGGGCGGCCACGGAGGGCCGCCCCTACAGTACGTACTATGACGTTCAAACCACCGAAGAGACTGCAGGGGATTGAGAAGAGTGTGATCCGGCAGGTGTTTGATCGCGCGCTTCCGGGCAGCATCAATCTTGGTTTGGGTGAGCCTGACCTGCCGACGCCGGACGTCATTCGCAAGGCTGCAGCCAAAGTAATCGTCGAGGAACAGAACGGCTACACCTCGCATGCGGGTTTGCCTGCGCTGCGAGAAAAAGTTGCGAATGAATATCCGTATCTCGAAGGCAGACCGGATCGCGTTGTCATTACCGCCGGTTCGCAGGAAGCACTTTATCTCGCCTTGCTCGCACTCGTGGATGAAGGCGACGAAGTCTTGCTGCCAAATCCCGGGTTCGTGGCATATCCGACGATCGTGCGGATGGCCGGTGGTGTCTCCACCTTTTATCGCCTTCCCCGTGAAACCGGATTCGCTTTTGACCGCGATGAGTTTCGACGCGCTCTAACACCGCGAACCAAAGTTGTCGTTTGTATCAGTCCGTCAAACCCGACTGGCCGCGTGCTGACGAATGACGATCTGGCCAGCATCGCGGATGCGGTGCGCGATACGCAGGCTTATCTGATCAGCGACGAGATCTATCGAGAGCTTTATTACGGAGATGAGAGACCAGAGACGCTGTCGAATTTTTACGACCGGACGATCGTGATCAGCGGCCTCTCAAAGTCGATGAGTATGACAGGTTGGCGGCTTGGCTGGCTTTGTGGTGACGAGGCGTTGGTCCAAGCCGCGCTGGTGCTTCATGGTTACGTGACGACGTGTGCGTCTACGGTGTCACAGAAAGCATCGCTGGTGTCGTGGACTGACGAAGCCGAAGCCGCGCGAGCCGGTTTTCGCGAGACGTTTCGGGCGCGACGCGATCATCTGCTCCGATTGATTAACGAAGAGCTTGGCTTGCGGGCCGTGACACCCGACGGCGCGTTTTACACAATGCTGGATGTTAGTAAGTATGGACCATCGATGCGAGTCGCTGAAGCGTTGTTGCGTGAAAAGGTGATCACGGTTCCAGGTGCGGCGTTTGGCAGTGAAAGCGAAGGGTTTCTGCGCGTCTCGTTCTGTGCGAATCATGAGACATTGGAAGAAGGTGTGCGAAGGATTAAGAGAGGCTTAACTTTGTCATCCACAGATTACCCAGAAAAATCTGTGTAATCTGTGGATAAAGACGGTTTGCAAAACATATGAACAGGAAGTTTCGAGTCGGAATACTGGGTGCGACGGGAATGGTGGGCCAGCGGTTTATTCAACTGCTCGAGAAGCACCCGCAGTTTGAAGTGACTGCGGTAGCGGCGTCTGATCGTTCACAAGGGAAGGCGTATGGCGAAGCGTGTTCGTGGCGATTGCAGGGTGAGATGCCGGCGAGTGTTCGCTCACTCACTGTACAGGCGCCGGCGCCGCCGCTCGAGTGCGATCTCGTATTCTCATCTCTTCCGGGTGACATCGCGCGTGAGACAGAAGGCAGTTTTGCGGCTGCCGGTTATCCCGTCATCAGTAACTCCTCCGCGTTTCGCATGGACGACGATGTGCCGCTGCTGATCCCCGAAGTCAATCACCAGCATCTCGATCTACTTCCACGCCAGCGCTACCCATCCGGCGGATACATCGTCACTAATCCGAATTGCTCGACGATCATGCTCGCGCTCGCACTCGCGCCACTGCACGCGTCGTTTGGTGTCTCCGCGGTCGTCGCGACGACGTTGCAGGCGCTTTCAGGCGCCGGCTATCCCGGCGTTGCCTCACTCGATATTCTCGACAACGTGCTGCCGCACATCGGCGGTGAGGAAGAGAAGATCGAAACCGAAACGACGAAGATATTGGGCCACTGTGTTGAGGGGCGAATTGAGACGGCGCCGATGGCCGTGAGTGCGCAATGTCACCGCGTTAATGTGGCTGATGGACATATGGCCGCAGTGCGTGTAAACCTGTCGCGCGCCGCGGAGTTGAATGATTTGCGTGAAGCGCTCGCCTCGTTTAGTTCGTTACCGCAGGAACTCGGGTTGTATTCGGCGCCGCAGTTTCCGATCTTTGTTCGTGACGAAGCGGATCGGCCGCAACCGAAGTTGGATCGTGATGCAGGGGGTGGGATGACGATCACGGTTGGGCGGCTCCGTCCGGATACGGTGCTTGATTACCGGTTCGTGGTGTTGAGTCACAACACGATCCGCGGTGCGGCAGGAGCAGCGATACTGAACGCTGAGTTATTGGTGGCGTTGGGGAAATTGACAGGATGAAACGATTCTCAAGATGAACACGATGCTTATGCGGAGATTCGCAAAGGTTCTGGCAGTCATACTTGTTTTCAGTTTCTCTGTCGTTGCCCAGGCACAACCGTCACTCGACGATCAGGTGAAACCGATCGTGGCGACGTTCAAAGGTAAAGTCAGTCTGTTTGCGAAGAACCTCGACACCGGTGAGACGTACGCGCTCAACGCTGACGAGCGTGTGCGTACTGCGAGCACGATCAAGATCGCCGTCATGATCGAGGCTTTTGCGCGTGTGAATGAAGGGAAAGTGAAGTGGACTGACGAAGTCGTGTTGACGAAAGAGAAGAAAGTCTCCGGTTCCGGCATTCTCAACGAACTCTCGGATGGCTTGCGTCTGTCGCTGCGCGACGCCGTCAATCTCATGATGATGCTGAGTGACAACACCGCCACCAATCTCGTGCTTGACGTACTCACCACTGACGCCGTCAACGCGCGCATGGAATCACTCGGCTTCAAACAGATCAAGATCATGCGGAAAGTCGGTAGCGGCGGCGAGAGTACTGCCGGAAAAGATCCGGAAAACAAGAAATACGGACTCGGCATGGCGACCCCGCGCGAGATGGTACTCGTGATGGAGAAACTCGAGCGCGGCGAGATCATCAGTCCGGCTGTGTCCAAAGAAATGATCGAACTGATGAAACGCGAGCAGGGTCGCAACGCGATTGGCCGATCGCTTTGGAACGTGGCGATGGCGAGCAAGTTTGGCGCGCTGGATCGTCTGCGGAGCGCTGTCGGGATTCTTTACACGCAGAAGGGAAAGATCGCGATGGCGATCTCCTGCGACGACATGCCGGAAACTATGTGGTCAGTCGACAATCCGGCTTACCTGTTGATGTCGCGGTTATCGGAAGTAATCGCCGACGGTCTCGCCAGGAAATAAAACCGGTTTCAACCCACACGGTCTAACTACCGTTCCCCTCATTTTTCCGTTCAAAACTCCGAATTTCTGTAGACGGCCTTAGAAATTTGGATATACTCTCCTGCCTAAGATCCATCTGGAGTTAAGTTGATGCCAAAAACGAAGGGGTTTGGTGATGCCACTCACCGAAACTCCTCGCGGAACGGTATCTGCAAGAAATTGAATGAACAATACTAGCTCACAGATAAATCCGCCTCATCATTCGGATTCGATGTAACAAAGTAGCAGCGGTCAAAGAATTCAAGCAGTGACCCGGATTGTAGCCAATACGTTGATCAACATCCCTTGTGTTGTCCGACGAGGCGGTCCAGGTCTCCCAGATCCGCAAAACTTGTATCGGAGGACTCAATGAAAACAAGAATTTTCTGGAATAGTACCAGCCGATTTGCAAGCGTCTTTCTGCTCATCGCGCTGTGTACGCTTACCGCTCTGGCGCAACAGGGTCTTTCTACTGTGCGCGGCACGGTTAAAGATCCCCAGGGTAATGTCGTCGCCGGCGCGAACGTGAAGCTCATTAACATGGCGACAAATGCTGTTCGCACGGGAACAACATCGAATGACGGCAACTTTAGCTTTGAAGCGATTCAGGTCGGCGACTATCGAGTCGAAGTTGAAGCCGCAGGTTTCAAAAAAGGCGTGACCACTGACATTCATGCACTCGTCGCGACCCCGACGTCAGTCGATGTGCAGTTGGAGATTGGCACTCTCGCTGAGTCGGTCACTGTTTCGGCCACCTCGGCAGAATTGCTGGTCAACCGTGAAGACGGCACGTTAGGGAGCACCTTCGTCAACAAGCAGATTACGCAGTTGCCCCTCGAAGCGCGAAACATACCCAACCTGTTGACGCTTCAGACTGCAACTACCCGTGATGGTTATGTGGCGGGATCTCGCGCTGACCAGGCGAACATCACGCTTGACGGTGTCGATATCAACGAAGCTCAGACCAACACGATTATCGGCGCAGATCCGGCGAATGGCACTGATACGGCTAACCTTCAGCCGCAGAACAGTACCGTCCTGCGTCTTAACTCGGAAGCGATTGAAGAGTTTCGCGTAACGACGACGAATCCAAACGCGAACCAGGGACGCTCGGCAGGAGCTCAGGTGAACCTGGTCACCAAGAGCGGAACCAATGATTTTCACGGATCTGCTTTTGAGTTTTATCGCACCACGGCCTTTGCCGCTAACAATTTCTTCAGCAATAAATCGGGCGTGGACCGGCCGTCGCTGATTCGCCATACCTTTGGCGGCGCTATCGGTGGTCCAATAATGAAAGATCGGGCGTTCTTCTTCTACAGTTTGGAGGGTGATCGCATTACGCAGTCGATATCCGTAGTAAGAACCGTACCACTTCCCTCGCTCGGTCAGGGTCTGGTTCGATACTTCGGTTGTTTTCCACCGCCCGCAAATGCCGCGGATTGTACGTCGGCGAACGCTACTCTGCAGTCATTGAATGCGGCGAAAATAACTGCACTCTTTCCAAATTCCGGATTCAACCCATTAGCAGCCCAGGCGCTGGCAGGCGCTGCCGGGAAGTATCAGGCAAACGACTTCAGTATCGGTGATGGGTTGAACATTGCCGGATACCGGTTCAACGCGCCGCTTCCGGTGAAACGAAATTCACACGCCGGCAAATTCGATTTCAATCTGACGGATAAACAGCAGGCGTTTGCGCGTGTCAACATCATCTATGACCTGCTCGGACGCGAACAGCAGTTTCCGGATTCACCGCAACCGAATATCTGGTCGCACCCGGTCGGTATCGCCTTGGGTCATACCTGGACTCTAAACAACTCCATGGTTAACACGGCCCGATACGGGTTCACGCGAGAAGCCTTCAGCCAACAGGGTGATTCGGCTGATAACGCGATCAGTTTTCGCTTCGTGTACTCGCCGCTCGCCTTTTCGCGAACGCAGACTCGCATTACCCCGGTGCATAACTTCACTGACGACCTTTCCTGGGTGAAGGAGAATCACAGTCTTGGTTTTGGCACCAACATTCGTCTGATCAGCAACAGTCGAGTCAGTTTCGGTAACTCATTTGACAATGCGATCACCAACCCCTCGTTCTTCCAGGGCGGTGGTTCTACCTTGACGAATCCGATCCAGAGCACTGCTGCGGCGCAGTTGGCGTTCCTTCAGGCCAACGGCATCGCCCGGATATTGGGCTCGCCGACCAACGTTCAGAATGCAATGACGGCTCTCATTGGCCGCTTCTCGCAGTACGGAGCAAACTTCCTGTTTGACCAGAGTGGCAAGTTGTTACCTTCCGGATCACCAACGGATCGTACGTTTAAGACGCAGGAATACGATGTCTATGCGCAGGATGCCTGGAAGATCAACCCGAACCTGACGGTAACCTACGGTTTGCGGTACGGAATCAGTCGACCGGTTTACGAAAAGAACGGTTTTGAGGTGCGAACGGATATTCCGTTGGCGGACGTCTTTGACTTACGACAACAGGCTGCCGCTCAAGGTACGAACTACGTGACCCCGCTCCAACTCGTACTTTCCGGCCCGGCCAACAACGCCGCTCCGCTATATCAGTGGGACAAGAACAACTTCCAGCCACGTGTTGCAGTCGCCTGGTCTCCTTCGTTCGGGAATAATTTTCTCGGCAAGGTCTTCGGCAAGAACCATCAATCTGTATTTCGTGGTGGGTTCGCCATCACCAACGACTATTACGGTCAGCAACTCGCCGTCACGTTCGATTTGAACAACACGCTGGGCTTTTCTTCTAATCAAACGATCGCGGCAAATACTTTCAACCTGACCACGCGGCCCGCGCCGCAGTTCACCGGTTTCGGACAGGCTGTTCGTCCCTTGCCGAACATTACGGTTCCGGGCAACGTCAGCTTCCCGAGAACTCAGCCATTCAGCACGGTTCCGGCTTTGCAGCAGGCTCGCATCGAATCGAGTCTTGATTCAAAGCTGGTGGCCCCAATCAACTACTCGTGGAACATTACCTACGAGCGTGAGTTGCCGAAAGGCCTCGTCATCCAAACCTCTTACATCGGCCGGATTGCGCGCAACCTGATCGCCTCGCGCGACGTGATGGCGCTTAACAATCTCGTCGATCCGAAGTCCGGAATGGATTGGTATACGGCGGCCCGACTGCTCGAGGACGCTCGCAGAAATGGTACCCCGATTAGCCAAATCGGAGCGATTCCATGGTTCGAGAACATGTTGCCGCACGATCAGACGAACGCCGGCGTGAACAACAACAACATCGCCTTCCTGATGGACGACATCTACTTCGGGCAATGTTGCGATGTGTTTCCAGCCTATAACATAAGTGCCACGCAGGCCGTTTACGCGGTGGCGCTGAACTTCTACGGTAACGACTGGACCGACACTCAGGACGTGATTGAAGACGGACTCGGACGAAACCTTTTCTTCCATCCGCAATATGGCGCCCTGTCGACGTTCAGTAGCGTTGCCAGGTCCAACTACCACGCCGGCACACTTAGTATTCGTGAGCGTCTCGGCCGTAGTTTGACCATGGACTTCAACTATACGCTCTCGCACTCGATGGATGATGCCTCTGGTCTCCAGACCAGTGGAGCGTTCGGTGGAGCGTTCATTCTCAATCCATTACGGCAGGAAGATAATTACTCCAACTCTGACTTCGACGTTCGACACATCATCAACGCGAATGCCGTTTGGGAAATGCCGTTTGGACGTGGACGTAAATTCTTCAGCGGTGCTAACAAGCTGGCTAATGCTTTTATCGGCGGCTGGCAGTTGAGCGGAATCTTCCGCTGGAACTCCGGATTGCCGATATTTAGTCCGTTTGATGATGCTCGTTGGGCCACGAACTGGAACGTTCAGAGTAGCGGCGTTCGCTTGCGACCGGTTAGTACCTGTCCAGTTCGCGGTGGTAAACTCTTCGACACCGCCTGCTTGTTGGAGTCTTACAAGAGTTGGCGTGGTGCATATGCCGGTGAAACGGGTGATCGCAACGTCCTTCGACTTCCCGGCTACGTCGACCTTGACATGGGCCTTGGTAAAACGTTTGCTTTGCCCTGGAGTGAAAAGCAGTCGCTGCAAATTCGCTTCGAGGCTTTCAACGTAACCAATACACAGCGGATGGGCGATATTGATACCAGCCGCGCCGGCTTTGGTTTGCAGTTGGATCCGGACCAGATTACCAACGCTAATCAGATCCCGAGCAACTGGTCGAATTTCATTGGGATTCAGGGTCAACCACGCGTCATGCAGCTTGGAGTTCGGTTCATTTTCTGAGCTTCAGCTAACTGGCGAAGATAAACGGCGGGCTGGGGCTCTCAAAGCTTCAGCCCGCTTTTATTTCCGGCCCAGGGCTCTGCATCCGGATTGTAATAATTAAGGTGTAACGGAGGGCATCATGAACCGATCTGCTTCATCAGTTATTGCCGCACTCATATTTGTTCTTGCAGTTAACCTTTCGGTGTTTGCGCAGGAATTTCCTGATCGCAGGACGCAAATGGGATCAGGCGGCGGAACTTACATCCTGTTTGGAGATCTCACTGTTGATGAAGATAAGTCGAAGGATATGAAACCGCTGTCGTACGAAGTCGTGCTCGCCAATCGAGGAGGACTTACGGCAGGTCGTCAGTATGTGAGTCCGGGTGGTCGTTACCAGTTCATAAATATCGCAGCCGGTCAGTATGAGTTACTAGTGCTCCTGGACCATGAGGAAGTCGCACGTTTGCGAGTTGAGATCCTGCCTGGACCATCTCAGGATCGGATTCGCCAGGACATCAGTCTTGCCTGGAAGGAAAAAGGAACCGGTAGTAACAAGTCGGCTTCGGTTTCGGCCGCAGACTTTTACAAACGGACCGAATCGAACGAAAAGCTGTTTGTGAAAGCGAAAGAGTCAACCGATCAAAAACGCTACGACGATTCGATCACCACGCTTCAGGAACTGGTGGCCGCCGATCCGCATGACTTTCAGGCCTGGGCAGAGCTGGGGACGATCCTGCTTTTCAAACAGAAATACGACGAAAGCGATAATGCTTACGTTAAGAGCGTGACGGAACGACCAACTTTTTTCCTGGGCCAGTTGAATCTCGGCCGCCTGCGCATCCTGCGTAAAAACTACGAGAGCGCGATCGAGCCGCTTACTGCTGCCGTGAATATTCAAGCCACGTCTGCCGATGCCAACTACTATCTCGGCGAGGCTTATCTACAGATCAAAAAGGGCTCGAAGGCGGTTGTCTATCTGAATCAGGCAATCAAACTCGATCCGGTCGGCAAGGCCGATGCCCATCTACGTCTCGCGACGCTCTACAACGCGGTGGGAATGAAAGACAAGGCCGCCGTTGAGTATGAAGAGTATCTTAAAAAGAAACCCGACTACCCCGAGGCCAAAAAACTCAGAGAGTACATCGACGCCAATAAGCCGAAGAACTAATCCGCAGATTACACAGACGGAATCTGTATAATCTGTGGCCTATGCTGCAGCTTATCACTACTGTCGTCATTCTCGGCGCGACTCTGATTGATGGTTCGGGTCGCGCTCCCATCAGAAACTCCGCCGTCGTTATCAAAGGCGATCACATTGTTGCTGTCGGCCGTCGTGACCAGATCAAACTGCCGAAAGAAGCTCGTGTGATCGATGCCCGCGGGCTCGTGCTGGCTCCCGGTTTCATCGACGCTCACAACCACTCCGACCGCGGTTTTACTACTGATCCATCCGCTGCTTCACAGGTGTCGCAGGGGATCACGACTGTTGTGATCGGCCAGGACGGTGGTTCGCCGTTTCCGGTGGGCCAATATCTCGAGAATCTCGATCAGAATCCCATCGCGCTCAACGTGCTCACCTTTGTCGGCCATGCAACGGTCCGGTCGAACGTGATGGGTGAAGACACGAATCGTCTCGCTACGCCGGCTGAAATTGAAAAGATGAAACAGATGGTGGAGCAGGCGATGCGTGATGGCGCCATCGGGCTCTCAACCGGACTCGAGTATGAAACCGGAAAACCGGCGTCGACTGAAGAGGTGATTGAACTAGCGCGTGCCGCCGGCGCTTTCGGCGGTATTTACATCAGCCACATTCGTGACGAAGCGGACAAGACGTTCGAAGCATTGGCTGAAGCCATTCGCATCGGCAGGGAAGCGCACCTTCCGGTTCAGATTTCGCACATCAAGCTGGGAAGTGTCGCGGTCTGGGGAAGATCAAAGGAAGCTGTGGCCCTCATCAATAAAGCACGTGCTGCTGGTCAGGATGTTACCGCTGACTGTTATCCCTATGAAGCGTGGAGCTCGACGATCAGAGTTTTGATTCCGAGTGGACGTCATGACGATCCGGTTGATGTGGCGCGTGGGCTTGCTGACGTGGGTGGACCAGCAAACGTCACGATCGTCAGTTGCCGGACGCATCCTGATTACGAATTCAAGAACCTGGAAGAGATCAGTAAGCGTGAGGGAATCACGCCGGTCGAACTCTACATGAAGATCGTGCGCGATGGTGGTGCGGGCGTCGTGTGCCATTCGATGAAAGAGTCAGACATCAGCACGTTCTACCGGCAGCCGTGGGTGATGGTGAGCAGCGACGGCGGTATCGGGTCGCGACATCCGCGTGGCGCCGGCACCTATCCGCGCGTGTTGGGCCACTTCGTCCGCGAGCAGCACTGGCTTGCTTTGCCCGAGGCGATCAGAAAAATGACGTCGCTGCCGGCCCAACGTTTCAAGCTCAACGATCGCGGCCTGATTCGACCCGGCTTCAAAGCAGATCTGGTCCTCTTTGACGCTAACACGATTATTGATCGCGCCACCTTTAAGGAACCGCAATTAACTGCCACCGGAGTGAAGCGCGTCTTCGTCAACGGCGCAGAGGTTTGGATCCACAACGCCGTCACGGGCCATCGTCCCGGTCGCGCCCTACGCCACAAAAACGATTAGCCACAAAAAGGCAGTCCACAGATTACGCAGATTTCTCAGATTTCTTTTTATGAATCTGCGTAATCTGTGGACTGCCTTTTTGTGGCTGTTTATGGGTCACAATTTTCGTCACCTCTGTTTAGTAACGACTGATTTCCTAAGTAAATCCGCAAGTCGTGATCCGGCATGAGTCTTGAAACTGGTGTCCGTAAGTGCTGCTTTTTGGTGCACCGGTTTAACGCATGTCACTAATTATTTCGGTAATCGTATTCGCTGCTCTTGCCATGATAGTCCACGAGTTGGGCCATCTGCTGGCGGCGCGTTTTTGCAAGGTTCCGGCTTCGGAGTTGGGACTGGGGATGGGGCCACGGCTTGCCGGATTTCGTGTCGGCAGCATTCGCTTCAACCTGCGCGCGATACCGATCGGATCGTTTGTGATGCTTGACGGTGCCAGCCTCAAAGAAAAGTCAGTGCGTGCTCAACTCCTCGTCCACCTCGGTGGCGTCATCTTCAATGTTGTTGCCGGTATCTTCACTTATGGAACAACCTTCGGCTGGTTGAATTTCCTCCTCGCCGCCGGCAACATCCTCCCCCTCTATCAACACGACGGCTGGAAGTGTGGCGTCGTGATCATGAGAGCGCTCCTGCGCCGTGACAGCCAACCCGCAGAGCGCGCCTTCACCTTCTCGGGCGGCTTCGTAAGTCTCCTCATCGCTTGGGCCGTCGTCCGCGCCTTTATTTAAGCCACAAAAAGGCACATAAACCACACAAATGAATTTCTCATTTTGTGATTTTTGTGCCTCTTTGTGGCTAACTATCTTACTTCTTGATCGATACCCAAACGCTGTAAGTACTGCCGTCGAACAGTGTCGCCCTGAGCAACCAGATGCCTTGTCCGTTATTGCCAAAGCCCTTGGTGTTCAGGTTGAAGTGCCACTCGCCATCAGTCAACCGGAATTGATTTCCGCTTGTGGCCGCGTCGGTTGGCGTTGCATCGATCGCTGGCGAAGCGTTCGTTGAGTCGCTGTACTTGATGGCCTGCAACGTGTGAACGCCGGTGGTCAGCGGTTGTCCAAAACAGATCGCAGTGAACTTCACCGGGATCGTGCTGTTCAACTTGAACGACTTGACCGGGTTCGCGAAGCTGCCGCCTGTATTCGATTCAACCGCGCCTCC
Organism: Pyrinomonadaceae bacterium; assembly: GCA_035694465.1. GTDB lineage: Bacteria > Acidobacteriota > Blastocatellia > Pyrinomonadales > Pyrinomonadaceae > PSRF01. The sequence continues at coordinate 19,083 of DASSFI010000117.1, read as the reverse complement.
AACCGGTGGCAGGAAGCCGTTGAACGTGCTACACGCAGTCACGATCGTCAGTTTGTCGCCGGTGAACGTCGGCGTGTAGTTATTGCCGCCGTTGCCGTCGTTGATGGCGAGTGTGCCCTGCTTGATGTTGTACTGTCCGACGAGTTCGCCCGGGTCTCGCGTCAGCGCGCCGGTGAACGTGTCGCTGAATGCGAGTGAGCCACTCGTGATCTGGTAAGTGAACACGGGATCGGGATCGCCGAACGTCTTGGTCTTGGCGTCGGCCTTGACCGAGATCGCCCGCTTCTTGATCTCGAAGTTACTGCTTACCAGCGACAGGTTGTAGTTGTTGCCGCCATTGCCGTCGTTCACTTTCAGCGTTCCGATCGTGATTGCATACAGGCCCACGTTTTCGCCGGCGACTCGGCTCAGTGCGCCGGTGAAGGTGTCGCTGAATGCGAGTGTGCCGCTCGTGATTGTGTAAGCAAATGTCGGATCGGGGTTGCCGTATGTCTTGAACTGTCCGGCCGTTGCTGTCACCTGAAGCGGACGCTTGTTGATCGTGAATTCAGCGCCGGTGTTGGTGATGGTGTAGTTGTTGAGAGCTGACATCGATGTCGCGCTCAGCGTGGCCGTGATGTGGTAGGTCGGCGGACTCACGTTCTCGCCAGCGACGCGTGAATACGTAGCCGTGACACCATCAGCGGCGACGAAGTTTGAACCGCTGCCGGTAGTTAATGGCGACGGATCAGGATCACCGTAGGTCTTGCTGGCTGGATTCGTGGTCCAGGTGGCAAGACGCTTATTGATGGTGAATTCCGCACCGTCGTTGGTGATGATGTAGTTGTCCAAAGCTGAGAGCGGGGTCGCACTTAGCGTGGCCGTGATGTGATAGGTCGGCGGACTCGCGTTCTCGCCAGCGGTACGTGAATACGTGGCCGTGACACCATCGGCAGCGATGAAGTTCGAACCACTGCCGGTAGTTAGTGGCGATGGATCAGGATCACCGTAGGTCTTGCTGGCTGGATTCGTGGTCCAGGTGGCAAGACGTTTGTTGATGGTAAACTCAGCGCCATCATTCGTGATGATGTAATTGTTGAGCGCCGACATCGGTGTCGCACTCAAGGTCGCGGTGATGTGATAGGTCGGCGGACTCGCGTTCTCGCCTGCGACACGTGAATACGTAGCCATCACACCGTCGGCGGCGACGAAGTTTGAGCCGCTGCCGGTGGTTAGTGGCGACGGATCAGGATCACCGTAGGTCTTGCTGGCTGGATTCGTGGTCCAGGTGGCAAGGCGTTTGTTGACCGTAAATTCTGCCCCATCGTTGGTGATGATGTAATTGTCCAAAGCTGAGAGCGGCGTCGCACTCAAGGTCGCGGTGATGTGATAGGTCGGCGGGCTCGCGTTCTCACCTGCTGCACGGCTATAGGCTGCAGTCACGCCGTCGGCGGCGATGAAGTTCGAGCCGCTGCCGGTCGTTAGTGGCGAGGGATCGGGATCACCGTAGGTCTTGCTGGCTGGATTGGTAGTCCAGGTGGCAAGGCGTTTGTTGACCGTAAATTCTGCCCCATCGTTGGTGATGATGTAGTTATCGAGCGCTGAGAGTGGCGTCGCGCTCAAGGTGGCGGTGATGTGGTAAGTCGGCGGACTCGCGTTTTCGCCAGTGACACGTGAATACGTAGCCATCACACCGTCGGCGGCGACGAAGTTTGAGCCGCTGCCGATGGTTAGTGGCGACGGATCAGGATCACCGTAGGTCTTGCTAGCTGGATTGGTAGTCCAGGTGGTGAGTCGCTTGTTGATCGTAAACTCCGCGCCATCATTGGTGATGATGTAGTTATCGAGGGCTGAGAGCGGAGTTGCGCTCAGGGTTGCCGTGATGTGGTAAGTCAGCGGACTCGCGTTCTCACCTGCCGCACGTGAAGACGTAGCCGTGACGCTGTCAGCGGCGACGAAGTTCGAGCCGCTGCCGGTAGTTAACGGCGACGGATCGGGATCACCGTAGGTCTTGCTCGCCGGATTCGTGGTCCAGGTAGCCGCACGCTTCTTAATCTCGAAGTTCTTGGAGATAAAAGTCAAATTGTAGTTATTACCGCCGTTACCATCGTTGATGGCGAGCGTGCCGATGGTTATTGCGTAGAGTCCAGCGTTCTCTCCAGCGACGCGGCTCAGTGCGCCGGTAAAAGCGTCCGGTGCGACGAGTGACCCACTCGTGATCGTGTAGGTAAACGTTGCCGGATCGGCATCACCATAAGTCTTGAATTGTCCCGCATCCGCAGTCACTTCAATAGCGCGTTTGTTGATCGTCAACGTGCTCGAACCGTTGCTGGTCAGGAAACCAGCACCCGGATTGTAGACCGCTTGAACAATGTATGGTCCGGCATTAGTGCCGGCAGGCAATACATAGCTCACGCTCGCGGCACCGGCAACGACAGTGTTATAAGTTGTCGCTGCGCCAATCGTCGTGGCGCCTTGCTTGACGGTGAAAGTAACCGAGCCGCTATTGATCGCAGGCCCACTCGCAGGCGTCACTGTCGCATTGAGCGTCACCGATGCATCGCCGTAGGTGGCGCTGACGTTTGGTGTTGTTGTCGTGGTGCTGACCGTCGCCGAATTGACTATCAGCGTAAGTGTATTGCTGGGTGTTGCACCCGGACCCTGGCATCCAGCTCCACTGTTGGTAGCCCTAACCTGAAATGTATAAGTGCCAGGCACGGTCCCTGCTGTGGTTGTAACACTTAGCGTACTCACAACATTTGCGCCGGTAGTCGTCGCGGATGGAGTGCCAAAAACTGCTGTAGCGCCCGCCGGCAGACCAGCCGTAACGCCAAACGTGACGGTACATGGGTTACTGTTGCCGCCAACTGTAATCGTCGCATTCCCATAGTTAGCAGTGGCACCCTGAATGACCGTAACACTCGTTGGAGCTACGACGGCAATAGTTTGAGGATTTGAATCCGTCATCGTCGTTTGCGCGGTCGCGCCCGACGTCAATCCACGCGCCCCAACGATGAACTTCATATCGAGGTCGTATTCCATCACGAGGTAATCGCCACTGAAGTTACCGTCAGCATCAGCAGTCACATCAAGACCACGTTCCTGCGGTGTGTGCGGATCCTCGTGGATCTTCAATCTGACAACTTCACCGGGTTGAAATCCGCGACCACTAATATGCGCAATCTCACCAGGCGCGTAGTCCATTTTGTCCGTCGTGATTGAGGCCGAAGAACTGCCAAACACCGCACTCGAGCTAAGCACTGCGCCATTGCTGTTCACACCGCCCAGCACCAACGCGTTTCCACCCAACTCGGTAATCGTGTGTCCCGATCGATCAAAGAGCGAATCGCTCTGACCGTTGTGAAACAGTGCCGCGCGTGTTTGCGTGGTAAGAATGTGTCCGGCCAATCCCGTACACGGATCGCCGTCAGGTAACACGTGCGCATACGCACCGAATCCTTCGTACAAAGGATCGTAGATCTCCATTGAGCCGTCGTTACTGCCGCCAATGATCTGAACTTTACCGTTGAACAACACGCGCAAGTGCGCACTCACGCGGCCTACCTGCATCGAATTGCTGATGGTCCAAAACGACGACGCCGTCGTGTCAAAGATCTCGCCTGACAAGAGTTCATTGCCGCCCGCATCCCGTCCGCCAACAACCAGCACGCGCCCGTCCTGAAGCAACGTCGCCGAGTGCATCGAACGCGCAACGCCCAGGTTCGCCGTCGCCGTAGACGTGCCCGCGCCGAGATCAAAGATCTCCGCGCTTCCCGCCGCATCGCCGCCGGCGATCAACACCCGTCCATTCGCAAAAAGTGTCGCGCTGTGTCCGGCACGCGCAACGCTCATGGTTGGACCACTTGCGAACGAGCCCGTGGCCGGATCAAAAATCTCCGTAATGGCGAGTGAACTTCCGCCATCGCGTCCGCCGGCGATCAGCACGCGACCGTCTGCCAGCAGAGTCGCCGTGTGATTGGCGCGCGCTGCGCCCATGTTTGCCGCAGCGGAAAAACTTCCCGACGCCGGGTCGTAAATCTCGGTCTGGTTCAGTGTTCCACTACTGTTTTCACCGCCCGCGATCAGCACGCGACCGTCGGTGAGACGCGTCGCCGTGTGACCGCGGCGTTCGACCGACATCGTTGCGCTCTCGGCAGGCGCCGCTGCGGTCTCAGCCAGTTCAGCTTCAAATGTGTGTTCGGTTGATGCGGCCGGGCTGGGACTGACGAACGTGGCAACACGCGCGAATAATCTCTGGCCTAGCGAGCTTGCAAATGAAGTGGACGTCAAGAGTCCGGCTGAAAGTGCTACCAGGCTAATGAGAAGTGCAATGCGAACAGGCAGACGTCGACGGGAGGTCGGGCGATTGGGGAACATGTCGTTAAAACTCCTGATTGAAGTTGTAAATACTGACCGTGGCCCCGCACGTGCCCCAAGTCCTTCGCGCGAGAAGAATTACAAACTCGGCGAGATATAGTTTCGTGTGCGAAGAGTATTGGCAATCAGTGGGCCATAGCGGTCAGGAATATCTGCGAAGTGAAAACTATCAGTGTGCGTATGAGTTAAATGATGGCGATCAAGGACAACGACGTTGATCGAATCGATCGAAGTGCTCGCTGGCGAGCAGGTGAGCGCCACGGATTAAACGGAAGGCAGAGCGATGAGCACGGATCAGAAACAATCCGTCTTCATCAGTTAAATCCGTGGCCCAAAATAAAGAGGGCCCGGACTAAGCCGAGCCCCCTCTGGAAGGACCGGTCGGGTAGATAACCAGGAACCGCCCTCTCAATAACCAGTCCCCAGTCATACTTTCGGTGACCTTCCAAAACGCAGGACCCTTGGCTTCTGGGCTGGCGGAATCCTGCGCATGCAAGTTTTTTGTCGAGCGTCGCTAACTCATTACGTCGTTGCCGCCTTCACTGCGGCGCGCGCACGTGGCGACTCGATCAGTCCCTGGACCACTTGGGCCACCTGCGAAAGTGGTTTCGGCTTACGCAGAAACGCATCGGCTCCGGCGTTACGAGCTTCCTGCTCTGCTTCCGGCGATCCGTAAGAGGTTAGGACTACAATTAGCGTCTCCGGATTCCGCGCATGGACCATCTTGATGATGTCGAGTCCTTCCGAACGTCGTTCTACTCCCAGTCGCAGATCCTGAATCACGACTTTGTACTCCGTGTCTTTAATGAGTCCTTCCGCTTCTTCCCGTTCGCGCGCTGTATCCACTTTGAACCCGTGCTGTGAGAAGTATTCACTCATCGAAAAACAGATTGACTCTTCGTCGTCGACGATGAGCAGGGTTCGCGGCGTTTTTTCAACGCGCTCGTGCGCTGTCTGGTCCCGGCCACGGAACAGTTCTTTGAGGCGGCCGGAGACGGTCTTGAGAGTTAGCATTGAGGTTGTCTTCGTCGGGGTTAAATCAAGAACAATTCCTCGCAAATCTCACGTTACAGAGTTTGTTTGTGGCTGCGGTTGGGAGTAACCGCAGCCTGCCGCAGCTTTTTCTTTTACTTCGAACTACCAACCCACACGCTTAGAGCTGCCACTCAATCACGCACAGGAGTTATCCAGGCTTAACGCCGCAGACGTTTTCTGATACTTGCCCCAAGGCCAAGCAATCCGGACCCTAAGAGCAACATGGTCGTCGGTTCTGGTGTGCCTGTGACAGTGGCTCCGATGACGCCGGTTGCAGGACCGCAGGTATCACAAATGATGTCGACGGCCCAAGGTGAACTAAACGAACCGGGAGGATTGGTTGAACCCTGAACCAGATCGAAAACAGAATTGAAGCCGCCGACCCGACTAACAGTGAAGGTCAAGGATGAATCAGTTCCTGCTCCTCCGCCGTTCGGGCCGAAGAGCACGCCATATTCAAACCTGCCAAACCCGTCCATATCGATGGCAGACGGATTTCCGGAGTTAACCAAGGTGTAGTTGGCAGGCAGACCCGAAACACTGATTTGGCCTGTGCCTATGTAGTTGAATGCAACACTCGCATCGAAGCCGGTATGAACTATCCGGTTTCCTGCCAGCAGCGAAATGTCGACCTGAATGCTGGAACCTACCAGCGTCAAAGTGAGGGTTCCGTATTGCTGATTGGGCAACGTACTACCTCTATTGAGGTTGAACGTAACAGTATCTGCGCGTGTTAACGTGGCAGATGCGAGCGTGACCACAGCAAAGATCGCGAGTGAGACGGCGACTTTGCGAAAGCTGATCGGGGACATGGTAAAACTCCTTCCTTGCTTGAAACGAGAACAACGTGCTGCGCAGCAGAGAGACGGCTCCGCACCCGTCGTTCTCTGGTTAATTGCCGGTGGATTGGTAGGAGAAGCGCTGCAATGTCGGGGGCAGAGCGTCAAACCACTCCAGCTAGTTCTAAAACATCATTCACACCTCTGGGCGGGTGTGAAGATTGGGAAAGGGAGGCTGCATAGCTTTGATCGTTAGTCGGGACAACGTCTCGCTTACCAATCAGCCTCCCAGTGGAACAGACTCGCGGCTAAGCGTTCGCGATCTGTTTCCGGTGTCGTCGTTAACTTCTCTCTCTCTCTCTCTCTCCGGGAAAAAACTTCGCTAAATGAAACTGTGTTCAACGATCCTGATGCCGACACCGCGGTGACCATCAGCTTCCGACTCCTCACGTGTCACCGTGCCTTTGATGGCCGCCATCATTCCTTCAACTGGTCCATTCAGAAGCCGCACCACGAGGCTGATGGACGAAGAAAACTTCAGCCGGCGAGGCAATCGCAGATAGACCCCCGTGGCGCTGATGTTGTCCAACTGGCAGTCTTGACTGAACGGCTGATCGTCGATGTCAACGCCCCAAACGCGAGCCGGTAGTACATCGTGAGAGCGTGGCTTTGATCGTCGCTCAATGGGTGCACGTAAGGTAAAAGTTGCCGCCTTCGGCATTCGCAAATGGCAGTCAAGAATGTTGTTAGCGCGCTGTTCGCCGTGCATAAAATGGCTTTCGTAAGGTCGGGGGAATTTCGACGTTTGCATTATGAAGTTGTTACAAAATCGTGACAACGGAGGTACTTGCCCATTTTTCTGGCAGGAAGATGGAATTTTTTTGCGTGGTTAAATGGCAGGATCCTGCCAGTAGGGGGTACGGTTTTGGAGCGCGGATTAACGAAGATTAACGCGGATCTATTTAGGCATTTTGGCGAGGCCATGCCGGAAGGCGTAAATGATGAGTTCGAGACGATCGGAGACTTCGAGCTTGGAAAAGACTGAGCTGAGATGGTGGGTAACGGTGGTCTCGCTGATGAACAAGCGCTCACCAACCTGCTTGTTCTTGAGTCCCTCACCAATCAGGGCAATGACCTCACGCTCTCTGTCGGTCAGCGATTCGATTTTGGTCACTTCAGGATCAACCAGCGCAGGTTTATTGAATTCCTGAACAATGCTGCCGATCATCGAACGTTCAATCCATACTTCGCCCTCGTGAACCTTCTTGATTGCCTTGAGGAGTTGATCGGCCGCGTGTTCCTTCAGAACTATTCCCATGGCGCCGCGGCGAATGGCGCTGCGGTGAGCATCAGGATTTTGCACACCGGTCAGCACTAGCACGCGTGAGTTGGGACTCGCCTGGCATAGCTCCGGCAAAAACGAGAGTCCATCTTCGTCCCCCAGCAGCAAGTCCAGAATGATCACATCAGGAAGTGAGCTGGCTGCGCGTTCGAGCGCTTCGGTCCGGCTGCCGGCCTGAGCCACCACCTGCATTTCCTGATCGTGCTCAATCAACATTCGTAAACCACTGCGAATGACGACGTGGTCGTCAACAATCATGATCGTAATGGGACGAGCTGACATAACGAGGGCTCCAAAAACTACAGCGGGATTCCCACACTAACTACGGTGTAGTCTTTTTCATCGACAAATACTTGTGTGTCGCCACCGAGCGACGCCGCGCGCTCGGCAATTGAATGAGGTCGAAACGACTTAATACCGTCGCTACCATCCACCCGTTCACCATCGGGGCTGGCGCCAGGGCGCGGCCTGCTGTTCTTGATCTGCAACAGCAGCGAAGTTTCCTTACACGATATCTCAACCCGCGCATCGCGACAAAAAGCGTGACGTCTCACATTGCTCAGACCTTCGGCCACAATCTGAAACAATTCAGCCGCGAGACGATCGTTTACCTTCACCTTGCCATGCACGGCAACGTCTACCTTGATTCCGGTCACGACTGAAAATCGTTCCGCATATCGCTCGATGGCCGGCAGCAGTACGTCCAAACGCTCTTCGTTCGCCCGCAGACCCCAGACAAAACGTCGCAGCTCGGCGAGTTCGTGGTTTGTGAGCTCGAGTAATTCCTGCACGTTATCACGAATGGCGGTGTTACCGGCTTCCAACTTTTGATCGAGCGCCGCGAGGCCAAACTGCAATCCGAGATACGGTTGAATGACGCTGTCGTGAATGTCGTGAGCAATACGTCTGCGTTCCTGCTCGGCGGCATCGGAAGCGAGATTGTCGATCAGGCGAATGTTTTCCATCACCGGCGTAACGTGGTCCATCAACTGCAACATGAAGTCCATGTCGGAACTGTCGATCCGATGAGGACCATCGATGATGAACATACGACCGACGGCCTGGTGACGGTAATAAACAGGAACCGACAGGAATCCCTGCGCTTCCAACATGCCCGCTTGTTTGTCCCCGCTGTTGGCATTCGTTTCCGTGAAGACGCGGTTCTTCACGTCGAATAAACGCGTTTGCGACGAGCCGTTCTTGCGGTAGATGACGGCGTAGTCGAGAGAAGGGGAGAGAAATGGCGTGGCGGCGTCGGCGCCTATTTCAGGTGGCGCGGATCTGCTCAGATGAGTGCCACGAGCAACGCGATACATCTGGTAGCTGTCGGCGTCGCCGGGTTTGCCCGGAATCACGAGCAAGCACGCTTCCGCGTCGTAAAAAGCACGAATACTTTCGAGAATCGCTTTAATGGTGCGATCGATACCGAAACGCGGATTGGAGAAGACGGTCACTTCCTTCAGCAGCTTTAATCTGTTCTTGAGCTCGGTGTGATAACCGCCCCAGCGAGCGATGATGTAACCAAAGATCAGCAGGCCGATCGGCGCCAGCAGTACGTCGTCAAGATGGATTTCCGACGGTTCATTTACGAGCCGCACGATCGTGTAAATCACTGCTGATGCAAGGGTCAGACGTAGACCGTCGCTGAGTCCCCAACTGAACGACGCCACGATGATCGAGAAGAAGAAAAAGTAATAAAAGAGATTATTCGTGTTGCTCGCAAAAACAATGAGCGGCACATACCACAGCAGGTCAAGCCACGGAATCACTCGATGCGCAACGAGCGCTTTCCGGCGCACCGACAGGTGATAGATCACCAAACCATAGAGCGCGTAGAAAACGAGGGTGAGGTAGGTTGGCTGACTCCAGCGAAACGAACTCAGCGGCTGGATCAGAACGACGAGTAACGCCGACGTGCCCAGCACGACGCGCATGCCCGCGATCAGTCGGAGGTCAATCCACTGTTCGGAGAGCGGGTCGTTCGCAGCATCTGGTTTTTTCGCCGGATCCGGATTCATTAGACCTTGAGTCGCTGTAGAGCCTGCCACGTCTGCTCGGCATCTTCGCCAAAGAGCACGACGTCGTTTTGACGTTGATCGAGATCGAGGCCCAAACGAGTTTTGACTTCACCGTCACCCTGACGATAGAGCGCGCTCGTGATGTGATCGACGTGGACGATCATTTTGCCGCCCTCGGGATGGGCGAATTCGATGAATTTCATCCTCCAGTCTCCTTTTTGATTCGCTGACTTTAGCGGCCGTAGGTGCGCGATGATCTGTTTCCGATGTGGATGTGAGGTCCAGTGGCCACGCCGGGAATAGGGCCGCGAAAGACCAGATACGGGATCGACTCGGCCCGCAAAAATTCAATCAACGCGCGGCCTTCAACACTGTCGGGATGCAGACCCACGTCCATTCCATTGCGATGGTCCAATCCCCAGCGCGTGTGTAAATCTGATTGCCCAAACGCCGTCGTCGGCAACGGCTTATTAAACTTTCCCGCGAAAAACTGTTCGACTTTGGCGGCGTCGGCAAGGCTCCATTTGCGTGGCTTGGTTTCAGGAGCACTCGTTTCAGGCGGTGTCGGAACTTCGACGCGCAGCACCTTTTTACGATCGATAAAGGTGGTCATGTTGCCGCGCTTGTACCAGTAACCACCGTTACCCTCACTAACTTCGTCAACCAGCATCTGGCTGCCGCCGGCAAGCACGATTGTGACTTTTTCGTTCTCCGGGACCTTGATCGCGTCCTGTGCGTAAACACACGAACAGCTCAATGCCAGAACAAACGACCACACAACACTCCTCATCAACATCTTTGTCCACAGATCACGCAGATTAGCTCTTGGGAGCGAAGTAGCCGACGCGGGTGTGCGGATAGAGTGCCGGATTAACGGTCTCGACACGCACGCGGCGGAAACTTCCATCGCGCGCTTTATTCAACGGCGTGAAATAAAGCGCGTACTGATGTCGCAACTCATCCGCAACTTCCGCATAAGTCGACTCAAGCGCATCGAACGTGAGCGGCTTGTACAACTTTCCGCCCGTTGCCTGCGCGAGTTGGGCCAGGTTTGTTTCACTCTGGTCCAGCACTTTCAAGCCGAGTTGCAAGCGATCGATCGTCACCTGGTTGAACCTGATCGACGATTCACTCTGACCCAGCAGACTGTCGAGTTCAGCTCGCTTCGCGGCGCGCGAGATCTCAGTGTTGGCAACGATGTAGACCGTCACCTGCGCTTTGATCAACGCCTGTAACGCTGCTTCGAGTGAAGTCGTGCCTTGTCCGTTGTCGATTCCGTCAGACAGCACGATCACGGCACGGCGTGATTTGGTTGCTGGTCCAAACTGTTCTTTCGAAGCCAGCATTAACGCATCGTTGAAGCGCGTAAACATACCCGGTTCGATACGATTCAAAGCGCGTTGTAATTGAAACCGGCTCTTGGTCCAGTCCTGTAGCAACTCGATGCGATCGTCGAACTTAATGAGACTGATGCGATCGTCCGTTTGTAACTTCGCGGCAAACCCCTGGGCAGCCCGCCGGAAATCGTCGAGGTTGTTGGCGACCGAAGACGATGCATCCACCATCAACACCACATCGACCGGCACCTGTCGCAGTGCAAGGTCGCTCAACGGTTGTAACGCATTGTCTTCGAAAACTTTGAAATCTGTACGCGTGAGATCACTGACGAGCCGGCCGTTCGAGTCGCGCACCGTAACCGGAAACATGATCTCCGTAGTATCAACGGAAACAACGTCGCCGGCGCTGACTTCCTGCTCGGGCGGTTTCTTCAAAGAGGGAACTGGGGGCGGAGCCCCGACAGTTTCGAGAGCCGTCTTTGGCTTTTGCTCCGGCGTGGCGCTCGGCTTTGACTGAGGCTTCGTTCGTTGCTGGCCTCTTCGCTGTGCGCTCGCAGCAGAAAATAAGAGCGCTGCGGAAACCAGCAGCGCAACCCAACGAAATCCTGGTACTCTCATATTGTTTTGGTCCACAGCTTACACAAACAAAATCCGCGCAGTCTGTGGTTGTTATTTGTCATCGCCCATCGCTGCCTTCATGGCGGCGAGGACTTTATCGGTCACGCGACGTTTACGAAGCTCTTCCACTTTATCCGCGGCTAGATCAAATTCGACCGGCGACTGTTCGATACGGCGAATGATCGTGCCTTCTGAAAAGCCCGCTTCTACAAGCTCAACAATCGACTCGTTGGTAAGACTCTTCGTCTTCTCGAGTTTGGCGGGATTTCCGCTGCCGCCTTCAGTTGGCGGTCTCAGGATTCGCACCGTTGCGCTGCCGGATAACTGGCTGTCACCCGACGAGCCACCGTTTCCGGTACGAGTGCGCACGCTGGATTTTCCTCCAGCGCTCGAGCCGAAGATGTTTGTGCTGCCGTCTGAAGGAGAACCAGAACCCGCACCGGTCCCACCGTTACCGTTCCCATTGCCTTTTGGATCGACTTTGGAGTTGAAGAATGGATCATCACCCCACTCGTCATCCGTCAGCGGAACATCCGTTCCTTCCTGACGAGCAAGCATCGCCACGATCAAATTCTCACTCACGCCACTGCGTTTGAGTTGAATCATCTTGTCAGACGTCAGCTCGAAGTTCGGAATTCTCGAAGAAATGATCAGGACGATCGTTTTATCTTTGAAGCCGGCCTTGACGAGTTTGACTACTTCGGAGTTAGTCATTGGACCCTGGTCCTGTTGTCGCGTCTGAGCGTTTGTCAGCACAGCGCCGCCTGAGACCAGGCAAAGAATGATTAGAGTTGTGGGGAAAAAAGATTTCATCGCGCACCCCCTAGCGTTGCGGTTCCGGCACTTCGTTCTGTTGTCCAGTTTGCCGGCCCGAAAGTCCGTAGCGTTTTCCAATGGTCTTTACGTACTCGCGTGTCTCTCTGTAAGGAGGAACATTGCGACCGTATTTGAGCACCGCGCCCTCGCCGGCATTATAACTCGCCAGCACCAGATCGACTTTTCCACCGAACATGTCCATCAGTTCCCGCATGTACTGCGTCCCGGCCCTGATGTTTTCAGCCGCTTCAAACGGCCTGCGAACCCCTAACCGCCGAGCGGTTCCGGGCATCAGTTGCATCAGGCCCATCGCCCCTTTCGGACTGACTGCGCGCGTGTGGAAACGCGACTCCTTCTCAATTACTAAAAAGACCAAATAGGGGTCGATTCCGAAACGCTCGCCATTTGTCCGGATTAACTGGTCAATCCCGGCGTTTCCGGAAGTCCAGTCGGCAATTTTACGGGTATTTCCCGGCAGCCCGGGAACTTCATATTCGATGCGGGCAATGCGTTCCCTGTCCAGGAACATTGAGATTTTGTTGCGGGTGTAGACGGCGCCGTCCGTACCTTCCTGAACCTCATCGACACGAAAACGCGCGCCATCGACAAGATGAATCCAGATGGCGGTCGGAGCGGGTTTTCCTGCGGGAGTGGTAACAGAAGCGGCAGTTTTTGTGGCGTCGACAGCTTCGACTTTTGGCTTCTCGTAAACTGCCTTGACTGACTTTACCTGCGCCGTGACCTGGCGATTGACGTTGCCCTTGCGATACCAGAGCTCATCGCCCTGTTTCCAGACTTCATCCACCTCGAACGTGTAGCCGTCAACGAGTGTGATGATCTGACCGATAACTTTTTGAGGATTTTGCGCGGATACAGAGAGTGCGGACAGCAAACACAATACTAGAGCGACCCCGAATTGTTTCCACTGTCCGCACATTGTTAAATCCTAAGCCACGGATTGTGCCCGAAACTGCACGGTCTCAGGCGCGAAGCCGTGTGACGTTCCAAAGTAATTACCCCAGGCCAGATCGACAAGGTCTTTCGTGAGCCGTAACTCACGTCCTTCAAAGAGACAGATATCGTTGACCTTGTTCAGCAGATCGCGCGGCTCGCATCCCTTCATGATGCGTTTTTCATTCTCATAACGCCGGAGAATGTGACGCAGGCATTCCTCGTCGATCGCCACACCGCGAAGTCTCGCAGTGCGTTTGAAGATCTCGGAGAACGCAGCCGCAGTCGGCGGTTCAACGCGGGCGCGGTAACCCATGCGCCGTAGAAACGCCTCGTCGACGAGATCTCTTTCATCGAGGTTCGTTGAGAAGACCACGAGCTGTTCGAACGGGACTTCGATCTTCTTACCACTGTGCAGCGTCAGAAAATCCACGCGACGCTCGAGCGGCAGAATCCAGCGATTCAACAGATCCTGCGGCGCCACGCGTTGACGGCCAAAGTCGTCGATAACCAGTGTGCCACCATTCGACTTCACCTGAAAAGGCGCTTCGTAGAATTTCGCTGTTTCGGACCAGGCCAGGTCGGTATTGTCGAGCGTCAGCTCGCCACCGACGATGATCAGAGGTCTTTCGATCTCGATCCAACGCCGATCGTATTCGATTACCGAAGTGCGTTCCGGAACCGGACGATGACTATGAGCGTCGAAGATACGAATGATGTTTCCGTCAACTTCGATGGCATAGGGAATCCAGATCGATCCGGATAGCGCCCGGTTCATGCGTTCCGATACGGCGGTCTTTCCGGTTCCGGGCAAGCCCGTCAGGAAGAGCGACGATCGTGAATTGATCACACAGCCGAGCGTTTGCAACAACGAATCCGGCAACACCAGATCCTTGAAAGCGCCGCGAACTGTGTCGATCGAAGCCGGTTTCGAGGGCACTGCCTGTAGTCGCATCATGAAGGTGTAGTCTTCAAGCGAAACAGGAGATGGTCCAAGATAACCGCTCTGCGTATTGAGACGCGTAACGCGTTCCCAGCCGTGATCGAGCATCGCGTAGCGAGTTGATCCTACTGCGCTTTGCAAACGCATTTCGATCAACTTTTCGCGATACAGGTGGTAAAGCAATTCTTCCGTAAGTACTCGCGGCAGGTGAAGCCTGTCTGCGACAGCCGTTGTGCTCGGCTCGGGAAGCATGGCTACATGCTTGAGGGCCAGGTCACACAGAAACTGCTCGTGGATCCCGGAATCTGCCAACTCCTCCAGCATAGGTGGACCTAAGCCTTCAATCTCTGAACGGCTCAATATGCTAAGGTTTCCCATTTTAAAAATTTCCTCTTTGTTTGAATCTGACCTTTAAGGTCCCGGAGGTAAATTTAGGACCCTATTCGTTTACTGCCTGTGAGCGAGCAGCGACCAGAGCTTTGTTGGCTTCGGCAGCCATCTCGTCGTTGCCCGTGCGTTTATAAAGGACCGCCAATCGCAGCAGTATCTCGGCCGTTGGACGCAGCACACGCGCCTGTTCGAGATGCTTGATGGCGACCTTGTCGTAACCCATTGACTGGGATCTGTTGGCCACATTTAGGTGACCCTGATACTCACCAACTGCGCGCACAAAACAATCGTAAGCGTCGTCGAACTTTCCTCGTTGCGATTGGACCAGGCCGAGGTTGTTCCAGTAACGCTGTGACTGTGGTGCAGCTTTCACGGCCCGCTTCAAATACTTCGCGGCCTTGTCGAAATCACCATTCTTTAAGTAGAGGTAACCGAGGTTGTTCAGATACTCACCGTTGTCTTCGTCAGCCTTGAGGGCATTTTCGAAAGACTCAAACGCGCGGTCACGCATTCCTTTTACTTCATAAGCTACACCGAGGAGGTTGTAGGCTTCGTGAAGCTTGGCATCAGTTGTCGCTGCCGTTGAGAGCACCGCGATCGCATCGTTGATGTTGCCGCTGTTGAGAAGACTGCGACCGCGTTCGAGATTCTCCCGTGCCGAAGCCAGCGCGGGATCGACTGGGGAGACAGTTTCTGAAGCTGCGGGCACCGCTGTCGCTGGTGCTTCGAAACCGGTTGTACGTGCATCGACCACCCGAGCAGATCCAACACTCTCAAACTTCTTCACGTCCTTGCGAGACAGGCGCTGAAGTTTATCGTCGTCTTTCTTACCGCCGCCGAAGAGGCGTCCGAGCGCTTTGAAGGGGGCTTTCAAAACTTTGACGATAGCGTTATCGCCTTTTGACTGGCCATCGACGTCCTTCGATGCTCGGTCGAGCATCGCGATTTCATCCGGCGTCATCAAGACGCCGTGGACGTGACGAATGGGCACCGCGCTTGTGACCAGTACGAGTGTGAGCAACACGACGATTGCAGAACGCTTGACCATAGGATCCTCCCTGGACTTAGAAGCCGAGACCACCACCACCTAACATGTCGGAGATGTTGAGTAGAGCCGGACCGAGAATGACGATGAACATCGTCGGGAAGAGCAGCGCTCCGAGAGGGAGCAACAACTTGAACGCCGCCTTCTGCGCGGCCTGTTCGGCACGCTGGCGACGCTTTGTGCGCAAGCTGTCAGAATAAACTCGCACCGCGCGCGCGATTGAAGTACCGAAGCGATCCGCCTGGATCAACATACCGACGAGGCTGTTCAAGTCTTCAACACCCGTGCGATCAGCCAGATTTCGCAATGCCTCACTACGCTCGCGACCGACGCGGATTTCGAGGTTTGCAAGTTCGAATTCCTTACTGATGTCGGGATGAACCGGTCTCAGTTCTTCACAAACACGCAGCATCGCAGCGTTCAAGCCGAGACCCGCTTCCATCGTGATCACCATCAGATCGAGTGCGTCGGCTAGTCCCCACGTGATGCGCAGTTTGCGGCCGGCAATCATGCGATTGAGAATGAAGCGTGGCAGCAGGAATCCGGCGCCGAAAGCAAACAACACGGGCAAGAGGGCTTCGCTAAGAGACCATCCCATGAATGAGAAGACGAAGAGAATCAGCAGCGGGCAAAGGACCATCGTTGCCAATTGAGTGACGCGATAAACCCCGGCAGCAGACGGTGATCGATATCCCGCTTGCATCAGTTCGCGTTGCAGTTTCTTCGCATCGGCTGCGGATGGCGGCACGAGCTTGTTGATCGGTTCGGCCAGACGAGCAGCTAACGTCTCCATCCCGTTGACTTCGATACTTTGGGCCACTACGCCCGATCGACCTTCGTCCAAATCACTAAGACGTTGTGCGGTGGCACTGACCGGCCGAAACAGCAGCCAGTAGAGCGCCATCACACCAAAGGCGATGCAAACAAACGTTGATATCAGAATAATCGTTACCATGATTTCACCTGTTTATTAGCCACGGATACACACGGATGATCACGGATCAAAACATTTTCTTTCAGTGAAGATCCGTGTTCATCTGTGGCTCAAATTCTTATCTTCATGATCCTTTGAACCATGAGCATACCGAGAACCTGCATGATGGCGGCGACAGCCAGCAATTTGTTGCCGCGCGGATCTTTCCACATCACGTCCATGTAACCCGGATTCATGAAAGTCACGTATACAGCCAGGAAGATAGGCAGTGCGCAGAGCAACCAGGCCGACCAGCGCGAGCTGAGCGTCATCGTCTTCAGGTCTTCCATGATGCGGAAGCGTTCACGAATCGTGTATGCAACTTTCTCGAGCAGTTCCGAAAGATTGCCGCCCGTTTCTCGCTGAATCATCACCGCGGTGACGCACATGCGCAGGTCGAGCAGGGGCATGCGTTGAACCAGATTCTCGAGCGCGAGTTTCAACGAGAGTCCGAGATTCTGCTCTTCGTAAGTTTTGCGAAACTCCATCGAGATCGGTTCGGGCATTTCATTCGCAACCATCTGCAATGCTTCTGTGAAAGCATGGCCCGCAGCGAGGCCACGACTCATCAGATCGAGAGCGTCAGGCAATAGCTGGAGAAACTTGTTCATCCGCTTCTTGCGTTTGGTGTGAATGTGCAGAAACGGAAGCACGGCGGCGATAAAGCCGACGAGAATCATCACCAAATAAGAGGCGGTGAGCATCGAGGTCGCGAGAAACGCGAGCACACCTGCGGTCGCAGAGAAGAGGACCAGGCGCATCACCGTGACGTGCACGTCGGCCTGATCGATCATCTGTTTCAGCTTGGAGGTGACCTGCATCTTGATGAGCACCCGGTTCATCCACGGGATTTCGCTCATCAATTCTTCGCGCGCCAGTTGCACGTCCATGTCGGTCGAATGCGCCGACGACCGAATCGCATCCGCCAAACGCTCTTTGAGCAGCGCGCGCTTTTTGTCTGACGAACGCGACGTGATCAGATACAGCGTGTAGGTCAGAAACAGACAGGTTACAAAGACGAAGAAGAGAATTAAAAACATTATGCTTAAACCTCCTCGAAGAACGAACGTGGCAACTGCATGCCGTAGATTTTGAGTCTCTCGGCGAACCGCGGTCGTACTCCCGTGGGCCGGAATCTGCCAATGACTTTGCCGTCCTTGTCGACTCCTCTGCGGTCAAAAATAAAGACTTCCTGCATCGTGATCGTGTCGCCTTCCATGCCCGTAATTTCCGAGATGGAAGTGATGCGACGGGTACCGTCTGTCAGACGTGCGACCTGGATCACGAGGTTGATGGCTGATGCGATCTGCTGTCGCATCGCGCGATCCGAGAGACGCATGCCGGTCATCTGGATCATCGTTTCCAGACGCGACAGAGCGTCGCGCGGTGTATTGGCGTGAACTGTGGTCAGCGAACCATCGTGACCGGTGTTCATCGCCTGCAACATGTCGATCGCTTCAGCGCCACGAACCTCACCGATAACGATGCGATCGGGTCGCATACGCAGTGCGTTCTTGACGAGATCGCGCTGACTCACTTCGCCTTTGCCTTCAATATTGGGCGGGCGGGTTTCGAGTCGCACGACGTGCGGCTGTTGCATCTGCAACTCGGCCGAGTCTTCAATCGTCACGATGCGTTCGTCGGAAGGAATGTAGGCCGAGAGCGCATTGAGCAGCGTCGTTTTACCAGCGCCGGTACCGCCTGAAATCAGCACGTTGAGCTTGGCGTTAACGCACATCTCAAACATCGACGCCATATCGGGCGTGAGTGCCTGGTTGTCGAGCAGCCGGCTCATGCGCAACGGTTCGGCGCCGAAACGTCGGATCGAGAGCACTGGTCCATCAAGCGAGAGGGGCGGGATGATCGCGTTGACGCGGGATCCGTCTTTCAAACGTGCGTCCACCATCGGCGACGCCTCGTCGATACGACGACCGACAGACGAAACGATGCGTTCGATAACACGCATCAAGTGCTCGTTGTCTTTGAACTCAATGCTGGTTCGCTCGAGCTTGCCGCCGCGCTCGATGTAGATGTTGTAGGGAGAGTTAACCAGGATGTCGGAGATGGATGAGTCAGCGAGCAGTTGCTCGAGTGGTCCAAGTCCAAACAGTTCGTGCCGGACTTCATGGATCAATCGTTCGCGCTCAACGGTCGAAAGCGGCGTGTCTTCCTGGGCCAGCAGGCTGGAAGCCAGACGTGCAACTTCCTCGTGAAGCTGCTCCGGTTCGAGTTGGCCCAACTTGGTCAGATCCATCCGGTTGATCAACATCCGGTGGAGCCGTGCTTTCATGTCCTGAAAGCCTTGCTGATTGCTGATTGCGTCTTCGGATAAAGCTCCGGTTAAGCCGCCTTCTCTAACTAATCTTTCCCGTAGTGCCATAATTAACCTTTGACCTTCATAACTCCCTAATCTTGCGGGCGCCACTTGGAGTGCGGCGACCTGGCGCCGCTTTGGCCTCGATCACGCGAAATTGATAATA
>DASSFI010000116.1:0-21386 GCA_035694465.1 Pyrinomonadaceae bacterium | reverse complement strand
AGGCGTCCTTTAAATTTTAGCTAAGCAGAAACCTTGATCGGGAGCAACGCAGGCAGGATTCAGGTCCGTTCAAGGTCGATGTTTTCGTTTACGTTTCTTGGTGCAATTAGTTCTGTTATTTATACCCGATTCGCTTTAACCACTGTTCACAGGGAATCTGAGTTTCGCGAAACACCACCGGCAGATCGGTCTTAGGTAATCGAACCGCATCCGCAGGGGAGGTCATAACTGCAAGTTGAGCGCCGCACCGAACGTCTTCGACATTACTCACAAACACTTCCACCTGACCATCCACTTCACAAGCACCGTCAATCATCGTGAAGTAGCCCGACGATGGCCGTTGCCCCATTGCCGAAACGACAACCATCTCTTTGGTGAAGTCGATCTCAGGCGGTGGCGGTATGCCATTGCTCGGCGGAATCGGCGCGGTGAAGCGTTTCCAAAAATCACTAAATTCGTCGCGACTCCTAATAACCAGCCGAAAGCCTTTGTCAGAAGGAAAACTACTAATCGGAGGACTTGGAAACTGCCGCGTCCCACCAAAGCGAAGCGGCAACTGCGGTCCGGTGATTTTCGGACCAGGCAGCATAGTGATCGGAAGCACCTTCCCGCGACATACGCTCGGCGATGTTCCCTGCATCGAAAACGAGATAACGGTTAGGACAGACAAAAATATTAACGCTGGTTTCATTATTGCGACTCCATAAAACACCCGCGGTCCGACGTCTCGAATATAATACGCCTATGGAAAAACAAACTCTCCTCATCGCACTCCAGGAGTTGACCAAACAAAAAACGCCGGACGGAATTCAGGAAGTGCTGCAACGTTATCCCGAATTGGTTACTGAAAGCACCATCCTGACCTTACGTGAACTGGCGACACAGGCAACCACGAAAGACGACCCGCAGAGTTCCCGATTCTTTGACGAAATGGCAACGTGGTTACAGGGACTCGCAGCTGAACTAACCGCATCAGCCGTCAGTAACAACCCCACCATTCAAGTGGTCAAACAAGTTCTGGCTGGAGAGATCGAGCTCGACACCGCCTTCATTCACCTGCGGCTACCCGACGTAACGAGCCAATACAACGATAATGTGATGACCATGCTCGACAACCTCGTCTGGAATTTCCGAGAGAAAGGACAACCGAACGAAGCTCTCATTGTGGCCAGACTCAATTTTGAAGCCGCCCGAAGTCATCCCACCAGTGAGTTAAAGAAATACGCCGGAGTCACTCTGCTGCAAAACATGCCGACGGAACGGCGATTTGCGAAGCTGAGAGCTCACGTCTGCGAAATCACGGTTCAGTGGCTCACAGACGACGCCGACCAGGAGCTATGGGCCTCGATCTTGATCGAGTACGGGAACGCATTACTTGAGATCGACACCGGCAACAAAGAAGAAAATATCGAACGCGCCATCGACTCGTACCAGGCGGCCCTTGAAATTCGTACGCCGACCGCTATGCCTCAGCATTGGGCCACGACAATGCTGAACCTTGGATCCGCATACGTAAAACGCAGACGCGGTGAGCCGCAGGAGAATCAGGAACGCGCGATCGAAATTTTTCGAGAGGCTCTGGAAGTCTTTACTCGCGAAACAACACCTGATGAATGGGCCACTGCAATGAATGCACTCGGGGTTGTTTATCTGGATCGGATTAGTGGAAACAATGCCGATAACATCGAGCAGGCCATCAACTTCCTGGAGTCTTGCCTGCAGGTGCACACGCTGGAAGACTTTCCGTTGCAGTGGGCGATGGCCGAGAACAATCTTGGCGTTGCCTATCTTAAACGCACACGAGGAGACTCTGCGGAAAACAAAGAGCTGTCGATTCAACATCATGAAGCAGCTTTGCGCATCTACACGGTCGAAGACTTCCCCGTCGACTGGGCCATGACCAATCACAATCTTGGCATCGCACTTACCCATCGTCTGCGCGGTGACACTCTCGCGAATCTCAAACAAGCTATCGCGTGTTTCAACTCAGCTCTGGAAGTTCGAACGCACGATTCCCTTCCTTACGAGTGGGCGAAAACGATGGCCCAACTCGGACTGGTTTACATTCAGCGTCTACCCGAAATCGAAGACCTCGAAAAAGCGATCGAGTGTTACAACGTCGCCCTGGAAATCATCACGCTCGAAGTCTCGACGGACGAGTGGGCAAAAGTAATGACGGGACTCGGCGTTGCCTTGCTGCGACGCAAATCCGGCGAACCGGCGGACAACATCGAGCAGGCGATCAAGTGTTTTGAAGAGTGTCTAACGGTTCGCACCCGCGAGCAGTTTCCGTCCGATTGGGCGGAAATTCAGAGCCATCTCGGAGCTGCGTTTTTCAAGCGCATACAGGGCGAGAAAGCAGAGAGCCTGGAAACGGCGATTGCTTATTTCGAGGCGGCACTCACGGTGCGAACACGCAATGAGTTCCCCGAAGAGTGGGCCATGGCGATGATGAATCTCGGTGCGGCTTACGGCAAGCGTATCCGCGGCGCGAAGTCTCGTAACCTTGAGAAGTCGATTGCCTGTCTGGAATCAGCGTTGGAAGTTCATACCTTTGAGACATATCCGGATGAATGGCTCATAACGATGGACAACCTGGGCTTAGCCTATCGTGAGCGCATTACTGGTAATCGAGCCGCCAACCTCGAGCGCGCAATTGAATGCTTCCAGGGGCTTTTAAGAGTTCGCACGCGTGAAGCGCTTCCTTTGGATTGGGCCAAAACGACAACCGATCTCGGTATTACTTTTGCCGAGCGAATCTATGGAGACAAAGGAACGAACATCGAGCGGGCCATAGAGTGCTGTCAGGCAGCCTTAGAAGTTGCCACCCGAGATTCATCGGCGTGGCAGTGGGCACTGACAACGCTCAATCTGGGCGCGATTTACGGCGATCGTGTAGTTGGTAAAAGGACGCAGAATCTCGAAGTAGCAATCGAAGACTCCAAAGCCGCGCTACAGGTGCTCATGCGTGAGGCTTTTCCCCAGGAGTGGGGTTTGATTATGTACAATCTGGGGAACAATTACCGTAATCGAATACTCGGCGATCACGCAGAAAACCTGGAGCGTGCGATCGAGTATTACGAAGCCTCATTGCAAGTGCGCACTCCCGAAACCGCGCCCGAGCTGTGGGCGATGAGCATGCATAGCCTTGGCACAACCTACTACTTTCGGATCTACGGTAAGAGATCGGAAAACATAGAACGAGCGATTGAATGCTACAGTACCACGCTCCGGGTTCGCACTCGCGAGGCATACCCACGAGAATGGGCCAGAGCCACTCACGATCTTGGTCTCGCCTTCGCCGATCGCGAAAAGGACGACCTCGCAAACAATATAGACCAGGCCATCAAATTCATCGAAGACGCCGCCACCGTTCACACCCGTGAAGCGTTTCCTCACGAGTGGATCATGGAAATGCACGGTCTCGGAGATGCCTACGTAGAGCGAGTGCATGGAGATCGAGACGACAATCTGGATCGAGCAATTGAGTACTACAACGAGTCTCTACAAGTTTTTACTCGTGAAGCTTTGCCACAGCAGTGGGCCAGAACAATGTTGCAATTGGGCATCGCTTTCAGCGGGCGTTCAAGAAGCGAAGGACTGGCGGACAAGAAAACGGCGATAGAGTATTTGCGAAAAGCAGCAGACGCATATCTCGAACTCGGACTGCCTTACGAAACCAATCAATCCTTCAGCACGCTCGGCGATGTGGCGTTCGAATTGGAGCAGTATGAAGATGCGATAAATGCTTATTCCCAGGCGTTGGAAACGGTTGAATCAATTCGAGCGGAAACGTTTTCGTTGAAACGCCGCGCCGAAATTATGCAGGCCAACAATCGTTTGTTCGATCGCAGCATTATCGCGCTTATGAAATTGGACCGTGAGCTGCCGGCCCTCGAACTCGCCGAGCGCGGAAAAAGCAGGACCCTCTCGGATCTTTTGACGCTTCGGGATTTGCGTCCAAAAAACACATCCGCCGAAACACTCGATCAGTATGAGGAAATTCTCTTTCGTGTCCGCGCGCTAGAGGATCTGCTGCGGGCTGCGAACATTAATCCGGTTGCTCAGGGCAAGACGTCCGCAGAAAACGCAGGGCAACAGGTAGACCAGCTAAGACGAGAACTGCTCGATGCACAACGTCAATTGGAAGACCTGGTGAACGTCATTCGACAACAGGACAAGGATTTCCTGCCTCACGCTCAACCGCTCACCATTGAGAGTATCAGGCGTCTGGCGCGTGATGCGAATTCGACCCTAATTCTTTTCCGCATCACCGAAGCAGGAAGCTTTGTTTTTCTGATTTTTCCTGACGGCCAGACAGACGTTGTGCGAGTGCCGAAGTTTACGACGGATCATCTCAACCAGTTGCTCATCAGACTCGATGATGATGGATCGGCGCGCGGCTGGGCGTTCCAGTATTACGTTTACAAATCGGTAGCTGAAGAAGATGGGGAGTCAAGGCAGGCGGCTTTTCAGAGCTGGCTCGACACCATGGATTCGATGTTAGGTGACGTCTATGACCAGCTCCTGAAACCGGTTCGTGAGTTACTGAGGGACAAATTGGGCCAGGGCGTGGCCTCGCTGGTAATGATCCCGAATCGTGGACTCTCGATTTTGCCGCTGCATGCCTGCTGGTGGAATGAACACGGTGATCGTCGTTATCTGCTCGATGATTTTATCGTGCGTTATGCTCCGAGCCTTTCCGTCTTCCAGCGCTGCGTTGAGCGTGAACGTGCGGGTCGAAAGAAGGATACGGTTTTGGGTATAGCGAACCCGATGCCACCTGGGAATCTAACTTTCTCAGAATTGGAGTGTGCCGAGATTGAAGAGTTGTTCGGCAACGATCGCTGTTTGATCTTGTCACGTGAGGAAGCAACGAAAGATGCCGTTCTACAACATTGCGGAGAGAGAAACTGGCTGCATTTTTCCTGTCATGCGCAATTTCAACTAGACGCTCCTTTCGAGTCGTCATTGTTGCTGGCGCGAAGAGAAAAGTTGTCACTGGCCGAGATCCTCGAGCAACTCGATCTACGACACACATGGTTGGCGGTGTTGTCTGCGTGTGAAACCGGGCTGGTCGATTTCCGTGAGATCTCCGACGAGCACTATGGATTGCCGATCGGATTTTTGTTTGCCGGTGCGCCAACCGTGTGGGGAACGCTTTGGAGAGTGAGCGATCTGACGACTGCTTTGTTGATGATCAAGGCGTATGAAGGATTGATAACGGGCGGCAAGAGCAAAGCTCAGGCAATTCGGGAAGCGCAACTCTGGTTGCGAGACATGACGGCCTCGGACCTTCAAGAACTAACTGAGGAAAGACAAACGCGATCCGGAGCGGATGCCAAGGGCTGGTCTGCTTCGACTCGCGCGAACGAGACCCCGAGACGTCCATTCGCACATCCTTATTACTGGGCCGCAATGCAGTCTATCGGAGCCTGAGTCAGATTAACGGCGAGTGTTCTTGTCTCTCGGCGCCATCGTTTCCGCCAACCATTTCTCAATGCGCTGCCACATATCGAGCACATTCGCGCGGTCGGCGATGGTGTGACCTTCTCCTGCGTAACGCAACAGGGTCACGCGCTTATCTTGTCTGTAAAGCGCGGTGAAAAATTCTTCCGCCTGCTGAATCGGAATGAAGTCCAGTTCACCGTGAATAAGTAATAACGGTGTCTCAACTTTGTCCGCGCGATTGATGGCGCTGTTTTCACGATAACGACCGGGTTCTTTCCATGGTGGACCACCCATGCTCATCGCGCCCTTTTCCGTTTGCAGCATTCGCAGAATCTGCGCGGATTCGGGCCGGCCTGAATCGCCGTGACGATATTGCCCGTAGAACGTTCCGTAAAGACTGTTGAAATCAGAAAATCCGGCACTCGCGATTGCCGAGCGAAACCGGTTCGTTTGCGTGATCAAACCAAGCACTGCGAACCCGCCATCGCTTTGGCCCAACACTGCAATGCGATCAGGATCGGCGACGCCGTGTGCTATCGCAGCGTCCAGCGCTGGTATAACGCCATTTAGTAATGGCGCCAGCGCGTGAGAGTCGGACGAAACTTTGGCTTCCGGCATGCTCGCCAACAGCACCGCATATCCGAGCGCCGCGAAGAGTTGTGGATGCTCGAAGTTCACCCGATACGGCGAGAACGACGAAGGCTCATTAACTCCGTAGACCGTGCCTGGATAAACGATCGTCACCACCGGCACGCGCGTTCCGGGTACATGATCCGGAGGAAGTAACAGCCACGCATTCAGTGCCGTGCCATCCGTAGCTTTGTAATTGAGTCGTTCGGCACGCCCGAGTTTGATGGATTTCATCCATTCGTTGTCGTGCCAGATCGGAAAGTACGACGTGAGTGGACGACCAGCGCCGCCGGAAAGCCACAATTGTGATCCACTTGGACCATTGGCGACGTAGAGTGCCGCATCGTTTCTTGGCGCGAGCGAAAGTAGTCGCGCATCGGGTTGTGGCGGAACGGGAAGCTTTGGTTTCGGTTGAGATTCTGAAGGTTTATTGGTCGATTGAACTTCTGCTCCCGATCGAGCGTCGATGACATGACGCTCTGTTCCCCAGTTCACTGCTGAATAGCCCGCTTCTGCGTCGCCGGCACGCTCGGCCATGTCGAAATAACCTGCGACTGTTTCCTGCTTGTGGCGCAAAAAGCTCACACAGCAACCATCCGGCGAAGCGGAGAGCGAATGGATTCGTCCGCGCGCGAGACGCTTCCGCGAACCCGTGCGCAGATCGATCGTCAACAACTCCACACTCGGCGCATCGGTTCCTGAAGTGGCTGGTGATTCCTGCACTGAGACTGAAGCTGTCTTGCCGTCGAACGCCTGCCGCCAGCGTATCGCCACATTACGTCCGCGAAGCACACGAACATGAAGTGGTCCACTTCGCACAGCGCCCGGTTCCCACGACATCACTGCCAAATGATCGCCATCAATCCACGCTATCGGCGGATCATTCAAACCGATTCGTGGTTCGACGTTTGGCACCATCGTCGCCGCGGCTGTTCCGGCAGTCCACATCCACGCACGCACAACTGCATTTCGATCGACGGACAGAAACGCAACTCGCTGACCATCAGGCGACCAAACCGCATTGAAAAAACCAATGTACGCAGCAGATCTCGAACTCAACGGACGCAGTGTCCGCGTCTTAACCTCAAGAAGAAACAAATCGTTCGCGGGTACCCCATCCAACCAACGACTCGGCCTCGAGAATTCAATGGTTACGAATCGGCCATCGGGCGCCCACGCCGTTGTGCCAACGCGGCGCAAACGAAACAGATCCTCCGGCCGCAGCGTCCGCGTTTGTGCTGTTAAATGTGTGCAAATCAGTACTAGCGCAAACGAAACGGCAAAGATAGATCTCATGCAGTCTCCACTCTATGCAGGCTCAAAGGGTTAGCACGTGCGACTAAATGCTGGCTAACCTCTCCACTGTGTCCGGATAATGCTTGACAAGATTAATCAGCAAAGCCGCTTGTGCGTTAGGCTTAGCGCGGCCTTGTTCCCAGTTCTCCAGAGTGCGTACATTGGTCCGCAGATAAACAGCGAAGAGTGCGCGCGAGAGTTTCAGGTTTTTTCTAAGCCGAATCAATTCTCGCGGAGTGACGGTGGGAGCTGGTTTGAATTCGATAGCGTGTGTTCGCAAAGTTCGCTTGCCCTGCCGTGCATCAGCAAGAGCATCCATTCCTTCGGTTAGTTCCGCGAACAAATTACGCTTAACGTTTTGCTTGCGAGTGGGTTTAACTGATCGCGTCATTGTTTCCTCCTTGTTTCAAGCTCCTCCTTGAGCATTTGTCTTAGTATTTCGCGTTGCGCCTTGGTCAGATCAGGGGCTTCATCTTTGTCGTAAATCGTAAATAACCAAAATTGAAACGAGGCGTCCCACCAATAGTAGATAATTCGTAATCCGCCACGCTTTCCCTTTCCACGGCGTTCGTCAGCGAAGCGCAACTTCCGCAACCCTCCGGCACCGGAAATCACAGGACCAGCTTCCGGGTTAAGCATCAGCATCTGCTGAAGTCTTTGGAACGCGTCGTCATCAAGATATCTGGCTCGATAGCGCTCAAACGGAGGTAGCTCAACGAAAACAGCTTTCACGCCTACATGTTACGCATTTCTGTTATTGTACGCAAATCACGTATAGAACTTTTTGCCTGTAAAGGGCCGTTTTAGATCGGATAAAGCTAAACCACGGATGAAACGGATAAAGAACCGATCCGCGCTGATCGGATTTTAGATCCGTGGCATCCGTGGCCAAAAGTTCACTGTACTGATAGGCGAGACGTCCTGCGCAGAATCCAATCGGAGACGGTTTGTAACACCTCCGGCGAAATCGTCTCTTCGATCTGACCGTATTCCGAGGGTAGCCCCGTCGGGCTGGTTTGGAACAGATGGTTAAGTTTCGGAAACGCTTTGGTTGTTACGTCCGCGTTTCCACCAGCCTTGAGACTTGCCGCTATCAAATAGAGGTTTTCCTTCCACGGGACTTGTAAGTCATGTTCGCCATTGAGAGCGAGAACGGGAATTTTTACGTTCTTCAATACCGGCTGCGGATCGAAAGTGATGAAGTAACGATACCATTCCGTTTTGTACATCGGAATGAACGTCCTGACTGCCGCCGCAGCCTGCTCGAATTGATCTTTTTGAAGATCGCTCAACGTCGCCGCATAAGCCGCGATCTCGTCGTTTATTCTCTGCTCGATACGGTTTCGATCGGTTTCTGTTTTGACGATTGTGTTGATTCGTCGTGACAGCGCTTCGATGTGTGCGAGTCTCGCAGGTGGAGTTCCCTGCGCTTTGTGGATCAGCCCGGTTTGTGTGTAGATAACGTCTTCACCTCGTTGGCCCAAACCAGCGAGCAGCACGATGAACGCTACTTCCTTGCTGCGGGCCGCGACCATCGGCGCGATCATTCCGCCTTCGCTGTGCCCGATCAAACCGATCAACTTCGGATCGATCTCTTTACGCGATTTCAGAAAACTGACTCCGGCCAGAACGTCTTCGGCAAAGTTCTCGCTGGTTGCCGAGAGCGAACCGATGTCAGTGCCACCCAGACCGCGATCGTCAACTCGCAGTACGGCAATGCCGTTTCGCGTCAGATGATCGGAAAGCACGAGAAAAGGATGATGACCCGCAATCGACTCGTTGCGATCCTGTGAACCGCTGCCCGTGATCAACAACACAGCCGGGAATGGTCCAGTACCGCGCGGCAGAGTCAGAGTGCCTGCGATCTTTACGTTGTCCTTTTCATTTCGATAGCTGACTTCCTGCTCGTCATACGGGAAAGGCTTCTTTGGATCCTGCGGACGATTTAACGCCGGCAACGCGGCGATACGTTTGAAACTCATCGGTGTTGAGCCCACACCCTGTTTGAAGGTGCCGGAGACTTCATCGCCTGCTTGGTTCAGCGTCCCTTCGTAACTGATGCCAAACTTAGCGGCGGAAAACGTCAGCTTGTTGCCGTCGAGAACGATGGAATCGATGGGCAGATCGGAAGCGCCCTGATCCGGACTGTCGAACTTCGCGGCATAGCCATTCGCCGATTTCGAGATCTTCAAAACAAGTCTCACCTTGACACCAACATCTAACGTTGCAAGCCAATTTCCCTCGACATTTGGTGTCGTGACTTGAGCCACAACCGGTGTGACGATCAATAAAAAGATTAAGAACGCAGCAAGTCTGAATTTCATAAGTGCCTCCTGTCTAGCGGCCACCATTCAGTTTCGAAAGAACCTCGACGAATTCACGCAGCCGGTCGAAGTTAAGAATTATTATTATTGGTAAGACGACCAGAACGATCGTGCCCAGCACCACACCAGCCTTGGCCCATACGCGATGTTGAATCAGTTGCGGCGCAGGGGCGGCGCGCAGTGCGAGCCAGCCGAAGACGATCGCCAGAATGGGTTTCTCGAGGCCCAGCAAGTTAACGTAACTACAGATCCCGAGTATTAGCGAAGCAGTAGCAAAAGCATACTTCTGGCCGAGTATCAGTGATTCTCTGGTTTGATTCTCAGACATGATTTATCTCTCCAACACCAGTTCGGTGTTTATGCGAAATGGATTTTCTTTAATGAATACAAACAACAGCACGACGATCACGAGCGGCACGAGTTTGAAAGCCATGCCGAGGTCGCGTGCGGGAAGCATTTCCAACAATTTGTAGACGACCAGGAGCAGTCCGATCAGAGCAAACGGTCGCCAATGAAATGCCGCGCTCGACTGTTTGCCGATTCTGGTTTTGATCGCAGGCCAAAGATCGACTTGACGGTCAGAAAGACTCTGGGCCGTGAGCAACTGATCGAGCGCTTGCAACTGCTCCAGTTCGTGTTGACAGTTAGCGCAACCTGCGATGTGCACTGACAACTGCTCAGTTGAAAACTCCGAACGTTCGCCATCGACCTCGACCATGTGTGCCATCAGCACGTCTTCACAAGTTAGTTCTTTCATCGGTATCAAACCTCTTATTCCCGCACGAGCTCGCGTTGTAACCGGCGGCGCGCGTTAAAGAGCCGGCTCATCACCGTTCCGCGCGGAATTTGCAGATGCGTAGCGAGTTCGTCGTACGAAAGCCCATCGAAATATTTCAAGCAGACGATTTCACGTTCCTCTGCTGTCAGCGAGTGCAACGCCTTTTCAAGCCCAAGCGTCGTTTCCTTCGACACGCCTGGTTGCTGAGCCAGCAGTAGAGCTTCGTCGAGACTTTCGGTGGGCCGGCGTTTCGCGGTCAGTTTGTAACAGCGGTTCCGAAGCAGAACGTAGAACCACTGGTAAAACGTCCGCGACAGGTCGAACGTGCCGATCGCCTTGAACGCGTCGATAAAAGCCTCCTGAACCGCGTCGTCAGCATCGTCGCGATTGAAGAGAATGGCGGTCGCATGAACGACGGCACGTTTTTGATAACGCTCAACGACGTGCCGGAAGCATTCCCGCTCACCCTGCTGACATCTCTTAATCGCCTCGGCATCTTCCATCATCGCCTCTAACAATAGGTATCCATCTCAAGTCAGAATTATTCAAAATATTTTTAGGCTTGGGTCCGGTATTTCGTATTGACTTTGATTACTACTTGGAATAAAAGCATTTCGCTTCACGAATCCTACAGGGAGCCTGCTTAAAGTCTGACTTCGTAACGCTGCGGTGTCGTCGTAGCAACCACCTCATTGACATTCCGAGATGCAAATATGGCAGAGACGAATTCCTGGTTCCCAGAGTTGGAAGAAAAGAGTGTCTTTATTGCTGCACCGGGCGATGTAGCCTACCTCCGTGAGGCAGTCAGACAAGAACTAAGTGAGCTAAAGAAGCGCGCCGCCGATGACTACGGTATTACACCTTACCTTTGGGAGATCGACAAAGCTAAAGATGGCTTTAGCCAATATCTTCCCGCTCAAGGAGACATCCCTTTACCCAGTGATCCTAACTGTGTCGCTGTTATTTGTATCTTTGGCGAAAGGGTAGGAACGCCGTTACCCTCAGATTTCCCATTGACTCATCTGGGCGGTTGTCCCGCCTTGAGGAGTGAATCCAAACACCGTTTGCTCTCTTCAACCAGTGACGTTGATCCGGCGGCTGTTGAAAACGCGTTTCCCCTTACCGGATCAATCTTTGAGTATCTAGTTGCGGTAGCCGCATATCCGCAGAGACCTCTGCTGCTGATGTTTGTTGGAGATAACAGCATTCTTGATAACAAGAAAGAACTGATAAACAGGAAATGGGGATTGTGGCATCTTCGTAACGAAGCCAAAAAGTCATTTGGTGAAGACGAAGCGGGATACGATGATTGGAAAGCTGCCGAACTAAAGCCACAACTTCGCTGGTTAAATAACTTCCTCAGGTACCTAGTCGACGATCGTGGACTCTATATTCAACCTGTCCGTGGTGAAGAAGAAGCGCGCGCGAAAATTCGGGAATTCCTGAAGGTCAGTCTTGATATTCAAACAACAGAATCACTCCAGCACCCATTCAAGTATTTAGAGTCGTATGTCGAGAGTGACAATCCAATCTTTTTTGGACGTAAAGCTACCAGGGATCACGCCATCGATGAAATCGAGACGCTGCTGAACACGCCCGCAAAGCTTCCCTTCTTCGGCATAACAGGATCCAGCGGCGCGGGGAAATCGTCTTTCCTGCGCGCAGGCGTCATCGCCCGATTGACTCATTCACTGGCTATGGGCCAATTCGTGGGGACAGTTATCAAGCCCAGCGATCTCTCGCCCGAAGCAGGAGACGGCGACTCGAATCTTCTTTCAGTACTCTACGAGCATTGTCTCGAAGCGCTCTCTCCGCTTAATCCAGACTTGAACGTCCCAAATTGTCTGGCAAGACTCGATGAGATCAAACCGCAGTCGCGTCCAGCCTATATCGTAAGGGAACTCATAGAAATTTTAGATGAAGGTGAAAACAAGAAACGACGGTTTGTTCTTGGACTCGATCAACTTGAAGAATGCCTGGAAGATTCGGGCTCGATCGAAACCAGCCGCTGGCTACCGCTATTTGAATTTGTAGATCACGCGGTTCGCAGTAAACGCATTGTCGTCGCTTACTCTTTGAAGAACAATCAACTTAACAGGTTTCATGAGAACACGATCTTAAACTCGCTGTTTAATAAAGGAAGTTCCATTGCGCTTCACTTTCCGGCCGAAGAAATCGACGAAATCATTCAAAATCCGTTCTACAGCCTCGGTCTCGAACTGGAAGACGCGCTTACACAACAGCTTCGCACTAATATTTTGAATCTTGTAGGCGGCGTTCTGAACTCGACCAGCGCCAGCATCTTACCTCTCGTATCAGTCACACTCTCCAGAATGTACGACCACTGGCAAAGGCACGCTGCAACGCCTGCGGCCGGACCAGGCGAAATCACTCTTCAAATCAGCAATTCAAAAAATGGAGAGTCATTGAGTCGACAATTTTCTTCGCTTGAGTCTTCCACCTCGACGACTAAATCAAAGTTGTTGACCTTCGCCGAGTACCAGGGTTTTACCAACTTTGCTGATTGCATCGATCAACTGGGAACCGAAGCGGTCACACAAGCCGAAACCGAATCAAAGAATCTGCGTAACCAGGAACGCGCTCTGGCGCGCATCTTACGCCGTTTGGTCACGCCGTCAGCTTCTGAGTCTAAACCTCTGGCTCTTCGTCCGGCGATGATTCCCGCCGATCTTAGAACATCACCGATGTTTCGCGCGCTACTGGAAAAGAGGTTGATTGTCGAGGCGTCGTGGAACCGTGTCCGCCTGGTTCATGAATCAGTGATGGAATACTGGAAGAAAGCCCACCAGTGGGCTAAAGATGAGCGCGACATGCTTCGTATCAGCACGCAGTTGATGATCTCGGCTAACGATTGGAGGGATCACGGATATCCCGATGAAATGATCCGCGGACTTGGTGAAAACGAAATCAACAATGCAGCACGATTACTGGGACAATGGGGCGATGACTTCGCCGCGGCTGACGCTCAACTGAAACTCGACGAAGAAAATCTGCTGCTCTTGAAATTTCTGCTGGTGACGTTAAAAACATATCCCCGACCTCGATCGGTCATTCTTAATGATCCGAAGGGAAATACACATTTTCACGCGGCCGCTTTTGCCGGCGCGACAGATCTAATCAAGCAGTACCTGGAAATGGATCCTGCCTGCGCAACGCTACAACGAAGCGGTGACAATCGTACGGCGTTGTTCGGCGCCATCGGATCTGATCGAGTTGAGGCCGTGAAACTTTTGCTTGATTACGGTGCGCCGGTCAACGGACTGGACAAAGATGGCTGGACGCCTTTTCACTTTGCCGCCTTTGACGGCAAGTTGCAAGCAATTGATCTTTTATTGAAAAGGGGCGCCGATCCGGTTCAGATTGGACCAAAGGAAAACCAGGCTTTACATCTGGCAGCCGCGAGCGGTTATGAACAGGTTGTGGTGCGTTTGTTAAGCGATAATCGTGTCGATCCTAATGCGCGGACGGATAATCAATGGACCGCTTTGCACGGAGCCAGTAGCGCCGGACACGATAGGGTTGTAGCAGGCCTACTGGCGAATACTCGGACCAGGCCCAATCCTCGCAATAGCGATTGGATGACTCCACTTCACTTAGCTGCGCTGTACGGCCACGACACGGTCGTAGCATCCTTATTGGCCGATAGTCGTATCGATCGGGAACCACGCGCGTCCGAGAAGTCAACTCCTCTTCATTTAGCGGCTCAAAATGGTCATGTTGCAGTAGTCAAACAATTACTGGCTGATCCCGAGGTCAATCCAACCGGAAACCAGTTGTGGCAACAAACTCCGTTGCATACAGCGATTCAAAATGGCCAGACCGCTGTCGTGGAGTGCCTTCTTGCTGATAAACGGGTTAGATACGACACTCTTGATTTCTCTGGTCAAACAGCACTGACCCGGTTACCGGCTTCCAATCAAGGTGAAATAGCGGTACTGCTGGCGAACGCCGGCGCGTCGTTGCCGTTTTGGACCAAACCGACTCTCGACGCCACTGGGCGGATCATAATGGTCCGCCGCGCCAGTAAAGAGGAGATTTCAGATAAGCTCTTTGCTGACCTTAACTCGAATAATAACCCGGTGTGGGAAATTCCTCCGTTGATTAAAGGAGATTGGATCGACGTAGACGCCACTGAAGCAACGAGTCTCCTCGCGCAAGCGACCCAGTATCTGTCGTTGATTCAAGGAGACGCGCCCACTCAATTTACGGCCGTGCGAAAACTGCCCTTGCTGTTTTATCCGGAAGGTTCGTTTCTGGTCGAGGCTTTGGCTTATCGGAATCACGATTTTTGCGGATACCTGACATTTATCCATGATCCGTCCGGGACCTGCATTCTTGATGGCACTTCGCCACCGATCCATGAATACAACAATCGCCAGCGTCCGGTGTTTGATGAAACGATCAAGGTATCGCAGTATCTGCGTTTTTTCTGCTCCGTAATCGGAGGCCAGGAAGGAACCTTTGTGATTGTGGAAAGGCCGCAACAGATTCCCTGGACACCAAATGCCGATGAACAACAAAAGCAATTTGTGGAAGACAAAATCAAGGAGATCAAGTTTGTCAATACGATCGAGACGGCTGAGGGATTGTCGTGGGAACTTGAGGCAGATGTTGTCTACAGTCACTCGATTTTCAGAGCCACTTTTCGAGTCATGAATTCGGGAATGGTTGAAATGGGGCAGGACACTCCCATGGCTGCCCAATTAGATCTGTTTGACAGCAAATTTCAGTCGGGCCTGCGAATGATGTACTCGGCAGTAACGGAGAGCACTGAAGGGCAGCAAATTGCGGAAGATGCCAGAAACCAAAAAATCATCTCTGTGTTGCGATTGCTTGGGGAAGTTTCGGGAGATCTTATGTTGACCCTGAGACAAGCCCGCGTTCTGATGGATATTTTTGCAAATCACGGAACTACAGCGACGGCGACCGAAGCTAGGTTGGAGATAGATTCATCGTTGGTAAGGAGTGCCGTCGAAGTGCTTGCAAACAAAAAAATTATTGAAATCAAACAGGCAGATGACGGCGCGAAACCAGCCGAGATGTATGTAACGAGCGAAGTGGAGCCCATTCTTCAACGAGGCGGGGCGATCTTTTTACCCAGGACTCCAAATTTCGAAATGTTCTTAAAAGAGTTTGAGATGGCTTTGGGCAAGTTGCCGGAGCCGGACAGAACCCTAACTGCAGCCTTGATAATGGCTTACCTAAGGAGCCGCCAACAACTCGATCTTGATGAGCTGATTGAACTAGTTGGCTCCCCGGATGCAGACCAGATCATTGACGTGTTTAAGAAACTCCAAGACGTCGGCTATGTCGTCGATTCAGAATAGATTACTCGTATCGCAGGGCAATCAATGGATCGACCTTCGCTGCCCGGCGTGCCGGGATGTAACACGCCACTAAAGCGACCACGGCCAGTAATCCAATCACAGTTACATACGTCAGTGGATCAGTCGCCGTGATTTCAAACAACAATGTGCGCATCAATCTTGTCAGGGCAAATGCGCCGGCCAACCCGATGACAGTGCCGATGAGCAACATGACGAGACTCTGTTTGAAGACGAGTCGCAAGACGTGCAACGGTCGTGCTCCGAGCGCCATTCGCACTCCAATCTCCTGCGTGCGCTGCGCAACCGAGTAAGCCATCACCCCGTAAATGCCAATCGCCGCCAGGAACAACGCGATTCCCGAGAACGTAGCCAGCAGCAAGGCGAGGAAGCGTGGTTGGACCATCGACTTCGACACCAACTCATTCATGGACCAGAGATTGTAAACCGGCAAACTCGGGTCCAATTCCCGCACCGCATTGCGAATCGAACCTTCGAGCGGCGCGGACTCGTTCGAGGCGCGCACGACAAAATTCAAGTTGCCGCCGAGAAACTGGTCCGCGACTTGTCGCACCTGTAAATAAAGTTCAGGACCAGCAGGCTTATCCATCCCGGCGTTCTTTGTGTCTTCAACCACGCCGACGATTGTGAACCAGACTTTGGGATCGGCGAATCCCGGATTCACACGCCGTCCAACCGCACTGCCCGTCCAAAATCGTTTCGCCATTGCCTGATTCACAAGCACTGACGGCATCGCGTTGGGATTGTCGTCGCGCGAATCAAAAGTCCGGCCCTCCACCAACCGGATCTTCATCGTCTTGAAGTAGTCGTTACCAACAACATTCCAGTAGTCGACGTTCTGCGCCGGACTGTCGGGTGTCGTTTGATAACCTTCGATCTCAGTATCGTTAGCATTGATGCGACGTAGCGGAGGCAGTCCACCCGCCATCGAAACAGAGGCCACACCCGGAATACTGCTGAGCTTCTGCTCGAGCGAATTTACAAATTGAAGCCGTTCGGGATTCTTGTACTTGGTTGACGGAAGATTGAGGCTGAAGCTGGTGACACCTTTCGGATCAAAACCGGTATTGACTTGTTGCAACTTCCAGAAGGCGCGAATCATCAGTCCTGAGCCGATGACGAGAATCACCGCGAGCGAAATTTCTGCGATTACGAGACTCTTGCGCAACGTCTGTCCACCGCCGCGAATCGCTCGCTGCCCTGCTCCGCGAATCCAGTTGGCAAGATTACGTTCGCTGACTTGCGCGAGAGGCGCCAGACCAAAAAGAAAGACCGCCACGACTGCCACCGCGATGGTAAATCCCAGCACGGGCAAACCAACACTGATCTCTTCAGTGCGCGGCACACTATCCGGCGCGAACAGTAGCAGCACTTTCAAACCCGCGAATGCAAGTGCAACTCCGAGCAGCGACGCGATCAAAACCAACACGAAGCCCTCGGCAACGAATTGTCGGACCATTCGTTTCAAACCAGCTCCGAGTGCGAGACGAACTGCAAATTCACGATGACGTGATTCCGCTCGAGCCAATAGCAGGTTCGCTACGTTCACACACGCGATCAGTAAAACAAAACCAACCGCAGCCATCAGTAACCACACGGCTTTGCGGGCTGCGCCAACGACATCTTCATGAAGACCAACCATCACTACGGGATGCCGTTCCGGATTTAGTAGATGCTGTGCGCGACCTTCACTCTTCCAGCCGGCCATCAAACTCGTCATCTCACTTTGCGCTTGTCCCATCGTCACGCCCGGCCTCAGCCTGCCGATTACTGACAGGAAGTGAGAACCACGACTGCCCGGATTTGCAGTATCGAATTGGAAAGGTACGAGGAGTTCAACCTGATCGTTACTTCCCGGCGGAAACGCGAAATTAGCGGGCATCACACCGACGACGGTGGTAGTAGCGCCGTTGACCTGAATCTGTTTACCGATGATGTCGCCCGCGCCGCCAAAACCTTTTTGCCACAGGCCATGCGAAATGATCGCGACACTGGGTCCGTTGTTGCGATCTTCCTCTTCCGTGAAATTGCGACCGCGTTCCGGCTGCACTCCGAGGACATCGAGCATGCTGCGCGTGACAGCGGCGGAGGTGACTCGCAGTGGCTCACTCTCAGTGCCGACGTTCTGTCCGAACGGAGCAAACGCGCCAATTGATTCCCACGACTTCGCTTCACGCTGTATGTCGAGCATTTCGGGAGGCGACAGCCAGAATTTCTGGAGCTGCATCGTGGGAAACTCGCTGTATACGCGAATGAGTTGACCCGGTTGGCGGTAAGGCAGCGGCCGCAAGAGCACCGAGTTCACGACGCTAAAGATGGCCGAATTAGCGCCAATACCGACAGCGAGCGTCAGAATCGCCACGGTGGTAAAGGCCGGATTCTTCTTCAGCATGCGCAGCGCGTATTTCAAGTCCTGCAGGAACGTTTGCATCGTCGGTCCTCCGGAAGAGGCGCAGAATGATAGTGGTCCGGTAGTCTAACACCGCCGCGAAGGAAATCTTGGCAAAGAAATTTATTGGACGCAGATAGACGCAGATCGCGTTCATCCCGCGTTACGCAAACAGGTATGCCATCGCCAGCCCGCCGATGTTCACGGCGACGAAGAGCAACGTCTCACAGGCGAACAGCACCACTGCCTTCACCACCGTCAGCACCCACTTCTGCTGATACACGCGTCGCAACGCGAACATTAAATAAACGAAGGCCAGCGGGTAGAAGAGGTTGAGGACCATCACAGGCAGTTTGAACCCGCCGATAGCGCCGCACAACAGATACAGCAACGCAAAGAAACTCTTACAAAAGAAGTCAAACGAATAGTAGTACAGTGAAAACACCAGGTGCTCGACGTAGTACTTCTTCTGCCGGAAATAGAGCGCTGCCAGAAACGTTCCGGAGATCAGGACACTGAAAACTCTGAGTCCGCTCGCGTATTTTTCCGTCTTCTCGTGAAGCTTGTCGGCGAACGTGTTTAGATCCAGGCCTCTTCGCTTTGCCATGCTGATGGTTGGCGGCATGCTGGCGATTCGTTGAGCCGATCCGCCGCGAACGTCTGCCAGCACCGACCACGCAAACAGAAAATATAGCGCGCTGAAGGTGAGGTAGAGTTTTAATGGTCCAAGATACTTGCCTCTGCGACCGCCGAGATACTCGACTGCCAGCAAACCAGGCCGCAGGATCATGGCCGAAAGCGTTCGAAAAACTTTGCTCGATTCGAGATCGGTAAAGTCGTTAATCGCGTTTCCGATGAATCGTTTCAGCGAGTATTCGTTTGCTTCGATCTTCTTTTGGCCACACTCGTGACAGTGGCTACCGAGCAGCGAGGTGCTGCAATTCGGGCAGGTTTCGAATGGGGGAGCAGCGGCAGAGTCCATTAACAGACTCGATATAATACGCGGCGCCGCTTTGTCTCGGAAGTCTTAAATCGCGCTCGGACCGGGTTGCCTTACTCACAAGAGAAACGGGCAGCCAATGAATGATCACTGACTGCCCGAATGGTGTGCGCTAGTGAGAACTATTAATTGCTCTTGTCTTCCTTCTCAACTGGCGGCGCTGCGTCGACGGAGAAGGCCGAGAGTTCCTTTGAGTTGCGCAGATTAAATACACGTCCTTCTGCGTCATCTACCTGATAGTCAGGCTCTTTGTCTTTAAACATGATCTGCCGGTCGCCGCGGCCGGTTTCCATGTGCACTCCGATCAAGCCCGCGCCTTTCTCTTTTCCTTCCTTGACCGTTGTCAACACGTAGACATAATTACCCGTTTGCTTCGTCGCGCTGTAACGCTTGCTGACAAATTGTTCATACGCGGCGAGCGAGTTGATGCGCTGACTGTTGGCCCAGCGGTTTTCGGAAGTACCGTAATAAGTGCTTGCGGCGGAGGCCGTCGCTGAGGTGTAGGCGAGCGCAGTCAAACCCGCCATCGCGATTTTTTGCCAACCCGGTACGCCCGGCGCTTCATATTTCACTGACCAGGCAATACTGCGTGTGCGCGGATCGAAGGCGAGCAGATGTTGTTTGCCCTGCACCACCACCGTGCCGTTTTCGCGTCGATACAAAGCGATTGGTTCGTCGGTGGTGTCACCACCTTTTGAACCAATCGCCGAGAGCCCGCCAAAACCGAACTTCGCCACCTTCGCTACTGTCGCCGCAGTACCGAGATTATTCTTAAACTCGAGCTTCATTTTGTAGGCTTCTTTTGCTTTGCCGGTGCTCGAAGTATCGAGCGCGATAACGTTCTTGGCGTCGGCGATGAGAACGACGTTGTCATTCGAAAGCACCGTCATGTTTGTGACGCCGTCCTTCGCACCCTCGTAATACCAGAGCGTGGCGCCGGTCCCACGATTAACAGCCGCAACACCAAACGGTTTCTTGTTCACATATTCGCGTTTGCCGAAGTCGTAGAACGCGCCGCCGAGACGGCCGTACAGCACGTCGCCGATGAGTTTCAACTCCGCGACTGCGCCGCCGAAGTCTTTGCTGGTCCACTTGATTGTGCCTGTCTGTTTGTCGATCGCACGCAACTGGCCCTTCGCCGACGTGTAAACAGTGTCGCCATCGATCAGCGCCTGAGCGTTACCTCGTTTGATCGAGCCTTCGGTAACGTCGTATTTCACGCCCCACATGAGCTTGCCGTCTTCGAGCGCATAGCGATGCAGGCCGGCGTAGGTGAAGTAGACTGAGTCGCTGTCGTGCAGTGGTTCGTTCGCGCCAGAGAGATCAAACTTCGGGAAATACTTACTGCCACGTTCGATGCCGTAGAGATCGACGTTGTCCGGATACTCCGCTTCCCAGATCAGCTCGCCAGTCGTCAACCGTAAAGCGTTGATTTTGGGTTTCGCTTTGTTCGCGCGATTGTCGGGGACGGTGACAAGGAGAACCAAATCCTTTTCGTAGACAGGTTCGACCGCGACGGTGGCGCCTTTTAGTTTATCAGTCTCCCAGATGTTTTGACCGGTCAGGAGATCGATGGCGAAGAGTTTGGTTCCTTTGCTGAAGGTTCCGGACGTGTCGGAGACGAGGAGAAGCGGGGTGCCGGCGATTGTTTCGACTTCAAACTCTTCGGTGCCCGCGAGATCGTTGCGCGTCCAGATGGTGTTGCCGTTAGCGCCGTCGAGTGTGTAGAGGCCGGACTTGGAGCCGATGAGTACGGAGCCGACGTCAGTGACGCGATACCACTTGATATCGCTCGTGGGTTTGTGTGTCCAAAGCGGCGCGGCTTGCGTTGCGACGGCAAGCAAAGCGCCGATGACTACGGCGGAAACGAGATATGCGAGACCTATCCACCATGGTTCGTTGCGTTGGTACGTCGTGGTTTTGAGAGGGAAAGACATCTTTAAGACCTCCTGAGATATAGGATTTGCCCAATCGTTTGACGTCTCGGGATGTACTGTAGGGGCGGCTCTCCGTGGCCGCCCCCTCATGGAACTCAATCGTGGGGGCGGCCACGGAGGGCCGCCCCTACAGTACATCCCGAGACGTCAAACGATTGGGCAAATCCTATATCTCAGGAGGTCTTTAAGATGTCTTTCCCTCTCAAAACCACGAC
>DASSFI010000115.1:0-9425 GCA_035694465.1 Pyrinomonadaceae bacterium | reverse complement strand
GGCCCTCCGTGGCCGCCCCCGTCCGATTCCACGCTGGGGCGGCCACGGAGGGCCGCCCCTACGGTACGTTCGATGAAGAAAAAATTCTGTAAGCGAACAATAAATTTCGAACCTCCACGTCTAATTACATCAAGACGGGTTCCAGTCCGATTTCAACGTGGAGGGGTTTATGAAGAAAACTGCCGACTTGTTCGTAACGATGGCGCTCGCCTGCATCGTGCTTCTGCTCCAGGCGGTGCAAGCTGAAGGTCAGGAACTTCCCGGCAAGTGCACGGCTCCCGCCGGAGCTTTAATGAAACAGCAGGATCAGGTATTTAACTTCAAATTCCTGACGGCAAATCACCTTCTTCAAACTCCCAACCCCATCGACGACACCCGATTCTTCGTCAAACAACATTACCGCGATTTCCTGGTTCGCGAACCACCCGACAACCCCGGCTGGGATTTCTGGTCCAACCAGATCACGGCCTGCGGTACTGATGCTGCATGCATCGATGCCAAGCGTGTCGATGTTTCCCGCGCCTTTTTCTTCGACGGTAACTTTGTCGCCTACTCGTTTCCGATAAATCCCAATCTTAGTCAGCCACGCGGCACGGCTGCATATAACAACGCGTTCGTGCGACAGTGCTTTATCACGTATCTGCGCAGAGAGCCCAACGCGCCGCCGGACAACAATCTCAGCGGTTTCAACTTTTGGCTCGGCGTCTTGAACAGTTACGGCAGCCCGACGCCCGATGCAGGATACAACCACCTGATCCGGGCCTTCCTGCTCTCGTCAGAGTATCGGAACAGATTCGTAGCGCCACCGTGCTGACGAATGTGTGCATCACGTCATCTCAGAGCTACAAGGTAAAGAAAGGGACAGTTATGTTCACTGAAAAGACCGTGAATCCTCCTCGTCGCTGGAGCAACGCCGGCGTAGTTGCCGGGCTGCTGCTGCTCATGATGGGCGCCTTGCAGGTAGTGCGAGCACAGGAAACCCAAATCAATGCCAAGGACATACAGGTGCGCAGGAAGGCCGAACTTCACAGCCGCGGGAAGGGAAGAGTTATCGCTGAAGGAAGGAACAGCAATGTTTCGAAGCACGTTCCGGTCGAGCGCTTCACCGTCGAAGAGATCCAACTCGACGAGCCGATCGAAGCGGAGTTGGAAGGAAAGAAAACCGACGTTTTCCAGGCCTATCGCATCACGATGTTCGGCGGCCCATTCGATCTGCGGTCGATGCCCATCACTCTGAAGATCGACGACAAGACCACACTCATCGGGGTCGAGTCTCCCAAACTCGATAAGGTCACTTTCGTTTTGTTTGACCGCACCTTGTTGCTTGAAAGCCCCACACTCACCGTTGGCTATGGCGCGGTGAGTATCGAGTTGAGTGACAAGTTAAATCTGAGTGAGCCCCGTCAATAAGAGGAGAACCCATCATGAAGCAGCGACAATTCATAGCACTCGCACTCTTCGTACTCAGTTTGCTGATCGGCTGGGCGACGCCCAATGTAGCGGCACAGGTTCCCGATCCGGGCGTTGCGGGTCCTCGTGCGGTGATGCGTGCGGAGTATGACTTCGGTCTCACGGCATTTACTCCGACCGGCTTCCCCGGGCCAGTCGAGTTGCTGGCGTCGGTGCACTATCCGGCCGATCTATCGGGTGGACCATTCCCGTTGATTATCTTTCTTCATGGCCGTCACAACACCTGCTTTAGTTTTGGAACGTCGTTAAGTGAGTGGCCGTGTACGACCTCTTCGCCGATTCCAAGTTACCGGGGCTACGATTATGTCGCTGAACTTCTTGCCAGCCACGGTTTCATCGTCGTCTCCATCAGCGCCAATGGCATCAACGCTCGAGATAACATGACTTCCGATCTCGGAGCGCTCGCCAGAGCTGAGCTGATTCAAAAACATCTCGATATCTGGCGCACTTTCAATACCACCGGAGGCGCGCCGTTTTGCAACCGGTTTGTAGGCAAAGTCGATCTCACACGAGTCGGAACGATGGGCCACTCGCGCGGCGGCGAAGGGGTTGTCAGGCATTTCCAACTCAACCAGTCGCTGGGATCACCCTACGGCGTTAAAGCCGTCTTCCCCCTCGCCCCGTCTGATTTCGCTCGTTCAGTCATCAACAACGTTCCCCTGGGAGTGCTGGTGGGGTATTGCGATGGGGATCTTTCGGATCTTCAGGGAGTGCATTACTACGACGACGCGCGTTACAACGTGCCCGGTGATACCGCCGCCAAACACACCATTTTAGTAATGGGTGGTAATCACAATTTTTACAACACTGTCTGGACTCCGGGTGGGTTCGCGGCGGCCACATCGGATGACTGGGGAAACATACCGGGCGGCGGCGGCGATTCGCATTGCGGTGGCCCGGGTCGAATTACCGCGGCACAGCAGCAAGGCACTGCCAAAGCCTATATGTCAGCCTTCTTCCGCAGCTATCTCAAGAACGAACCGCAGTTTCTGCCGTTACTGACGAGCGCGGCAACGCCGCCGGCTTCGGCTCTCACAAACAACATTCACGTCTCCTACCATGCGCCGGATACTCCAGCGATGAGGCGTGACATCAACCGATTGCTGACTGGTTCTAATTTGACGGTTAATACGTTGGGCGCGGCGGTGACACAAACGGGTTTGAGTCCATACGATCTGTGCGGTGGTCCAAGTCCGCAGCCGGCGTTCTGTACGTCGCT
Organism: Pyrinomonadaceae bacterium; assembly: GCA_035694465.1. GTDB lineage: Bacteria > Acidobacteriota > Blastocatellia > Pyrinomonadales > Pyrinomonadaceae > PSRF01. The sequence continues at coordinate 6,736 of DASSFI010000115.1, read as the reverse complement.
TCCAAACGCTTTCACGGGCGGCCGTCCTCATGAACCACACGTCACACCCAGCATCTTGGCTCCGTCAACCAGAGGTTTGAGCCAACTCAGGTTTGGTTGGAGCAATTCCTCGGCGCGGTATGAGAATGCAATTCCAATCAGTGCGAGTAATCTGTTGAGTCTCGGAACGTTGAGTTTCCGGGCCAGCGTCAACACTACAGATACACGAAATCCGGTCGGGTCACCGCAGAACCTGCGCGTTGAGCTGGTGGATGGAATGGGAGCCGTTTCCACGGCGGTAAGAGTGAGCGATCACTCTACCGCGCTCTACTATCCTCCCGGACAGACAAACACATTTCTCCCAAGAATGATCGAGAACACGGTCCACATTCCGCTCACTGCGTTTACGGGTGTGAATCTTACTGATATCAGGACCGTGCGGTTCAGATTAGATCAACAACCGCAAGGCGCGTTGCTGATGTCCGATCTTTCTTTTGTGGCCACGCCCGGTGTGCCCACGCCAACTCCAACGCCGACGCCGACCCCCACTCCTACGCGTTGCGACGTCACGGTGAAACCTGATCCGATGATCCTGGTGAGTTTTGGTTTGATCATTCTGGACAGCGGCACCATGACGGCACAAACCACACCCTTGCCGTGTGTCTTCGTCGCTGACCGGGCATTTCTCGAACCGCCAATCGCCGCGTTTCCGACGACGGACCTGTTCTTCCCGATAGATGAATGGTTCGTCTTTGACGATGGCGGGCCGATACCGTTCTCGCCGTTTACTGCGGTTGGATCGATCGGATTCGCGGCCTTCAACGGACAGGACATCACGATCAAGGAGGGGACAATTTTCTTAACTGTGTTTGATGATGGTGGTGGCCCACTCTTGACTGGAGGTCCGGTAAAAGGCGCTCCTGTTTCGGGCGAGTTCACCACCACGAGAATTCTGGCTGACGGCAAAACCTCGCCGGACGCAACCACCAGTCTCTTCTACAGGGATCAGCAAGGTCGTATGCGCCAGGAACGTGGTGGCGGTGTCGTGATTACTGATTCGGCCGCCGGCGTCAGATATATCCTCGACGCAAAAACAATGACGGCGTACCGGATGAGCATCGACCAGAAAGATCCTGATGACGCGCGTAGTGAGCAGTCGAACACGACTACTCTCAAAGCGGGCCGAGCGTTAGGCACACAACGTATGGATGGGCTGGAAGCGTCCGGTCAGGAATACACTTCAGTCATAGCCGGTGGTTCCAAGCTCGGCAACCACGATCCTGTGCCGGTGACTTATCAGGTCTGGCGTTCGAAGGGATTGAGACTTCCGCTGCAGCTAAGAATGCAGGATGCGGTGAATGGCGAGACATCGATACGATTCAAGCTGCTGCGAAAAGGAGTCGAGCCTGACGCCAGACTCTTTGAAGTGCCCGCGGGGTATCGTGTAGTTGATGCCGCTCGGGTGACGAGTCGCGGTCAGCTTAAATAGATCACTAACCACAGATTACACCGATTAAGTACGGATCAAAATCCGTATTCAATCGGTGTAATCTGTGGTAAAACCTGTCAGAATGTATAGCCATCGATGTTCCCTATTCCTTCCCGTATTGCTCGTCGTGGCATCTTCGTCTCTTGTAAACGGCACAACCGGAAAAACCCACTTTACAGCCTTCCAGCAATCGGAAACCTGCAGAAGCGCCGACCAGATCAAATAATAGAATCGGTGTAATCTGTGGATACCAACCATGAGTGAAGACGTTTCAATGCGGCCGATAGGTTTTGTAAGAAGTCCTTATTCGGAGACTGATCAGGTTCCGAAAGGGTTCGGAGCACAACATGAAGCTCAAGGTACAATAGAAATTCTGCCAGAGTACGAACTCGGATTAACCGATATCGAAGGCTTCTCCCACTTGTTCGTAATTTGGGTTTTTGATCGCTCTGAGGGTTGCGAGTTGCTCGGAACTCCACCCACCGACACCAAGCCTCACGGTGTTTTCGCGACCCGTTCTCCATATCGACCGAATCCTATCGGTCTCACGGTGGTCAAACTCGTCGGACGAGATGGTCCAAGTCTGCAAGTAGTCGGGCTGGACATGCTCGACGGCACTCCGATACTCGATATCAAACCTTACCTCTCGAGCATTCCTGAAAATGATCTGCGGCGTGGCTGGCTCTGCGAAGCTGAAGCGCGTCGCGGAAAGTGAGACTGGAAAAAAAGTTGCGGATTCATTATTAGACCTGAATGAAAAAAATTATTCTCCTCTTCATCGGCTCTTTCCTGGTGACTGCCGTTTTCTCGACCTCTCTAAAAGTTTTCTTCGCGACTGTTAGCTGGCGAGAAGTTCTCATCAAAGGGCTCTTGATCCCGTGTTTTACCTGGACGATCCAACTGCTGTTGTCTGCTGTTTTCCTGGATGGAAATAGTAGATTGCGATACTGGAATGGACTCGGATGGGTTTGTCTGATCGGATCGATCGCATTGTTACCAGCAGCGTTTTATAACTATCTGATCATACAACCGTGGGTGTGGATCTCGATCATCAATGTATTGTTGAGCGTGGTGTTGATGACGATCACGTTGCACGTGCTGCTACGCCGCGATGGCTTTCGCTGGCAGTGGACTCTTAGTTTCGTGGTGCTGATCGTTATCAATATGTCGCTCTATCTATCGTCAGTCTTGTAAAAAATGAATTCGTACACTCTTGGTTTTCACGAAATCGATCAGACAAAGCTTGCACTCGTCGGAGGCAAGGGGGCGAACCTTGGCGAACTTTCCCGAATTGAAGGGATAAGGGTGCCGGAGGGTTTCTGCGTCACTACCGACGCATACAAAAGTATTGTCAAAGAAATACCGGAGTTTAATGCGCTTCTGGATCAACTAACTCTCTTAACAGTAGCGGACGTGGAGAGCGTTCGTGAACTTAGCAGAAAGTTACGCGACTCCATCGAAGCGACGCCGATCCGGAAAGACATCGCGGAAGCCGTTGCTGACTATCATCGACAACTCGGTGAGAAAGATTCTTATGCGGTGCGTTCCAGTGCCACTGCGGAAGACTTACCGTCAGCGTCGTTCGCCGGACAGCAGGACACGTATCTAAACATCAAAGGCATTGACGCAATCCTCAAACACATCAGGAAGTGCTGGGCGTCGCTCTTTACTGAGCGCGCCGTAATCTATCGGATGCAGAACGGATTCGACCATCATAAGGTTTATCTTTCCGTCGTCATCCAGAAAATGATTTTTCCAAACGCGGCAGGAATCATGTTTACGGCGGATCCGGTAACGTCGAACCGGAAGGTTGTGTCCATCGATGCCAGTTTCGGACTCGGTGAGGCGTTAGTCTCCGGTCTGGTGAACGTTGATAACTACAAAGTGCGCGAGGGAAAGATCATCGATAAGACGATCTCGACCAAGAAACTGGCTATCTATCCTGCGGCAGAAGGAGGTACTAAAGAAGAGGCGATTGTTCCTGAGCAACAGAACAAGCAAGCGCTGACAGATGAGCAGGTTTTGGAACTCGAACGTATAGGCCGGCAAATCGAGGAACACTTCGGTCAACCGCAGGACGTCGAATGGTGTTTGGTTGACCAGACCTTTCAGATTGTCCAAAGCCGGCCGATCACGACTCTATTTCCAATCCCTGATGCGAATGATCAGGAAAACCACGTGTACGTGTCCGTCGGTCATCAACAAATGATGACCGATCCGATGAAGCCGCTGGGATTGTCTTTTTTCCTGTTATTTACCCCGGCAACCATGCGCGTAGCCGCGGGCAGATTGTTTATCGATATCACGCCGATGATTGCTTCGCCTGCCAGGAGAAAAGGCATTATCAGTACTCTCGGAAAATCCGATCCACTCATCAAAGACGCCCTCCAAACTATCTTAGAGCGAGAAGATTTTATTCACTCGTTACCTAATGAAGAACAAAATCTCAGCCGCACTGAGCTAGCTTTGGATTCTCCAAAGCAAATTGAAAACGATCCCCGGATTGTTTCTGATTTGATTACGCTCATTCTAAATTCGATAGCGAAGGCGAAACAAAACATCCGGTCAAAATCGGGACCGGAACTCCTGGACTTCATTCTGGAAGACTTTCAGGAATCGAAAAGGCTTTTATTCAATTCACAAAGTCTAGCGGTGATTATTGCGGCAATGAATGCTTCATTCTGGCTCAATGAAAAGATGAAAGAGTGGCTAGACGAAATAAACGTGGCCGACACGCTCGCTCAGTCAGTGCCCAACAACATTACTTCTGAAATGGGGTTAGAGCTTTTGGACGTTGCCGATGTGATCCGTCCTTTTCCGGAAGTAATTAATTATTTGCAGCATGTAAAAGCCGACGACTTTTTGGACCATCTGCCTGAACTTAAGGGTGGTAAGGAAGTGCGAGATGCGATTAATGCTTATCTCGACAAGTACGGCATGCGTGGCGTGGGCGAGATCGATATTACCCGGACGCGTTGGAGTGAAAAGCCAACTACGCTAATCCCGATCATTCTCAGTAACATCAAAAATTCCGAGCCTGGCGCCGGCAAACGGAAGTTTGAGCATGGTCTACACGAAGCTTTGAAAAAAGAAGCAGAGTTATTAGCTCGCTTGAAGCAATTGCCGGATGGTGAAGCGAAAGCCAAAGAGACAAAAGAAAAGATCGACCTGCTTCGGAATTTCGGCGGATTTCGCGAGTTTCCAAAATACGGCATAGTTTCTCGCTATTTCGTTTATAAGCAGGCGTTACTGAAAGAAGCCGCACAACTCGTACAAGCCAACGTCATTAATGACAAAGAAGATATTTACTACCTGAGTTTCGAAGAGCTTCAAGAAGTCGTACGCACACATAAGTTGGACCGCGAGATAATTTGCAAACGGAGGGCCGACTACAAGTCATACGAGAAGCTGACTCCGCCGCGTGTGATCACATCTGATGGTGAGATCATTGCCGGTGCGTACAAACGAGAAGATCTTCCGGCCGGAGCTATTGTCGGTCTGGCGGTTTCCTCCGGAGTTGTCGAGGGACGCGCGCGTGTCATCCTGAACATGGAAGATGCAGCTCTGGAAGACGGAGACATCCTCGTCACTCGTTTTACTGATCCGAGTTGGACACCATTATTCGTTTCGATCAAAGGCCTGGTCACCGAAGTAGGTGGTCTAATGACGCACGGCGCAGTTATCGCACGTGAATATGGTTTGCCGGCAGTTGTCGGCGTGGAGAACGCTACGACACTGATCAAAGATGGACAGCGAATCCGCGTGAACGGTACGGACGGGTATATAGAAATCATAGTTTGATACTTCTCACAAACCGCTTCCGCTTTTGGTCCAGTCACACCGATACCAAGGTATCGATCGATACCATCGTCCAATAGATTCACTGCTGCGCTTGTGATGTACTCCGCACCCACGCTGGTGAAGTGAGCGCCAGTGGTTTCGATCACAGTCATTGCGGCGGATGTTGGTACGTTGCGTCGCCCAGGCAAGACACTCACCTTCAAAAAAGGGAGATGAAAGCCTAAGGGAGATACATGACGCAAACCAGTGCTACAAAACAATCCAGCGCAGAGAATGCCATTCGTCCGTTTCAAGTGAGTTTTTCCGAAGCGGAACTTGCCGCATTGCGCCGGCGCATCAACGACACAAAGTGGCCTGAGAAGGAACCGGTTACCGATGCAACCCAGGGCGTGCAGCTCGCGACGATTCAGAAGCTGGCGCGTTATTGGGGGACAGAATATGACTGGCGCCCGTGCGAGTCACGGCTGAACGCCCTGCCGAATTTCATCACCGAGATCGACGGGCTGGACATTCATTTCATCCACGTCCGTTCGAAACATGAAAATGCGCTGCCGATAATCATCACTCATGGGTGGCCCGGATCGATCATCGAGCAGTTGAAGCTTGTGGATCCGCTCACCAATCCCACTGCTCATGGCGGGAACGCGTCCGACGCTTTCGATGTCGTGATTCCGTCGATGGCGGGCTACGGTTTTTCTGGTAAGCCGATGACCACTGGCTGGGATACCGCTCGCATGGCCCGTGCATGGATCGTGCTGATGCAACGCCTCGGCTACAAAGAATATGTGGCGCAAGGTGGCGATTGGGGTGCGTTCATTACCGAGCAGATGGGGGTGCTCGCGCCCAAAGAATTACTCGGTCTTAACATCAACTTGCCTTCCGCCGTACCGGCTGCAATTCTGAAGGCGCTCGCGTCTGGCGACGGCCCGCCGACCGGCCTTCAGGCGGACGAAGAATCTGCGTTCGATCGACTGGCATTCTTTTTTGCCCACGGCTTGCCGATCTTCAGCATGATGGCGAACCACCCGCAGGCGCTGTACGCGATTGCGGATTCGCCGGTCGGGCTCGCCGCCTGGTTTCTCGAACATGACTTGAAGAGTTATGAGATGATTGCGCGCTCTTTCGATGGTGAAAGCGAAGGCCTCTCGCGCGACGACGTGCTCGACAATCTCACGCTCACCTGGCTGACCAACACGGCGGTTTCCTCGTCGCGCCTGTATCGGGAAAACAAGCTTCCCTTTTTCGCGCCGATGGGCGTCAAGCTCCCCGTTGCCGTGAGCGCCTTTCCGGATGAGATCTATCAGTGTCCGCGGAGTTGGGCTGAGCAGACGTATTCCAATCTCATTCACTACAACAAACTCGACAAGGGTGGGCACTTCGCGGCGTGGGAGCAACCGGCGCTTCTCACTGAAGAGATTCGCACCGGCTTCCGATCACTGCGGTAGGTATTCTGTTTGGACACAGTCA
>DASSFI010000114.1:0-5373 GCA_035694465.1 Pyrinomonadaceae bacterium | reverse complement strand
CAGCCGTTGCGATGTATATTGTGGGGCAAGAGAGACGGTTGGTGGATCCTCCGTCTCAAGTGGTTGCTGGGGTGAGGACAGTAACCACGAATATGGATGGGCGCGACGCACTCCCACGTATGTCGCGCCCATTCGCTTTATATCCACAAGGTAGTTCCAGTCACAAAGAGGCACATAAGCACTAAAGACTTCTGCTAGAATCCAGCCTCTGTATGCACCGGCTGGAAATCTCACTGACACAAACAGCGCGACGGAGTGATATCAATATTGGCAGCGGTATCAGGCACGATCTCGGAAAACTGCTGCCGGTAAAAGCACCTCGGCGAGTTGGAATCATCTCGAACCAGCGGGTCTTCGACCTCTACGGCCGGGATGTTAAGCGATCTTTGAAGACAGCCGGATTCAAGACACTCGAGTGGCTGATGCCGGAGGGTGAACGCTACAAGTCGTTCCCATCACTGGAGAAAGCGGTCACATTTCTTAGTGAAAACCGCTTTGAAAGAGACGATTTGGTGCTGGCACTCGGCGGTGGCGTCGTCGGCGATCTGGCAGGTTTTAGTGCGGCGATTTACCTCCGCGGTTTGCCGCTCGTGCAAGTGCCTACAACTCTTTTGTCGCAGATCGATTCGTCGGTCGGCGGCAAAACCGGAATCAATCTTCCTACCGGAAAGAACCTCGTAGGAGCATTTCATCAACCTTCAGCGGTGTTCATCGACACCGAAACACTTACGTCATTGCCTCCGCGAGAATTGGTCTCAGGTTTTTGTGAAATGGTCAAACAAGCTCTCATCTCCGACACCTCGCTTTTTGAGATGACTGTGAACTGTCTGCAAAAACCAGCCAACGGGGAGCTACTTCGTTCGGCGGAGTTTGAAAGTCTGATCGCGGCGCAGTGCAGTTTCAAAGCTGCAATCGTCGCGAATGATGAGCGCGAGTCAACCACTCGCACGGATGTAAAATCACGACGCGTGTTGAATTTTGGACACACAACTGCACATGCGTTGGAGACGATCACGAACTATCGTTTCTTTCGTCATGGGGAAGCAGTTGGTTATGGAATGTTAGTTGCCGGGGAGCTTTCGCGAAACCTGGGTCTCATTGACTCCGGTGAACTCAAATCTCTGCGCGATGCGGTCAGTCTTTGCGGACCACTTCCACGCGCAGACAATCTCGATACAGGCGCGATCATGCGTGCGCTCAAGCACGACAAAAAGAGCGTGGCTGGTCAAATTAATTGGGTGTTGCTCGAAGGGATAGGCCGGCCGAAGATCGTTGAAGGCCGGCTTATCAGTGCGAAATCCTTGCGTCTTTCGCTGCGAGCTGGATTACGGGCCTTGGAAAGACAGAAAGAGAGTTTCCACTAAAATGCAAAAACAGAGATCAGGTGAACGAGGTAGTGCGAGCCTCAAGTTTTTGATCGTCATGGCAATTCTGGGCGCGTGCGCTTATGCCGGATATCTTTACGTTCCGGTGGCCTATCACGCCAATGTGTACAAAGACTTAATGCAGCACTATTGTGACGTGGCGGGGACGCAGGGCTATAAGCCGTCGTGGGTGGCGGAACAACTGCTGAAGAACGGGCCCGAGTATAACGTTCCGGCTAACGCCAGCATCACACCCGTCCAACGTGATAATCGAATCGAGGTCAGAGTTTATTACGTCGTACCGATCGAGTTTCCTGGGTACACTTACAACTACGAGTTCGATCACACCGTAAAGAGCACCGCATTCCTCGCGTTCAAGTAAATATCCGCGTTTATCCGTGGCTAAATATTATCTTGGCGCGCCGCCGTCGAGGAATGCTTTGAGTTTTCGAGAGCGTGAAGGATGGCGTAGCTTGCGCAGCGCTTTCGCCTCGATCTGACGGATACGCTCTCTGGTGACGGCGAAGTGCTGTCCAACTTCTTCGAGCGTGTGTTCTGACCCGGTCGTCCCGAGTCCAAACCTCATCTTGATCACTTTCTCTTCGCGCGGCGTGAGCGTCGCCAAAACCTCATCGGTAATCTCGCGCAGGTTCGACGCAACTACGGCATCGGCCGGGTTCAGAATCGACTTATCTTCAATGAAATCGCCGAGGTGCGAATCTTCTTCCTCACCGATGGGAGTTTCGAGCGAGATCGGTTCCTGAGCGATCTTCAACACCTTGCGAACCTTGGATACAGGTATATCCATCTTCCTGGCAATTTCTTCACTCGTGGGTTCGCGGCCCAGTTCCTGAACCAGCGATCGAGACGTTCGAATCAACTTATTAATCGTCTCAATCATGTGGACGGGAATACGAATCGTGCGTGCCTGATCCGCAATCGCTCGTGTGATTGCCTGGCGAATCCACCACGTCGCGTAAGTCGAAAACTTATAACCGCGTCGCCATTCGAACTTATCAACCGCCTTCATCAACCCGATGTTACCTTCCTGGATCAGGTCCAGAAACTGCAAACCACGATTCGTATACTTCTTCGCGATCGACACCACCAACCGCAGATTCGCTTCTACTAATTCCCGCTTTGCCTGACCAGTTTGCTGCTCGCCGATCACGATCGACTGAAGCGATCGCTTGATCTCGATCGGACTTACCAGAGTGTCCAGATCGATCTGCAACAGCTTTTTACGCGCCATCAAAATGCGGCGTCTCAGCTCTTTTTCTTCCTCAGGCTTGACGCGCTTTCGGCTTAACTTTTCATTCCCACTATCAATCTCGCGCTCTGCTTCGCGCACTGATTTCTGCACGGCTCGAATCGAATTAATCAAACGCTGTCGCGCTCGCTCGGTTAAATTCAAACGCCCGATTTCCTGTGCGATTTCGAGTCGAATGCGCGCCACTTGTCTTTTCAGACGAGTTAACTTTTTGCTCTTCTTGCCATGGGTGAGCTTGGCTTCGGCTCTGAGTTTTTCAAACTCTTTCAGTCCGAGTTCGCAGTTCTTATCAATGTTCTGAATTCCCTCGATGGTCCAGGACCGATACTCCTCGGCTTTATCCTCATCGCCGGTGAGTTCGGCCTGTTCTGAAAACGTAACGGTGTCGCGAATGTTTATCCGGTTGTTTACCAGATCCTCGCCAATCCTAAGCACTTCACGAACGGCAATCGGCGAGCGCGCGATCGCCTTATGCGTTTTGAGTTGGCCGCGTTCAATGCGTTTCGCGATCGCAACTTCACCTTCACGGGTGAGCAGTGGGACTACACCCATTTCGCGCAGGTAAAGTCGAACCGGATCGTTTGTCTTTTCTAATGCGCCGGCGGAGAGGTCCAGTTCGATGTCTTCGTCGAGGTCTTCATCTTCGTCAGTGACTGCTGTCGCGGCTTGTTCCAGTAGCCGTTCGTCGGAATCGGCGACGGGAATGTTTGAGCCTTCCAGCTTTTGAAGTACATCTTCAATGTCGTCGGGAGAAACAACATTGTCAGGCAATTCGCGGTTGAGATCGTCGAACGTCAGGTACTTCTTGTCACCGCCCAGTTCGAGCAGTCGCTCCATTACGTCGTCGCGATCCTTGTCTTCCATACTACTCACGATTTGTAACTCCGAATTCTTACTGGCACGCGCGGCTGCTAGCTTTGCGGCTGCAGCATCGCCTGACGCTGCGCAGAGAGCTGAATCTGCTCGGCCGAAAGTCTCGAAAGGCGGTCAAAATCCTGCTCTCGTTCGGCCACCACTAACTCTCGTCTCAATTCTTCAATCCGTTGCTCGACTTTCATCAATCTGAACGTGGAAACACATTCCTGCGCCACGTAATGCTCGTTCGAACCATGCAGCGATGAGTTCATCAACACCATGGGAATCATGGAAGCCGCAAACTCGTCGCCCTCAATCTTGTTATTCAGGTTGTCAAAATCGATTTCGACCCCCTCGCGTTCGAGCTCAAACAAGGCTTTGAAGAGCGGCGCCGTGGCCAGGTCTTCATAATCCTCTTCCCGCAGCATCGAGAGGGCTTCGTGTCGCAAACTTGCATCTGCAAAAAGCAGTCCAAGCAAACGCTGTTCGGCAGCGGTCGCCTGCGTTCGTCTTGTCAACGACTGGACAGTGGTGGGACGAAGATTCCGGTTGTCCCTGACCATCTGCCACAACTCACGTCGCCAGGTTGACGTGTTTACGTTCTCACGATCAATCCCGAGCGAGTCCATCGCCATATCGAAATACTCGCGCTTCTGAATGCGGCTGTTGACGGCCCGAATGTAGGGAAGAACTTCATCGACGGCTTCAGCCTTTTCCGCGGGCCGGTGAAGGTTACGGTCGCGTAAAGCGCTTTCGATTACGAATTGTATGTGTGGTTGTGCCTGCGCCCTTTGTTGCTGATATTCCGTTACGCCAAATTTGCGAATGTACTCATCGGGATCTGCGTCGTCGGGAAGCACCAGCACTTTCACTTCGAAATCCTCGGCGAGAAGAATTTCGATCGCCTTTTTCGCTGCCTGCACGCCGGCGCGGTCGCCATCATAGTTGACTACAACTTTGCGCGCAAACCTACTTAGAAGCTTTACTTGATCCGGCGTCAACGCCGTTCCCAAACTCGCGGCGACGTTTCGCACCCCATGCTGATACGGCACGATCAGATCCAAAAATCCTTCTACTAAAATCGCGAAACCCTGCCGTCTGATCTCATCCCGAGTCAAACTCAGACCAAACAAATTTCGACCTTTGACGTAAGCAGCGGTTTCCGGTGAGTTGATGTATTTCGCATCTTCACCTTTGAGCGTTCGACCACCAAACGCGATGGGCCGGCTCTGCGCATCGAGCACGGGAAACATCAATCGACCACGAAAACGATCGTAGGAACGATTGCTGTCTTCCTTTTTGGCGACCAGGCCACTTCGATCTATATGTTCCTGAGTGGCTCCTTTGTTTCTTAAATAAATTGAGAGTGCGTCCCAACTGTCTGGCGCGTAACCAAGGCGAAAAGTTTTTTGCGTCTCTTCGGTGATGCCGCGCTCTTTAAGGTAATCGCGTGCGATGCGTGCTTCGTTACCCGACTCGAGTTGCTGTTGCCACCATTCCATGGCCCAGCCGTTGAGCTGGATGATGAGGTCGGATTCCTGACGTCGAGCTTCAAAGCGGCCGTCGTCGACCATTTTCGGAAGCGGCATCCCGACTTTGTCGGCAACGATCTTGATTGCTTCCGGAAAAGGAACGCGCTCGATTTCCATCACAAAGTTGAAGACCGAGCCGCCCTTGTGACAGCCAAAACAGTAGAAAATCTCTTTCGCCGGACTGACCGAGAACGACGGTGTCTTCTCTTTATGAAACGGGCAACACGCCATCCAGTTCGCGCCCTTCTTCTTGAGCTGCACGTAGTCCTGAATGACCCGGACGATTTCTGCCTGTCGTTTGAGATCGTCGATGAATGTCTGGGGGTAACGCATTATTTGAAGATTCGAATAC
>DASSFI010000113.1:0-4578 GCA_035694465.1 Pyrinomonadaceae bacterium | reverse complement strand
AAAAACCGCGTACCCATCCGCTACCGCGGACGGTACTGACTGTGTCCTAGTGCATATCACCGGCCATTCCATAACCCTTGCGCGACGAGCGGAACGTACGTATCGAGTCCGTCAGGTCTGAAGTGGATCGTGCGTTCCTGCTCGGCGCTCATGTAGGCCGTCATCAGCAGTTCGGTGATCTCGAGCCCGTCGTGAAAACTCTCTTCCGGTTGCTTGCCGTCGAGAAAGCATTGCACGAAGTAACGATCCTGTGATTCGTAACCGTATTCCGCGGCTTCGTTCCCGACCACCGGCATCAAGCCCTGTTCGGCATTCTGTTTTTCAACCAGGTCTTCACCGGCTGCACCTTTTACTTCACGACTCATAAACAACTTCAAACCACTGTCGAGCGAGTTCATGCTCAGCGAGTATTCCGGACCAAGCACTTCCAGACTCAAACGCAGCCCCGCGCCGACATAGCTCCACGAAGTGGTCACTTCAACGATGAGCGGATTGTTTTCGTCGTCGATGTAGTTGATCGTCGCGCGTGCGAAATCTTCGGCGGGTTTGGTTTTGTAATCGACGTCAGCGCCCATGTTTTGCTTGAGAACTTCGACATAGTTGGGTCGCGACCATTTCAAGCTAGCGATCTGCGCGGAAACTTTGAGTGGCCGGATACTCGAGCGCGGCGCACCGGGTTTGGTAAGCATGAAACGACCGACTTCGATACTGTGACACATCATGTCGTTGAGTACCCCGCCTCCCTGAAGCTCACCGCGCCAAAACCATGGCGAATGTGGACCGCTATGTTCTTCCGCCGCACGTGCGAGATACGGTCGACCAGTCAACGCCGCCGCGCGACTCCACATGATCTCCCTGCCACGAGTCACACTCGGCGCGAAGATCTGATCTTCGAGATAGCCGTGCAGCAGTCCTGACTGTTCGACAAGCTGGACCATCTGTCGCGCCTCGGCCACGTTACGTGCCAGTGGCTTTTCACAGGCGACACCGATCAACTTCCCTTTCCCGGAACTAATCGCATCGCAGATGGCCTGCATATTCTGCACGCGTTGATGGTTTGGACCACACAACCAGATGCAGTCGATCTCCGGCGCCGCAACCATCTCCTCGATCGACTTGAAAGCTCGCGCCTCACCGACTCTCAGCCCCCGCGCTCGCGTGGCCGTTGCTTCCGCATGCTCTGCGTTTGGACTGTAAACACCCAACACATCGGCATCGCGAACTCCGCGCCATGCTTCGAGATGAAACTTCGCCACGAATCCGCTGCCGATAAACCCCACACCAAGCTTGTTTCCAGTCATCTGCTAGTCACCTTCATCTTTGTTAATCCTGCAAATCTTGAAATCCTGTCGAACCATATTGCATGATGCACAACCATGAAGAAGCTGCTCTTCCTCTTGATTGCACCACTGTTGATAGTTGCTCACCAAAATTCGTTGGGCACGTTAACCGATCAAAACGACGTCGGCAATCCCGTGCGCACCGGTCGATCGACGTACGACGCCGAGAAACAGGAATACACGATCGAAGCCGCAGGCGCGAATATCTGGGCCAACCGCGACGAATTCCACTTCACCTGGCGTCGACTGAAAGGCAACTTCATCCTCACCACGACCGCCGGCTTCGTCGGTAACGGAGTTGACCCGCATCGAAAGATCGGCTGGATGGTCCGCTCCACCCTCGACGACAACTCGCCGCACGGTTCCGTAGTGCTACACGGCGACGGACTCACTTCGCTGCAATTCCGCAAAGCAAAAGGCGCCGCCACTGAAGAGATCAAATCAAAAGTCACCGCTGCCGACGTTCTGCAACTCGAACGCAAAGGCAACACGTACCGCATGTCTGTCGCGCGCTTCGGCGATGTGTTTACGAGCGACGAAGTGCAGCTCGATTTAGGTGACGAAGTTTACGTCGGACTATTTGTGTGTTCGCATAACAAGGACGTCACGGAAACAGCTCGCTTCAGCAACGTTCGCATCACCGTGCCCGCGAAAGACGACTTTGTTCCTTATCGCGATTACATCGGCAGCAATCTCGAAGTCATGGACGTCGCTACTGGTAAACGGCAGATCGTCTACACCGCACCCGACTCATTCCAGGCGCCCAATTGGACCAAAGACGGTCGCGCACTAATCTACAATCGCAACGGCCGGCTTTATCGTTTCGATCTCGCAAAGAAAACACCCGCAGACATCGACACCGGCTTCGCCATCAATAACAACAACGACCACGTTCTCTCGTTCGACGGCAAGATGCTCGCTATCAGTCATCACAGCAAAGACGACCGAAATGCGTCGATCGTTTACACACTGCCGGTTAACGGAGGCACGCCGCGCAAAGTTACGACGAAAGGACCTTCGTACCTGCACGGCTGGTCACCAGATGGAAAATTCCTGGTTTATACCGGCGGACGAAACGACGAGTATGACATTTACAAAATTTCAGTTCGCGGCGGTGATGAGACGAATCTCACGAATTCAAAGGGACTGGATGATGGACCAGAGTTCACACCCGACGGTCGTTATATTTACTTCAACTCCACTCGCTCGGGCACGATGCAGATCTGGCGCATGAAACCGGACGGCAGCAACCCGGAACAGATCACGAATGACGAATACAACAACTGGTTTCCACACATTTCTCCCGACGGACGCTGGATCGTTTTCCTATCGTTTCTTAAAGACGTAAACCCGAGCGATCATCCATTCTACAAGCACGTCTACATCCGTCTCATGCCCGTCGACACAATGAAACCGAAAGTAATCGCATACGTCTACGGCGGTCAGGGAACCATCAACGTCCCCTCCTGGTCACCGGATGGAAAACAGATCGCCTTCGTATCAAACACCAATCCGTAAAAAATCCGTGTGATCCGTGGCTAAAATCGGATTGTCTCCAGATACCGCAGACTCTGCGGGATCTGTGCAACCGACGTCGGCGATTCATCCTCAATGAAGTACCACTTCACGCCCGCCTTCTTCGCCGCCCGCAACACACGCGGCCAATCGATGATCCCCGTCCCGAGCACCACGTTGTTCGTCACATCAGACTGCCCCGTAAACCCGCCCGGCGTGCCTCGCTTCATATCTTTAACGTGCAGCAGGTCGATGCGCTTTCCATACTTCTCGAGAAACTTCAACGGATCCTGTCCCGGATGGACAATCCAATAGACATCCATCTCGAGACGCACAAACTCCGGCTTCGTCTCAGCCATCATCAAGTCGAACAACGTACCGTTACCATAAGGCAGAAACTCATACCCGTGCGTGTGGTAGAAAAACTTGATGCCGTGTTTCGCCAATGCTTCCCCGGCACGATTGAAAACCGCCGCTGCCTCACGCGCAGTCTTTTCATCAAACGGATCCTTGTGTGGAATCCACGCACAACCGGCATACTGCACGCCAAACAACTTCGCCTCACGCACAACATCTTCGACATGATCGCGGCACTGTTCGTACCCAAAATGAGCACTGACGGCTTTGAGCCCGTGCGCGTCAAGCTGTTCCTTGAACTTCTCCGGCGCAACGCCGTAAGTGCCTGCGAGCTCGACGTTAGTGATGCCAAAACTACGCACCTGGTCCATCGTGCCGGATACATCCTTCTTGAACTGTTCACGTAAACTGTAAAGCTGAAGTCCGACCGGTCCCTTAAAACTCGGACCAATACCATTGGAAGTCTTTTGCGATGTTGCCACGGCCGTAAATGTCAGAGCCACGCAGCCGAGTAGAAGCGAGAGCAATACGATGTTCCGTTTCATATTCCGCGCATTATAATCCGTTCCATGCTACCGAAAGATAAAAAGAAATTCGTGGACGGCTACGGCGAGCAGCTTTGGAGCTATTTCAAAACCGGCGAACCGAAGACCGAGATTATCGAGCGAGACGATGGATTTATGGCGCTCGGCAAGTTTGGCGGCGGTCTCTATTTTTCCGAGTACAAGGATTGGGACGCGGTCGACAAACTTGCGATGAAGTATGTCAAAGGTAGAGTGCTCGACATCGGCTGTGGAGCTGGACGGCATTCGCTTTACTTGCAGGGCAAGGGTTTTGACGTCACTGGAATCGACAATTCTCCGCTCGCGATCAAAGTGTGTCGCGCGCGTGGTTTGAAAAAGACTCGGGTGAGGTCGATTCGCGATGTGGGTCAATTCAAGTCCAACTCTTTCGACACCGTTATCATGATGGGAAATAATTTCGGACTGTTTGGTTCATACAAGTTGGCTCGCAGTCTTCTGAAAGAATTTCACCGGATAACTTCGCCTGACGGCCGGATCGTTGCGGTGACGAGGGATCCGTATGCGACCGACGATCCGGGACATCTCGCTTATCATAAGTTGAATAAGAAACGAGGCCGCATGCCGGGACAACTGCGGTTACGCGTCAGGTTCAAGGGGTTTATTGGTAGTTGGTTTGATTATCTGCTCGTCTCGAAGGACGAGCTCAAAGAGATCGTTGAGAACACCGGCTGGAAAATCGAGCGCCTCCTCGACGGCCGCTACGGCCAGTACGGGATATTGCTGGTTAAAGAATAAAGAACCTCCGAACGTACTGTAGGGGCGGCCCTCCGTGGCCGCCCCTT
>DASSFI010000112.1:0-74801 GCA_035694465.1 Pyrinomonadaceae bacterium | reverse complement strand
TAGGGGCGGCCCTCCGTGGCCGCCCCAGCGTGGAATCGGACGGGGGCGGCCACGGAGGGCCGCCCCTACAATCGAACCTGATCGAGTTAGTTATCGCGGCGACGTGGAACGCGACGCACCGAGTTGCTTAAGCAATTCGCGAACAGCGACATCAAGCTGTGAGTCGCGATCTGTAAGCGTTTCGCCAATCGGTCGTGTCACCTCGATATCGACGGGCCGCGGATTCCGCTCCATGTCTGTACCGTCGTTCGCCGTGATCTTCATCCGCGGCAAACGAAAGTTTGTACCGTCAATCAACGATTGATTCCAGGTGTAAATAATCCACCCCGCCGTCGGTTCACCGACGATCTGGCCCAACTTCAGCGTGCGATAACCTTCAGCAAAGTCTTCCGCGTCCGATAGCGAATGCTGGTTAGTCACCAGGATCGTTGGCCGGTTGAGCGCGCGTTGGCCTAACACCGTGCGCGCCGGTGTGCCGCTCAGGCCCCGCAAGGTCATCGTCAAATAACCGCGCCGTGCCAGCACGTCGATCGCGTAGACGTTCACAAACCCGCCGCTGTTATTACGAATATCAATCACGACTCCGTCTTTTCCGTAGTTCTCAGCGTCGAGATCGATATGCAACTGCGCCAGCGACGCGGACGACATGTCGAACATGTGCGCATAACCAAGCCGTCCATTACTCACCTTCGCCACATACTCGCGATTCTTCTCGACCCACTGCCGGTAAAGCAGACCGCGCTCGGTCGCCCCATTTACGGGACGAACCACAACCTCACGTTTGACCGCACCGTCCGCCGTCGATGACACAGTCAAACTCACCCGCCGCCCGATCTTATAGTTCAACACCTCGTCGAGATTCGTGTTCTGATCCACCGTCCGCCCATCAACAGCGAGCAGATAATCGCCGGCTTTTACTCCGCCAACGATCGCAACCGGACTGAGAGCAATAACTTCCGTCACCCGCAGCCGACCACTCGATTCATACTCACGCCGATCAAAGCGTAAACCGATACGACCAGTTACCGGCGGGTTTCCACCCGGCGGGGCTCCGGCGCCAAGGTGAGACGCGTTCAACTCACCAACCATCAACTGCAACAGCCGCCGCATTTCATCGGGCGTGCGCGATCCGGCGATCAGTGGTTCATACTCCGTCTGCACCGCTTCCCAATTTGCGCCATGAAATTCCGGATCGTAGAAGAAGTCGCGCAGGTAGGACCAACCCTGCCGAAACACTTCCATCTTTTCACGCGAGAAATCGACGTCCATCTCTGCCGTCACGGCAAGCGTTCGAGTGCGACCTTCGAGGTTAACGACTCCGATACGTCCGTTCTCGATGTAGAAGATCTCTTTGTTGTCCGGCGAGAATTGCGCCCACCCTTTGAATCCTGACGTCGACGTCAACTGTTTCGCGACCGCAGGTTCGCGTGATAATTCGTCGAGTGAGTAGAGATAAAGATTTGCCTGATTTGCAGCATTCGCGATCAGCGCAACCCATTTCCCATCCGGACTGATCGTCTGATATGTCACATCGAGGCCAACCGGCACAAAGCTCAGACGTCGCCGGATTTCGTCGAAAACAACTTGAACCGGTTTGGTGGCGGGCCGTCGATCATCCGCTGGCGAGGCTGATGGAGCCGGCGACGGTGCAGGTGTTTCAGACGGGCGCTGCTCAGGACGGTTGCGTGGCGTCTCCTCGCGAAAGAGATCGCGAAACTGATCTTCCCTGAAACGTGGCGTACGCGGTACCAGATCGATGCGAGCGAGCTGCGTGCCTTCAGTTCGCTGACCTGAATCAAATAAAACGTAAGCGCCGTCCGGACTCCACGACACCGTATTACTGAAAACGTTTGAAAGAAAACTCGCAGCGCCGCTTGCCGCACCGTCAACCGAAACCACATTCACATTCTTGAATTGGTTCTCACTCACCGGCACATACGCCAGCCACTTTCCATCCGGAGACCAGGCGAACGGACGATCAGAAATGATCGGCGGCCGTTCAAAGATCGCAGTCTTCACCAGCCGTTCCGTCTTCGCAGCGACATCAAAGATACGAAGTTCTTTCGCGCCTCTGATAAATGCGAGCAACTTCCCGTCAGGTGAAAAGCGGGGCGTTGAATCATCCATTCCGTCGCGCGTCAGTTGGGTTTCGGAGTTCGTGCTGAAGTCGTACAAAAACAGGTGTGGAACACCATCGCGATCAGACACATAGGCAAGTCGACGACTATCCGGCGCCCACGCGATCTGATATTCCTCTGCCGCACTGTTTGAAACTCGTGCCGCATCGCCGCCATCAGTCGCCGAAGCCGCAAACACTTCGCCGCGTACGATGAAAGCGACCTTCTTACCGTCGGGTGATAATTGCAGCTCGCTAATCTGATCGTTGATGCGCTGGCGCTCAACACCTGGTCCAGCCGATGCTCCCCGTCGTGTAATGGCAACTTCCGAAGCTTTGCCGCTTTCAGTGTCGAGTCTCCAGATCGCGAAATTGTGTTCGAAGACTATTTCGCGACCGTCGTACGAGACGTTGGGCCACAATACACGGCCATCAGTGAAAGGTGAGAGACGGCGTGCATCGGAGCGTCCCGGCGTTGCGGTCCAGATGTTTTGCGCGCCATTCTTGTTGCCGGAATCACTACGATCCGAAACGTAAAACAGTTTGCCGCCATCTGCGCTCCACATCGGCCACATCTCTTTTGCGCCGCCTGCCGCTGTGACGCGCTCGTACGTGCCCGCGCCGTCTGCAAACGACCGCAGCAACCAGATTTCCGATTCGTCGATGTGGCTGTGCCCTTTACGCCACCATTGGCCCGAAGCGATACCACGTGCGGCAAAGGCAAGTGTCTTTCCGTCAGGCGACGGAGCGCAGAAGAACTCATTGGTGTAACGATCGGCGCTCACGGTCATTGGTGTACCGCCGCTGACACTCACGCGGTATAAATCGTTGAGACCGCCGATGTCGCGGCTGGTGGACGAGAAATAAACCCAGCGTCCATCGCGCGACCAGCCGTCAAGCTGATCGAATCCATCGTCGAAGGTGAGACGCTTGAGATCCCCGCTCGCAAGTGTCAGGAGATAAATGTCGCCATTGCCGGTGCGCGATGAGATGAATGCCAGGTATCGGCCATCGGGCGAATAAAGTGGACGCGCCTCGTTGGCCGTGTGAGACACCAACAACGACGCCACGCCGCCCGTCGCCGGCACGGTCCAAATATCACCACCGGAAACAAACGCGATTTCCTTTCGATCCGGTGAAAACGCAGGCTCAGTGAAATACGGCCGCGCCTGCCCAAAACCAAATTGCGCACTAAACATCAAAAATGCAATCGCACAAAACCATCGTTGCATCGGGGACCTCCAAAAACAATCCGCGTTAATCGTTTTCAATCCGCGTAATCTCTTATCCCGAAGGCGCGAACCGGAAACGTCCCGAACAATCGCACCTTAACCGGCACCGCGAAGAACTTAAATCCGCTATCAGGCAAATCGCCGAGACCGCAGAGATGTTCGACGATCGGAATGTCGTGACCCAAAAGTACGGAATGCGCCGGACGATTGCCGTCGCACGTGGCATCGATATTAAAAGAGTCGATGCCGACCAGAATCGCTCCATGCTTGGCGAGATAACTGGCCGCGTCTTCAGTCAGAAACGGATGATTGCCGCTCGAGTATTCGTCGGTACGCCAGTAAAGATCCCATCCGGTGTGAATCAGCACCGCTTTGTCTCTAACGTCAACCTGAGTAAAACACTCTTCCGTAATCGCAGGATCGTTTCGATCCTTGCACCGCACGACAACGCCATCGAGGTTTGCAATCGAATACAAATCGAGATGGGCCAGGTCCTTGCCGCGTGCATAACGATGAAAAGGACTGTCGAGATAAGTACCTGTGTTGGCGACCATCTCGATCTTGCCGATGTGAAACTCTGTTCCGGGAGCGTAGCGGGTCTTGGAATCTTCGCGACTCAGATAGTCGCTGATCACGGGTGCAGGCAGTCCTTTGTAAGTGATCATTCCATGCTCGATGGTGTGTGACAGGTCAATCAACTCAAAATTACGCGACATCGTTAACTCCGTTTCTGCACGAGCACTTGAAAACTCGACGCCATGCCGCCGGGGAGAATCATCTCACGGGCGCCGATCGTCAAAGCTGATTTTTCGGCCTCAGTTTCGACTTTACTGAGTCGAAACTCCAGTTGATCGAGCAACCCGGCTTTCAGAAGAAACTTGTCCTGTGAAGCGAAATCAATTACGTGAAAACCGTGTCTCTCACCGGCGGTTTTGATCTGCGTCCAATTGACGGTGGTCGTTAAGTCAAACTCGCCGGGCTGTGACAACAGATCAGCAACGAACTCGTGTCGGAAAAATCCGCGCAATGAACCTTCCGGACGTTGTGCCGGGTCATAGAGATCAACGGCTTCGGCGCCGTAATCGACGCTGATGACAAACCCTTGATCAAGTCTGGTTGCTGCCTCAGCAAACCAATCATCTATACCCAGATTGATCTCGATGACCTGGCCGTTCGCAAGCTCCAGTGAATTGCAGAATTCATTTAACCGTGGCGTCGATAGCGGACCGGTGGTCCAGGTAAAGCGATCATTCGCATCGACCGAAACGTAAAACTCCGACAGCCCTGCTTCTGTCTTCAAAACACGATGAACCGGAAACGCATCGAATAGCTCGTTTGCAAAATAAACCCCACGACCGACGGAAATGTGACTCCAGTCGGAATAAAACTCAATCCGATCACCAAACTCAGCGAGTTGTTCGCGGGCGCGACTAAGCGCGTCGTCGCTGACGTCCATAACAACATATCGAACACGAGCGAAGATCGACGGCTCTTGCTCTCTTAAAGTTGAAAGCACACCAGCCGCAAAGCTTCCATCGCCTACTCCAAACTCCACGATTGTCAGATTCTCTTCTGACAACCCCACGAAGTAATGGGCGAACGTTGCCGCAAACAGTTCGCTTCGCTCCGGGCTCGTGCGATAGTCGCCTTCCCTGCCCCAGCGCGTGCGATCGGATCTCTGATAGTAGCCGTCCGGATCGTACAGCGCCGCCTTCATCCAATCATGAAAACTGATGGCGCCTTCACGTCGAATCCGTTCCCTCAGTCGTTCGGCTAGCGAAACCGGCAAGCAGAGATTTACCTGATTGTTAGAAACTTAGCGATCGGTGCGTTCTTCCTTGTCCAGCAAGCGAGTCGTGTTCTCGGTGACGCTGGGCGGATTAGCCAACTCAGCCGTAGTCGGGCGCGAGCGCCAACTGGGTGGCTGACGTGCCGGCGGTGGCGGTAGTGCAGGAGTTTGTGGTTGCGGCCTGAACTGCTGCGGCGGCATGTGCATCGGCATGGGGGATCCAAAAGGTTGCAGCGGCTTCGGCGCGCCCTCTTCGAACACTGCCGCGTAAAACATTCGCAGTGGACCACCAACGAAACAGATGATGGCCGCTAAGATCGCGAGCATTTGCAGGAAGACGCCACTCGAGAAGCTGGCAAACATTCCGAGAATAGGAACCAAAACGATACCCGACAGGAGCAATAAGCCACCCTGTTTCACGCCCTTGCGTCGCGGCGAAATCTGGACGGGCTCGTCGGGCGATCGATACGCCGGGAGCGCACCGCCATGGTTGAGCAATTGAATGACACCATCGAGGGGGAAACCGCAACGAGAGCAGAAGCGGATTATTCCGTTAACTTGTTGCTGGCCGCATTGCGGACAAAACATGGGGATTTGTTCCTCGCCTACGGGCTGTTACGTCGCGCTAGATAATAAACCGAGGAGTTAGCCACAAAGAAGCACAAAAGATCTCACTTGTGCTTTTTTGTGTAACCGGCAATCGCTCTACCACGAAAATCGCTCGCTTTGACAAGCGTTTCGAGCAACACGCTAATTAACAGTCGCTCGCCGTTCGGATCTGAGATGAACCTGGTCAACGCACTGTCGTCCCGAATCGAATTGAACGCACGCCGGCGGGCGAGGTCGACTTCCGCTAAATACTCGACAATCAACTCCGGACTGGAAAGAGTCTCAGGTAACGTCCACTCGAACGGATCGTCCCAAAGATTGGAGGTAAGCCCGCCACAAGTCTGTTCGACGATTGCCGCGCTGCGAAGGATGTTTTCCGGCGGAACCGATCGCACCAGATCTTTCAGGCTTTCGATCAGGCTCGCGAATTCCCGATCGATATGCTGAACGATCTGGCGCTCGATCTTGTTATCGGGAACGCCGATCTGTCTCCTCCATCACCGTTCCAAAGCTGCGACCGGCGAAACTGAATCCGTTGTGGACGTACCCTTTCGCTCCGACATGCGCGCCGCGTGAAGGCACTCCCTTTCGTGTCGCGACCCACATTCTTCCGGTACCGTCGTCAATCTCGTAAGCGCCGGCGCCCAGCACTCCGTAACTATCCGTGACACGACCTGCAATCCCGACCTCTTTTCCTCGATAACGATCGGGGTTAGCAGTGATCTTGGCAATGTTTGTTTGACTGGGGCAGGCCGTGAACAGCAGGGTCGCGCTTAGCAAAAGAACGACAGCAGCGACTTTTTTCGAAACCACCATAGCGGCGTCTCCTTTAATGTTTGACGTTCATCTCGGGAGAGGCTTCAAATGATAACAAAAGCAGTCCACAGATTACACAGATAAACCAGTATCTGCGTAATCTGTGAGATCTGTGTAGTGGTTTACTTCCCGAACCAACCAATCGGTCGGCCTGAGAGGTCCACCCAAACACTCTTCACCTGCGTGTAAAGATCGAGCGCGTGCCGTCCCATTTCGCGTCCATATCCCGACTGCTTATAGCCGCCAAATGGAGACGCTGCATTGAACATGTTGTAGGTATTAATCCAAACAACTCCCGCTTTGATCTCTTTCGCAAACCGGTGCGCGCGAGTGATGTCTTTGGTCCAAATCCCGGCAGAAAGACCATAGATCGTGTCGTTCGCCTGCTTGAGCAGATCGTCTTCGTCCTTGAAACTGATCACCGAAACAACCGGACCAAAGATCTCTTCCTGGGCCACACGCATACTGTTCTTCACTTCCGAAAAGATCGTTGGCGTGAAGAAATAACCTTTCTGGAAAGCACCTTCGAGTTGCGGCGACTGGCCGCCAGCCACGACAGTCGCGCCTTCGCCGCGCGCAACGTCAACGTAGCCCTTGATGCGGTTGAGTTGCTCTTCAGAGACTTGCGGGCCCATCTGCGTCGTCTTATCCATCGGATCGCCGACGGCAATCTTGCTCGCCTTATCCGAGAGCTTCTCGAGAAACTGATCCTTGACTGACTCTTCCACAAACAGTCGCGAACCCGCACAACAAACCTGGCCCTGGTTGTAGAAGATTCCCATCATCGCGCCGGCCACTGCCTGTTCGATATCAGAATCAGCAAAGACAATGTTCGGCGCCTTGCCTCCTAGTTCGAGTGAGACTTTTGTCAGATTGTCCGCTGCTGATTTTGCGATTAACTTTCCAACCTCAGTTGAGCCGGTAAATGCGACTTTATCGATCCCTGGATGTGACGCGAGCGCAGCACCGGCAGTTTCGCCGTAACCGGGAACGATGTTGACGACGCCTTCCGGGAATCCTGCTTCCTGGATCAACTTCGCGAGTTCCATTGCGCCGACAGGAGTCTGCTCGGCGGGCTTGAGAACGATCGTGTTGCCGGCCGCCAGTGCGGGTGCGAGTTTCCACGCTGCCATCAGGAGCGGAAAATTCCAGGGAATGATCTGCCCACAGACACCGATTGGCTCACGCAAAGTGTAGTTGAACATCTTGCCCGGAACCGGAATCGTTTCGCCTTCAATCTTCGTCGCCCAACCGGCGAAGTACTCGAAGTTCTCCACCACTTGCGGCAGATCGATATAGAGCGATTCTTTGATCGGCTTACCATTGTCGGAAGTTTCCAACGCCGCAAGTTCAGCGCTGTTTTGCTCGATCAACTGCGAAAGCTTGTAAAGCATGCGACCGCGATCGCGTGCGCTGATCTTGGACCACTTTCCTTCGAACGCCCGACGTGCTGCGGCGACGGCTTTATCGATGTCGGCCTTGTCACCTTCGGCAACCTCGGCGAGCGTATCGCCGGTGGCCGGATTCGGTGTCTTAAAAGTCTTTCCCGATTCGGAATCGACCCACTGACCATCGATGAACAACTGGTATTTCTTCGGAGCTAATTCTGCTGACGACATAGATCTCCTATCTGTAAAAGTCCGTGTAAAAGGTGGCTAAAACTCCGTCGTACCGGCAAGCAATTGCCGCAATACATACGGCAAAATCCCACCGTGACGGTAGTAATCAACCTCGATTGGTGTATCGATCCTCAACGTGATCGGTATCTCCTCACTGGTTGCATCGGCCCGATGAATCACGAGCGTACAATCCTGCCGCGGCTCGATGCCCGATTCAACGCCCAACAGATCAAACGTTTCACTGCCGTCGAGCTGTAACGAAGCGGCACTCGTATCGTCTTTGAACTGACACGGTAGCACACCCATGCCAACCAGATTGCTGCGGTGAATACGCTCGAAGCTTTGCGCAATCACTGCTTTGACTCCGAGCAACCTCGTTCCCTTCGCGGCCCAGTCGCGCGAACTCCCCGTGCCATATTCCTGACCGGCAACAATCACGAGCGGCACTCCATCAGTCTGATAACGCATCGACGCATCATAAATGCTCATGCGCTCGGCTTCGGGATAATGCATCGTTACGCCGCCTTCAACTCCCGGCACCATCAAATTCTTGATTCGCACGTTGGCAAAGGTGCCCCGGACCATCACCTCGTGATTGCCGCGTCGCGCGCCGTAGCTATTGAAGTCTTTGATATCGACGCCGCGATCCTGCAAGTACAGGCCCGCCGGCGACGACGGTTTGATCGCACCAGCCGGACTGATGTGATCCGTTGTCACGGAGTCGCCGAAGATCGCGAGCGGTCTGGCGCCTTTCACGTCAGTGACGGGCAAAGTCGTGCTGTGGAAATCGTCGAAGTATGGAGGTTCGCGAATGTAAGTCGATTCGCCTTCCCACTGATAAACATTGCCCGTACTCGTGGGGATGTCGTTCCAAAGTGGATTCTGTTCCGCAAAGTTGCTGTAGAGTCGCTGGTACGTCGCCGGATCAAACGCGGCGCTCATCAAACCCTTGATTTCTTCCATCGTGGGCCAGATGTCGCGCAGGTAAACGTCTTCACCAAACTCACCCTGCCCAACCGGCTCGGTCGACATATCGACGTCGATACGACCAGCGATCGCAAATGCAACCACGAGCGGCGGGCTCATCAAAAAGTTTGCTTTGATACTTTGATGCACGCGCGCTTCGAAGTTTCGATTGCCTGAAAGAACTGAGGCCGCAATCACATCACGCTCGTTTACGATCTGCTCGATCGACGGATCGAGTGGTCCGGAGTTTCCGATACAAGTGGTGCAACCATACCCGACGAGGTTGAAACCCAGTTGATTTAAGTAGTGTTGCAGTCCGGTCCGTTCGAGATACTCAGTGACGACTCTCGATCCCGGCGCGAGCGAGCTTTTCACCTTGGGACTGACAGTCATTCCCTTTTCGATCGCTTTTTTCGCGAGCAGTCCGGCCGCCAGCATCACACTCGGATTTGAAGTATTTGTGCAGGAAGTGATCGCCGCGATCAAAATATCGCCATGGCCCACCAGCTCGTCGCCAGCCGGAAACTCGTCTTCGGGAATCTCAGCCACGATATCCGGAGTCGGACGGTTGTTGACCATTTCCGTTTCCGTCCAGACGTTCGTGTTTGAGGTTGACTCGTGATTCCCAACCACAGCGGGCACAGTATCGGTTCGTTGTTCGCCGCCGCCGGTGACTGCGTGTTGGCGATCGGTACCGATCTTTACGTGATAACGCGTCCAGAGATCGTCCTCTGTTTTACCGTAGCCGCCTTCGCCAACCGGTCTCACCATCAGATCGTTGAACTGTGATTTGAGTGCCGACAGCTCAATGCGATCCTGTGGCCGCTTTGGACCAGCAACACTCGGAACAATCGAATCGAGATCCAGATCGAGGACGACACTGTAATCGCACTCGCCTCGACGTGGTATGCCAAACATGCCCTGCGCCTTGTAATACGCCCTGACAGTGTCGACATGTTCTTGCGAACGACCTGTAGCCAGCAGGTAGGCGCAAGTTTCCTCGTCCACCGGGAAGAATCCCATCGTGGCGCCATACTCCGGAGCCATGTTCGCGATCGTCGCACGATCCGTCACCGACAAACTGACCGCGCCTTCACCATGAAACTCTACAAACTTCCCGACGACCTTCGCCTTACGCATCATTTCCGTGACCCGTAACACGAGATCTGTGGCCGTCACGCCTTCACGCAAAGTGCCGCTCAAGTGCACACCAACAACATCAGGAGTCAGGAAGTAGACCGGTTGGCCCAACATCGCGGCCTCGGCTTCAATACCGCCGACGCCCCAACCGACAACTCCGAGTCCGTTCACCATCGTCGTGTGTGAATCGGTGCCGACGAGCGAATCCGGAAAGTAAACGTTCTTCTCCCAAACATTCCGGGCAAGGTATTCGAGATTTACCTGATGACAGATGCCGATGCCCGGCGGAATCACCTGGAACCCATCAAAAGCCTGCGTGCCCCATTTCAAAAACTGGTAACGCGAGCGATTGCGTCTGAACTCCATCTCCATGTTCTTTTCAAACGCATCGCGCGTGCTCGAGAAGTCGACCTGGACCGAGTGGTCTATCACCAGATCGACCGGCACCAGCGGTTCGATGAGGCCGGTATTTTTTCCCAGACGTGCACAGGCAGAACGCATCGCAGCGAGATCGACGAGGAGTGGAACGCCGGTGAAGTCTTGCAGCAACACGCGTGCGACGACGAACGGGATTTCCTCGACGCGTTTACCGTTCGGTTGCCAGTTAGCGAGGTCGCGGACGTCTTCTTCGGTGATCTTTTCACCGTCGTAATTTCGCAACACGGATTCGAGAACGACGCGCAAGCTATGTGGCAATCGCGAAATGGGACCGATGCCGTTCTTTTCGAGTTGTGGGAGTGAATAGAACTGTCCAACGGGACCGGAATCGGAAGAAAAGGTTTGCAAAGAATCAAAAAGGCTTTCTGGCATAGTGGTGCTCAAACTCTTTCCTGGAAAGTTATGTTTTGCAGGCTGTTGTGGTTCAAATTGCAGTGTAAAGTTTGGTCAAACTATCGTCAACCGGCGCGGTCAAACTGCCACGACGACACAGTTTTTCCATTTCTGCATTCGCCCTGGATTGGTTATAGTCTCCACTGACTTCCCCGCAAATCAGGCTTGTTGAGAACGAACGAGGTGAGGAGATCTGTATGGCTAAGAAACACGGCGACGATTTCGAGTATCTGGCAAATAATCCAGATTTTGTTCCAGACCCTGAGATTGAAGAGTTTATGGAACAGGAGATTTCTCGAGCGCCGAAGGATCCGGACCTGCTGGCCCAACGATTACGCAACAACACCGCCGCTTCGCCGCGCGATGCCGGGGGTGATCTCGATGCAGATTGGGAGGACGTTAACGAAAGCGGCTCGGAGACCGTCGCCGGCGACAACCCAACACCAGACCAGTCGCTGGTTGAAGAGAACGCGTCGGCAATGGGCGTTAGCTATGAAGACAACGAGGAGCTGGAGTTTATCGACAAGATTGAAAAGCGTGATCGCGATCGATACGAGCTCGAGGAAGGCTCAAAAGCGTCAGATAATTCGATTTAAAAGAGTTTGCGGCTGTCAAGCAATATAGTCACTGGACCATCATTGACGAGTTCCACCAGCATCATCTTGCGAAAGCTGCCTGTTTGGACCTGCCCCAGCAGCTTTCGACCACTCTCAACAAAATAGTCGTACAACGGTTCTGCGATTTCGGGAGCGGCGGCGTCGCTCCATGATGGTCGCAGTCCGCGTCGTACGTCACCGTACAACGTAAACTGCGAAACGATCAGCAGACCGCCGGCAATATCCTTCAGCGATCGATTCATCTTGCCGTCTGCGTCGTCGAAGATTCGCAAGGCCGCGATTTTAGGGACCAGGTAATCCGCGTCTTCTTTGGTGTCGTCGCGCGCGATGCCCAATAAAACGACGAGACCGTTTCCGATCTCGCCGACAATTTTTTCGTCAATCGTAACGCTCGCTCGCGTCACTCTCTGGACTACAGCTCTCATCCTTTACTTCTTCGGAGGTCTGGAAGGTCTAAGCTCGACTCGACTCGCCAGTGCACGCCGTTCCTGCGACAGCAAATCCATTACCACCTCGGCGACATCGTCCGGTTGCAGTTGCCAGCTTTTCTGATCGCTCATCTCATCACCGCCAAACTCAGTATTCACCGACCCAGGCATGATGTAACTCACCTTGATGTTGTCGTGCCGCACCTCCTGCATCAGGGCTTCACTGAAACCGTTCAGGCCGAACTTTGAAGCGTTGTATGCGGCCATTTGCGGGTGCGCATTCGCACCTGCAAGCGAGGAGATGTTGATGATGTAACCGCCGCCACGTTGCTTCAGCAACGGAATCGCTTCGTGGCAACAGTAAAAAACTCCGAAGACATTCGTTTCGAGAACGGTATGGAAGTCTTCGACACTCATCGACTCAACCGATGAAAAAATTCCAACGCCGGCGTTGTTGATCAGGATATCGACTGGGCCAACTTCAGCGAAGAGAGACTTGACCTGGTTATAATCGCGTACATCACAGACGAAGCCATTCGCCGTGCCTGGACCAAGCTGGTTGAGCTGCGATACGGCTTCAGCAATCTCGTCTTCGTGACGCGCAGTTATCGCGACCCGCGCGCCGGCATTCACAAGCGACTCAGTGATCGCCCGCCCGATCCCCTTTGTGCCACCGGTGACAATCGCTATTTTGTTTGTGAGATCGATAGCCATTGACTATTTGTTAGACAACTTCGCGCGCAGACGTTCATTCACCACCTTCGGATTTGCTTTGCCCTTCGAAGCCTTAATCACCTGCCCGACAAAGAAACCAAACAACGTCTCTTTTCCCGATCGATAGTTAGCAACTTGATCCGGATTCGCCGCGATCACGTCATCGATCAACGCATCGATCTCGCCGGTGTCGCTTACCTGGACCATGCCTTTCTCTTCGATGATCGTTTGCGCCGGCTTTCCGGTCTTGAACATCTCGACGAGCACGTCTTTCCCTTGCTTGCCGCTGATCTTCTCTTCATCGATCAGACGCACGAGTGCACCCAACTCCTGCGGTGCGATTGGTGAATTTGCCGCCGAAAGTCCACCAGCTTCAAGTTCTCGTAACAACTCCGACCGAATCCAGTTTGCAGTGCCACGCGGATTGCCGGACGCCGACGCTGCCGCTTCGAAGTAATCCGCCAGATCGCGATCTGAAACGAGTTGCGAAGCGTCCGCATAACTCAAACCGTATTGTTCGCCAAATCGTTTGCGACGGTTCTCAGGTAACTCCGGCAATGATTGGCGAACTTCTTCGATGAACTGTTCCGACACGACGAGCGGCTGCAGATCCGGCTCCGGAAAATAACGATAATCGTGCGCCTCTTCTTTCGAACGCATCACGCGCGTTTCCAGCACCCGGTCATCCCAGAGCCTCGTCTCCTGAGACAACTTGCCACCAGATTCAAGCACCTTGATATGTCTCGCAACCTCAAACTCGATCGCGCGTTGCATAAAGCGAACAGAGTTCAAATTCTTCAACTCCACCTTCGTTCCGAACTTCTCATCACCGACACGACGAACGGAAACATTTGCTTCGCAACGCAGATTTCCCTTCTCCATGTCTGCTTCCGACGCGCCAACCCATTGCAGCGAACGACGCACGTGATTGACGTAATCGTAAGCTTCCCACGACGAACGAAAGTCAGGCTCGGTGACGATCTCCGCGAGCGGAACACCGGCGCGATTTAGATCGATGTAGGAATAACGATCGACGTCGGGAAGTCCTTCGTGCACGTTTTTGCCGGCATCTTCTTCGAGATGAAGCCGTGTGATTCTGATCTTCTTCGGACGCCACTCGAGTGGATGACCAGCCTCGTCGCGTTCTGCCGTCATGATTTCGAGTTCGCCGTTCGCCGAAAACGGTTGATCGAATTGCGAAATCTGATAGCCCTTCGGCAGATCGGGATAGAAGTAGTTTTTGCGTGCGAAGATCGATTGCTGGTTGATCTGTAATCCGAGTGCCAGCGCCGCACGCGCACCTAGCTCGACTGCGCGTCGATTCAAAACCGGCAGTGCGCCTGGTAAACCGAGACACGTCGGACACGTGTTCGCGTTCGGATCATCGCCGAAACGCGTCGCGCAGCCACAAAAGATTTTAGATTCCGTGCTCAGTTGAGCGTGAATTTCAAGTCCGATTACTGTTTCCCACGTCATATCGTCATCTACGTGATCCGGGTCTCCCGCCATGTGGTCGAGGATTGTTCCGAACTCCGCGCGGCGTGAAAATTAACGGTCGCGGGTTGGATTGAAATCTCGGGAAAGGGGTTATTGGCGTCGCTAAAAACCCGTCAAACGGCGAAGGCTGAAATCGTCCGAACCGATTGAAGCGACCACCGGTTACGCCAAAACCAAATCCGTCAAACGGGAAAAATCCCGGAAACCCGCCGAATGAATCAAACTGTTGCACATTGTCAGTGCTGCGACGCAACGATCCAAACTGTGCTTCGTTAGCTGCGGCTTCTGCGCGAAAAGCTTCCGCACGACTGCGCCAGAGCGCCTCTTCCCGCTCGCGCATGCTGCGCACTTGTTGCAACGTTCGATCCTCGATCGCGGCGACTTCTTGCCGTCGCTCTTCCATCGAAGGGAGACCGAGTTCCTTGCGACGGTCTTCGTATTCCCTTTCACTTGCAACACGCTCGCGACGATATTTCTCGAGATTCGCGTTTGTGATTGTGCGGGTCGCCGTCGAACGACGAGTCTGTGGAGCGTTGTCGACCGGTTCTTGCATCGTCGCCACTCGCTGCAACAACGCCCCCTGTGCTTCACCGTTCACACGCTCAGTCGCGGCAACGTCGATCGTGGTGAGTTGAAGAGTTACCTGTATGCCTTTGCCCACATCGTATGTGAGCGTCGAGTTTGTCACCGTAAACTCGTTCGGAATTTCGACACGGCGACCGTCACGCATGACAACCGTGTACGCGTTAACTACCGAAACAGTTAAGAACAGAAACAGCGCTGCAAAGAGAGTTCTACTTACACCCATGGATCACACCTCGTATTTCTAAAACTTGGACGATAGTATACGGGAAAAGCCCGGAAATTCACCGATCGACACGACGCCGATCACAGTTTATTCATGAATTTGACATGTAAAATTCTTTGCAACTCCCGGCTCTCTCTGGTATACATGCGGCGCACCAAAATAGAAACCACGTGTGGTCATTGAAACGCGGTCGCCCGGCTCAGCGTGGCGCAGCGCCGCTCGGTTCCAAACTCTTTCACCGAGGAGCGAGTGAGAATGGCAAAGACGGTTTGCAAAGTTTTGGGAGTCGTTTTCGTATTGGTGGGATTATGCGGGTTTGCGATGCCAAATCTGCTCGGCGCTCACCTTACTCCAGCACACAATCTGGTTCACATTGTCTCGGGCCTGATCGCCCTCTACTTCGGGTTTGCAGGAACGTACTCAGGAGCTAAGACCTTCGCACTCGTTTTCGGCGTAGTCTATCTCGCTCTCGGCGTTCTCGGACTGGCAATCGGCGCCGGTCCGGAGCGCGACTGGATGGTTGGGCCACTACATTTCGGCAAAGTCGATCACGCTATTCACGTCCTTCTCGGCATAGTCTTTCTGGCCGGCGGATTGTTTGGTAAAAAGATCGACTGAGTTCCGTTTTCAGGTTGCAAGGGAGAGTCCTAATAAGTGGCGCACCAGCGTCCGCGGGCTCCACCCCTTGCATCCTGAGCCACAATCCGAGTTATCCGTGGTTTATTAACGGTGTGACACGCGGTCCACCAGTTACTGGATGGGCGTCTACCACAACTCTCACTTCAAAGACTTCCTGAAGTATCTCTGCTTTCAAGACTTCTTCCGGCGTTCCAGAGTGAACTGCTCTTCCCTGTTTCATCAATATGATGTTGTCAGCAAACTGCGCGGCAAGATTGATGTCGTGCGTGACGACAAGCGCGGCTGACTGACGTTCATCACAACGCTTCCTCACTAAATTCAACAGCGTCGCCTGGTGTGAGAGATCGAGATTAGCTGTCGGTTCATCGAGCAGAAGAATCGGCGCTTCGGTGGCGAGCGCACGGGCCATGAGCGCTCGTTGACGTTCGCCACCGGAAAGTTCGTTCATCAACCGCGCACTCAATTCACTCAACTCGGTCTCTCGCAGAACCTCATCGGCGACCTGTAGATCATGCTCGGTTTCCCAACCCCAACCCGAGTTTGTGGCCCATGCAAAACGGCCGCCGAGAACGAATTCAAGTACAGTCACCGGAAATCGAAGTTCTGCTTCCTGCGCGACCACTGCGATGCGTCGTGAAATACTGCGACGACTGAGCCGCTCGAGCGGCTGGCCATCAAGCATGATGACGCCTGAAGATTTCGGAATCTGGCCATTGAGCGTGCGCAACAATGTCGACTTACCGGCGCCATTCGGACCGATGATCGCAGTAATCTCACCGGCATTTAATGACAGCGTGAGATCCGCCACTGCTACGCGGTGGTCGTATGCGACAGTAAGATTGCGAGCTTCGAGCAACGATTTACGCTCTCTTTAACAGATAAATAAACAGCGGCGCCCCAATCAACGCCGTGATCGCTCCGACAGGTAATTCCCTCGGCGCGATAATCGTCCGCGCAATTGTGTCGGCAACAATCACAAACAGCGCTCCACCAAGCGCCGCCGCCGGAATACTGATGCGGTTGTCACTGCCGAGGGAAAGTCGAGCCAGGTGTGGCACCACTAAGCCAACGTAGCCAACCGATCCACTCGCCGCCACCGAGCTTCCCACTAGCAAACTCGCCACGAGAAAAACGACGATTCGCACGCGTCCGACTTCCACTCCCAGATCGAATGCATCACGCTCACCGAGCATCAACAGGTTCAACGACCGCGCATGAAGCGTCAGTACCACAGCGCCTACTATCACA
Organism: Pyrinomonadaceae bacterium; assembly: GCA_035694465.1. Classification (GTDB taxonomy): domain Bacteria; phylum Acidobacteriota; class Blastocatellia; order Pyrinomonadales; family Pyrinomonadaceae; genus PSRF01. Next base: position 57,732 of record DASSFI010000112.1, on the reverse strand, counting down.
ATCGTGATTGCGACCGGCAGCAACGTCCTGCTGGTTCCCGAAAGATCGCCAAGCAGCCAAAAAGTAAACGATCGAATTCGGGTTGCATCCATCAGAGTCGTTACAAAAACGATCACCGACGAAAGAAATGTCGTGACGATCACACCGGCGAGTATCAAACGTTCGGGTGTCGCACCCGCACGACCTCGCGCCAGTCGATAAACTGCGAGCGTCGCCGCCAACGCGCCTGTAAATGCGAGTACCGGACGAATCCATTCGCTTCGTCCAAAGAAGACCAAGGCGATCATGGTTCCCACGGCTGCGCCATTTGAAATCCCGAGCAGATATGGCTCGGCAAGCGGATTTCGTAGTAGCGCCTGATAACCAGCGCCCGCAGTTGCGAGCGAACCACCGACAGCGGCGGCGAGCAGGATTCGCGGTAATCGTATTTGAAACAGGATATCGAACTGATCAGAGGTCAAACCGCAAGCGTTCGTCCCCAGAGAGCCGAGCGCGCATAGTGATTCGCGTACGGGCAGTGGTTCGCTTCCAAGCAGTGACATTGAAATGATGGCAAGAAGCAGCGCACCTGCAAGCAGCGCACACGAAATGATTGTCTTGCGGAGCGTGATCCGGTTCATTTGAAGGCGTCGGGATGGAGAGCTCGTGCCATCGCTTCGAGACCATCGATCGCTCGTGGTCCAGGCCGGGTAAGGTAATCGTCGTTGATCTTGTAAACGCGGCCCTGGAGCACTGCCGGTGATTGGCGCAGCGCCTCGGTGACTTCCGTGTTGTATGAGCCCATCGAGCCACCGGTCGGCAAAATGATCGCTTCCGGTTTCGCAGCCAACGCGGATTCGTTGCTGTACTTCGGCCAGGCTCCCGGAACATCGGCAGTAACCGACGTGACCCCTGCTCGTCGCATCAGATCGGTGACAAAGGCATCGCGACCAGCCGTAATAAGCGGCTCAGCCGAAACCTGACAGAAGACGCGCACGGGTTGTTTTCCCTTAACCGCCTGTTCGACTGCGTTCGTTCGCTCGCGCAATTTTGCAACCAGGTTTTCTGCCTGTGTCTGCTGGCCCGTTAACTCGCCTATCTGCTGAATCGATCGAAAAATTCCTTCAAGATCATGTGGATCCGAAACAACCACGGCGATGTTCTGGTTTTGAAGTTGTTGCGTGAATACTTCGAGTTGCGACGCAGTCGAAACCAACACGACCTGTGGCTTCAGGGCAATGATTCGTTCCAAACTCGGATGGAGCGTGTCGCCGACTTCAGCGACTGCTTTCGCCTCCGCTGGATAATCACAATAGCTCGTTCGTCCGACGAGTTTGTCACCCGCGCCCACGGCAAAAACAATCTCGGTTAGATTCGGCGCCAGAGAAACAATTCTCGTCCCTGGACCAGATGGCGCTGTTCCTCTTTGACCAGAGTTACACCCAAACAACAGTGCCAACAACAAAACTGCTAACAGTAATTTTCGCAACCACAACCTCCGTCGCAGTAACATGCCACAAAAAGGGACAAAAAGCACATAACGATCGTTTTCGTTCTTATCTGCCTTTTATGCTTTTTGTGCCTTTTTGTGGCAAGATGCTGAGCGATGATCAAAACAGTGGAATGGACTAAAGACGGCGTACGCATGCTGGACCAGCGGGTGCTGCCTTCCGAAGAAACTTACCTGATGCTGCGTTCCTACGACGAAGTGGCCGAAGCCATTCGCAAGATGGTGATTCGTGGCGCACCGGCAATTGGAGTCGCGGCGGCAATGGGAATCGCACTCGGCGCGAGCCAATCCGTCGGCACTTCCGTAGCCGATCTGGATGACGACCTGCAATACATCTGCGACGTGATGAGCAAGACGCGGCCTACGGCCGTGAACCTCTTCTGGGCCATCGAGCGAATGCGTGGGGCATTTCAGAAACACAAGCAGCTCGGCGACGTCGAGCAAGTCAAAAAAGCACTCGTCGCCGAAGCACTCGCAATCTTTGACGAAGACATCACCGCCAACCGCGCCATTGGCGCGTATGGCGGGCCACTAATTCCCGACAACGCCACCGTGCTCACGCATTGCAACGCCGGCGCTCTTGCAACAGCCGGCGATTATGGCACTGCACTCGGCGTCATTCGCGGCGCGCGCGATGCCGGCAAGAAAGTCGCAGTAATCGCCGATGAGACACGTCCTTTTCTGCAGGGCCTCAGACTAACAGCATGGGAACTGGCGAAGGATGACATTCCCGTCACTGTAATCACCGACAACATGGCCGGGCATGTAATGAAGAGCGGAAAAGTTGATGCGGTGGTGGTGGGCGCCGATCGCATCGCCGCCAACGGCGATACTGCAAACAAGATCGGAACGTACATGGTCGCAGTATTGGCGCGCGAACATGGCATTCCGTTCTATGTAGCGGCGCCGCTAACGACGCTGGATCTCTCACTTGCTTCGGGCGAAGAAATACCGATCGAAGAACGAGACGCAATGGAAATCACACACATCCGCGATCATCAACTCGGACCCGACGGCGTGAACGTGCACAACCCGGCGTTCGATGTGACACCGCATCAGTTTATTACTGCGATCATTACGGATAAAGGCGTGGCGAGAGCGCCTTATATTGAAAGCCTGAAGAAACTTTTTGAGCCGCAGATAAACGCGGATTTACGCTGATCTGCGTTTATCCGCGTTCATCCGCGGCTAAATCTACTGTTCTTCCACCAGTCGATCGTGTGCTGCAGACCCTCGCGTAAACCCACTCTCGATTCGTACCCAAGATAACGCTGTGCCAGTGTGATATCGGCGAGACTGTGCCGCACATCGCCCACGCGTGATTCCAGATATTCCGCCGTCACATCCCGTTTGCCAGTCAATTCCTTCAACTCCTCAAGTAATTGATTCAGCGTGATGCGCTGTCCATTCGCGACGTTGATTACTTTACCCGACGCGTCTTTCGCTTCCGCAGCTTTGAGATTTGCGAAGACTACGTTCTCGATATAGGTGAAGTCGCGCGACTGCTCTCCGTCTCCATAAATTACAGGACGTTCGTCCGACAGCAGCGTGCTAATAAATCGCGAGACGACGCCAGAATACTGGGAACCCGGATCCTGTCGTGGTCCAAAGACGTTGAAGTAGCGCAGTGAAACCGTCTCTAATCCATAGACACGCGTAAACACCTGACAGTAGTACTCACCGACTAGTTTCGCGACCGCATACGGCGACAATGGATCCGGCAACATTTGTTCGGCTTTCGGCAACGTTGGTTGATCACCGTAGGCCGAACTCGACGCTGCATACACAACTCGTCTCACCTTCGCGTCCCGCGCTGCAACCAGAAGCGAGAACGTGCCGTCGACAGACGCAACGTGAGTTTGCCGCGGCGCTTCGACCGAACGCGGTACCGAAGGAATCGCCGCTTCATGGAAAACCACTTCAACACCGTCGAGCACCTTGCTCAGCAGTTGTTCATCGGCAACGCTTCCTTCAATGAAATCAAGATCGCCGCCAATCTCTTCGATATTTTCACGATGGCCCGTGGTTAGGTCGTCGAGCACTCGAACACGCGCGCCCTGCGCCATCAATGCCGCAGCAATGTGGGAGCCGATAAATCCAGCGCCTCCCGTTACCAGAACAGTTCCTGTTAGTGGCATTCTCTTTTGCCTTTACCTGCCAACTCCAACGTATTCAAACCCAAATTCACGCATGTCTTCCGGCTCGTAGATATTTCGCAGATCAGCGATCTTCGGTGTAGTCATCAGGTCGCGAATGCGAATCATGTCGAGCGCGCGAAACTGATTCCATTCAGTCACGAAGACAAGCGCATCCGCGCCTTTCACGGCCGTATATTCATCGTCTGCGTAATCAATATCCGGCAACAACTTCATTGCTTCGTGCCTCGCAACCGGATCGTAAGCGCGTACTTTCGCACCTTCCTCGAGCAGGCTGCGAATGATTCCCAGCGCCGGTGCTTCGCGCATGTCGTCCGTTTCCGGCTTGAATGCGAGACCGAGAACAGCAATCGTTTTATTCTGAAGTGGACCAACCAGCTTACGAATCTTCGACAGCATCATCGCGCCTTGTCGCTGGTTTACTTCGATGACAGCATCGACTATCAGCGACGCTGAATCGTATTGCCTGGCGACGGACGAAAGCGCTCGAGTGTCTTTCGGAAAACACGATCCGCCAAAGCCCGGTCCGGGATGTAGAAACTTGCTTCCGATTCGTCGATCCATCCCAATCGCACGAGCCACGTCGTGGACGTCACAACCAATCTGATCACAAAGATTAGCAATCTCGTTAATGAATGAGACTTTGGTCGCCAGAAACGCGTTGGCCGCATACTTCGTCAGTTCGGCAGCTTCGAGCGAAGTGATCACGATCGGCGCTTCAATCAGATAAAGCGGCCGGTATAGATCCTTCATGATCGCAATTGCTTCTTCGTCGCGACTACCGATCACCACACGATCGGGTCGCATGAAGTCGTTGATGGCCGCGCCTTCTCTCAGAAACTCCGGATTCGAGACGACACCGAAGTTCGCCCGCGTCTTCTTCCGTTCATTGATCAAACTACGAATACGTTCACCAGTTCCAATCGGCACTGTCGACTTGGTGACGACGACCTTGTAGCCATTCATGTAGTCGGCGATGGAAAGCGCAGCAGCCTCTACATAACTCATATCCGGAGAGCCATCCGGTTTTGGCGGGGTTCCTACGGCAAGGAAGATGACGAGAGCCTGTTCAACGGCTTGGCGAACGTCTGTAGTGAATCTCAAGCGCCCGGCGTTTGAATTTTTTAAGACGATCTGTTCGAGGCCTGGCTCGTAGATCGGCATCACGCCTTTGAGCAGTCGCTCGATTTTGTCGGCGTCAACGTCAACGCAGGTTACATCGACACCAAACTCAGCGAAGCATGCTCCGGTTACAAGTCCCACGTAACCAGTGCCAATAACAGCAATATGCATCTATCTATTTCCTGATACCAGCGGAAGTGTTATCCACAGATTACACAGATTCTTTAATTGTTTCTGCGTAATCTGTGGATGGTTTGGTTAGTCCTTACATTCAAAACCTTGCGGGTCACGCGCCGTGAATTCGCGTGACCCGCAAGGTGAATTTATCTGACCGCAGCGCTGGTTACCAGTGCCACAGTGTTTTTTACGCAAGCCGGACGAACTAGCTACCGAGCTTACTTGGTCGGGCTGACTACTGTAACGCTGCCGCCGAAGTTAAGGTCGTTGTTGTGGAACGCGGCATAAAGAACACCTGCCACTGCGCCACCGACGGCCAGCAGTAACACTGCCAACGCGCCACCGCTCATGTCATCGTCGTCATCGTCCGTCTGCGGATTCGGCGTTCCTGCCGTTGCACTCTCGCCAGCAGCAACCTGCTTCGAAGTGCCACCGGTCTTGAACTGAGCCGTGCCGGAAAGGGTCGAGACTGAGGTGCGTCCGCGTGAAGCGCTAACTGTGAACGTAGTAGCCTGGCTGCCATCGACAACAACCGTGCCATCTTTGGTTGTCAGGTTAACCGTAGTTCCAGTTACCGTTGACACCTGAGCACTGCCGGTCTCTAGCATCGCTGTGATGCTGTTGTCCGCAAAGCTGAGGCGAAGATTGCTATTTGGTGCGAGTTCAACTCGACCGACCTTGCTGATGCTGACTGAAGCGCTGCTTTGAGCCGCGGTGCTAATCGTTGAATCAGTGAAAATCGTGCCACCGGAAATCACTTTCTGGCCATTCACTGTGACTTGTCCGGAAACCGAAAGCTCGCCTGACGCCTTCGCACCTGGCGCAGCCAACACCACCATTGAGTAAACACTCAAAACGGCAACCGCCACCAAGGTCGCGATGGACTTGCGGCTCCAAGTTTTGCTGATCATTAACTTTCCTCCCGTAATGTGAAACACAAAGGTCTTAATTGCGTACCGCGACGGCCGTACAGTCGTGGGAAAAACAATGAGTTGTTAGTAACCTGTGCTAAGCCCGTTAATGCTTGGGATTTATGGCCTCTCAGCCACTAACATGGGATTTATTACACTAATACAAGCCCTCTGTCAACAATCATTTGGCTTAACTTTGCCACAAAACTGTGTCGGCGTCTGCGAGTGGCCCGTGAACCACAATCGTACACCCCGAAGAGCGGCTCCAAACGGGGTCAAGGTCGTTTGTTCGCCGCTGACGATTTCTCATTAAGGTCTGCCTGTTCGTAGGGGTCGAGTCGGGCAAAGAGATAGAAACTCCCCCCAGTCGTCCGGACCGTCCCCAAATAGCGAAAAGTATTTCGCAAGACATCGCCCACTTTCAGTGTGGCCGGCGGCGGCGGATTCGAACCGAATAAGAGCCTCATCTCATCAACCGAAACCGCCTCCAACTCGGGCAGATAATCGTTATGAGTCTCCCGCGCCAAACGGATTGCCATTTGACGTAAGGCTTTAATGCGGTTGGAGTTATGGCGATAATACGCAGAGCTCACTTCGCGCCGGCTTACCCGATCGTCAACCACTTCCTGCTCGTTGCGCAGGTACCCAAGATAGGCACGAACGACCGGACCAAACTCATCATCTGAAAGTTGTGGACCCTGGCTGGCTCGAACAGGTGTGAGGGCACAAAAGGCCACCAGCAGAATTGCGGAGAATCTTCCCTTGATAGTTGCCATGGTTTTACTCCTGGCTGGAGATAATCCTGTATTTTTATTGTGACCGCGGATTATACCAGCAACAGGATTCACTAAATTGCACCCGTCTTTCGGCAATGTTACATTGATCTTCGTTTTCCGTTAAGCGGCATGTCTTCTCCAGACCCTCAAACTTCTTCCGTTGGTAAGAACGTGGCCCTCGGAGTCTGTGGTGGTATCGCAGCTTACAAAGCTGTCGAAGTGCTGCGCGGACTGCAAAAGGCAGGTTGTACTGTCAGAGTGGCAATGACAAAACGGGCTTGCGAGTTTGTGCAGCCGCTTACGTTTCGCGCCCTGTCGGGCCATCACGTCATCGTTGACGATTACGCCCCGGACAATCCCGATCCGATCGCTCACATCACATTTTCTCAAACCGTCGATTTACTGATCGTGGCGCCGGCTACAGCGAACATCATTGCGAAGTTTGCCAACGGTATCGCTGATGATTTTTTGAGTTCGACTTATCTCGCCTGCACCGCGCCCGTCTTGCTTGCGCCTGCGATGAATACGACGATGTGGGAACATCCTGCGACCCAACGCAACCTGGAACGACTGCGCGCAGACGGAGTGCATTTCGTCGAGCCTGATGCCGGCGAGATGGCGTGCGGCACGATTGGACCAGGTCGTTTGAGTGAACCCGATCGGATTGTTGCGGCGGCACTTGAGATCCTCGGTGCGTCGAAAGCAGGAGATCTGAGTGGCGAACGCTTGCTCATAACCGTGGGCGCCACGCGTGAAGAGATCGATCCGGTGCGATTCATTTCAAACAGGTCGTCAGGAAAGATGGGATTTGCGGTCGCTGAAGCGGCAGTGAAACGTGGCGCTGACGTCACGGTAGTCGCCGGTATGACGACAGCTACCGCTCCGGATGGTATTCGAATTGTGAAAGCATTATCGGCTGAAGAGATGTCGCAAGCCGTCGCACGTGAGAGCGCTAACGCCTCCGTCTTCATTGGCGCTGCAGCAATCGCGGATTATCGTCCGGTGCAACGAGCCGAACAAAAGATCAAGAAATCAGACGACTCGATAACGCTGACCCTGGAGCGCACCCCGGATGTACTCTCCCAAGTAGCAGCTTCCCGAACAAACGGGATGCTGGTGATCGGGTTTGCAGCCGAAACTGAAAACGTAGTCGAGAACGCTCAAGATAAACTGCGCAAGAAGAATCTGGACGCAATCATCGCGAATGATGTAACACGAACAGATTCCGGTTTCGATTCGGCGACAAATGCGATCACGATCATAACGAAAGATGATCATCCCGTTGTATTGCCAACATTATCGAAGCGTGAAGCGGCTGATCGAATTCTGGATGTTATAGTGCAGCTACGATGCCCAAAGAAATCCTGAACCTTCTCGCCGAAACAAAGAAACAACTCGAACACCTGCGCGCCCTGGGAGTCGAAGGCATCCGCGTTGATCAAAACCCATCCACAGATTACGCAGATTCATCTAATCAGCCTGATCTGCGTAATCTGCGGTTAAAAACCGAGGAGCCGGTCGAGAAGGTTGCGTCCGAACCCTCGACATCTCTTTTCGGCGACATCGCTCCAGCGCCGGTAAAGTTAACGCCATCAACCGAGACCTTCGAACAGATTCACGCCGAGATCGGCGACTGCACTCGTTGCCCGCTTCATCTCGAACGCACCCATGTGGTCCATACCGAGGGAAACAGAAAAGCGCGCTTGATGTTTGTCGGCGAAGCGCCGGGCGCAGACGAAGATAAACAAGCACGCCCATTTGTCGGTCGCGCAGGACAACTACTCACGAAGATCATCGAAGCCATCGGCTTGAAACGTGAACAAGTTCTGATCGGCAACGTCAATCGCTGCCGGCCACCGGGCAACCGCGCCCCGACGACCGAAGAAGCAACCACGTGCAAGCCTTATCTCCTGCGTGAGATCGCGATCGTGCAACCCGAAGTGATCGTGGTGCTCGGTAACACTGCGATGAAGAACCTGCTCGACACGCGCGAAGGGATAACACGACTGCGTGGACGTTTTCAGGATTACAAAGGCATCAAAGTGATGCCGACTTTTCATCCCGCCTACTTGCTGCGCGATCCAACAAAGAAGCGCGAAACCTGGGAAGACTTGAAGATGGTGCGCGATTACCTGGACGGCCAACGGACTACAGATCCGTGTTAATCTGTGAGCTCCGTGGATAAAACCTCATACGCTGAAGTGGCAGTACCGCTTCATGTGTTTCAAACATTTACCTACCGTCTGACTCCAGAACAGACTGGCCAGGCCGAAGTGGGCGCGCGCCTGGTAGTGCCACTCGGGCGCAGCGTCGTCACTGGCTACATCGTCAGCTTGTTCGACGACCTTAATTCGGATCTCGGCGAAGCGGATATTAAAGACGCAAAAGAACTGCTCGACGAAACTCCGGTTTGCGGTCCGGAGATCCTGCAACTCGCTCGCTGGGTCGCTGATTATTACGGGTGTCCGATTGGTGAAGTAATCAAAGCCGCGCTACCACCGGGCATGTCTCCGAAACGGGAGTCAGCGCCAGTTGTCCAAGCCAAGCTGCGCCGCTTCGTCCGGCTGGTCCAACCACCACCTTCAGAAGAACAAAGGTTAACCGAAGCACAGCAACGCGTGCTGACAACGCTCACCGCAGATGGTCCAATGCTGCTCCAGTCGTTGCTCAAACAAGCAACCGTCGGCGCCTCGACAGTTTCATCGCTCGAAAAGAAAGCGTTGGTGGAAACTTACGTCGAAGCAATTCGTCGCGACCCGCTCGCCGAAAATCTCGGTATCAACGACACCGAGTACAATCTTACCGCCGGCCAGTTCGAGGTTCTGTCGCAAATCGAAGAACGGATGAACGGCGGCGAATATTCAGCTTTCTTACTACATGGCGTGACTGGCAGCGGCAAGACTGAGGTTTACATGCGTGCCATGAACAACGCACTCAGTCTCGGTCGCTCGGCGATGATGCTCGTTCCTGAAATCGCACTCACACCCGTGTTTTCACGACGGCTGCGGGCCCGCTTCGGAGATCAGGTCGCCATCTTTCACTCGTCTCTTCAGAAAGGCGAAAGATTCGACGAGTGGACGCGGGTGCGTAACGGCGAAGCTCGCGTCGTAATCGGAACGCGCTCGGCGGTGTTTGCTCCGGTGAAAAACCTCGGTTTGATCGTCGTCGACGAAGAGCATGAGGCGTCGTACCGGCAGCAGGAATCGCCTTACTACAACGCGCGCGACGTCGCCATCGTGCGTGCACAGAAAGAGTCGGCCACCGTCGTACTCGGCTCCGCCACTCCATCACTCGAGTCGTTTCACAACGCACGCAAAGGTAAGTATCACTTTGTGCGTCTGCCCGAACGCATCGGTGCGCGACCGATGGCGGAAGCGAAGATTGTCGACATGCGCACGGTCTTTGCACGACACGGCAAGCCGCGTGTTTTTTCCGATGAACTGCTCGAAGCAATTAAAGAAACGCACGAACGAGGCGAGCAGTCGATCATTCTGCTCAACCGCCGCGGTTACTCCAGTTTTATACTTTGCCGCTCGTGTGGTGAATCTGTGCAGTGTCCCAACTGCGATGTGACGTTGACGTATCATCGCAGCGAGCGCGTGATCGTTTGTCATTACTGCAATCATCGTGAAGCCGTGCCGCGCGTTTGTCCGTCGTGCGGCAAGAAATACATTTACTACGTTGGCGAAGGAACTGAGCAACTCGAGGAAATGTTGAAGCTGCTCTTCCCTGCTCTCCGTGTGGCTCGCATCGATCGCGACACGACCGCGCGACGAAAAGTTTTCGAGCAATCGCTCGCAGATTTCAGCGCTGGACGAATCGACACCCTGGTGGGAACGCAAATGCTGGCGAAGGGTCACGACTTTCCGAACGTGACGCTGGTTGGCGTGGTTTCAGTCGACGCCGGTCTCGCGTTGCCGGACTTTCGTTCGGCAGAACGGACCTTTCAGTTAATTACGCAAGTTGCCGGTCGCGCCGGTCGTGGCGATCGGCCCGGCCGTGTTTTGATTCAAACTTATCATCCGTATCACTATTCTTTGCGACACGCGTGTGCCCAGGACTACGAAGGTTTTTTCGAGGAAGAACTGCGTTACCGTCAAAACCATTCGTACCCGCCGTTCGTGGCGCTGGCCAGTCTGTTGATTCATGGACCGGATCTCGGTCGCGTGCGTTCCGATAGTCTCGAGCTTCGCAAACAGCTCGATCTGGTTAACCAGGATCGAAAGTGCCGGATACTTGGACCAGCGCCGGCGCCGCTGTCGCGATTGAAAGGCGAGCATCGTTTTCAGATCTTGATTAAATCGCGGTCGCGAAAGCATCTACGCGAGGTGGCGGATGCGGGATTGAAAGCAGTTGCGGATGGTGGTGCGAATTTGAGATCGATTAACCTTGAGATCGATCCGGTTTCGATCATGTGAGGGACAAGATATGAAGATATCAGAATTAGCTGAACGGACTGGCGCACGTGTTGAAGGCGTAACCGATGAGATTGAGATTGTTGGCGCCGCGGGGCTTGATGAAGCCGGCGAAGGACATGTGACCTTCCTTGCGAATCCGCGTTACACGCCACGAGTCAACAGCACGCGGGCCTCCGCGATCTTTCTCAGCGAAGACGCCCAGACCGAACGGCAGATCGCGATCCTGCGTGTGAAGGATCCTTATCTTGCGTACACGCGCGCGCTGCGAATCTTCAATCCGGAAGCGGAAATCGAGCCGTTCATTCATCCCTCAGCCGTGGTCGATCCGACCGCTAAACTGGCCAAGAATGTAGCGATCGGAGCGTGTGCGGTAATTGGCCGCAACGTCTTTATCGGAGACGAGGTCCGCATCCATCCGAACGTCACCGTCTACGACGATGTCACGATCGGCAGAGGATCAGTCATACATTCAGGTGTCGCTATTCGCGAACGCACTGTCGTCGGCGAACGAGTCGTGATTCACAACAACGCCGTGATCGGATGCGATGGCTTCGGTTACGCAAAAGACGAGGAAAAACACTGGCTAAAGATTCCGCAAACCGGTCGTGTAGTAATCGAAGACGACGTCGAGATCGGCGCAGCGACGACGATCGATCGTGCTTCGGTTGGCGAGAGTCGAATCGGACGCGGATCGAAACTCGACAATCTCGTGCAGATCGGACACTCGTGCACTATCGGTGAAGACACTCTGCTTTGTGCGCAGGTCGGACTTGCGGGAAGTTCACACATCGGTAACCGCGTGATCCTTGCGGGCCAGGCGGGTGTGGCAGGTCATTTGACGATTGGCGACGACGTCGTGTTAACCGCCAAGAGCGCTACCAGTCACGATATTCCGGCGGGCAAAGTTATTTCCGGTATTCCGGCGTTTGATAACAAGGATTGGCTGCGATCGACGGCCGCGTTCCGGAGATTGGGTGAGATGCAACGAACGCTTCGCAACCTGGAGAAAAGAATGAAACCGCAGATTGACGCGGATGAACGCTGATCTGCGTTTATCCGCGTAAATCCGCGGCCTAAGTTATTGCTCCGCCATCAACGATCACGACTTCACCGTTCATGAAACTATTTCGCTCACTCACCATGAACGCCGCATACTCAGCGAGCTCTTCAGGACGCCCCAGCCTTCCAGCCGAAGTCCAGAAATCATGCATCTGTAGCAGTCGATCGGGTAGTGCTTGAGCCAGATCGGTGTCGAAGATTCCCGCCGCAATCGCATTCACACGCACGCCAAACGTCGCTGCTTCTCGTGAGAGACATTTTGTGAAGCCAATCATCGCCGCCTTCGAAGTTGCGTAGTGAACGGCTGTCGGGAGCGCTCGCATCGCACCGATGGAGGTGATGTTGAGAATAATGCCTTTGCGTTGGCGGATCATCTGTTTGTACATCGGCTTCGTAACCGCAAACAGACTATCGACATTCGTGTGGATTACTTCGTCCCAGGCACGGTCAGTTGTGGTGGCGAACATGTCGCCACGGTTGATGGCGGCGTTGTTGACGAGAATGTCGATGCCGCCCCACTTCTCGACAAGCTCGCGCGTCAGTTTCTTCATGCCAACACGGTCGACGACCGAGACTTTTGCGCTAAACGACTTGCCGCCATGGGCCTCGATTTTTTGACTCATCTCTGCGGCAAGATCGTCGCGCGAGTTGTAGCTGAACGCCACGTCGGCGCCCTCGCGCGCGAAGATTTCGCACATTGCCGCCCCTATGCCACGCGTTCCGCCGGTTATGAACGCACGTTTTCCCTCAAGCAAAAGACTCACAGAAGGTTGTTTCTCCTAAAAATCAGACGGGGTTTAAGTTAAGTGCCGCGGCAGATTAAAGCGTGAAAGTGTCGCACAGTCAATTATCGACGTCGGTATGTGGCAAAAAGTCGAGAATAGCTGACAGCGAGTGTTGCACGAAATCAGTGCGAATTTCGCTGTAATGGATGCCCTGGCGCAGGCCGCCAAGAGCGAAATCCAGGTTCGGAAGGATGGCGTTATCGCGCTCCTGAATGATCAATCGATCTAAAAATTCGAAGCCTCGTGTAAGTGAATCTCGATAAACGCTCGGACGGTCAAAATCGGAAAACTGCTTGGGAATTGCTACATCGCGAACCAGCGGTGCGGCGATCGAATAGGCTGCCGCGATGCCTTCAAGATATACGGCAGTTGTATAACCCGGCCCACCCGGTTGATGATCGTTGATGAAGCCACCAGTTTTATCCTGTTGATAACCCAACAACCAATCGGCGATTTGAAAAGTCGTTCTGAGGAACCTGAAACTTCCTTCGACTTGCCACCACTTGGCGAAAGCCTGCATTAACCACGACGCCTGACCGAAGTGACGTTTGTATAGAAATCTGTGCCGGTAATATTGAAAGGCGTGTTGAAGTCTCTCGTCGTCAATCTTGGAGACTTTTGCTTCGCATGCGACGGCGAGAGCGAGCAGCACCTGACCGGGAAAGTAATCTTGATAACCATCGGGTGACGGATCGTCCGGATTGTGGTGAGTGATGATGCGTCCGTGAGGAAGCTCTACGCAGCGCCACAAAGTAGCCGCGAGAGACGACATAAGGTCACGACGCCGATCGTTTGTCGGAAGATTGCTGAGTGCGAGTAGTAAGAATGCGGTTTCGGCAACAGTCGATGTTTCGTCCTGGACTTGTAACCAGACATCATCACCGTCGCGAACTACTTTACCGAGCAATGAATCGATCACTTTATCGGCGGCGCTGTGCACCTCATCATCACCAAAGACGTTGGCTGCTTTTGCCAACACCCATGCTCCGTGAGCTTGTCTGGCAAGATCGGGAGATTCGTAGAGTCGATTATGAAAAGGTTGATAACCCGAATAGAACGTTCCGTCGTCTTTCAAGTGTTTGAGCAGGTAGTGCAGATGTAATCGGGCGTGAGGGGTGATCAATTCTTTGATCGGTGGCAATTCTTTCCGCGGTTGTATGAAACCACCGACTGTCGGTGCAGTATCTTCAGTGCCTGCAAACCACGTCGCACAATCATACCGAACCCAGTAATACGGTGGTCCACTCAACCCGGCTTTCTCGATCACGGCTTTTGCAAAACCCAGCGAGTCGAGATTCCAGAACGAACCGACAAACGGCAGCAACAAGCCAACCCGATCGTCCTGATAGACCATCACTGTCTGATCGCCATGCCGGTAGTAGCTAACAACTTCTTCGGGAGGACACTCCCCCAGTGGCAACGGATCGGACAGGAAAGAAACTGTAACAGCGACGTTGGCGGCGTCGATTGGAGTGCGACCAGAAAATCTCTCATCACGAAGGGCAGCCCTGGCAATCGTTTTGAGATCGTCATCGAGATGGCGCAACTTCTGCCCCATGCAGCCACGGAGATGACCGTTGATGTAGATGGTCAGGTATATAGAATCGACGTTACTCGGAAGATGATTTTCTGGCAGCGGTTCCGTTTTCTCCGGACGTTCCAGCAATTGTGCGAGCACAAGATCTCGTGCGCGTTCGGCCACCAGACCGCATATGTGCGTATTCTTATGCCACGGAATTTCCTCCGGCGCCGGCACACCGGTCGGCTGCCACTTCTCTCCCGGCTCGATCACTTTCACCACGTCATGACGAAAGAGTTCGTACGGTTCAAACGAAATCAGCTTCCCATTCTTGATGCGCGCGTGTTGAAACTGGGCCCACTCGTTTGCGATGCCCGGCATACGTGGTAACGCGCCGCCCATCCATGCGCGTCGTTCTAAACTCCTGACCACAATGCCGTAGCGGTCGTTGTCGAGTTGTCCCGGTGTACATAGTTCGAGAGCACTAAAGAACGTCACCGCAATTGCACTCTCGTTGACGATCTTCAATCCTTCATCCGCACTCGGCAAATCTCGCGCCGTGCTCACTGCGGCCATTACCAAATCGTCCGCAGCCGATTTCGATTCTTCACCGGGAAAGTGCCAGAAGCCACCTCGTGCATGGCGTTTGTAAACACTCGCGCGCGAGCGAATGCTTACCCATGCACCACCGGCTGAATCGTAGTTCTTGTCCAAACGCTCGGGAGGACGCAACAACTTGCCAGTTGAAAGGTATTCGGAAATGACGAGTCGAGCGAGCTGGGCCGGATGAAGATTCTCCGGCGCCTGATCGTTGGCCCACTCAAATTCTGGAAAGACCTTCGACGGATTGACCGGTATCTTGTCTTCGTCGTCCATGAAGGCGATGAAGTCGTCCCAGATGTCGAAGAGGGCTTCCATGTGATAACCGCTCTGTTGCATGAGGGCGTAGCCGTTCTGCCAGCCAAACCGCACCAGACAAATGCCGCCCTCAACGCGCAATCCCGCTTCTTCCAATCGCTCCTTCGCTTCGGTCATACACGTTCCGGAGCTGACGGAGTCGTCGATGATGATCACAGGTTCATTCGGATCGATGACGCCTTCGATCAGTTTCAACGAGCCGTGTTGTTTGCGTTCTTTGCGAACTAGCAGACCACGATACTGAGGATTCTGAACGATGCACGATTGCAGGATCGGGATACCCGTTACTCCGTAGGTCGCGATTTGTTTCCCGTCGAAACGTTGGAGAAGTTCGAGTACACACTGCCCCGCCAGTTGTGCGCCTCTTGGTGAGAGAGTTACGGCGAGTGAGTCGAGCATCCAACGCGCCGAGGTGCCGTCACGCGAGAGTATCGGTTGTGATTCGGAGCGATAAAGAATCCCGTTGCGCTGGAGCATTGCCAGCAGCTCCGCACGAGCCTCCTGAACGCATTCAGGTAGCGAATCCAGCGTATATGAGAGTGGTTCCCGGAGCATGTTGGAAGGATTTACCGGACGAACCCTAAAAGTACTGATTCTCGGGGAGTGCCAGGCTGAGATATCTATTATCGAGATGCACCATCAGATCTTTGCCTACAAACTCCTCCAACGCGCCTTCGACCCACGGCGCGTCGTCGAACTTCGTAGAGATTTCTTTACGGCTGCGTGAATCGGCGCAGTACTCGTAAAGAACCGCGTAATCATCTGCGTACGTCGACGTCTTCGGTGAACCGTTGCGACCATCGTTGATTAGAATCGTTCGCCACCCTTTGCGATAACGCAGATAGGGTCGGGGACGCTCATGCCAGCGATTCTGCCAGTTGTCGACGGCGGCGAAGATCTCATCGTATTGATGATCCTCGACCGTGTTGGTCATCTCGTGCTCAAAATAGTAGGAAACGCGATTCAGGTTGAAACGGTCCTTCGGAAATAGATAGTCGTAACAAGGCGACGGTACCAGACGGCTGATCGACTGCGACTCCGGGTCGGTGTACATCGGCGAACCACGATCGGCGCGCGCTTTCGCAATCGCCCACGGCGCCTGGAAGTGGTGAATCTTTTCAATCACGTCACACTGCGCACGGTAGTCTTCTTCGGTTTCACCCGGAAATCGCAGCAGGATGTTGTAAAGGTTATTGATGCCGTAATAGGTGGACCACTTCACCAGCTCCAAGTTCCGCATGCCCGTCGTATGCTTCTTCATGAGCTTGAGAATGTGAGTGGAGAAACTCTCGACACCGGGCTGAATAGAGAACAGGCCACCCTGGCGCATGTGCTTCAGTTGCGCGCGTGAGAGACTCGGTCGCACTTCGTAGTGCAGACGAATGTCGGTATTCGCTCCGCTCAACTCGCCGAACAACCTGTCGATGTAATCAGGTTCTATAATGTTATCGATGGCGTTGAAGTCGAGGATGTTATAGCGTCGCGAAAGCTCGTCGAGTTGTTCAATAACGTTCTCAACGCGTTTCGATCTGAATTCCATCCCGGAACGATTCAGACCGCAGAACGTGCAGTGGTTCTTGACGCCCCACCAGCAACCGCGCGCAGTCTCGATCGGCAGTAAAACCTCCTGAGCAAGCTCCGAGTAATGGTAGCCGCCCTGCTTGCGCGCATAGAAATACTCATCGAAGTCCGGGACCGGCGTCTTATTCATGTCGGCCAGATTTGGCGCGCGGCCGTTAAAAACGACCTCGCCGTTGTCACGCCACATGATTCCCGGCATTCCCTTCATCGATTCGCCGCTGTAAACGCGTCGAATCGCGCGCGGCAGCGTTTCGTCGGCATCACCGCAGTGGATGTAATCCACTTGCGGACAGCCTTTCATGATCTCTTCGGCGATGTCGTCTTCAAAAGTCGCGCCACCCATCATGATCGGAATGTGCGGGTAACGGCCTTTCAACGCTCGCGCGAACGCGACACTCGCGAGTGTCTGTTGAAACACGACTGAGAAGCCGATCAAACCAAAGCGACTCCAGTCCACGCTCGTAAGACACCAGTCGATGAAGCCCGGCGCCACGTTTTCACGCAGGCGACGCAGATCGTCAAACGAACAACCCGCCTTGGCGCAGATCGCGTCGAGATTGCCGCGATAAATCTCGTAGTAATCCTCGTCCTTCGCAAAGTCGCCAAAAGCGGCTTTGGTCCAGATCCACTCTCCTACCATCGACGGATACACGTCGGCGAGTGTTTCGTTGACACTCCATCCGACCTGCGTTCCGAAGTACATGAAAAGAGAGAAAGTTTGCACAGGAATGTCTGCCTGCTCGAGGGTTGGTTTGAGCAGCGCAAGCTGGAATGATGGGAAGCGTGCCGAGAGCGTCGGCATGCTGATTAGTGCAACCGGTTTCAAGATAATCCTCCGGAAAAGCCAGCCACAGATTACACAGAAGATCTATGCAATCTGTGGCTCGCAACTGTGCTCAATACTTTTTCGGAGAATCTGGAGCAACCTCGGGAATCGGCCTGGGAGCTTTCTCAGGTGAAATTTCCGGGATTGGTCTGGGCGCCTTTTCGGGCGCGATTTCGGGATGCGGCGCAACTTCCGGAATGGGACGCGGTGCTTTTTGCGGCGCCACTTCGGGGATCGGTTTTCGATATGGATCAGGTGCGACTTCCGGTATCGGTTTAATCTCCGGCGCGACTTCCGGGATCGGCTTGATCTCGGGTGCGATTTCCGGGATTGGTCTGATCTCAGTTTTGATTTCAGGTGCGACTTCCGGTATCGGTCTAATCTCAGGTGCGACTTCAGGAATTGGTTTTATTTCTGGTGCAATTTCCGGAATCGGCCGGATCTCCGGCGCGATCTCAGGAATCGGTCTAATTTCTGGTGCAATTTCAGGAATCGGCCGGATCTCCGGCGCAATTTCAGGAATCGGTCTAATTTCTGGTGCAATTTCAGGAATCGGCCTGACCTCTGGCGCGACCTCAGGAATTGGCCGGGCTGGTTGGTCCGGCTTGCTACGTTGTTGTGCAATTCGCGGTGTACTCATGAATGATTCTCCCAAAAGTTATGAGGCACAGGATCGCTTGAAGCTAATGATTTTCAAGTGAGAGCTAACGGCAGAGAGACCGCCGCAGCGGAAAAATGGTTACAGGTTAACGAGGGAACGCGCGGCAGCGTAATGCGAGAACGGTGGTCCTGTCAATACCAATCAGTCACAAAGCAGCACAAAAGGACTAAATGAAAAACATTTGTGTATTTTGGCAGACTTATAGCATTCTAATTCGGCTTGTTGTTTTCAGCCCACATGTCTAGGCAACAAACCGGTGCAGAATAAGGGAGACCTCGTCATTCGGATTGTAATGAAGTGTCTGTATCGCGTAAGAGCCCGGGGATATTTCGATTGCGAGAGAACTATCGACGTCTGCACCTGAGCAGGAGGAGTCGAATAAAATGAGTTCATCATTGAAGATTTCCAGTTTGACATCCGTTGCTTGCCACTGGTCAGCGATCGATAGGGAACGTAGCACCTCACGAACTTTAGTCTCATCTTCAGCGTAAACCCATCTGACAATGAAACTATTCAATAACTCCTGAGACGGCAACCAGGTCGTTGAAAACGGTTCTTCACCAAAGACGACACCGAAACCCGGTCCAACTTCCAGTGCACCCACATAGTCGGCAATCTCACACGCTCGGTCATAATCAGTCATCGCGGCCCCGTCGCCGAAAGAACCATGCCAATGAGCCAGCAATGTCTTTTCAATTAAGAGCAGCGGTCCTCCGGTAGACTCTATCCAGTTCAACGGTTTGAAATGAGCTTCAGGATCCATTGAGTAATAGCCTAGATGGTTAAAAAGCACATCGAAGAGCCACGAGTTTATAGTTCAGAAGCGTGACTTGCGTCCAGTAAATCTCTCGGTAAACGTCTTTTGTTGACTTAGTGCAGCTCGAACTTCGCCTCCTTGTCTCTGTGAACAGGATAGACACGACTTGAATAAGCTCTGCGGGGCATTCTGGAAATTTAACGCAGAACTTGGTTGATGATCTAACACCCAACTACCGCTCTTGGTTCCTGGGTCTCTGGTGCCACAGATATGGCAGCGTCCGGGCGACTGCGCAAACGATTGTTCTGTTGAATTCCATTGGCGCCCAGGCCCACGTGCCGGAATGGACTCGGTAGCATAGGGGCCCGGCTGTAAAGTCGACACCTTCCCAGAATTCCCTAATTCAGCTGATACGGTTGAAGTTTGCTTGGATTCAGCAGTGATTACGTTGCTAGGACCACGCCCTTCTATCAATCCCAGGAGCAGCCCCAATTTATCGGCTATATTCATTGATGCCTCTTCAACCTGGGATGCTGGCTCAAATAGTGCAATGGGTTCAGCACCTGGCTTAAGAAAGGCCTGCGAGAAATTATGAATGCCGATGCCAATGTTCAGGGCAGCCTTTACCTGCCCCATGCCATAGTCTTGTCCTCTTACTGCGATCTCATCCATCTTAAGCGGGTCATTTATCTTGAGGGGTTCACGAGTCGTAAGGGGACACGGTTTGTCCTCCGGGCAATGACCATCGGGATCCGTTGTGGTAAGTGGGTTGTTGTTTACATAATGATACTTATTTAACGATTGGGGATGCGTCAGGTCCGCGTAGGCGATCGGGTTGCCTCTTGTTACTAATTCGTCTGCCGAGGTAAACCGACCCTGTTGGGACGAGTAATAGCGCGCCAGGAAATAATCAAGCCCGGTTTCAAAGTCTCGCTCTTTTGAAGTGAACTGTTGCCGCACGCCATCGCTGGCGTCATAGCCCAACCCCACCGTACGTAGACCTTGTTGAGCATGCAATTCTTCTCCAAACGGAAGATAGTCGTGCCGCTTTAACCCAGCGACGCTGCCTGTTTGGTCGATGACCATTCGTGGGGTACCCAATTGATCTGAAACTAGCCACTGAATTCCACTACCGTTATTTGTAGAACCGACCACGCGTACATTATCAATGAATGCGGTGTGATCGCCGCCGAGTGGATTCACGGCTGCAAATTTGATTGTGTGGGCTCCGGCCGAAACCGTGAACGCTGGTGTGTCGTAATCCAGGTAGACCGTCCCGGTCGGGTGAAACGTTCCCAGCAACTGGTTATCGACGTAGACACGAAAATCCTGTCCACCGGCATTACAGCAATTCCCGCGTTGCGCAGCTTTGAAGATAATCGAATAGCTCACACCGGACTGAAATCCCGATACTGATTGCGTGATGGTTGCGTCCGTGCCTTGCAAGAAGGCCACCTGGACGCCTTCCGGGGCGCTTGGATTGCCGGAGGTAAAGGCGCTTCCGTTCCCACTTAGACCGGCGCCGGACGCGAAAGTCCAGGAACCGCCACTGGGACTGAACTGCCACAGCCCCGCACCAATACTCGGAGTTTCAAAACCGGAATTGCTGACACTCAACGCGGAGAAAGCTGTTTGACTATTTACCAGCTTGAAGTTGTCGTATTTTGCTGCGCCCGGGCTTGCATTGCCGGTACCGTATGCACCCGCATGCAGTTGAAACCTGAGACCGGTTAACGCGAAACCTACGTTGACAGTCTTCTGTGTGGACCAGCCGGTGCCGTTGCCACTGGTTTCAAACGCGACCGTATTCGCCGTCTGATCGTGACGGATTCTCCAAAAGCGATGCGAGGCGGAATTGTAAGTAATGATCAGTTGATCGTTTACACCATTTACCATGGAACGAAATAACAGGTTATTTACACCCACGTTAATGAGGAAATAGTTTGACGCATTCTTCTGGATCATCAATGCATTTTCAACCCAACCGGCCTGACTCACCGCCTGCGGCACTTCCGTCTGCACCATCTTTCCTTCCATGCTGTAGGTGCCAGTCGAAATTACACCGTTGTAAGTTTGAGTACTGCCGGGCACGGTGATTTGCAGTTGCTGATTTTGCTCACTCACCACTGCTGGAGAATTGGGATCCAGAACAGTCCACTTTACTGTACTCAAGCTATTGTCGTTGAAGTCGTCACTAAATTCGGGAACGACCGGAACACCGTTGACGTCAGCCACTATCAGCAACTGGCCGTTGCGATATCCGTATTCTTTTTGTGGCGTGTTAGTAGCACCACTTGCCGGGTACTCGGCGACTAACTCAGCATCCATTCCATAGATCTGCCACGTTTCCTGATTGCCGATCTTTCGTCGAGTGCGCTGACCATCGGCGTTGTAAGTGTAATTGTCGGTAGCGCCATTCTTATCTTGTATGGTCGTGATGTGATTTTCGGCGTCGAAGGTGGCAGTGCCGTAGCCTGTATATATGTCTTTGATCTGATTACCCGCGGTGTCATACGTGATGCGTTTCTGATTATCGGGGAGTTGCAGATCACCCGGAGCATACAATCGATTTGTCGCATCATCCTTCTGAAAAGCCGTGTTATTGATACCGGTGCCGTATGTGCGAGGATTAGGATCGTCCTGATCTTGAGTGGTGTCGATCGTGCGGTTACCCCAACGATCGTAAGCAAACCACTGCCTCCACAGTTGGTTATTGTTTGCAACTTCACGCACTGACTGTAAGCGGTTCAAGACGTCGTAATCGTACTGTTGATACCATGAAACAAAAGTAGTCGCCTGTTCAGTGGTTGGAATGTCGATTTGCTGCTTTCTCAGATTGCCGTTGTTGTCCGCCGGATTACAGTTAGCGCCAGAACACTGGAGACTGTATCCGTTGAGGATTCTACCGCGATCATAGGAACTGCCTGTCGTTGTGCTCACCAGAATCTCAGCCAGTTGTTGGCGCCAGTTATAGAGGAGTTTGTTATAAACCGCTGCGTTTGTTCCAAACTGCTCCTGCGTCATTTGCCCCGCAGACGCATACGAGATGTCTCTGGCGTAAGTACGAGAGTTTCCATCACCCAGATTTCCGGTGAAGGCGAGATTAGTCAGGTCCTTGTTCGCCAACCGTCCTGCATTGTCGTAGTTATAGTTAACAGAGTGTCCGGAAGGATAGAGTTGAGAAAGTACCTGGCCGGCCCGATTGTAGGTTCGTGTTACTTGATAAGGCGCTTTCCATTCATTATTTAGTTTGAAAGATTGACTCAAAACTAAAGGTCTGCCAAGAGCATCGTAACTCTCGAAAACTGTCCGCTCGACGTCGCTCCCATTAGTTTCAGTTCCACCTGCGTAGCTCTTCCACAAACTACCTATACCGTTCCCTGCCCCATCGTAAATTCGAGTTACATCCGGAACGACAGCGGTGTTGGAGTAGTCGATGGTGGTGTTGCGATTCAGCACATCGTAAACGTAAGTGGACACTAGTCCGCGCGGATCTGTTTTCTGCGTGAGATTTCCACTGACGTCGTACTGGTAGCCAGTAGACCAGGCACTGTTTCCAGTGATTGGATCCGAGAGATTTAGACTTGCGAGTGTTGCCTGTTCGGGGTTCCGGGAGCGAAGCAAACGCTTAAGCGAATCATACATGAAGAACCGCAACTGTCCGCCTTGATTCACTTTCACCAGGTTGTCCAGAGCGTCGTAAGTGTAGGTGGTCTGATAGTTCAGTCCCGATGGGTTTTGTGGCTGTGGGTCCTCCCAAACATCGGTCAAGCGGCCTAAAGCGTCGGTAACGCTCTTTCGCCGTTTACCCGCTTGATCCGTGACGATCACGCTATTGCCCTGGTAACTCGTGCCAACCGCCGCACCATCTGGTGTCATGACGGAAGTCACGCGGCCCAGCGCATCGAATGCCTGCACGGTCCAAACCACGCTCTCATTCTGCCGAAACGGATTTGAGGTTTTATGAGCACGACCGGCCCCGTCGTATTGAGTCTGGGTGGCAATAAAGTCTGTGCCGTTCTCGTATTTCCTCGACTCGATAGTGCGGCCCAGTCCGTCATACACAACACTACCTACAAGAATGTTGTCGTTGGTGTTAACTAAGTCGCTTTTCGAGTAAACAGTTAAATTTGGATCGTCATACTGAAACGTGGTCTGATTCTCTGCGCTGGTTCCAATAGCGCGTCTGATTTGCGTTAAACGATCAAGAACGTCAAGGTGATACCCGGCAGCGACCACGCCATTTGGATCCTGAGTATTGATTGACTGTCCCAGATAATAGTCGTATTGGGTAAACGCCGACTGATTCAAGGCATTTGTTATCTGAGTTGGAAACGCAAACGTATGCTGCGAGCCTAATTCAGTAATCGTGTCACGGTCCGCGAGCGAATTATCCGGACTGCCAAAGTTATCGTCATAGACAATGTTGGCGGCGATAATGTTACCGGCTGTACTTCTCGGGTCAATCGCCCTGACTATGTTTCCTGCGATGTCGAACTGGTTATAAGTTGTGATCGCAGTTCCGGCCGGTAAAAAGTAGTTCGATATCGCCGTAGGATTGCCCCGCTTATTGTAAGTAGAGACCGCATTATCGTGTCCGCATATATCAGTACGAGGCACTAAATTCGCGTGGAACGATGAATCGTTAACGTAATTGTCGTATTCGAAAGTAGTCCTTGATCGCTCTACATTTCCAGCGTCGTAAACAGAGATCTGCGACGGCAGATTGCGTATGTGAGATGTAAGAGTTAGATCCGGAGCGGTCGAGTTTGGCAGTAACGTGTCGTACCCTGCGGTCAAGAACGACGTAACTGTTTTACGGATCAGAGAGCCAGGCGCACCGGGGCCATAATCAAACTCCCAGACTTTGGTCTGATTGTTATATTGATCAAACCCCGGCGGCCCATTTGGATTGCTGGGATCAATTGCGGTCGTTTTCGAGACCTGATTTGTATCGACTAATGTTGTGGTTGTTTCCACGAGGCGCGGATCGTTCGCCGGCGACTGGTCCGGACTACCAGTCCACCAACTAATCACCGCTCGTTGCTGCCACGTATTGTTCACGCGGCGCAGAACAGTGGCGCCATCAGCCGCCAGTAACTCCGTTTGATACTCCAGTCCACTTGTCCACTTGGGATAAAGGACGAAGGGATCGGGAGATGTCAGCTTATTTCCATAAAAATAATGCCTCGTCCTACTGATGAGCGCGTCGTTATTCTTGGGGTCAAGTACATCGACTATGCCTAACGTGGCATCGCCAGGGAAGCCACCCGTTGAGTAGCGTGTTTTGGTTTCATAGTTAGTGGTGGTGGTGTTAAGCGCAGTTCGACGTTCATTGACCTCATTGATCACGCCAAACACATGTTCGCCGGATTGATATGTAAGATTGGACCAATCATAATCAATGCGACCACCGGTTGGCAGGATTACCTGGGCAAGATTTGCGTAGGAGTCGTAACGGAACTGATATTTGCGACCATCTGGCAATTCGATAGCAGTAGTTACACCTGTACTAAACGTCCCATTTTGCGGGTTTTGGAAGCTGAATAGTTCAGCAAATGTCTTTAGTGCGTATTCAGTTGAACCGTCCGGATGTTTGCGAAGCGCATTGCCAAGCGAATCCGAATAGACTTTGATCGTGCGCGTTTCACCATCCGCACCTTTGAAGGTGATAAGTCCTCCGGAAATGCTGATGTGGCGATTCAGAGAATCGTCGATGCCAGTCAAAGTTCCGTTGGTATAGGTGAAACTGATTTTATTGCCGTTGTTGTCTCGTATCCATGAGACTTTGCCGCTATCGATGCGATAACGAGTGCCATCGCGAAACAACAAATAACCCGAGGGGTAAATAACATTCGGATCCTGCGGCGTCCGCTCATCAAAAATCTCGGCATCGGAAATAAAGGTCATCGATGAACCGTCCGCCGATACAAATGTTTTCCCTCTGGACGGACCGCCGAAACATCCTCCACCCATTAGGGGTTCACCGTTAAAGTGCGTGTCACGCAATTCAGTCTCAGTGCCATCAGGGGCAGTGAATGTGAGACGAGTAAGAGTCTTGACATGAATGGGGCCCGCGCAGCCTTGTGCTGCATAAGCCGGAGCCGTCCCTGATTGCCGTCCCTGCAACACTCCCGGACCAAAGCCGGGCCGGATACCGGTCCACCAGATCGGGTTTGCGATGTAGCGATAATTAGACTCCGGATAACTGCATCCGGACTGGTTGCAAATTGGCACCGCCACAGTTTGAACCTGCCAATTTTGCTCAATCGTCAGCATCATCGTATAGCCGGCACTGCCACGGCCTCCTATATGCATCAAAGGAAATCGGAAATTCAGACGCCCGTTGAAAAGATTGACATTATCGAACCCACTTAACGGATAGGATCCGGCGGGTGCACCCGGCTGCTCGGCTAACGGAGTAAATGTGGCCGCAGACTTTTGAAAGTACGGGGCTTGTGCAGTGACTGCGTCAAGAGCGCTCAGGAAAGAAACCAATAGGATGAGCACGCGTATCGAGATAAGTGCACTCTTGTGCAAATTACTAATAATCATGGAGTCTATAGACCTCACAGTGAAATAAGCGCGACGATGCCGGTTGTGGTAATCGTTTAATTCGACTGCAAAGACTCGTGAAAGAGTCGGTAGATTAAAAAGCGGTCTGGGCTAAGGTAGGCGCACTCTACTAAAGCGATTTTCGTGTGTCAACAAAAATTACCATCACACGATGGACCACGAAGAAGATCAAGTTGGACCAATGGTCCAAAAGAAAAACATTTGTGTATTTTGTGCCTCTTCGTGGCGCTACCGGAACCAGGTGATGATCGTGAAGCGTTCGCCACTGGTGACGGGAAGGACTTCGTGAAAGGTGTCGGAGGTGAAGGCGACCAGCAATCCGGTTTCGCCGTGTAACCCGAACTCCTTAGTCTGATCGTAGAAGTTGAGAATGCCGCCGCTGTAACTATCGGCTTGTGGCTCAGCGGCGTAACCGTTCAGGAAGACGACGATTGAGATACGACGAACACGTAGATGATCGTGATCGTCCTGCCTCGGATTGCCGTCCTGGTGACGAACGAAGAAGTCACCTGGTTGGTAACGCAGAAACTGTGGCGGCTCGCAGTCGATCAGATTGTCCCGGAAGTGTTGTGACAGGGCTGCGGTCTGTTCGAGTAATAGCCGGTGCACGCGATTGAATGTTTCTTCAGGCGGATGCATGCTCGTGGTTTTGCGCACCGTCTCGTGAATCGTGCCTTCGGTACCCTGGATATAAACGGGCGCTTGTGTCGTCGGCGCCTCGAGCAATTCAGCTCGTAGCTGCGCGCACGCCTCCTGATCCATGAAATTCCTGAGCAGGAATAGATTGAAATGAGTTGCCGGAACCGCCTCTGGCATGGCGCTCACCTATTTTTTGAAAACGATTCTATCCTCGAAGACACAACAATCAAGACCCGTATTCAACAGACATGCGATCGCATGCGCTGGGGTCTCAACGATCGGTTCACCCATTCGATTGAACGACGTATTAAGCAGCATCGGGACCCCTGTTTCCGCGTGGAATCTTTTGACTAACTCGTAAAACCGGCCGTTATTTTCGCGTGTGAGTGTTTGTACGCGTCCGGTCCCATCGACGTGCACGATCGCGGGAACGCGGTCTCGCTGCTCAGGCTTTACGTCAACCACTCGAAGCATGAACGGACTCTCGCGCGGAGTATCACCGAAATCAAACCAGTCAGCCGCTTCTTCAACGAGAACCGCTGGCGCGAACGGACGAAAAGCCTCACGCATCTTTACACGCCGGTTCAAAATCTCTTTCCCGTCCGGTCGGCGCGGATCGCAGAGAATGCTTCGTTGCCCGAGCGCTCTGGGACCGAGTTCGGATCCACCATCAAACCAGCCGATTATCTTGCCTTCACACAACAACTGCGCCGCATCCGAAATCACATCTTTCGATTCCGCAACTGTTACGTCTGGTGATGCAGCGATAGCGGCGGATATCTCGGCAGTTGAATAGCGACGACCGGGAGCATCATGCAATATTTGTTTACGCGAATTGTGTTGCGTGAGATGCCAGAGTCCGTGATACGCCGCACCGATTGCGGTGCCACTGTCTTCCGCCGCCGCCATGATGTAGACATTCTTAAACCCCGATTCGCGAATGATCCGTTCGTTCGCGACGCTGTTCAGCGCCACGCCGCCGGCGTAACAGAGATTCTCACTGCCGGACATTTCGCGCAGATGCCTGACGAGATAGAGCAATGCATCTTCGAGTGCCGACTGGACTGAATACGCAAGCCCTTCGTACTCACTCTGTCGATGGGGCCAGCGTTCGGCATGTCGAAAGCGAAGTGAGACTGCGTCTTTAAAACAAAAGCCTCGATTTTCAATCTCGAAAAAGTCGTTCGTCGGAAACGTCTTTTCGCCGTAAGGAGCGAGACCCATGACTTTCCCCGCCTCAGTCACTTCGCCAAAAATCTGTTGTGCAGCAGCAGAAAACATGCCGCCGAGACTGCCGAACGACGGCATCTCACCTTCGTACGGCACCAGCCACCCGCCACGATCAATCGCGTGCTTCTCGAGCGGAATGATATTCGTGTCGGAAGCGTGATAAAGCGAAATCGTTTCCCAGCCATCAACCGGATTACCGTTGAGGACTTTGACTTCGTCCGGCCTGAGGTCTTCAACGGGCGAACCAGCACCGTCAACAATCAGCACGGCTGACTCTGCGAAGCCTGAAGTCGCGAAGACGCTGACAGCGTGACCGTAGTGATGCGGGATCGTGAGCGTTGGGATTGAATGAGTTAGAACGTTCAGGAATGGATCCAGACGGATGTCGTGTTTTTGTTCGGAAGCTCGGCCTTGAACACAGAGGACAATGAGACTTAGATCGCGAGGTTCGATACGAGCGTAGTTCAGACAGTACGCGACAGCATGCGACGGACCGGCGCCGTAGATACGATGGCGCTTGAAGCGCGAAAGACGCTCCTCCTGAATCGCGACCACGATCTCATCGCCGCGCAACAGACACGCGGAGCCGTTGTGCGACGCGCTGATGCCGAGAATCCAGGGTTGTTCGTTCACAATCTGTGTAATCTGTGGATGGTTTAAAGGGGGAGGAGTTTCAATAGACGTTGATAGGCCCTTTTAGCTTCTCGTAACTTCTTATCGTGCAACTTAGCAAGGGAACGAATATCTCCGCTACAAAAAGGACAAACCGTAGTTCCGGTCTTCACGTGACGGTTACAACCGCGGCAAAGGATCAATTCCGTCGTCTGATGCTTTCGCGCGGAAGTTATCTGCACTAGATTGTTCGCGGTTGCCATTCCTTCCATCTCTTCCAACACGAGTTCGAAACGCCCGTGATCGAAAGACGTGCCGGGCGCTCTCTCGACTTGAACGATTCGTTCACGCAATCCCTGCTTCGACAACTCCAGCGCCCGGTGATGGCAATACGGATTGTTGCCTGCCCTGCCAAGTAACGAATGAGTGGTCCAGGTGCAACCGGCTTTGCAGACATCAGCGTAGTAACAACTACCGCAGAAGCCCCACAACTCTGAACTATTTCGTTCGCGATTGATATTTAGCGCATCCGTATTCCACCAGATCTTCTTCAGACTCAGATCGCGAATATTGCCGCCTGCATAAGGTGTGGTTGGCAACGATGGGCATCCCTTGATCGTGCCATCGGCTTCGATCCCGATAGTGTTCTGACCGGCGTTACAACTCGTCCAGTGGATTCGATCGTCGCCGCTACCGCGCCACACTGACTCGTACGGGCCGAAGTAACCAATGTTATTACCCGGTTGAATGAGAAATCCCCGATCGGCGCCTTCCTCAAACAACTCAGCGAGCAAAGGCATGAATTCGAGCAACTCGTACGGTTGCAACAGCAGTTCGGGATTATCGGCGGCACGGCCCATCGCGACCGTGAGTTGAATTTGCCAACTCTTCGCACCCGTCTCAATGAACAGATTCATCAGCTCACGCAATTGCGGGATGACGAGTGAAGTTATCTGCGTGTTAACACTCGACTCAATACCACATCTCTTGATTGCCTCGAGCGCCTTAAAACAAGCGTCAAACGAGCCTTTCACTCCCCTCACCCGATCGTGAACTTCCTTCAAACCATCGATCGAGATCCCGAGACCCTGCAGACCGGCGTCAACCGCTGCTTTGATGCGATCTTCGGTGAGATTCAGCCCGCCGGACTGCATCGTGCAATCCATACCCTGATCTCTGACTTCGCGAATGATCTGTAGCCAGTCACGACGCAGATATGCTTCGCCGCCGATCAGCGTCACCTCGCGCGTTCCCATGCGAGCGAGCTGCCGCACAAGATCGAGACACTCTTCGGTGGTTAGCTCATCCGGGCGTCGTTTACCGGCACGCGAGCCACAGTGATGACACTTGAGATCGCAGGCAAGCGTGATCTCCCACACCGCATGCACGGGTACAAACGAGGAGCGATCCCGCGAAGAAAGATAACGCGTAGGAGCAGCCATCGATGTAATTAAGGCCGCGAAACTATTTCTTTTTGAGTGCGCTCTCGAGTTGATCGAGTGCCGCCTGCACGTCAGCCATCCATTTGCGCGCGGATGCAGCGACGCTCTTCATCTCGCGTGCATCGCCGCGTGCGATTGCTTTGCGAATTGGATCACCGTAAGGCGGAACTGGTCCTGTTTCAGGTCGAGCAGTCTTCTTCGCGGATCTTTTAGTTGAGGCCTTCTTAGTAGTTTTACGTGCAGGCATGTTGGTCCCTCCAGTGAGATACGAGGTTCTTAGTTGATTAGGACCAGCTTGTCAAGAACTTTATCCGCAGATTATGCAGAGATGACTTCGGTGAGTATCGGGGTTTCTGTTTGTGGAATCAGTGCCGCGATCTCTTCGACGATATGGCGCGTTGAGTTGGGGATGGCGAGACCGACGGTGGCGGCGCGCATGCGTGAATAATGGACTTCGTCCTCCATCATTCGGCGAACAACCGGAACGATGTCAATCGAACGCCGCAACATTACCCCAGCGCCACGTTCGGCAATGAGATTCGCCGTACCGGCTTCCTGCGGCATCGGTTCGGTGATGAGATCGGCAATGATGGGAACGCGACAAGCCAACGCTTCGAATGTCGTGAGGCCGCCAAGCTTCGAAATCATCACGTTCGCCGCACTCATCAACTTCTCAATCTCATCGGAATATCCAATAACCTTGATCGGAAATGGCGCTTCGAGTGCGAGTGATTCAGCCGCGGCGCGCAAGTCCTCATTTTTCCCGGCGAGGAAAATCGCTTGCACGTCGAGCTCACCACGCACGAGTTCCTTAAATATCTGAGGAATGTTACCGCCGCCGATCCAGCCGGCGTTCACAAAGACAGTGAATTTCTCAGGATCCAAACCAAGCGCCGTGCGCGCGGCCTGAGCCGCTTCTTCACCCGGATACGCAAACTTCGGATGCAAGGGCAGACCCGAAATCTTGATCCGTTCCGGCGCCACTCCGTAATCGATCAACTGCCGGCGTGCTTCATCGCTGGCGACGAGATAAAGCGTCACATCCTCACACGCCCAACCCTTCCAAAAGCCGTAACAAGGATCCGTAACAACGGAAACCAGCGGCACGCGATCGGCCAGGTTCAACTCCTTTAACACGCGCGCAAAAATGTGCTGTGTGAGCGGATGAACACTGACGACGACATGCGGACACCAACGCTCGAATAGCTCCACCACGTAACCCACACACCTTTTGTGGAAAAACCGGCTCGTCTCAGGTCGAAATCGATTGATGAACCAGTAGTAATACTTCATCCAGTGCTGCCGGTTGCGCAGTATCCAGTTATACAAAGCCACCAGCTTCGCACTGAGGTGATGCGACTCCTCAACTGCACGCACAACCCTGATCGCATACGATTCACCTTCAAAAAACTTCTGGACCCCGGCAACGATCGCCGCGGCGGCAGAACGATGTCCGCCACCAGTGTCAGACGAGATGATCAGGATTTTGGGAATGCGTTGTTGCTGCGGCATTTCTTCAGTTCAGGTTTGTGACGGGCACCCCAGCGTGTTCGGCCTTCTCGACTGCCTTGCGCGCCTTCTTCATCTCGCGCTCCAGCTTCTTGATTTGAATCAGATGACCCGGATTGAACGGCAGCGACGGGTAATAACTATTTGACTCGTGGGTGCAGAAGCAGCCGTCATGAGCCTTCTTGCGACGCGCCTGCATCGCGGGCGACAACCAGAGCTTCTGAAAATTCCAGTCAAACTCACGCAGATTTCCAACCGGCTCCAGATTCTCGCACGACGAAACCGTACCCTCGTCGTAAATCACTCCACCCGCAGTTCCCGCATAGCAGGTCATCTGCGCGGTTTGTGTTTCCTGCGTCTTTGCGATCAAACCATGCATGTAGATGTCGATCGCGGCTTTGAAGTAGCCGGCTTTGCCGCCGTAGTTGTTCTTGATTGCGGCATGACGCGAATCGTCGTCGATCATCTGCGCCAGCTTCGCATAGCGCGAATGATCGATGTCCAACTCTTTCGGATCTGCTGATGGCGGCCGGATGTAGTTGAAGTTAACTTTGTCAGGCTTGAGGTCGTACTTCAGGAAGTCGTACCACTCAAAGATCGTATCCTGATTCGAGTTCATGAAACAGGTACACGTCTGCACGTCGAGACGCGGATACTCTTTCTTGATCGCCTGCAGTTGGCGTGCGGTATCGATCGCGATATCCCACGAGCCGGGTTTCTGACGAATCTTTTCGTGCTCTGACTTTGGCCCGTCAATGCCGAGCGCCACGGTGACGTTAAGATTCGGACACTCCTGAAGAACTCTGGTCACGTCCGGCATGATTCTTTTTTGAATCTGCCCGTTGGACATGATGTAGATCGATTCGAGCTTGTTGTTGGTGTAGAAAGCGCGCGCGATTTCCGGCAGGTCTTTACGCGTAAAAGGTTCGCCACCGGCAAGAATCAGGACACCAAGATTGCCACCCAGCGTTTCCGAGATCCGTTCGATCTCGTGCGTCTTCATTTGCAGCTTTTTGCGCGGGCGATCGTCGAGCTCGTCCGTGAAGAAGCAGTGCGTGCAGCGCATATCGCAGACTGACGTCACCAGGATATTCAGCAATACCGGCGCGAACGGCTGGCCAATGGCCAGTTTTGCATACCGCTTAAGTAATTCTTTAGTCGTAAAATCCATTACTACCTCAATCCTACTGATAAGCTATTTGATGACGCATGTCAACGAATGGTTTTAGCCACAGATTCACACAGATAAACACTGTTCTGTGTTCATCCGTGTAATCCGTGGCTGAATATTATTGGTTGAAACGTGGAGCTTCGGTGACAATGACGTCAATTACTCGGAAGGCGCCGCCGGAAGGAAGATCAAAACCCACATCGATATAGCCGCTTTGGCTCTCAACCACGTCCGAAACAACCTCACTCATGCGTTCCGGTTCGATCGTGCCCATCGATCTCGGCCCGCGTTCACTGTCAGCCAGCGACCAGTTCACAAAACCACGTACGACGCTCACACGCGCGTACAACAGATACCGGCCCCGAGGCCGCACCTGAATTCGCTGCCATAATCGTCCGCCGGCCAGTGATGACATAGCCTGTCCGCCCGAGATGGTCATCGCTTCGACCGGTCCCGCCACCGACCATTCATCGGCGAGTTGATTCGAACTGGAAACGAGACGAAACGACGGATTGCGTGCGAGATTCGAGCCGTTGAACAAACCCAGATCCTGGGCGCGCTGGTGTAGATACGCACAGCCCTCCACGGTGCCGCTTGACGAACGCACGCGAATGCCGGGACTTTGCTCGCGCCGATCTCTCACAAATAAATCGTTGCCGACTAGCTGCACAAAAACACCGGGCGAAATCTCGGAACGTCGCTCGAGAATCAAGTTTCCACCAGTGTCCAGGCGCTGGATGTCGACGCGATTGTCGGTGTGAATCCAGTTTTTGTCGCGCAGATTTAGTGGCTCGAGTCGTGGATCTGAAAAATAGAGCACCGCGCCGCCGGGTTTGTATTCGTAAGAAATCTGGCGGAAGTAGAGACGCGGATCGAGGTAGTAATCTTTTACTCTGAGTTCGGTGTCTCTGCCTTCGGGCGCGAGTATGATGGGCCGTCGATCCATCAACGCGTCGTGAAGTAACATCGCGCTCGCCGGTTTGCCGTCTACTTTCCAGTAACAATCAAATGTTGGGTCCTGATAGATCCAGCCACCCATATCCGAGATCCACACTTCGGCGCCCGCATGAGTGTCAACACCAAACAGCCCGTTCTGTACGGCGACACTTAACCCGACAGCACGAGCCGTCAACCCCATTGCCTCGCATAGAGCGACGTAGATTTGGGCCAGGTTGCCACACAAAACCGGCTCGCCCTGTTTCATCTTGTCGTAGGCTTCGCGTGGATTGCGAGTGGTAAGTCCTGGCATTCCGAGGCGATGACCGCGTTTGAATAACCAGACTCGAATCTTGTTTGCGCGCTGCCAGGGAGAATCGGAAGGCGAAATCTCGTTGCGCATTTCGCGTCGCAGATACTCCACATCGTCGGCAGTTAATCGTTCACGCGGTTCAATTTTTCGTTCGACCTCCGGTAGACCGCTGATGGTGTTGCCAGCGCGTTGAATGGTGAGTTTTCCCAACGGTTGGCCTTCGGGCTGGCGACTCGTGATCGTGACGACGGTCTCGCCTTCAGGAATAGCCACTCGGAAGTCAGCGATTTGAATACGAGACTCGGTTGCCGGCGTGGGGTTCCGAGAAACAATCGAGACTCCGAAACCGACCACGAAAGAAACGAGAACACAAATGACTATGGGCCACCTGGATCTGTAGCGTTCTTGCTCTGAACTCATTCTGAGTACGACATTTTGGAGTTGAAAATCGGACCGAACCCGGGATTGAAGAGTTGCAGAATACACACGCTATGTAGCGAGTTCTTCATGCTTGTGTAAAGTTTTGTCAATGAGAACGCGGATTTACGCGGATAAACGCAGATCAGATCCGCGTTCATCCGCGGCTAATTCTTCTGGATGCCGAGGGCGCGCATGCGGCGGTAGAGGTGGCTGCGGTCCACGCCCATCAGTTCGGCGGCTCGTGAGACGTTGCCGTCGGCTTCTTCGAGTTTGCGTTGGATAAATTCACGGTGATAGGCCTCGGTGGCTTCTTTAAAGGACGGGAAGCGGAAAGAAGCGGCGGGTGGCTCTTCTTTACCCTGCGGCGGCAGATCAGTGGCCGATACCTTTGCGCCCGGATGCATGATCACTACACGTTCGATCGTGTTTCGCAGCTCACGCACATTCCCCGGCCACGAATACGACTGCATCACCTCGACTGCCTCGGGGAGAAACTGTTTCTGCTTCTTGCCGTAGCCTTTCGAGAAATGTTGGTTGAAGAAATCCACGAGGAGCGGCACATCTTCAAGCCGATCGCGCAACGGCGGCAGCTCAAACGGGATCACATTCAGACGATAAAAGAGATCCGCACGAAAGTTTCCCTGCTCGATTTCGACGTCAAGTCGCTTGTTTGTAGCAGCGATGATACGAACGTCGACATTGATCGAAGTGCCGCTGCCGACAGGCTCAAAGCGCTGCTCCTCGAGCACACGCAAGACCTTCGCCTGCACCTTCGGACTCATATCGCCAACTTCGTCGAGAAAAATCGTGGCGCCGTCTGCCAGTTCAAACTTCCCTTTCTTCGCTGCCGTCGCGCCGGTGAACGCACCTTTCACGTGTCCGAACAATTCGGATTCGATTAACTCTTCGGGTATCGCAGCCGAGTTGACTTCAATGAACGGCGCCGCAGCACGACGCGATTCGGCATGAATTGAGTGCGCCACCAACTCCTTACCCGTCCCAGACTCGCCGTAGATCAAAATGCGGCCGTCAGTGGGCGCCACCACTGAGATCTGTTTTCGCAACGCACGCATGGCAACCGACTCGCCGACCATCGTGTACTCGCGCCCGAGGGCGGCGGCCATGTCGGCGTTGATCAACTCGAGCCGTTGTTGGCGCAGTGCATTGCGGACGGTAAGGACGGTTTTTTCGATTGAGAGTGGTTTTTCGATGAAGTCGAAAGCGCCGAGCTTTGTCGCGCGCACGGCTGTTTCAATGTTGCCGTGACCGGAAATGATCACGACCGCGGCATCCGAACCCGCTTCGCGTAATTGTTTTAGCGTCTCGAGACCATCAATACCGGGCAGCCAGACATCGAGCAGAATGCAGCCGTATGCACGACGGCCGAGCGCTTTGAGACACTCCTCGCCCGTACCGACCGCATCCGCGACAAAGCCTTCGTCTTCCATCACGGCGCGTAGCGTGTCGCGAATACCGCGCTCGTCGTCAACTATGAGAATAGAGTCCATACATCAAGCCACCGGCAACTCAATCACGAAACGCGCCCCACGCGGATGATTTCTCTCGGCACGGATCTGTCCGCCATGTTCAAGTATCGTTCTCTGCACGATCGCGAGCCCGAGACCTGTACCCTCATCGCGTCTCGAGAAATAAGGCTCAAACAATCGACGAAAATCTCCCGGCTCGATTCCGACGCCCGTGTCCGCAACTTCCGCCCGCAACAAACTCCGCTCCGCATCATGCCGCGTTACGATCTTGATCTGTTTCTGGTCCGGCACTCGCGACAACGCATTTAGTGCATTGTCAATCAGGTTAACAAACACTCGTTTGATTTGCTCCACGTCAAGCATTGCCTGCGGGAGTTCGGCATCCAGATCGAGCACCATCACGACGCCATCGAGCCGTTCTTCGTAGAGTCCGGAAGCCTGAGTCACTACATCATTGAGGTTCGCGACTTCGAGTCGCGTCGCAGGCAAACGCGCAAAACGCGAAAACTCATCGACCATCGCTTTCAAACCCGCAACTTCGCGCGTGATTGTTTCAGTGCATTCGCTAATAACAGCCGCGACGCGCTTTTCGTCAGCACGCTCGTCAACGGGGAAACTCGATCCGTTGCCATTAGCAATGGTGCGTCTATAACTCTTCGCGATTCGTTCGGCTGAAAGTTGAATGGGCGTGAGCGGGTTCTTGATTTCATGGGCCATGCGTTTCGCGACTTCACTCCACGCCGCCGCTCTTTGCGCCGCTAGTAGCTCTGAAAGATCCTCAATAACGAGCACTACTCCGCGTCGCGGACCTTGCGAGTCGCGCAAAGCCGTAGCCGTCATCGAAACCGGCAGTGGTCCATTGCCACTTGCAGCACCTGCCAGTTGGGTTTGCTCGGTCGCATGACCAGTACGCCGGGCTCGGCGTAAAAGCCGATCGACAATCAGCCAGTCGTCACTGCCGATCAGATCTGTAAGTTTTGGATTCCCTTCATCTCTGTCGCTGAGGGCCAGCATCCGCGCCGCCGACGCATTCAAGGTTGTGACACAGTCGTTCTCGTCAATCGAAACGACACCGGTTGATAACGACTGAAGCACTGTTTCGATATAGTTGCGACGTTCACGCAGCGCCAGATTCTTGTCTCGGAGTTCTGTGGCGCCGGCTTCGATGCGGGCACGATTCTCTTCAAGCTGCGAGGTCATGTGGTTAAACGATTCGGCCAGCAGCGCCAGCTCATCATCGGCGACGGTCGTGACGCGATGACTGAGATTCCCGCGCGCGATCTCTTTTGACGCCTCGGCCAGAGCTTTGATCGGTGTCGCGATACCACGTGCCAGATAAATCGCAACCCAACTCGAAACAAAGAGCAGGATCAACGTCATCAAACCGAGCGTTGAAAGACCGAGCAACCGCACGCGACGCTGCTTCCGCACCAGATCCTGGTAACCGCGCTCCGACGCCGTCACCAGATCGGTGAGATCGTTTGCGGCACGCTTCGGCGGCGCAATGATCAGCATTTCGGAGTGATTCAAAGGAACGGCAAGCGCATCGAAGTCCTTGCCATCGGCAAGCGTTGTCCCGGTTGGGCCACGAACTTTGCGCGCCTCGCTGAAGAGATTATCGAGTTCCTGCGAGTCAGCTGGGGAAAGATTGGCACGACTCTGACTGGATACCACGCCGTCGCTTCCGATGACTTCAATGCCGACGAGTTGTCCTGACGCAACGACCTCATTCATCGTCGCTCGGCGCTCATCCGGTGTCTCGTCTGCCAGCAGCATCACGAGCAATGAAGCAGTATCTCGCAGGGTCTGATCCTGGCTCGAGAGGGTGAGACGTTTGACCTCAGTAGCCTGCTGCACGATCTCATCCGGGAATGGGTTGAACCACTTCTCGAGCGAGCGATTCAGAAACAAATACGAGAACACCGCCATGGCTGTGATCGGCAGGAAGCTGATCGAAATGAAATAGACCAGCAATCGCGTTTTGACTTTGGAACCGAGCTGCCGTTCCTGGCGTTCGCGACGCAGCTTCAGCAGGTTGCGAACAAAGATAAATAAGAAGACGACGAAGGCAACGAAGTTGAGCGTCGATAACGCGTAAAGAACGAGCGCATCGGCAGCCGTGTCAGGCCGGACCACGGTCCAGAGCCAGAGTTGTTGCGAGACGATAATCGCGAGCAGCAACACCACGGTGGCTCCCAAAACCCACAGCAAAATGCGGCGCCGACGACGAATTCGTTCTCTGCGCTCCGGGGTCAGGTTTTCGCGATTATCTGTCATGAAGTAGGCAAAAGTTTAGCACACCGATAATTAATCCGCGGCCAATACCATCTGCTACAATGCGGTCCGCTCAGACATGCGCAAAATCTTCCTTAACGACGTTGGCCGGCTCCGCAGTGGATGGCGACTGCTGATCTTTGTGGTCATGTTCGTAATTGTCTCGTTTCTAATCGCAACAGTGTTGCGAGCTGGATTCGTCGTCATCAGATCATTCGCGCCGCCTCTACCTCATCCGGAGTTCATCACCGAAGTCATCTTCCGAATCGGCTTGTTAGGCGCCGCCCTCGGCGCTGGATTCCTCTGCGTAAAGTTTCTTGAAGGCCTGCCCTGGCGCTCTCTCGGTCTGACGTTTCACACGGGATGGTTCCGCGATCTCGCGATCGGTTTCGCAATTGGGTTTGCATCACTCGTCATCGCGGTCGCAATCGCGTTCAAAGGACTGCACTTCTCGTTCAGCAGCGCCCCGCTGATGCCGACGATAAGATCTATGATCGGTTCAGCAATCCTCTTATTCGTAGCCGCACTCGCTGAAGAAGCGATGTTTCGAGGTTACGGATTGCAGACGCTGTCGCGCGCAAAACTCGCATGGATCGGTGTATTTCTCACATCGGTGCCATTCGGTCTTGTCCATCTCGGAAATCCAAACGTGGTGCCGGGCGTCACTTTTGCGAACACTGCGCTCGCCGGAGTTTGGCTCGCCGCCGCTTACCTGCGGACACGAAGTCTCTGGCTGCCATTGGGCGTTCACTGGGCCTGGAACTGGGCATTGGGGTGGTTCTTTGGACTCCCGATTAGCGGCATCGATCTTGTTTCCAACCCGCTTTTGCGAGCCGAAGAGTCGGGTCCGAAATGGCTCACAGGCGGCAGTTACGGCATCGAAGGCGGTGTGGCCTGCACGATTTCTCTGATTATTATCACGATCTTCCTGTGGCGCACTTCCCTGGTTTCGGCGACTCCGGAGCTACTGAAAATGACTTCAGAAGAAAACCCTGTCACTCGCGAACCCGTACTAAGCATATCCACAGATTACGCAGATTAATAAATAGAATCTGTGTAATCTGTGGTTTGTTAACAGTCTTCATCACTCTCCCGTCTTAATCGGTGTTGTTGGGAAAAGGTCTCCGGTCTTTGGATCTGGGTCTTTGGAAATCGCGACCGCTCTCTCGAGAACCACCGAACCAGAGCCAAAACCGGAGACCGATAACACGATTGAGACAGCACGATGTACGCCACAGCCGACATGCTTCTAACCAGCCCCCAAGCCGCCGCCGCCGAGCAACCGCAGGAGACGGCAATCGAAGTGGTGCTGGTGAAAGCAGTTTTGGAAGGCGACCGCGATGGCTTTACGCGGCTTTACGATCTTTACGCACCACTCGTGCATGGCATCCTGCTGGCTCGTGTGCCGCGAGCGGAAGTTGATGACCTCGTTCAGGACATCTTTCTCCACGCTTTCAAAAAGCTTCACACATTGCGCGAGAGTTCGTCATTTGGACCCTGGATCGCAATGATAGCCCGCAATCGCGCGGTGGATTTCTATCGCCGCTCGCGTGAAACAGTGGAAATTAACGATGACCTGCGCGGCAGCAATACACAGGATTCAAGGGCCACAGAAATCCTGGAACTGATCCGCAATCTCCCCGAAGCTTACCGTGAAACGTTAGTGCTGCGACTCGTCGAGGGCATGACTGGCCCGGAGATCGCAGTGCGCACAGGTCTCACCGCCGCATCAGTGCGTGTGAACCTGCATCGCGGTATGAAGCTGCTGCGTGAGCAGCTCGGATTTATGGAGGGCTTATGAACGACGATTATTTGTGGGACAAGTCAGGCGAACCCGATCCGCAGGTACAACAACTGGAAGAGATCCTGGGCACGTTGCGCTATCAACCGAAGCCACTGGAGATTCCCGAAGATCTACCACGGTCACGGAAACGAAATCACTTTCCCTGGCTCGCCATCGCCGCAGCAGTGCTGTTAGCGATATTTGCCGGCGGACTTTGGTTCAGCATGCGCTCGCGCGGTGAAGCACCAGCGCGCGAAGCGAGAGCGACACCGCCGGCGCCTGTTAAGGAAGTGACACCTGATGGCACAGCGGCTCCCAAGTCTCCGGAATTGAAACCTGAACCACGTAAAGAAGAAGTAGTGGCACTACACAAACACCGGCCGAAGTCTACCGTACCGGCTCTTTCGAAACAGGAACGGGAGGAAGCTCTCATGGCGAAGGAGCAAATGATGCTGGCTTTGCGCGTCGCCACGGAAAAGTTAAGCCTGGTCCATAAAAAGACTCAGAACCAAAATTCTAACCAGATCAAAAATCAACATCGTGTTGGATGAATGGAGCAATCATGAACTCACTTTTTAAGACATCTCTTATCGCTTTGCTGCTGATTGTTGCTTCGGCACTCGCAGCAAATGCTCAGGACTCACGCATTCAGATGAGCAGCCTCGATCATCTCGCGGCGAAAGCCAGTCAGACTGTCGACGTCAGCATTGACGAACGATTAATGAAGATGGCCGTCAGGCTGTTATCAGACAAAGATGAAGACGAGCGTGAGGTCAGGAAACTGGTCGCGGGACTCAAAGGCATCTACGTCAAGAGTTTTGAGTTTGATACTGAAGGCCAGTTTGTCGTAGCTGATCTCGAACCGATTCGGACGCAGCTTCGCGGCGCCGGTTGGACGCGAATGGTAAACGTCACCAGCAGGAAGGAAGGCAATCTCGAGGTTTACCTGCAGTTCGCCGGTGAGACAGTTAACGGACTTGCGGTCCTCGTCACTGACACAAAAGAACTCACGGTCGTGAACATTGTTGGACCAGTTGATCTCGACAAGCTGGCTCAGCTCGAAGGACAGCTTGGCGTACCTGAACTCGGAATCGAGAAGTCGAAGAAAAAGACCAACGAGCAGTGAGGTGAGCGATGAAAACGATTGCTACCAAAATCTTCATCGCACTCTTCGTGCTGAGCTTCGCTTCGGTGCCTGTCGTAAACGCAAAAGGTGACGACTTCAACTCAGTCGTAAAGATGATTGAAGAGTTTTACCAGGTGAAGCACGTCGGGATTCCCTTTGTCGCCAAAGCCGGTATGAAAGTGGCTACAACGGCGGCTCGCATCAAAGGCGGAACCGCGCGACGCCTGGCAGAAGCAGGCAGCATCAAGCTCGCGGTGTTTGAAAATCAGGCCTTTAACGGCGATTTTACGAAGTTTCGCAGTTCATTGAATTCCGCGCTGAACAACACCTGGATGCCGTTGGTCCAAACCTTGTCCGCGACGAATGCGGAACAGGTATACATCTTTCTTCGCGACGCGGGCGACAAAACGAATGTCCTCGTGATCACTATTGACGAACGTGACGCGACGGTGGTCC
Source organism: Pyrinomonadaceae bacterium (assembly GCA_035694465.1). GTDB lineage: Bacteria > Acidobacteriota > Blastocatellia > Pyrinomonadales > Pyrinomonadaceae > PSRF01. The sequence continues at coordinate 16,603 of DASSFI010000112.1, read as the reverse complement.
AGGTAACTCTCTCCCAGAAAAATCTCGCTCTCCTGTTGAAAGATCCGGAAGGCACCGGCAAAGCCATCACTGAAGAAGCAACCCTTATCGATCAGGAGTAGGTCATGCACAGAATTCTTTTTCTACTTTTTATCCTCGCTGCCCTCGCGTCGTTCCCCGTTCGCGCACAGGAAGCTGAAGACACCATCAAGATCAAAACGCGCGTGGTGTTTCTGGACGCACTCGTGAAAGACAAAAAGACGAGTCTTCCAATCAGCGATCTCACTTCCGGGAATTTTGAAGTCCTCGACGATGGCAAACCGCGCAACATCACTTACTTCACGCGCGAAGGACAGGCTCGCAAGCCGCTGGCCCTGATTCTGATTCTGGATCTGCGCGAAGACGGCGCCGGCCGTTTTATGAAGCGCCCCGAGATTCTGAAGTCGATGGAAGATGAGTTGGCGAAACTGCCGCCGGGTGATGAAGTTGCAATCATGGCGATGGATATGACCGAGGACGAGGAAAGATTCTGGCTGACTGAGTTCACCAACGATCGAGCGAAGTTGGCTGCGGCGCTCGCAATCGTACCGAAGCTCTGTGGTCCACGTGAGGGTCCGCCACCTGAAGGCGCGGTGCCAGTCAGACCTGCAATTCAGGTTACGGAAACGCAGAGTGAAGGTAAGCCTGACGACGTCGTTGCGACAGAGGTCATCAAGGGCAAGAACGGCGCGACCGTGACTCGCAAGATCCATCGCGACGGCAGTGCGAATGTAAGTCGAACGGATAAAGATGGAAAAGTTCAGATCGAGATGGGTGATATTTACGACATGGCCGCCGCGGTGAAAGATGCGACGCGAAAGGCGGTCGAGACCCGGCCCAATTCGCAGGTCTCGATCGTTTGGGTTTCAGATGGGATCGCGCCAATTTTCTTTGAGGATCGCGATGCGACGGAAAAGATCATTATTCGCGACAACGTCATTTTCAATTCACTGACGGTGGAGATGCGGACGTTGTTCAAGTTTCTCATGCCGGTGGCCAAGCCTATCGGCGGCTGGATGGGGTTGAGTATTTATGGCAGTGCCAAGTATCTCGCGCAGCGATCCGGTGGCGAAGCGGTGAAGGTGGGACGGCCGAAAGATTACGGTTCCGGCCTGGCGAAGATTATTGGAAACCTGACGGCACGCTACAGTCTCGGTTTTGCACTCGCGGAAGACGAGAGTGATGACGGTCGCATGCACAACCTCGAGGTGCGGGTGAAAGCGCAGGATCAAAAAGGAAAGAGCCGAAAGCTGCAGGTGAGCTCGCGACAGGGATATTACATGTCGTCAACGGCACCTAAAGAAGCCGCGGTCAAAGCACAGTAAAATCCGGCTTTAATCCGCGTTCATCCGTGGCTAAGAAACCGTATCACCGCGCGTGGCGCCTAGAATTTGAGCGGCCGATCCGCCGTTAACCGAGATCTCGAGGAAGCCAGCACTCCCCCAGATCGCAAAAAGTTCCCCTGGATTGGCCTCACCGTAAAACTTTCGCAGCCCACTAATCGTCTTCCCATTAATCGTTAGACTCTTCCCCGTATAAGTCTCACGAGTTATGTTGGTCACACAATTCCCAAAGTGGTCTATGTGAATAATGCGCAGCGGCGTTTCAAGCGAAGGAAGTCTGACTGCGTCATCAATCAACGGCCCAAACTGTTCCGGCGCCACTCCTAGTGAAAGCGCCGCCGCAACCGGCGCAAAGATATCGCGACCGTGGAAGGTTGAACTTGGATGGGGTCGAAAGTATTGCTCGGAAGTTACGTGAAACGTTTGCTCCCGATCGCAGATATAACTGAAGATGCCGTTATCCGGACCAACAAATAACTGACCGTTGGCTGAAACAATGATCGGGCGCCGGTTAGAACCGACGCCCGGATCGACAACCGCGACGTGAATCGTGCCCGCCGGAAACGTCGTATAACTCGCGAGCAACATGAACGCACCGGCTTCGATATCCTGCGCCGGTATCTCATGCGTGATGTCAACGATAACCGCGTTCGGATTTACTGAAAGAATCGCACCTTTGACAGCCCCGACGAAATAATCTGTCGTTCCGAAGTCGGTGAGCAATGTAACAATCGTCACAGAACGCTCGTGTCAGTTGAGGTGCGAATCTTGATCGTTTGCCCTTGCTCGAGTCGAATATCCTTGCCGCGTTGCGTCATCACACCGGCAGTACCCGCACCACCGCCAATGATCGCTCCAATTGCCGCGCCTTTGCCGCCTCCGGCAATCGCGCCGATGATGGCGCCGATACCCGAGGCCGCGCCAACCTTCGCCGCGTCATCTTTCGTCGAATCGCGTCCTTTTACGCCACCTTCAGAATCGACCGACGGATCGTCGCCGCGCATCGGACCGATTTCAATAAGCTCGGCATGAAGCGCCGCAGTTCGATTATCAGGCGAACGAATCTGGTCAAACGCTAATTGCAGTTCGGCAACTCCCTTAACTTTTCCCGGTCGCTTAACCTGCGAAACTCTTCCTTCAACGATGTACCCGGCAAACTGTGCAGGCTCAATCACACGAGCCTGAATTCGATCGCCACGCTGACTCACATCCGTCGAAACAGCATGCAGCAACTCGAGATTAAGGATCGTATTGCGCGGCATCGCGAGGGAACCATTTGACGGCGTGGAATTGTCGACATTTGATTCAGCGTCACTAGTGCCGGACGTGTTATTCGTTTCGACCGGAATGTTTCCCGGATTCTGCCGTCGCCGTAAGTTAGTCGGAAGCGACGAATTGAACTGCTGGCGATCGAACCCGGAGGTGTAGCCGGCTTCGAAACCCTGCTGGTAACCGTCACGATAGTCTTCGACTGGTCCCCAGGCTTCGTTATAGGAACGATCCGCGTGTTGATAATCTTCTTTGTTCGTGTAATTGCGGGCGGCGTGATCGGAAACGTCTTTGAATCCTGCGGTGTAGCCGTCCGAATAACCGGTACGATATCCGCGTTCCAGCGCGGTTGTGCCTTGCGCGTCGGCGGGAACGATGGCGAGCAGGCCGGTAATGGCAATGCTTAATAAAACAACCAGGGGAAGCTTGAGATAATTCATATTTTGTCCTTCCAAAGAATTCACGACTGCGGGTACAGCCGTCGCGTCTTGGGAGAGCCAACTTCGTAGCGAACGAATGCTATCAAAAATCGCCACAAAAAGGCATAAAAGTCTCAAAAATCAGGATGAAAATCAGCGGGTCAAAGAAACTCGTTTTATGCTTTTTGCGCCTCTTTGTGGCAAACTGCGATTCAGATGCCAGAGGAATTGAATTTGATGCCATCACGCCGAGTTTATCTCGATAACAGCGCTACCACGCCCGTCGATCCGCGGGTGGCGGCGGCGATGAGCCGTGCGGTCGTGGAGACTTTCGGTAATGCCTCGAGCGTTCATGGCTTCGGGCAACAGGCACGCGCGGCAGTCGATCGCGCCCGGCGTGAGGTCGGAACGCTAATCGGAGCGCGGCAAAACGAGATCGTTTTCACCTCCGGTGGCACTGAGTCAAACAACCTTGCGATTCGAGGTGTTTGTGAGGCAGCCGCCGCGCATGGCCGTCACATCATCACCTCCGCGATCGAGCATCCATCTGTCGCTGGCGTTTGTACCGAACTTGAAAAACGTGGTTGGGAAGTTACTCGTTTGCCGGTTTACGGAAACGGGATCGTAAGAGTTGAAGACGTGGCGGCAGCGCTTCGACCGGATACGGTTCTTATTACAGTCATGCTGGCGAACAACGAGATCGGAACAATTCAACCTGCCGCCGAGATTGGCTCACTCGTCCGTACGCAGCGAGCAACCGGCCACAAACATCTCTGGTTTCATACGGACGCGGTCCAGGCCGCGGGAAGACTGCGTTTGAACGTCGAAGAGCTTGGTTGTGACCTGCTCACGATGTCGGGCCACAAACTGTACGCGCCGAAAGGCGTCGGAGCACTCTACGTTCGGCGCGGTGTGAGACTACACGGACAAAACGTCGGCGGACATCAGGAACGCGAACGACGCGCCGGCACGGAAAATGTTCCCGGCATCGTTGCTTTCGGCGAGGCGGCGAGACTCGCAAGCGAGGAGTTTGAGCAACGCTCACAACACGATCGCATGCTGCGCGATCGATTTGAAACTGCCGTACTCGATCGCATTAGCGATGTGGTTTTGAATGGCGATCGGGAACAGCGCCTGGGCCATCTTTCGAATATCTCGTTTCGATTCATCGAAGGCGAAGGATTGTTAATCAACCTCGATCTCGAAGGTGTCGCCGTGTCAACCGGCTCGGCATGTTCATCAGGAACACTTGAACCGTCGCCAGTGATTCGGGCGTTGGGAGTTGATGACGAACTTGCCCGCGGTTCGATTCGATTTAGTTTCGGAAAAGATAACACTGAGGCTGAAGTTGACTACGCTGTCGAAGTATTGGTGCGTGCGGTTGAGAGACTGCGCGCGCTTTCGCCGTTGACTCTGGTTGGCCACTGATCACTTGCCCTACTCCGCCATTTTTAAAGAACATCTCGCTCATCCTCGTAACGCCGGTGAGTTGCCGAATGCGAACGCGATCGCAGACGAAACAAATCCCATCTGCGGCGACCGTATTCGCCTGTCGTTGATTATCAAAGACAGTCGTGTCGAAACAGCTCGCTATCTTGCTTACGGTTGTCCGCCGACACTCGTGTGCGGATCCGTGTTGACTGAGTTGATTATTGGGAAGACTGTCGCGGAGGCGAGAGCGCTGACTCGTGCAGAATTGCTAGGCGCTATAGGTGGGCTTCCGTCCAGAAAACATCACGCAGCGGCCCTCGCGATCGAGACACTCAACGCTGCACTTCAGCCACAGATAAACGCGGATTGAGGAACGGATTTTTTTAGCGGTGTTGTTGGGGTGTGCCCACGACGCGAGGGCGGGCAGCGGGTTCGATCGTGTTGCGCTGGTGATATTGCGGTCCGCAATACTTTCGTGGTTCGGTTCCCAATACAAAGGTCTTAGTTCTGATCACCGGACAAGATTCCACTGCAATTAGCCCGGTCTGTGGATCGATGTCGAGCGTGATCGTGCCTTCGAGCCGGCTGTCGGGCAATGTCGGCGCTTTTTTGGGTGTCGGCGTTGGCGATGCCATCGGCATCGGCGCCTCTTCGTACGGCTGTTCCAGGGGCGAAGGCTCCGGCAGTTCTACCGGCGAGGCTTCTTCCTGCGGCGGCGCTTCGGAGTCGTTCGGCGAAGTGCCGTTGATAAAGTATTCCACCCGCTTTTCTGTGTCACCTGACTGAGTCGGTTTGCCGGTTTTTGGGTTGATATCAATTTGTTCGACTCCAGCCGGGACGTCCCAGTCGCCTTCCCACTCCGGATGCTCAGCCAGGGCCACCGACATAAAGTCAGCCCAAATTGGCAGCGCCGAATTTGCGCCAGTCAAACCGAGTTGAGAACCATCATCGAAACCAACCCAAACTGCACAAACAAGATTCGGCGTGTAACCGGCAAACCAACCATCGCGAGATGTTCCCGTCTTTCCGGCTAGTACCTGCTTCAAACCACGTGCTCGAACTTTCGAAGCAGTGCCGCGATTGACGACGTCCTTCATGAACGACGTCATCACGTAAGCGACTTCAGGACGCAGCACTTCGTTTTTCTGTGTAGTCGGCGCAGCGACAGTGACGCCATCACCTGTCGTAATGCGATTGATTGCGATCGGAGTCGTGCGGCTGCCGAGATTTGCAAAAGCCGTGTACGCGGATGCGATCTGAAGCGGCGTCGCTTCACTCGTGCCGAGAGCCATTGCCGGATACGCACGTGGTGGTTTCGGTAAGCCGGCCTTCGCAGCGAGATTCATGACCCGCCCGATTGTCACTTCCATCGCCACCTCAACCGTAACCACGTTGAGACTATGGACCAGGCCATCGCGGAGGGTGACAGGCTCGTGGGTGTAAGTCTCGCCAAAGTTTCCCGGGGAATATTCCTGGTTATCGAAGGTGAACGTTTTTGGTTCGTCCATGTACGTCGTCGCAGGAGTAATCACACGCGGGATCGGATCGAAAGCCGTATTCAACGCGGTCGCATACACAAAAGGCTTGAACACAGATCCCGGTTGACGATATGCATCGCTCGCACGATTCAACTGGCTCTTCGAATAATCACGACCACCTACCATCGCTACAATCTCGCCGGTCTTTGCATTCATCGCGACGAGGGCGGCCTGAAGTGTTCCCGGCTCGAAACGTTTTGACTGAATCTTGTCGAGCGCAGCCATCTGCTTCGTCACCGCTGCATACGCTGCCCGTTGCAGATCCATATCGATTGTCGTGTAGATACGGAGGTGTTCGGCGCCGCTGCCGGCGATCATGTCGCCAAGTTGATTTTGTACATAGTCAGCGAAATACGGGGCGTCGGAAACGTCGATTCGGCCGCGGGAGGGTACCACTTGAAGCGGGATCGCCTTGGCAGCCGTTGCTTCCTGCTGCGTGATTGCACCGGCCTCCGCCATCGAGTCCAAAACCTGATTGCGACGCGCAGTTGCGGTTTCGATCTTTGTATACGGGTTGTAACGATTCGGACTGCGAATCAGTGCGGCCAGAAACGCCGACTCCGGTAGCGTCAGGTTGGTGACGTCCTTATTGAAATAAGCACTGGCAGCTTCGCCAAAACCGTTGATCGAGAATCCCGCCTGTTGGCCCATGTAAACCTGATTGCAATAGAGCTCAAAGATCTTCTCTTTGTTCAAACGCGTCTCGAGAATGATCGACATGTAGGCTTCGCTGACCTTGCGTCGCCACGTTTGTTCCGGTGAAAGCAGAAGATTCTTGACGAGCTGTTGCGTAATACTCGAACCACCCTGGCGGGCAATCGGCGAGTTTGGATCCGAATCGTAACGGCGAATAAGAGCGCGCACGATGCCACGAACGTTGACGCCGTAATGCTCGAAGAAAGAACGATCCTCGGTCACGGTGATCGCTTTCACAAGATGTGGCGGCAAATCGCTGAAGCCGATCACCTTGCGCTTCGCTCGCTCGGTTCCGGTCACAGAACTAATAAGCTCAGGCTCGAGCCAAACACGTTGCAGCGAGCCGCGTCCTTCGAGATCTGTAAGCGAACTAATCGACTTTCCCGAACCTGAAAACTGCACTCTGACGTTTTGAAATTGCTTCGTGCCGTCGACACTTGAAGCGCCGCTCGGCTCGATGTCGAGACTGGTTCCGTTTGCTGAGTATCGGCCGCGAGCGGTGTCAGCCTGTTGTGTCTTTTCAACGTAGCCCGCGCGCTTAAGAAATGTGATTACGTCTGCCTGCGAGATCGACTCGTTCACGCGCAGTTGTTTTGGCGCTGCGTAAATGCCGGCTGTTCGCGTGTAAACCTCGCCCGCGAGCAGGTTGTCGATGCGTCCGGAAAAAATGGACCAGTAATAGATCAAGACTCCGAGAACAATCGCACTGACAAACACCACCGGAATGATCACCGACGCGCTCAACAACCGGCGCAATACCCGCCGCAGAAAACTCGGTCTCGTTTCCACGTATGACACTACCCGGGATTTACGGAGATCACGATTTGTCTGGCGGGGATACTGCTTGTCGTCTGGTGGATAGCGTACTGGCATAAATAAGCGATTGACTCGTCGAGCGACCCTCTCTGAGAACACTTTCAGATATTACGTAACTTTCTGCTCATGGTTCAGTCGACGATCAGTTTGACAGGGCTAGCCGCATTCGCTAACGTGGCTCCCCTCGCTGGAGTTTGATGCCGCTCGTCCCGTATGAGTCTAACACCCCTTCCTCGTTTCCTGCTCCCCAGTCGTACTCGAATTCGCCTCGTTTTGACGACGGTAGTGGCTGCTATTGCTCTGGGAACGGTCGCGTTTCACCTGCTGGAAGGCTGGTCTATACTTAATAGTCTTTACGTTACCGTCCAGACGGTTACAACCGTTGGCTTTGGCGATATAGCGCCGCAGACAGTTCCTGGCCGAGCATTCGCCACGGTGTTCATGATGGTCGGTGTGGGCATTGTGCTTTATGCTCTAACCAGCACGGTGCAATCGATCGTGCATTCAGAACTATTTGCGAGGTATGGCCATTCACGAAAAATGAGCAAACTGCATGATCATTTTATCATCTGCGGAGCGGGTCGCGTCGGATCGCACCTGATACGCAGTTTACGGCAGGTTGAACAGCCCTTCATCGTGATCGAGAACGATCAGGCAAAGGTCGAAGCACTAATGGATGCAGACGTCGCCGTCCTGGTGCGCGATGCCACGCTTGAAGAGAGTTTGGTTGAGGCGGGAGTCGAACACGCTCGCGGGATTGCGACGTGCCTGCCCGACGATGCTGACAACGTTTACGTCGTTCTCACGGCCAGAGATTTGAATCCCGGCATTCATATCGTCGCTCGCGCTGCGGCGGAGCAGGCGGAAAGCAAATTGATCAGAGCGGGCGCTAATCGCGTAGTCGCTCCAACGATCATTGGCGGGCATCGCATGGCCATGGCGTTGACAAAACCGGCAGTGGGCGATTTTCTTGATTCAATTACGGCGAATCACCTGGAGCTTGGGTTTGAACAACTTGAAGTGGATGCGGTCTCGACTCTGGTTAATCGTAAACTGAGTGAGACGGTTATCAGATCGGAGTTGAATATCGTAGTCGTGAGTATTCGTCGTAACACTGGCGAGATTATTTTCAATCCGAGTGGTGAAACAAAGATCGAAGGCGGAGACATGCTGATCGCGATCGGGAACGCAGAATCACTGGCGCGCTTAAATGCACTTGCACGCGGCCGAGCAACGCAGTCACGCGAGATCGAGGCGAAAACAAAATGAAGGTCCTGGTTACTGGTGGTAGTGGCTATCTCGGTACGTTCGTGCGCCAGTTTTTCAACGCTGACGATTTTTCTCGCCGTTCAGGTTTTGACGTCCGTGATGAACAGACCGTTGAGCGTGTGGCTGATTATGACGCCGTAATTCATCTCGCAGCGCACTTCGACAAAACTCCTGATGGCGCGTCAGAGTGCTTTCGCACCAACGCCACCGGCACTGCGAACCTGATTCGCAACATGAAACCAGGGGCAGCGTTTGTTTACGCGTCTACCAAGGACGTTTACGGCAGTCACGCTGAGGGACTTGAGACAGTCGCTGAAGACACCAGCACGGACTACTGCGGTCAGTCAGCTTTTGAATGGTCCAAGTTGATCGGCGAACAATACGTCGAATACTACGCCCGAAAGCAAAATATTCGCGCCTGCATTTTCCGATTGTCGACCATCTACGCACGGGCCACACCGGAAAATGCTCCGGGTGTTATCGCACACTACGTCGAATCGATAAAACACCGCACACCGATTCGCTTGCCTGCCGGAGTCGATCCGGTGCGAGACATTCTTTATGTCGACGACTTCGCACGCGCCTGCCAGTTTTTTATCGGTTCGAGAAATGACTTTGCGCGCTATAACCTCGGCGGTGGTCCAGACAATGCATTGAGCGTGCGCGACATCTTGAAGCGTGTCGGAGCGATGATCGACATCGAACCGGTGATCGAAGAAGTTTCAGGCGCACCCGCTCCAGTGCCGCTGCGTTACGTTTCGAACATTACACGCGCTGTTGAGGAACTGGGCTGGCGTCCGTGGATCGGCATTGACGATGGCCTGCGGACGATTCTGTAGATGACCAGGGTGCACGCCGAAAGTATTAAACGAGTTGTAGTGCGGGGCACGAATTGGGTCGGCGACTCTGTCATCACCATCCCGGCGCTGCGTGCGCTCAGGCGCGTTTTGCCTGAAGCAAAGATCACGCTCGTAACTCGTCCCGGAAATAAGGGGATCTTCTCAGAAGCTGATTTTATTGACGAGGTACTTCCCTACGACCGAAAAGGACCGTTGTCGATAATCCCGCAGGTTCGTGAGTGGAGACGAAGAAATTTTGATCTCGCAGTCTTGTTTCAGAATGCTTTTGAAGCGGCGCTGATTCCCTTTCTGGCCGGCGTGCCGCTTCGACTCGGATATGCAACGGAGTCGCGACAGGCGCTGTTGACGCATCCGTTGCCGTTGCCAGAGTGGCGTTCATCAAGACACGAGGTCTTTTATTATTTGTTTCTCGTCACCGCGCTCGAGCAGATGTTGTTTGGCCAGAGCACGATCTGCGAGAGTGATCCGGACGCGAGTATTCAGATTTCCAAGGATAGAAAAGTTGAGGCCCGCGAATTCCTGCGTCCTTACGGGGTGAATGAGGGTGACTCGGTGGTCGTTATTTGTCCGGGTTCGATCAACAGTCGCGCCAAGCGTTGGCCTGCTGAGTCTTTTGCGACGTTAGCCGATCGTCTTATCGATTCGAATAAGCGAGTGTTGCTGATCGGCTCGAAAGATGAGCTCGACGTTACTGAAAACGTAACCAGACAGATGCGGAATCAACCGGTAGTACTGACCGGAAAGACAAATCTCGATCAGATTACGATGGTACTCGATCGCGCTGATCTCGTTGTGACAAACGATACCGGGCCGGCCCACGTTGCTGCGGCACTGGGACGGCCGACGATTGTCATCTTTGGACCAACAAACCCCCTGACCACTCGTCCATTCGCGCCTGAAGCTGAAATCCTGAGACATCCACCGGACTGCGCCCCCTGCATGCTGCGCGATTGTCCGATCGATCACCGGTGTATGACGGCGATTACGGTGGAGGAAGTGTTTGAGCACTCGCATGCGTTGTTAAAGCGCGGCAGTTTCGCAAAAACAGTAAGGAGCTTGTGCGACTCAGTCGCGTAGACAGCGGATGAAGCGACCGGCAGTTTTCATCGATCGTGATGGAACGATATCCGAGGAGGTTGGTTACGTAAATCATCCTTCGCGGTTTCGACTATTTCCCTATTCATCAGAAGCAATCAGGATTCTGAACAACAACAGCTGGCTCGCGATCTTAATCACGAACCAGGCGGGAGTTGCGCGCGGTTATTTTTCTGAGGATGTGATCGTCGCAGTGCACGATCAATTGAAACGTGAACTGGAAAACGCGCAACTCGATGCCATCTACTACTGCGCGCATCATCCTTCGGTGGGAGATCCGCCCTACCGGTTTGACTGCGACTGTCGCAAGCCAAAGACGGGACTGATCGATCGGGCGGCGAAAGACTTCGAGATCGATCTCGCGACGAGTTGGATGATTGGTGATCGCTACAGCGACATTGAACTGGCGCGAAATGCGGGTCTACATTCCGCGTTTGTCTTGAGTGGATACGGTCGCGGCGAATGGGAGTATCAACGCCAGGGCTGGAAATACGAGCCCGATCTCGTTTGCGAAACCCTACTCGAAGCAGTGAAGATGATTGTCATGAATTGAGGTACGCATCCACAGATTACACAGATTCATTAAAGGAATCTGTGTAATCTGTGGATAAGAGAACCGCATGGGAACGGAAAATAAAGACCGATTGGTTGAAATAGTTCGGCGTTTTGCCGGTCAAAGGATCGTGATCGTCGGCGACGCAATCGCGGACAAGTTTCTGCATGGTTCGATCAGCCGTGTCTCACGAGAAGCTCCGGTCTTTATTCTCCGTCACGAACACACGGAAACAGTGCCCGGTGGCGCGGCAAATTGTGCCATGAACCTCGTCGCTCTCGGCGCAAACGTCTCGTTGATTTCAGTGATCGGCGCTGACGAATCCGGCAATGAACTACGGGCAAAACTTCAATCTGCCGGAGTCGATACAAAAGGAATGATCGTTTCCGGGAAAGTTCAAACTACAACGAAAGAACGAATTCTTGCTGGTCACTCACACTCCAACCGGCAACAAGTGATTCGTATCGATTACGAAGGGGCAGCCCTCGACGACGAAGAAATTCGCACGGCGATTCTCAAACAACTCGAACAAACAATCACAGAAGCCAAAGCGGTTGTCATCTCTGACTACAACTACGGCGTGGTTGATGCGCGAGTAGCGGAACTGATTCGCTCAACGACTGCCGTTCCGGTGTTGGTTGATTCACGTTTTCGACTCTTCGAACTAACCGGGTTCACAGCCGCAACACCAAACGAAGACGAAGTCGAAAACCTCGTCGGAACGCCGATTACGACGGCAGACGAATGGGAAAATGCAGCTCGTGAGTTAAAGAAAAAACTGGACCACCGCGCTCTGCTCGTTACGCGCGGCGCGCACGGCATGACGTTGCTCGAAGGTGACTCGGCCTCGCTTCATATTCCCGCCGTCGGCGCGCAGCAAGCAGTTGATGTCACAGGGGCCGGCGATACTGTCATCGCAACCTTCTCGCTCGCGCTTGCGTCAGGCGCGTCATTTAGTGAAGCCGCACACCTCGCAAACTATGCCGGCGGTCTCGTGGTAATGAAGAGAGGAACGGCCACTGTCAGTGCCAGTGAGCTCGAGCATTCGCTTACCGCATGAGAGTTTTAACCCGCGCCGAACTTGTGAAACGTGTGGCAGCCGCGAAACAGTCCGGCGCGCGAGTCGTCTTCGCGAACGGGTGTTTCGACGTGCTGCACGTTGGTCACATTCGTTATCTAGCCGGCGCTCGAGCCCTCGGCGATCTGTTGATCGTGGGCGTCAACTCCGACGAGCAAGTCGCAATTCAGAAAGGCGCGGGTCGTCCGGTTTTGCCGGCAACGGAGCGCGCTGAAATCGTGGCGGCACTCGAGTCAGTTGATTACGTTACTATCTTCGCAGAGCCAACCGTCGAACAACTCCTCCTCGCGCTCAAACCGGATGTTCACGCAAAAGGCACAGACTACACAACCGAGACGGTGCCGGAGCGTGACGTGGTACGATCCTACGGAGGCCAGGTCGCCATCGTCGGAGATCCCAAAGATCATTCGACCTCAGCCATCATCGCTCGCCTCGGAGGCTTAAATGATTAAAAAATTTTTCCTGTCCCCCTGTGGAAAAAATTTTTTCCTCGCACTGCTACTGGTCGCTTTAGTTTCGGCGCCATCGTTTGGCCAACGATCAAAATCTGAACGCTTCGATCCTGACGGATCATTTTGGCTTCACGGCGCACCGCCGACCGAATTTTCGGATTTCGGCGGCATAAATTTGAACGTCAAGCGATCACGGCGACTTCCCCAACCGGGATTGGAGACCAATAACGGCAAGCGCTATCGGTTCAAAATTTTGAACGTCAAACGTGAGAGATTCACATTCACTACGGATACGGTCGCTGGAGTTTCTTACAGTTTTTCCGGAAGATTCCTCAAGGGCGGCGTTTTCGCGTCCGGAATTTTGGACGACGAGACACCTGTTCTCGAAGGGACGTTGACGAAATTTCGCAACGGCAGGAAGCTGGCTGAAGCAAAACTGAAGTTCGTTTATTTTGGCGGTACATGAGAATTCTGATCGTTAAGCTCAGCAGTATCGGAGACATCGTCCATACCTTACCGGCGCTCGCCACGCTCCGCGCAGCGATGCCGCACGCTGAAATCTCGTGGGTCGTCGAACGTCGATCTTCTGAAATTTTGAGAGACAACCCGCTCGTAGATCGTCTCATCGAAGTCGACACGAAGGCGCTGAGGCGCGGGCTGATGTCTGGGGAGACGCTGCGGGCACCGCGCCAGCAGTTACGTCGGTTACGTGCCTCGGCCTTCGATTTAGCTTTAGACTTCCAGGGATTACTTAAATCAGCTTCAATCGCGCGCCTTTCCGGCGCGCGTCGCATTTTTGGCTACTCTCGCAGCGGATTACGTGAGCCAGCCAGTGCCCTTTTGCTTTCCAAGACCGTCACGGTTCCCCGCCAAACCCACGTCATTCGTAAATCATTGCTGCTGCTGAAAGGCGCTTTAGGCATTCCTGAACCGGAAGAACTTTCATTCCCAATTCAGGTTAATACCGAACATGAGGCGGAGGCGCATGAGGCCGCCGCTCATACGGGTGGCAAGTATGCGATTCTAAATCCGGCGGGTGGCTGGCCGACCAAGCTGTGGAGTGTCGATCGTTTTGGAAAACTGGCGGATCTCTTATGGTCCAATTACGGAATTCATTCGCTTGTTACGTATGGTCCGGGTGAACTCGAGCTCGCAGAAGCTGTACGCCAATCGTCCGTCTCTGGGCATGCGAAACCAGTTGGACTGTCCTTGAAAGGATTTTATTCACTTGCCCGTGAGGCAAGCGTGTACGTCGGTGGCGATACCGGACCAATGCACATCGCGGTGGCGGCAGGTACTCCAATTGTCGGATTATTCGGACCAACCGAGTGGTGGCGGAACGGAAGTCCGCGCCCGGAAGACATTTGTGTGGAACGAAACGATATTGACTGTCGTGTGGACTGTCACCGGCGTTCGTGTTCAAAATGGATCTGCATGGATATTGAAGTCGAACGAGTGTTGGAGGCAGTAGATCGGCGATTGAAGGTTTCACAAAAGACACAAAGGAATGAGTAGAAGAGGCGGAACGTGGATACAGCGTTGGCGGGTGCCGCTTGGCTTTCTGTGCGGCGCGGTGTTTATTTTTTTCGCCCGACCAACGCCGAAGATGTTGCTCATTGGCGCCTCAGTCTCGTTACTCGGTCTGGCTGTGCGTGCGTGGGCAGCGGGACACATCCGAAAAAATGCACAGTTGGCGACGTCCGGACCGTATGCATTCACACGTAATCCGCTTTATCTCGGGTCCTTTTTGCTCGGGCTTGGCTTCACGATCGCCTCGGGACGGCTGGTTCTCGGGCTTCTGTTTGCGGCGCTGTTTCTTGGCATCTATTTACCGGTGATGCGCGTCGAAGCCTCGCATCTGGCAGAGCTTTTTGGCAAAGAGTTTGAAACGTACAGGCACGCGGTGCCGTTGTTTTTTCCACGGCTTACACCGTTTTGCCCAAACGAGTCAGCGGTGAACAAATTCGATGGCAGTCTCTATCTGCGCTACCGCGAATACCGCGCCGCGCTCGGGCTTGTGATCGCCTGGGGACTCTTATTAATTAAGACGTATTACTTCTAACTGCATTGCAAATTTTTAAGACACTCGCTTTTATTTCCTTGTTCGCTGCACTCGCATTCGGCGCCGCAGTCAGTGTCGAGGTCGTTAACGGACAGCGCGTGCAATCTCACGCCGACGCGAGACATTTTGAACTCGGCGAAGAACTTCACTTCGAGGCTGAATTCTCACGCGCGCTCCTGCGAAAGATTGACGTGGCTGATCTGAAGTTTCGCGCCACGCGTACACCGGTCAGCGAAGCGAACGCAAACGCCACTGAACCCAAAACCGCGAAGCCTTATGCTTTGACGTTAAGCGCAGACGTTTCCAGTAAAGGATTCTTCGCGCGCTTGTTCAACCTGAAGTTTCGCGAACGTGTCGAATCGGTAGTCGAACCAGTTTCGTTCACCGTTCAGAAAACGACTATTCTCGACGAGCAAGGCAAGCGAGTGCGTGCGACTGAGTCCACTTTCGATCGTTCGAAGGGAGTCATGACCTGGACCTTGCGCGATCCAAACAATCCTGGGGCAGAACCACGACATGCGGTCGCAGATTTCAAAGGACAGTTGCAGGACGTTCTGTCGGCGATTTATTTCATCCGCACACAACCACTCGAGGTCGGGAAAAGTTTCGATATCTTTATCGGGGATGGCGGTCGCGTTTATACGATTCCCGTTAAAGTGGCCGAGAAGAAACGCATGAAGACGATTCTTGGTCGCGTCGATGTATTCCTTGTTTATCCCGAACTCTTTGGTCCGGATCGTCTGATCGACGATGAGAAGGGTGAGTTCTCAATCTGGTTCACTGCCGATCAGCGACGCATCCCCGTCGGTGGTCGGGTCAAGACTGATTACGGTACGTTTGATATCAAGCTCAAGCGCATCGTCCATCCCGCCGAAACAATTGCGACCGTGCCCGGTCAATGAATCAGCCGTTAATTATTGGTCATCGCGGTGCATCAGCCGTCGCGCCCGAAAACACGCTGGCGGCTTTTCGCGAAGCCATCAGAGTTGGTGCAGACGGAATTGAGTTTGACGTTCGTCTGACGCGCGACGGCGTTCCCGTTGTTATTCACGATAGTTCGCTGCGACGCACGGGAGGCGTAGCGCAACGGATCGCGGATGTGACGTTGGCCGAGCTTGCGGCGGTCGATGTTGGGAGTTGGTTTGCACGTAAGAAGAAACTGCCGCCTGGTTCTTTCGCAGACGAAACAGTTCCCAGCCTTGCGGAGGTGTTTGCGCTCTTCCAAGCAAATAGCTCGACTCTGTATCTCGAGATGAAGTGCGACGCGCCGGCCGAATATGCGCCACTGGCTGAGGCGTGCTGCCGGATGATTGCCGAGCACGCATTGAAGGATCGCGTGATGATTGAGTGCTTCCAACTGCCGGCGCTCCGGATCGTCAAAGAGATCGACGCGAAGATCAAAACCGTCGCGCTGTTTGAGCCGTCGATTTCAAACCCTTCTGTCTTGTCTGATCAAAGCATTATTAACAGAGCAACTGACATTGGCGCCGCTGCGCTCGCACTACATCACCGCCTGGCGCGACCGCGCTTGATTGAGAAAGCAAAAGCAATCGGCCTTCACGTTGCCGTCTGGACCGTTGACGATACCTCCTGGGTCGAACGCGCGCGCACGACGGGCATCGACGCACTAATCACAAACGACCCTGCAAAATTAATTCAAACCCCTCGGGACGTACTGTAGGGGCGGCCCTCCGTGGCCGCCCC
>DASSFI010000111.1:0-13958 GCA_035694465.1 Pyrinomonadaceae bacterium | reverse complement strand
GAACGTACTGTAGGGGCGGCCCTCCGTGGCCGCCCTTGTGCCGAATCAAGCGTGCAGCGAATAACGCATCAAGAAACCGAGGGCGGCCACGGAGGGCCGCCCCTACAGTACGTTCCGAGGCCTGTGTCACTCTAATAACTCTTTGAGAACTCTTTAGAAATTTTCCCACACTCGATTCTCCATTTTTGGAAACTTGAATGGCCCAGTGTGCGTCTTAGTGTGACGGCGCATTAATAATTTTTGAGAACTTGTTGAGAACTTATTAAGGACTTTTCTTACACTTGTGAATTAACGTCCCCGCGTTTGGAACTCCCAGTCTCCCTGATGTGTTTGTAACTTTTGTCTCTGAAGTAATCCCAGAAACCTTTCAACGAAGAGCAAAAACTCCCATGACACAAACATACCGTCGTAAACGCACCCGAGATACGTGGCATTTCTGCAAAAACTGCACCCATTGGCCCAAGTCAGATTACGAATCCAGCAAAGAAAAACCAAAGTCAGGCGAGATGTGCGACCAGTGTAGAGCCAAACGCTCTAACAAGAAGTGCAAGTAACCTGGCCCACACGTTGTTACTAGGGTGGATCACTTTTGGTAAACGCGGCTGGCAGTGTGTGATTTGGTGAATGGCAATTAGATCTCGCCAGATCACACTTTGAATCCAGTAAGTCTTATTTAAGCCAGCGCGCTTCCCAACTTGATCTTCCGAAACAGCAACTTGAATCTGCCGGATCATGTGTGAGATCCGCGAGATCCTAGTTGAGATCTGCCAGATCTTAATTGCGATCTCCGGGATCATGACTGAGATCTGCCAGATCAATCCATGATCTGCAAAATTCAAGACATGATCCCGCGAATTCAAGATTGAATTTCGCGTTTGCAAACAAGATCTGCGGAATTCAAGACAATATTTTTGAGATTCAAGATGCGATTTGCCAGATCGCAGATGCAACTCCCGAAGTTCAAGACAACACTTGGAGGATTCTGTATGCGATCCGGTGAATTCAAAACATCCTCATCCTCATTCAAATTATTCGGAAAACCTCCCAGGCTCAAAAACCCAAGAATAGGAGAATTTCATGAGCAGAATCAGACTTAACTTACGAAGCTTGTCAGTGACAGACAAAATCGCAAAGGGTCGTCACATAGTGACGTCATTGAGTAGCAACACAAGCTTCCAGACGCCGAATCCGCCGCTCGCCGAAGTAACGTCCGCACTCGACGAACTCGACAAAGCACAGGCAGCGGTCCAGGCCGCAAAGTCAGAAGTCGCGACGCGCGTCCTCACACAGGATGGAGCAGAAACAAAAGTGACCCAGATCCTGACGCAACTCGCCGGCTACGTCGAGAGTGTGGCCGGGACGGATGATGCGCTGATCACCAGCATCGGTATGGAAACGAAATCGTCTCGCTCAGCACCCCAGGCTCCCAGCCCGCCTCAGGGATTGAGCGCAACAGCGAGCGAGCATGAAGGCGAGATCAAACTGTCGTGGAAAGCGATTTCGAACGCGCGGAGTTACACCATCGAGGCCAGCCAGGATCCCGCCACAGCGACTAGTTGGACACACGCCGGAGTCGCGACCTCAGCAAGCAAGGCAATCACTGGTCTGACGAGTGGCAAACGCTACTGGTTCCGCGTAGCCGCGATCGGCGCCGGCGGTCAAAGCGGTTGGAGCGAGCACGCTACCAAGGTAGTGCCGTAGACGGGGAGGATACGGCATAGCCGCAACTCTTGCCGGAGTATGTGGCGGGGGCATCATCGCACGAGCGAGGTCGGTGGTGCCCTTAAACATACTACTCGAACTTAACCTAATGGAATAAGCATTCGGACATGCGAAACCATGCCCGAGATAATTGAGCGCCGAAGCTACTAGGATCCTCCTTGTCCAAAAGTGAAAAATAAATCATCGGATTCACCGTCGGGATCTGCTCCAAGATTGACTCTCACTGGAATAGTTGCATATGCTCCGCCTAGAATTTTGACCGGAGTTTTTATGCCTGAGAACCTGCCTATTCAACACGTATTCCACTTCGAAGAAGATCAAGATAACTTCGAAGCGCATGCCATTGATAATGGCTTCGTCTGCTGGTATGCCTCGGATCTTGCTGAGATGTTGGGCTATCAATCATATGCCACTTTCGGCAAGGCGGTGAATCGAGCTATATCGGCTTGTACTGCCTTAAATATTCCAGTGCTTGAGAACTTCCAACAAGTAAGGCGGAATGTTAATGGAGAAATAATTGATGATTACAAGCTTAGTCGGTTCGCGTGCTACCTGGTAGCGATGAACGCTAGTCCTAGCAAGCCGAAGGTCGCCGCCGCTCAAGCCTACTTTGCCGCTCTGGCAGAATCGTTCAGACAATCATTTCAAGAGGCCGAGGGTGTCGAACGTGTATTGATCAGAGATGAGATCTCCGAACGAGAAAAGACTTTAGCCTCAGTCGCTAAGTTCGCGGGCGTTCACTCTTATGCCTTCTTTCAAAGTGCTGGGTACAGAGGCATGTATAACATGACTCTAGCGCAACTGCGCACGCGTCGAAATCTGCCCGCGAATCAAACTCCACTGGATTACATGGGTAAGACAGAACTCGCTGGCAATCTCTTTCGCATAACGCAAACAGAGGAAAAAATCAGAAACGAAGGCATAAAAGGGCAGATCAAGTTAGAGCAAGCGGCACACCATGTTGGTGCAAAAGTGCGGAGAACAATGATTGAGTTAAGCGGAACTCCTCCCGAATACTTACCAGTAAAAGAAGATATAAAGGAAGTCCGAAAAGGACTGAAGACGACGCAGAGAGAGTTTAACAAGATCGACAGGGCAAAGAAGACGCCGAAAAAACTCAAACCATAAGCAATTTTCTCACGTCCTTAATGCAGTTAAAGTAGATTCTTAACTCGAGCCTGTTCATTTGACTGACCGGCCGTTCACTTTGTTGCCCGCCCACTGAACTGTTCTTAGTCCGACGTACACTTTATTCCTATGACGGATGCCTCCCAAAATCGCCATAAGAAAAAAGCAAACGGTCAGGCCGAGGCCGAACCCACACATGAAGAACACGAGCAGGCCGGATCGGGAAGGAGTCGCCGCTTGACTGTCTTTATCATCACTATATCTCTCGTGGTCTTTAGCGTCTTTGTGAGCATCGCCGTCAACTACCACACTAAGGGTGGTTACGCTTCGATTAGGCTCGCGCTTTTGTGGGGAATGATTGCCTATGTCGTTCTCGGTATAGGGATCTATTTTGCGTATTACGAGTATGTGGTTAAACCAGCGCGCGCGGCTGAGCCCACCATTAACCGTACTTCGTCCAAGCCAGCAACCATTGACCGTCCTGAGTTTTATCTTGAAAGAGTAACGCTCGACCCGTTGGTATTAGGGGAGCCCCCGATAATCCATCTGGTGATCAAAAATATCGGTAAAGCGAATGCTTATCGGATCACGCTGAGGACTGCGGCCAGTATAACTAGCTATCTTGTCCCGGGACCGTTGCCTGAATATATTGCCCCGACAATGTTCATGCATGACGCGGGCGGCGCACCAGAGATATTGCCACACGATGAGCGTCTGACGTTGAGCTATAGCGGTGGTGCCAAACTGACTAGTCAAGACATTGAAGGCCTTAATAATGGTTCTCTGCTGATGTTCTTTAGCGGCAGGGGATCTTACGAAGACATGGATGGTTCTAGGTTCCCATTTGCTTATTGTTTAATGTACGACAACAAAGCGCCCACAAGCCCAATCATTTGTATAGATAAATACTGGCCGAAAGACGCTTCCAAGTCGCATGATAGTGATCCTGAGCGCAGGGCGTGGATTGTCCCGGAAAAGTGTCACGGGGAAGACGACAAAGACGGGGGATACATTCTTTTGCCAAGCCTGATTAATGCTGGCGATCTTCCAGCTACAATTAAAAACACAAGAATTAGCGCACAATTTGCTACCGACCCTCGAGTATTCAAAGACGTTATGACCATTGACGATGTGGATCAAAGCAGGGTTAACAGTCCAACTCAACCTACGTCTATGCTTGCGCCGAAAGAAAGGATCGCCCTCCCTATCAGGCCAAATGATGCGCTAGTGGGCCGGGTGATGATGCGGCGAGTAAAGGAAGGTGGCCTGTTCCTGCATGTGACGGGAGCCGTTGAGTACGAGACTCGGGGCTCTCTGCATTACACAGCATTCTGCTGGATTTACGATCCGAAGGCGGATCGATTCCTTACCTGTGGCGGTGGCATGAACTAAAAAGGTAGCCGCCACAACTCAAATTAAGACTTCGCCCTATTCCACGCCGCCTTGACTCCGGGAAACCCAGACTGCTAATCTACGCGGTCTTTTTCTGCACTGAATTCGAGACTGTGTACACATAAAGGAGTTGTTTTGATTAGCGAATCCGGTTACCTGTTTACCTCTGAATCCGTCACTGAAGGCCATCCAGACAAAATCTCCGATCAAATCTCTGATGCCGTACTTGACGCCGCATTAAGCGTCGATCCAACCGCCCGAGTTGCTTGTGAAACTCTTGTCACCACCGGATTGGTGGTAGTTGCGGGCGAGATCACCACGAATGCGGTCATCGATTACTCCAGAGTCGCGCGCGAAGCGGTTCGTGAGATCGGTTACACCAGAGCCAAGTATGGCTTCGATTGCGACACCTGTGCGGTCTTGTCGGCACTCGACCGGCAATCGCCCGACATCGCAATGGGCGTGGACACTGGCGGCGCCGGCGATCAGGGGTTGATGTTTGGTTTTGCCTGTAACGAAACGCCTGAGTTAATGCCATTGCCGATTCAGCTCGCGCATATGCTGGCGCGACGTCTTTCGGAAGTACGCAAATCCAATGAGCTTCCGTATCTTCGACCTGATGGCAAGTCGCAGGTGACAGTTGAATACCGCGACGGCCGTCCGTTCCGTGTCGAAGCCGTGGTCGTCTCTTCGCAGCACGACCCGGACGTCACCAACGATCAACTCCGAGCGGAAATTCTGGAAAAAGTAATTAAGCACACCGTTTCACCTGAACTGCTCGATACAGACACGAAGTATCACATTAATCCGACCGGTCGCTTTGTAACCGGCGGTCCGCAGGGCGATGCCGGTGTTACCGGACGCAAGATCATCGTCGACACATACGGCGGTTACGCTCCGCACGGCGGTGGCGCCTTCTCCGGCAAAGACCCGACGAAGGTCGATCGTTCCGCCGCGTACATGGCGCGTTACGTTGCGAAGAACGTCGTTGCGGCCGGACTCGCCGACCGTTGCCAGGTACAACTCGCGTACGCAATCGGCGTTGCCGAGCCGGTTTCAGTCTCAATCGACTCCTTTGGCACGGGCCGCATCAGCGACGCTGCCATTTCAAAGCTGGTACGGAGCAACTTCGAATTGACTCCGCGCGGCATCATCGAATCACTCAACCTGCGCCGGCCTATTTATAAGGCCACTGCTGCTTACGGTCACTTTGGCCGTAACGAGGAAGGCTTCACCTGGGAAAAGACTGACAAGGCTGAAGCATTGCGCGCAGGCGCCGGCGTTTAAGGTGACGAGCATTCATAATTCAAGTAAAGGATTAAATAACTGACATGAGTTCTGCACCGTCCGTCGAATTCGACGTGAAAGATATAGGCTTGTCTAATCAAGGCAAGCAGCGCATTGAATGGGCTGAGCGCGAAATGCCTGTGCTTCGTCTCATTCGCGAGAGATTTGCCGAAGAGAAACCACTGAGTGGCGTTAAGCTCGTTGCCTGCGCCCACATCACCACCGAGACTGCCAACCTGGCTCGCGCTCTTCAGGCTGGCGGCGCAGAATCTATCCTGATCGCGTCGAACCCGCTCTCAACGCAGGACGACGTCGCGGCATCGCTTGTTGCTGACTGGGGCATTCCGGTTTACGCCATCAAAGGCGAATCAACTGATACTTACAACCGTCACGTTAGAACAGCACTCGATTCACATCCCGACATCATCATCGACGATGGTTCGGACGTGGTTGCGACCCTGCTGAAAGAGCGCGCCGGTCAGATCAAGGAAATCATCGGTTCAACGGAAGAGACGACCACGGGAATTCAGCGTCTGCACGCGATGGAAACTGCCGGCGTGTTGCCCTTCCCTTCGATCGCCGTTAACAACGCGCAGACGAAGCACTTCTTCGACAATCGTTACGGTACCGGTCAATCGACGCTCGACGGCATTATTCGTGCGACGAACATCCTGCTTGCCGGTCGTACGCTGGTAGTCGTCGGTTATGGCTGGTGCGGTAAAGGCGTTGCGTTGCGTGCACGTGGTATGGGCTCGAACGTCGTGGTGACGGAAATTGATCCCATCAAGGCAGTCGAAGCGGTGATGGACGGATTCCGTGTCATGCCGATCAGCGAGGCTGCGGCAATTGGCGACATCTTCGTAACTGTCACGGGTAACCGTCACGTGATCGATGGCGAGCATTTTTCAAAGATGAAGAGTGGCGCGATCGTTTGTAACAGCGGTCACTTCGATCTCGAATTGAATCTGGTTGCGTTGCGAGAGATGGCTGGTGATCCGGTAACGATGCGTCCGTTTGTGGAGGAGTACAACGTTAAATCAACCGGACGTAAGGTCATCGTGCTCGGTGAAGGACGGCTGATCAATCTCGCGGCCGCTGAAGGTCATCCGGCGAGCGTGATGGACATGAGCTTTGCCAATCAGGCGCTCTCGGTCGAGTACCTGGTGAAGAAGAAAGGCATACTCACGCCGGGCGTTCACCTTTTGCCGGCGGAAGTTGATACCGAGATCGCGAGCCTCAAGTTGCGCGCGCTTGGCATTTCAATCGACACACTGACGGCCGAACAACTCGAATACATCTCGAGCTGGGAAACCGGCACCTAGCCACAAAGATTAGTTAGCCACAAAAAGGCACATAAAGCACATTAAGCTTTATGTGCCTTTTGTGTTTCTGGTTTAAGTACGAACTCTTGATAAGAAATAAGTGCCGGCGGCGGTGAAGATTACTAATGGTGACCAGCCGGCGACTGAGGGTCGCAGGAGGCCGTAGTTTCCCAGTTGTTGAAAGCCTCCGCCGAGAGCCCAGTAGGCGATTCCCACCACAACTGCTGCGCAGAGTGCGATCACAGTTCCCTTCCGGCCGAATGATACTGCCAGCGGCATTCCGATAAGCGCCATGATGATGATGCCGAATGGACCAGCGTATTTTCTTTGTAGTGCAACTGCCAGTGACGACACGTCGACGCCGCGTTGCTTGGCGGCGTCGAGATAACCTCGTAAATCTCGGGCGCTCAGTTGTGAGGGCTTGTCGATAGTCGGCTTGAAGACCGCCGGAGATTCAACGCCGGTGAAAGTTATTTCTGCGTCCGGTTTGTGTTCGACACTCATCTCTTTCAAGGTCAGAGTTTCAGTGTCAGTGAACTTGAGATGACTCGGATCTGTCCAGACACCGCTTTTCCCACTTACGACCTTGGCCAGGTGAACTGCTTCTCCATCAAGCTCGTAAACTGTCGGCTCGATCAACCGACCATCCTCACTAAATTCGTACGAGTAGAAGCGGCGTGTTTCGGTGGAGGCGAGCCACACGCGGCCGGTCGCGGTCGTAGCGCGCGCTTTGTCTCCGCGAATGCGTGCGCGCAATGCGTCCTGTTTCAAATTCGCGCCGGGCATTACATATTCCTGGACCACCCACGAACCAAACGCCATCAAAAGCGCAAAACAGAAACCCGGCAACATCAAGCGATAGACACTCTGACCCGACGCCCACCACGCGATCGCTTCGTGTCTCCTCGCCAGCAATGCATAAGTCACCAGCACCGAGATCAGCATTGTCGCCGGAAAGAGTTCGACTGTGATCAGCGGCATCAGGAACAACAGATATCTTGCCACCAAACCCGTAGATGCCTGCGTGACAGCAATGAAGCGCCACAGTTCAAAGAGGGTGAAGATATTGAAGATCGCGGCCAGGGCTGCAAAGCAAACTATGAAACTCACCACGAGTGAACGAAACAGCGTGGCATCCATCAGACTGGGAAAGCCCAACGCCGAGAAGCCGCGATGTTTTGTTTGAGTTGCACGCACCACGGCAGTGGGCTCTTTTGTACGACGCGATAAGATCGACACCGACGATATGAATGGCACTCGATTGACGAACAGAAACAGTAGCGTCAAAGCGAGAATAAAGATCGTTGCGATCCATGGTCCAAAATAAGGTGAGACTGTTCCCACGCGAGCCATCGACTCGCCCAGCAGCGACAAGAGGTAGTAAACAATCACGACGATTAGCGTGAGTAACACACCCACGCTGCGGCCGCCTCGCCGTATTCGCAATCCGAGAGTTGCTCCCAGGAGTGAAAACACCAAAGGCGCCAACGACAAAGCACTTCTGCGGTTGAGAATTCTTATTGCTTCCTTCTGTTCCTTTGGGTCGCCTGAGTTAACCCTTTCACGCAGTTCGCTCCAATCCATCGCATCGGCGTTTGTGTCTCGCTCATTAAGACGCTCAAGGATTTCGGCGCGGCCCGTATTGATCGAGAATCGCAATTGATCGAGACGCTCGACGACATAGGAATTCTGATCGTTATCGCCGCCGAGAACGCTGGGCGTCGCAGGTTGTTGAGTGGCTCCTTCAGCGGCAGCGCCGGGGAACTCGGTAGACAGCACGTCGCTGAGTACGAGCTCAGACTGCGCACCGGATGAGTCGATGCGGCCGGAACGTGCGGTGTAGACCTTGGTCTTGCCGTTGGCGCGTTGCTCGAAGATGAAGACTCGTCCCCACGTGCCCTGCTCTTTATTACCATCGCGAACATAGATGACGTACCGCGGCAAGGTGTTGAAGGTTCGTGGTTCGACTGGCGATTCGAGTTTTGCCAACAGCCCTTCGAGTGCGATGCGTTCGAGATCTCGGGCTGCTTCGGGTGCTTCCTTAAGGTGCAGGTAGGTAGTTGCGCCGGTGAATAAGAGTCCGATGAGCAGTGCCGGCCATATCATGGTCCATGAGCCGATGCCCGCGGCACGCATGGCCACGATCTCGCTATCACTGCCCATGCGAGAGAAGCCGACGATTATTCCGGCAAGCGTCGCGAGAGGAATAGCGAAGATAAGCACACCGGGTAATAGGGCGGCGCCGATCGAACCGAGCATTGAGAACGGGAGGTCAGCGTAGATTACGACCTCAGCGAGACGCGCCGATTGTTGTGCCAGCAGAATTGCAGTGAGCAACAAAAGCGAGATGACGATATAGGGGGCCATCGCCCCGACGATGTATCGAGGGATGAGAAAGTTCTTGAAGTTAAAGATTTTTGTCAGCAAATTCGATTTTCTTCAAGTAAGCCTTTAAGGCTATTCGGAATGTACTGTAGGGGCGGCCCTCCGTGGCCGCCCTTGGCTTTGATCTGCACTGTAGCTAATGACGGCATTTCAAACCAAGGGCGGCCCCACGGAGGGCCGCCCCTACAGTACGTTCCGAAGGACCATGTTAGCTCGCGGGCCTGATTCGCGGCATGCGTTCGAGCACTCGTCCGATGATCTGAAACGTTAGCTCCGCCATCTCTCGCTTTGTCTCCTTCGCAACTTCCCTTGCGCTTTCAGCAAACTTCGCCGGTGAAAGCTTCTCTGCCGCCCGGAACTGTGTGTGAAGTCGTTTTGAAATCGCACGACCTCGTCCAGTACTACACTCCGCACAGCGCAACGACGAATCAGACCCAAGATAACTCATCGCTTCGTCACCAAGAGCTTTCTGGCAGTTCGCACACGCGCGCAGATCCGGCAGAAAGCCCTCGAGCTTCAACAACCACACTTCAAAGTAACGCAGCACTGCCTCCAGATCGTCCGGTGTTTCCGCTGAAGCTTCGAAACAAGCTATCGCCATTCGAAACAGATTGTCATTTGCCTGGTGTGGCGGAGAGAAATCGATGAGCAGATCTCCCATGTATGAGAAACCCGTCAACATCGTTGCGTTTGACGAAAGGTTAAAGCGTGACTTTAAGATCTCGACCTGGCGAAATGAGACGAGTTCCTGATGCTCCTTCTCGTAGTACGTGAGGTTAACGAGTGTGAATGGTTCAAGCCCGGCGCCGAAACGATTCTTGAGTTTCCTGCAACCCTTGGCGACTCCTCTGATCAATCCGGCAGATCGACTCAAACAGACCACAATCTTGTCAGCCTCTGCCAGATTGTAACTGCGTAAGATCAGGGCCTCAGTTTCGAATAAACCCATCTCTGTAGCGTCAAGGGATGAAGTAGAGGATCCAGCTCAGCACCAGTCCTATCACCATGAATTCGGCGAACACTTTGAGTCCGTAAATCCATCGCTCGTGCGTCGTGTCCTTCGCCATTGCTCCAAAGATGATCGAAGCAAGAGCAGCAAACAATGCCATTACCAGGAAGTGTCTCAAGGTTTCCTCCCGGCGGCGATATCAAATGCGTCGAGCACGTTTAGATAGTTGAGAAGACCGGATATCAATAGCAGATTATTGCCGTATTCGTAGGTAGCGCGTGCGGCCTGCACCGGATCGTCTGCGAAGCCGTGACCGATTAACCACGAAACGATGTATAGAGCGCCTGAGCCGAGGTTTGCAATCATCGGGGGGATTTGCAGGATTACCCATGAACCCTCAGCCGATAGATCAAAGAGATGTCCGCCCATGGCGAGACCGACAAAGAAGCAGATCCACACGGCGCCGCCCATCAATGCCGCTCGATACCATTTCTTTTGTAAGACGTGGCCCAGTCCCGGAAGAAACCAGGCTGCCAATCCAGTTAGCCATGCAGCGCCTGGCACATCATCCGCCTGCATGTGTTCCGCTTTAACCAAATCAAATTCCTCCCAAACGCTCAAGTAGACGATTAAAGTTTTACCTCAATAAGAATCTCTTCGCAAAGAGCCACGGATGTCGCGGATCTTAAAACCCGATTTTGTTCTGCGGGGCTCATTAGTACTTAATAGTTCACCTTAGCGGTCGGCCAGCCGACCTTTAATATCCCACGTTAAGTCTTCAGCTATACAACAGGAACGGCTCACGTAGTTCTTTAAACTCTTCAAGTGGTGCTTCAGCCCATTCTCGAATCGCATCGAGCTCGGTTCCCTGTTCAAACGCCTCTCTGATCTTCGCGGTGCCGCTGATTACGTCGAAGGGATTCTTGTCGAAGACGTACTCGTACGGCGGAACTTTCCAGCGAAACTCATCGGGGTACATGTCGTGCGCCAGCTTGGTCATTGCAATACCCGCGAACCACGGTTCAAATACATCGCGATCGAGAACGTGTATCTGTGCGCCACCGCAACTCACACCGGCGTGCTTCTGAAAAGTGGGTTGAAAGACGCAGCTTCTGAAATAGACGCCTTTCATGCCGAGGGCATTTAGTTTATCCGCGTAAGCGTCGGGATCGATGTATGGCGCGCCGATCAGTTCGAACGGTCGAGTGGTTCCCCTGCCTTCCGAAACCTGTGTGCCCTCGAAATGAACCGTGCCTGGAAATACTGTGGCTGAATCGAGTGTGGGCATGTTTGGTGAAGGTAGCACCCACGGCGCATCGGTCTCGTCGTGCCAGAGTTCACGTCGCCAGCCGCGCATCGGAATAACTTCCAGATCACAACCGATTTCGAAGTGTTCATTGAACATGCGTCCCAGTTCAGCGACTGTCATCCCAGGTCGGGTTGGTAAAGAAAACTGCCCAACAAACGAAGCGTATTCAGACTCCAGGATATTGCCGGCGACACTCACGCCGTTTATCGGATTCGGTCTGTCGCAAACGATCACTTTCTTGCCTAGCCTGCGCGCGGCTCGCATGCAATTCGCGAGTGTGTAGACAAACGTGTAGATGCGACAGCCCACGTCCTGCATATCGAATACGAGCACATCGACATCCTCAAGCATCGCGTCTGTTGGTTCGCGCGTTTCACTGTAGAGCGAATGGACCGGCACGCCGGTTTTGCGATCGACACTATGACCGGTTTCGATCATATTGTCCTGAACGTCGCCGCGAATTCCGTGTTGCGGACCGAACAAAGCTTTCAGTTGAATCTCTGAGTGCTCGTGGAGCAGGTCGGCGGCATGGCGAAACGAATGATCGACTGACGCCTGGTTGCAGATCAGTCCGACACGCGCGCCTTGAAGCGCGGGATGGCCTTCTTCAAGTAATCTCTCAAGTCCGAGTTCGACGTGTTGCACTTGTTTCTTCGTGATTTCCGCGCTCTCACGCTCCAGAGTTAAAGTCATACCTGAATTCTCCTGATCCGACTTGGACACAGTCAGAACCGTCCGCGGTAGCGGATGGGTACGTCGTAGACAGGCTCGCAGCTGACGATGCTGCGGACCCATCCGCTACCGCGGACGGTTCTGACTGTGTCCAACTTCGATGTCCTAGCCGCATAAAACTGAACCGCCGTTTACGTTCAGAATCTCGCCCGTGATGTGGTTTGCCCAGTCACTGCATAAAAACGCGATGGCTCCGGCGATGTCTTCCGGGGTCGCGACGCGCCCTAAAGGAATACCTTTAACAATCGACTCATTTTGAGCAACATCCGCAAGCGCGTCCGTCGTCATTTCGGTATCGACCCAGCCGGGAGCAACACAGTTAACGTTGATTCCAAATGGCCCGAGTTCAGGCGCAAGCGATTTTGTAAATGCGATCTGGCCGCCTTTAGATGCGGCGTAGTTGGAAACATTAGCTTCGCCTCGCTGCCCTGCCGTCGAACTGACAATTACAATCCGGCCAAATCGTTGTTGCTTCATGATTGGAACTGCCGCACGGCATACGGCCCACGTCCCTTTCAAGTTAATGTCGAGCGTCCGGTCCCAAAGCTCTTCAGAGATCGATTCTACTGGCGCGCCTACCCAAATACCCGCATTGCAAATCAGGAAATCGATACGTCCGAAATGCTCAACCGTTTGTTGAAGTAATCGTTGAGCATCGTCCAGTTTGGCAACGTCCGCCTGAATTGCCAGAGCTTTTACGTTGTGGGCTTGCGCCAGGTTTACCGTCGCAGTGGCTGCCGCTTCATCTTTGACGTAGTTAACAACGACGTGAGCACCGTAGGAAGCAAGCAGCGAAACCACGGCTTTCCCGATACCTCGCGATCCGCCGGTGATAACTGCGACGCGATCGGCGAGTCCGAGTTGGCCACTTGTCGTTGCCGAATTCATGCAGGTGTGGAGACTGATGCGAGATCGACTTGCTGTACGTTAGCGGCCTCGTCGACGAAAGTTCGGAACAGACGCTGCGAGAGCAAGTCCCTTTCCCAGCCGAGTTCCGGATGCCATTGGACCGCAACTATGAAACGATCCGGTCGCGGATCTTCCAGCGCTTCAATGATGCCGTCGCTGGACCATGCGGTCGCGATCAGATCTGCGCCGAGTGTTTCGACGGCTTGGTGATGATGGCTGTTGACTACCGCATCAATCGAACCGGCAATTTCCGATAACCTGCAATCTTCCAGCATCCTGATTCCGTGCGACGGGCGATCGCGAGGCGCGCCCTGCTCGTGTTTAATTGCATCAGGAACTTGCGAGCCAATGTCCTGGATCAGCGTACCGCCGCGCGAGACATTCAATATCTGCATTCCAAAACAGATTGCGAAGAGGGGGATTCCCTTTCGCTCAGCCGCCTTAATCACCAGCAAATCGGTTTCGTCTTTGATTGTTTGCACCGTTCCCAGAGCAGGACGGGGTTGTTGACCGTAACGCAACGGATCCACATCCGAATCACTACCAGGCAGCAGGATGCCGTCCAAACCGTCAATTATCGAATCAATGTAATCAGCATTTGGGATCAGGCTGATGTGCACGGGCGCGCCACCGGCACCTTCGACCGCTTCGCTGTAGTGGCGTCCCAAATAAAATCTGTCAGTAGTGTGTTCAAGGCGCATCGTGATTCCGATGCGTGGTCTTCTTTGCCTCATCGCCGGCTATCATAACTCAAATAGGTCCTCTTTGGAGTGCGGCGGCCTGGCGCCGCTTTGCTACGATCAAGCGTTTTGATAACAAAGCG
>DASSFI010000110.1:0-235191 GCA_035694465.1 Pyrinomonadaceae bacterium | reverse complement strand
TCCGTGACCGCTCCGCCGCCGACAACTTCGCGTCGTTCGAGCACGAGCGTCTTCAGACCATTCTTCGCGAGATACGCAGCGGTCACCAAACCGTTGTGGCCGCCACCGATGATTGTTACGTCGTACGTTGGCATTTTCGCGTGCGTTTATTTCCAGTCTTTCAACAGTTGCAGTGCGGCGTTGCGTCCCGGCGCGCCCATAATTCCGCCGCCCGGATGCGTCGCCGAACCGCACATCCATAGGTTCTTGATCGGCGTGCGATACTGCGCCCAGCCCGGCGCCGGACGCAAAAAGAAGAGCTGTTCGAGTGTGAGCTCGCCCTGAAAAATGTTGCCTTCCGAGAGACCAAACTCACGTTCGAGATCGAGCGGCGTCACCACCTGCCGGTGGCGGATCAACTCGCGAATGTTAGGCGCGTGCTCGGCGATCGTGTCGATCACTGTGTCGCCAAACTCGTCGCGCTTCTCGTCCCAACTGCCTTCCTTCAGGTTGTAAGGCGCGTATTGCACGAAGCACGACATCACGTGCTTGCCCGGCGGCGCGACTGAAGGATCAGTCAAACTCGGAATCACCATGTCGATGTACGGCCGGCGCGAGAAACGTCCGTACTTCGCCTCGTCGTACGCGCGCTCCATGTACTCAACACTCGGCGAGATCGAGATTGCACCGCGCAAGTGAGCGCCTGGACCAGGCATCGCCTTGAAGTTCGGCAAACCATCAAGCGCGAGATTCACCTTGCCCGACGAGCCACGATACTTGTAGCGCTTGAGATCCGTGCAGAAATCATCAGGCAGGTGTTCCTCGCCGACCATCTTCATGAACGTCAAACGCGGATCGACGCTCGACGAAATAACTTCCGCGTGAATCTCGTCGCCGTTTTTCAGCACGACGCCGATCGCGCGGCCGTTCTTGAGCAATATCTTTTCAATCGCCGCTTCGGTGCGGATCTCGACGCCCGCTTCGCGCGCCGCATCGCCGATCGCGTTCGAAATCGCGCCGGTGCCGCCGCGCGCAAAACCCCAGGAGCGAAACGCGCCGTCGATCTCGCCCATGTAGTGATGCAGCAGCACGTAAGCAGTTCCCGGCGAACGCACGCCGAGAAACGTCCCGATGATCCCGGACGCCGACATAGTCGCTTTCAGCACGTCAGTCTCAAACCACTGATCGAGGAAGTCGACGGCGCTCATCGTCATCAACTGGACCTGGTTGTACTTGTCGTCGTCGGCAAGTTTCTGAAACCGGCGGCCCAAAAATGCCAGGTTCTTCCAACCCCAGGGATCGAGCGTAGTGGGGTCCGGCGGGGTCATGCTCATGATCGGCTTGACGAAGTGGGCCATCTCGATCATTGCCTTGCCATACTCGTCGTAGGCTTCGGCGTCGAGCTTTGAATGTCGCGCGATCTCCCGCCGCGTGCGCGCGTGGTCGTTGACGCGCCAGAGATAGTCGCCGTTCGGCATCGGTGTGAAGGTGCCGTCGAGCGGCAGGATCTCGAGACCGTGGCGCGGCAGATCGAGCTCGCGAATGATCTCGGGCCTGAGCAGCGATACAACGTAAGAGCAAACAGAGAATTTGAAGCCCGGAAAGACCTCTTCCGTCACCGCCGCGCCGCCCAGCACGTGCCGCCGCTCGAGCACGAGGACCTTCTTCCCCGCGCGAGCCAAATAAGCCGCGTTAACCAGACCGTTATGTCCGCCGCCAATCACGACGACGTCGTATCGATTGTTCATTGCATCGTTTTTCTACTAGGAGTGCCTTGCTGCAAGCGCGTTAGCATACTTATAATCGCTCGCCCTGACAAACCCGGGACTAACAACACAACACGCATGCCTATTGGAACCGCTTTTCACGAACGAACATTCCAGCTCTGCGAAAGCCTAAGCTATCGCGAGTGGTCCGGATATTACGCGGTCAGTTCTTACGAGCCGCATCACGAGCACGAGTACAACGCGATTCGCAACGCCGCGGCGTTGATCGATATCTCGCCGTTGTTTAAATACCGGCTCACAGGAAAAGACGCGACGCGGCTCGTCGATCGCATCATCACGCGCGACATGCGCAAGGTGACGGTGGGCCAGGTGGTCTACACACCGTGGTGCGACGAGCACGGCAAAGTGATCGACGACGGCACGGTTTCGCGGCTTGAAGAGAATACCTATCGCTGGACCGCGGCGGATCCGAGTCTGCGCTGGTTTACGCAGAATGCCGCCGGGATGGATGTCCAGATAGAGGATATTTCAGAAGGCGTTTCGGCGCTGGCGTTGCAAGGACCGACGTCGGGTCGTTTGCTGGCGAGTCTCGTTAAAGATGCCGATATTACGAACCTGAAATACTTTCGCGTGACGAAAGGCTCGATCGCGGGTGTGCCGGTGGAGATTTCGCGCACCGGTTACACGGGCGACCTCGGTTACGAGATCTGGATCGCGTCCGACAAGGCAATCAAGGTTTGGGACGCACTCATGGAAGCCGGCCGCGCGTTTGATATACATCCGGCGGGCATGCTGGCGCTCGACGTCTCGCGCGTCGAAGCCGGATTGCTGTTGATCGAGGTCGATTTCAACAGCAGCAAAAAAGCTCTCGTCGACGAACAACGCTACTCGCCGTACGAAATGGGACTCGGAAGGCTGGTTAATCTCGACAAAAATCGCTTCGTGGGCCAGGCGGCGTTGATCGAAGAGCAGAAACGTGGACACGCACGTGAGATTGTTGGTCTCGAAATCGACTGGCCACAGGTGGAGAGTCTCTACGAAGCGGTCGGACTGCCGCCGGCAGTCTCAGCGATGGCATCGCGCGTCGCTGTGCCTGTCTACAAAGAAGGCAACCAGGTTGGTAAAGCAACCACCAGTACCTGGTCGCCGACGTTGAAGCGAATGATTGCGCTCGCCACTGTCAGCCGCGCGCACACGCGCCCGGGCACCAAACTACAAATTGAGATCACCGTCGAGGCCGTGCGTCATCAAGTGCGGGCGACGGTCGCGAAAACGCCGTTCTTCAATCCGAAACGCAAGACAGCCACGCCCGTCGTATGAACGCTCAATTGCGTGAGATCCTCCGTGAGATCGTTAGTCAATACGATCCAAACCTGGCGCTCGAGCGAGCATCGACGATCCCTTCGTCGTGGTACACCAACCGAGACTTCTATCAACACGAACTCGACACCGTCTTCTCGCAATCGTGGCAACTCGCAGCGCGCGCGGATCAGGTGACTGAACCGGGCCGCTACGTCACAACGGACATAGCGGGTCAGCCGATCGTGATCGTGCGTGGCCATGATGGCGTGTTGCGCGGATTCTTCAACGTCTGCCGTCATCATGCTGCGGCGGTGATGACCGAGCCCGAAGGCAAAGCAGCGCAGCTTCGCTGCCCGTATCACGGTTGGACCTACTCGCTCGAAGGTGAGTTGAAAGGCACGCCTGATTTTTCCGGCGTCTGCGATTTCGAACGGTCAAAGAATGGGCTCGTGTCACTGGAAATCGCAGAGTGGGAAAACTGGGTATTCGTAAAGACCGTTCAGAATGTACCGGAGTCGCTGGAAGCGTTTCTGGGTGATGAACTACTCGCGCAAATCAGCCCGTTGGGATTAAGTGATCTGCATTGGTTCGAACGCCGTCATTATCACTTTGACTGCAACTGGAAAGTGTTTGTCGATAACTATCTCGACGGTGGTTATCACGTGCCTTATCTGCACAAAGGTCTCGACAGCGTGCTCGATTACAGCAACTACATGATCGAAAACGGCGAGCGATACTGTTTACAGTGGAGCCCCATCGTAGCCGAAGGCGCTGAAGCCCAAACGGGCGCGGTGAGAAAAGGCGATCGTGCGCTCTATTACTGGATCTATCCCAACTTCATGATCAACTGGTACGACGGCGTGATGGATACAAACCTCGTCATCCCGCGCGGTGTGGACCAGACGGAAGTGGTTTTCGATTTTTACTTTCCGGATGTGGTGAGTGAAGAGGCACGCGAGCGAAATCGAGCGAGTATGGCCGTGGGCCAGCGCATTCAGGATGAAGACGTGGCGATCTGCAAGTCAGTGCAGCGCGGATTGGGTTCACGGGCGTATCATGCGGGAAGACTTTCTGTGAGACGCGAGGCAGGTGAACACTTATTTCATCGGTTACTATATCGGGACGTAAGTCTAGCCACGGATGAACACGGATAACACTGTTCTGCATTTCTGATCTGTGTCATCCGTGTTTATCTGTGGCAAAAATTCCGACAAGAATGAAAACTCATGGCCACCTGCTGCGCGTACTCGGAGTGGGGTTTGGTCTTGCCGTCATTATCGGTAACACGATCGGGGCGGGGATTTTTCGCGCGCCGGGTGCTATTGCCGAGCAATTACCCGCTCCGACACCCTTCCTGCTCGTTTGGCTTGCCGGTGCTGTTTACGCACTTCTCGGCGCCATCTCAGTAGCCGAGCTCGGGACGATGTTGCCGCGTTCCGGTGGTCAGTACGTTTTCTCACGCTATGCACTCGGTGAGTATGCAGGCTTCATCGTGGGCTGGAGCGACTGGATCTCTTCGTGTGGTTCGACTGCGGCCGTATCACTCGTCGTCGGCACATTCGCGGTGGCGCTCTTTCCTGCTCTCGATGGCAAAGCCGTGCATATCGCCGCGGCAGTAGCAATCGCCTTTGCGTTGCTACAGTGGCGTGGGATCGCCTGGGGTAGCAACATTCAAAACATCACGAGCCTGTTGAAAGCACTCGCGTTTGTCGCGCTGATCGTGGCCGCGTTCATCTTCGGTGGTGAAGGCTCACTCACCAGTGCGCAATCGACTGCGATGCCGGTCATCACGATGTCGGCGATCGTCCTTTCGCTTCAATCTGCGATTTACACGTACGACGGTTGGGCCGGCGTGATCTATTTTTCCGAAGAAGTTGAAAATCCCGGGAAAGATATTCCTCGCTCGTTGTTCGGCGGCGTACTCGCGATCGCGGCAATTTACTTGCTGGTGAACATCGCGCTGCTTTACGTGTTGCCAATCACTCAGATCGCCGGCAAAGAATTTGCGGCAGGCGCGGCGGCGACGGTGATCTTTGGCCGTTATGGCGACACGATCTTTCGTTGCCTCACGATCGTGTCGATGCTGAGCGGCGTCAACGCGCTGCACCTGATGGCGACGCGGGTCGTGTTTGCGATGAGCCGTGATGGATTATTTATGAAGAAAGCGGCTGACGTAAACAAAGGCGGCACGCCGGCAGTCTCACTGTTTTTGAGCGCGCTCGTGGCGCTGTTGTTCATCGTGTTTGGTGAGAAATTCGAGACTGTAATTACAGTGCTCGCTTTCTTCTTCGTGGTGAATTACATCCTCTCGTTTGTTTCACTCTTCGTGCTGCGGCATCGTGAACCCGAGAAACCGCGGCCGTATCGCGCCTGGGGTTATCCCGTGACGCCGGCACTCGCGCTGATTGGATCGGTATTGTTTCTGGCGGGCGCGATTCGGGCTGATACGAAGAACAGTGTTTACGCGTTGATACTGCTGGCGGTGAGTTATCCGGTGTTCTGGGTGACGAAGCGACTCAGCTAAAATTCATCGGAGGCGCGACATCCTTCGTTGTCGACGTCGAGGTTTCTGATAGTTGAACCGACTTTGAAACAGCTCGCGATCCGCCGGCCAATCTCTTCCTCATTATTCTCAACTAACGCCACGATACTTGGACCAGCGCCGCTCAGTGCGACTCCGAGCAGACCGGGCATGCGCGGCAGTGCGAGCGCGGCGGCAAGACCGGGAACGAGTGATTCTCGCTGTGGTTGGTGGAGACGATCGCGCATTGCTTCCCAGAGCAGGTCGTAACGTTGCTGCGCGATGGCGGCAGTGAAAAGTGCTGCGCGTTGGAGGTTGTAAACCGCGTCAACACGGCTGACAGTTCGCGACAACGCCGCGCGCGCGACGTGTGTCGGCAACTGTGAATGCGGCGACACGACGACGACGCGAACATTCGCAGGCCAATCAAACTTTGCGGAGAGCACTGACTTGTCACTACTGATGCAGCTTGTGATGAAACCGCCGTGTAGCGAAGCGGAGACGTTGTCAGGATGTCCTTCAAACTCGGTCGCGTAATTCAGAATTGATTGATCGGAAATTTCTTCCCCGGTGATTAACCCTGCGAGCTTGATACCCGCGACGATCGCTGCGGCGCTGCTGCCCAAACCGCTCGCGAGCGGTATTTCGTTATGAACGACCAATTCGACCGGCGGCAAAGATGCCCCTTCACTCCGTGCCGCAAAAGACATCGCGCGAAAGATCAGGTTGACGGCGTTGCGCGGTAACGCCTCGTTCTCTTTCGCTCCGGTGGTGGTGACGCGACACGCCTCCGCCGCATCAGGAACGGCCGTCGCACGCACCGTCAGATAGAGTTCCAGCGCGAGACCAAAACAGTCAAACCCCGATCCAAGATTCGACGTCGAAGCTGGAACACGAACCGCAAACGATGATCTGTCTTTATCCGCGTTCATCTGTGGTTCACAAGACCGCGCGAATCGCGTCCGCCGTAGCGCCAACACGAATCGGCGAATTCGCAAATCGGCTTTCGAGCTTTCGTCCGTCGGGATCTGTTAACGAGCGATTGTGATACTTGATCACGTAGTCCGTATCCTTCAACACATGCCCCGTCAGCACAGCCACAACCGATTCATTCTCACCAAGCGATAGCTTTCGAATTCCCGCAACCGTCGTCGCTGACGCCGGCTCGCAACCAATCCCATCGCGTCCGATCACGGCCTTCGCATCTGCGATCTCCTGTTCGGTCACAGTGATCACGCTGCCACCGGTTTCACTCACTACTCGCCACGCCTTTTGCCACGAAACAGGCGCGCCGATCTTGATCGCAGACGCGAGCGTCTTCGGATCTTCTTCGTTTACAAACTCCCGATGTTCACCATCTTCATAGAACCGCGCAAACGGCGCGGCGCCTTCAGCTTGAACCACAGTGATCTTCGGTTGCCGATCGATTAACCCACTGCTCAACAACTCGCGAAAGCCTTTTCCGAATGCCGAACTGTTGCCAAGATTTCCGCCGGGTAACACGAGATGATCCGGTACACGCCAGTCGAGTTGTTCGCACAATTCGAATGCAACTGTCTTCTGACCTTCAATGCGAAAAGGATTGATCGAGTTGACGAGATAAATCGATTCGTCATCCGCCAGCTCGCGAATCACGTGCATCGACGCGTCGAAGTTACCGTCGATCTCGATCACTTTTGCGCCGTAGTCCAACGCCTGGGCCAACTTTGCGTGGCTCACCTGTCCGGCCGGAACGATGATCGCGCATTGCATATCCGCCCGTGCCGCATAAGCCGCGAGGCTCGCCGCAGTGTTGCCGGTGCTTGCGCAGACGACGAGCCGTGCGCCGAGTTTGCGCGCCTGCGTCACGGCGACAGTCATCCCGGCGTCTTTAAACGATCCGGTGGGATTACAACCCTGATGCTTGAGTTTTAGTCGGGATAAACGGCAGTACTGAGCGGATCGTGGCGCGTCGTAAAGCGGCGTGTTTCCTTCGCCGAGCGAAACGACGTCTGCATCTTCGGGAAACGGCAGGAACTCGCGAAAACGCCAGACGCCACTGCGATCGCGTCGTGTTAGCCAACGCTGTCGTAATGAATCGGGATCGATTGCGAGGGGCTCGCGGCGCTCGATGTCCAGCAACCCACCGCAACGCGAACACACATAGAGCCGAGCGTCGAGATCGTATTCCGTCTGACACTCGGCTCTAATGCACCGCTGGATAAATTGATGATTGCTCAATGAAGAGCATTCTACCGAAAACCAGCCACAGATCTACACGGATACTAAAAGCTGAACCGGATCTGCGCGTCGATGCGACGATTGTACGCCGGATTGCCACCGCCGAAACCGCCAAAGCCACCTGCGGTTGAAGTTGACTGCCCAAACAACGACGAACCGAGATTGCCGATCGGATTGCCGAGGTTTGTGTGGTTCAGGATGTTATTGAAGTTCAGCGAGAACGTCAGATTGTAACGACCGGTGCCGCCACCTGGACCACCAAAACCACCACCGCCACCACCAAAACCGCCGCCACCGCCACCACCACGCGGGCCACCGCCACCACCGCCTGGAGCACCGCCACCGGGACCACGACCGGCCATGCCGCCACCCATTATCGGGTTTCGCTGTCCGTCACGCTGTGGATTCTGTCCGTCCGGAGTTTGACCTTGACCTTGGCCCTGACGATTGTTCGCCGTCGTACCACGACCCTCGGAACCAAAACTCCACGTCTTGCTCACACGCAGGTTGACCGTCACCGATCCCGGGCCTTCGGCGAAGTTACGCGGAATCATCACGTCGCCCGGCGCAAACGTGAGTTTGAAGTTGCCGTAAGGCGTGCACTTGATATTGTTCACGTCCAAACAATCAGCACCCGCGGGCGCGAGAGCCGGTCGCTCGGTGTTCAACGTGTCGCCGTTGAGATCGCGGCCGAGCGTGATATTGAACGGACGGCCTGACTGCACGATCACGAAAGGATTCAAACTGATATTCCACGGCGCGCGGAAGTTACCAGTCATTACAAAACGATGCCGAATGTCGCCCGAAGCGCGACCATACTCGGTGCTCAAGTCGTACGGATTCGCGGGAAAACTTCCGGTGCCATCCGCATCGCTGTTCGCTTTCGCAAACACGTAATAAGCATTCATCGTGGCGTTGCGATGAAAGCGGCTGTTCAAGTTAATGATCAGTTGATTCTGATTGTAACGACCACTTGATTCGTACTCGAAAACATTGCAACGCGGCGAAGGATTGATATCGGGCGGAATGAAATCCGCGCAATCGAGCGGACGAACGCCGCTGTTCGGCACGCCCGGAATAAATGTACCCGGCAACGGAGCATTCAGCGGTCTCGTGCGCAACACGTGCAGCGTACGAACGTTGATGTAGCTGGTCGCGACCGTCAAGTTATGCGGCAACTGCCGCTCAACACTGATCACTGATTGCAGCGTGTACGGCGACTGAAGTCCGTCCGCGAGCCGGTAAACACTGCCCGGAACCGCAAACTGAAGGAGCTGATCCGCGGTTGGAATTACCGGAAAGAAATCGGGATTCTGCACCGTGAACTGCTGTTGGTTGACACCATTCAAACGCAGCGCATTCATCGTCAGATTCTCGCTGATGCGTTCGTAGAAGACGCCGTAGCCACCGCGAATCACGGTCTTCGATTGCTGTCCGCCCGGTGACCAGGCAAAACCAACGCGTGGTCCAAAGTTCAGATTGCTATCGACGTTTTTCTGATTCTCGTAACGCAAACCGAGACTGAGCGTAAAGTTTGGTCGCAGCTTCCAGTCGTCCTGTACGTAACCACCAACATCCCACTGGCTCACTTTCGTCTCCGGATTACCGGATGACAGCCGAAACTGACTGGCACCACCGCCGAGCGCTCTGATTTGTGCGCCGGTGAAACCCTGTGCGAGTAGAACCTGTGTACGACGATAACGCTCAATACTCGTGATCAGCTCCGTGCCGCCGGTCGGCTGCTCGTTCGCATCGAGAATCGGACCCAGACTACCGCCGAAGAACGTGTAAGTGCCGCCGAAGTTATTTGGCGAGAACTGTGTGATGTGAACGCCACGCAGGCGAGCACCAACCTTGAATGAGTGCTGTCCCTTTGCAAACGAAGTGTTGTTCGTCAATTCCCAGTCGTGCGTCGTGCTGTGGGCCTGGCCAACCTGGGAACCGCCGCCCGTAAACGCATCCTGTACATCGATTGTCGGAATCGAGTTGTCGGCGTTCTGCTGGCTCTGCTGGCGTTCAAACGAGAAGCGGGTTTCGTTAACGATTGTCTTGTTGATGATCGCCGTTTCGGTAAGCTGAATTCCCTGTTCGCTGTTCTCGCTGTCGTAGACACGCTCCGGCAGGTTAAAGCCGCCGGCGCCCTGTATTCGTGTAGTCTTCGCGTAGTTATAACGTGCGATAAGCGTGTGGTTGGGATTGATCTGGTAATCAATTCTGGGACTGAAAGACGTACGACGACTCGGAACGGCGACGGTGTCAATGAAGTCGACTATGTTGTTATTCCCGTCCAGCACCTGGGCCACAACCAACGCGCTGTCGTTGATGTCGCGTTTATCGAAATCGACAAAGAACGACGCTTTACGTTTGGATATTGGACCACCAAAGTTTCCGCCGTACTGGCGCGTTTGAATCGACGGCCGGCTGTCGGCGAACGGGTTGCGCGCGTTCAGCGCGTCGTCGTTGAAGTTAAAGGAAACCTGGCCGCGATAACGATCGGTACCGGGGCGAGTCAGGATTTCGATACGACCAAAACCAAGACGATCGTATTCGGCTGAGAACGGATTCGAGTTGATACGAATTTCGCGAATCGATGCGCGCGGAGGTAAACGACCGCCGGTGAATCCGTCAACAAAGATTTGCCCGCCGTTTGGACCAGCGGACGGACCAGCCAGAGCCTGTAACGCCGCCGCGAGATCATCCGGATCGTCGGGGAGGGCGTCGATATCGTCACCTTTGAGAATAACCGCCCCGGCGTTGTTCTCCGGTTCAGTGCTCAACTCGCGATTTTCAGTCGAGACCGTTACTTTCTGCTCTTCGATCGCGACTTTCAACGTGATGTCTAACTGCGACGGCTTGCCGGCTGCAACTTCAACGTCGGGAGTTTCCGACATTGCAAAGCCCGCATTGACCGCACGGATGATGTACTTGCCGGGCGCCAGGCCATTGATGGTGTAAGAGCCGCCGTCGTTTGTAACTACCGACTTCTCGACACCTTTCCCGTCAATCGCCGTCACACTCGCGCCGACGATCGCGCCACCCAACTCATCCAGCACCTGTCCACGCAACGATCCGGTGCGCTGTTGCCCGAGCACAAGCGCGGGGATGCTCGCGCAAAGGGCAATCACAAAGACAATTTTCTTCATTCCCAGCTCCTTCGAAACACTTTGCTTAAATTGGCGTGGATAGAGTGCGTCCGCCCCAGCTTGAGTGCGGATTGTATCGAAAGAAGGCGTAAAGAGTCTGTCAATGAAATGTAAAGTTTTGTCAGTTCTATGGAGATTGCAATTGACACTTCTTTACGCACGAAACTGGGCGCTTCATGTAGGATCTTCAGGACTTGCTTTAGGTCGTCCTTATGTCATTCAATCTCGCTGAGAAGCAGCCAATGGAACGCGTTTTGGTCATTGACGACGATGTCGGTCTCTGCGAGTTGGTGGGAGAGTACCTGCAACCGGAAGGTTATACGGTTGAGGCGATTCACAACGGCGAGCGCGGCATCGATCGCGCCCTGTCGGAGGAACACGACCTAGTTGTGCTCGACGTGATGTTACCGGGCACGAACGGATTCGATGTGCTGCGACGTATCAGGGCACGTTCTCGTATTCCGGTTTTGATGTTGACGGCGCGAGGCGACGATGTGGACCGTATTGTTGGTCTCGAAATCGGCGCCGACGATTATCTTCCGAAGCCATTTAATCCTCGCGAGCTGGTGGCCAGAATTCGTGCGGTATTGCGGCGCGCCCAGCCTGTTGAGTCAACTACTTCCACGCGTGAGACCATTCGTGTTGGGGACATCGAAATGGACAGCAACACGCGCAACGTCCGCCGCTCGGGGGAAGTAGTTGAGCTCACTGGAGTCGAGTACGACCTGCTCGAGATTCTGCTACGCAATGCGGGGCAGATTGTGAAGCGCGAAGATCTGGTTAAGGAAGTGTTGGGCCGCGAGCTGTCGCCGTTCGATCGCAGTATCGACATGCACGTCAGCAACCTGCGGAAGAAGTTGGGCCACCAACTGAACGGTCTGGAACGAATCAAGACCATTCGTGGCGTGGGTTACATCTACGGCGCCACGTCAGAGAAAGAATGAGCCACAAAAGGCACACAATGCACCTTTTGTGCTTTTTTGTGGCTAATAATTATGAAGTTCCCGTTTCGTAGTTTATATCTCAAGATCTTCATCTGGTTTTGGGTCGCGATGATCATTATTAACGTCGTGCTGTTTGCGGCGTTTGCGCTCACGCGTCCGACACCGACGAGGAGATCGTGGCGCGATCTGGCGCAGACTGGTCCAAACTCGCAGCGAGCTGCTGAGATCTACGAACAATCGGGACCGCAGGCATTAACTGCCGCGCTCCAGGCAACCGAGAAAGCTTCCGGTGTGGGCGCGACTTTCTTCGATGAGAGTGGAAAAGAACTTTCCGGGCGACCGGTGCCACAAGGCGCAACGGACCTGAGAGCGAAGGCCGCCGAGAGTCGCGACATTGAATTCAACTTCGCGGTTGAAAACACACTCGTGGCGCGACCGGTTACCAGCGCTAAGGGCCAACGATATATCTACGTCGCGCACATTCCTCGTCCACCGTTTCAACCGTTCGTCCAGACGTTGGGTCTGCGGCTGCTCGTGGTGCTCGTGATCGGCGGCATCTTTTGTTACTGGCTCGCGCGCTATCTCACCACGCCGCTCTTGAAACTTCGCACCACCACAAACGAACTCGCCGAAGGCAATCTCGGCGCACGTGTGCCGACGCAACTGGCCAAACGTCGCGATGAAGTCGGTCAGCTCGGTCGTGATTTCAACGCGATGGCGGGACGATTGGAAGCGATGGTGAAAGCGCAACAGCGTTTACTTGGCGACATTTCGCATGAGTTACGCTCGCCGTTGGCTCGTCTCGGCGTCGCCCTCGGACTGGCGCGACAGCGATCTGGTCCGGAAGCAAATGGCGCTCTCGATCGGATCGAGCGTGAGTCAGACAATCTCAATGAGATGATCAGCCAGTTGCTGACTCTAACCCGGCTCGAGAGCGGCACCGATGCACGCAAGCGAACCGACGTCGACCTCGCGGCGCTGGTGAAGGAAGTTGCTGACGATGCCGACTTCGAAGCACGCAGCATCAACCGCTCCGTGCAAATCGTGTCGAGCGATCATTGCTCGATCAAAGGAATTGAGGAATTACTGCGTAGCGCGGTGGAGAATGTCGTGCGCAATGCGGTTCGTTACACGCCCGAAGGAACAGCGGTCGAGGTTGCGCTGCAACGGCAAAATGGCCACGCGGTAATCAGCGTGCGTGACCGCGGCAAAGGCGTTCCCGAAGAGGCGCTCGAGACGATCTTTCGGCCGTTTTATCGTACTGAGGATGCACGCGATCGGCAGAGTGGTGGCGGCACCGGTCTGGGCCTCGCGATTACCGAACGCGCGGTGCGGATGCATGGCGGATCGGTGGCGGCGGCCAATGTTGCCGGCGGCGGACTCTCAGTCGAAATGAGACTGGATCTAAGCCATCCACAGATTACACAGATTTAGCTTTATTTCCGTAATCCGTGGATGACTGTTGCCTTCTCAACAAACCTCACCATCAGGATCCAAATCAACGCCGCTGCAAATCCCGCAATCACGTCAGTCGTGTGATGCACACCCAGATAGATTCGCGAAAAACCGATCGTCAGAAACATGAACGCCGACATGATCCAGAGCGCAACACGTGCGCGTTTCGACTGGATTCGCGTCGTGAGAATCGCGGCGAGCGCGCCGAAGAAAACCGCGCTCGTCAGTGAGTGCCCACTCGGAAAACTGTACGTTTCCGGCAGCGACAAGTTGAAAAACGGCTCCGGTCGCGAACGTTTGAAGGCGAGCTTTAACGTGATATTCAACAGCGCCGCGCCGATCATAGTAATCGCGAAGAGTTTTGCTTCGCGTCCCCACTTCTTCATCGCAAAGCGAACGACCACGACGATCGTTCCGATGCTTAGCGCGATCGTTGAACCAACGAAAGAAAAACCGCGCATGACGATCGTGAGAGTTGGCGACGCAAGCTGATGAATGGCAGCGCGCGTGGCTTCGTCAAAGTGTCGTGTTTCGCCCTCGAGAACCTCATCGGCCAGCCAACCAAAGAAAATTAGCGCCGCAATCGCCGTCCCAAGGCCCAACAACAGTGATAGACTAAGAAACTCGAACAAGCGCTTTTCGTTGGGCTCGGTGGCTGGCATTTCGGTTTCTTTAGTAACGAGATTCTGTTGAGCACGTCAAGATCGTTTCGGTAAATCCGTGTACATCTGTGGCTAATCTTCCCAGACGAAGATTTCTCAAGACCATCGGCGGCGCCGCAGTTGCGACCGCATTGCCCCACGCCGTTCTCGGAACGCAAACGCCAAAGTTTTCTGTGGCTGTGTTGTGGGAGCCTGAGTTTCGTGCGTACCAAGGCTGCGAAGTCGATCGCGAAACCCTGCAACACGCGGTCGCGGGCTTCAACGCTCAGTTCCTCAACGAACGGGATCTGATCGCGCAACTCGACGCCACCCGCTTCGATCTACTTATCACGCCGTACGGTTCTGCATTTCCCAAACGCATCTGGCCCACGCTCTTGAAGTATCTGCGCGACGGCGGAAACTGGTTCAACATCGGTGGCGTGCCGCTCTCGAGGCCAGTCATTCGCGACGATTCGAAATGGCTCATCGAACCGGCCCAGGCC
Organism: Pyrinomonadaceae bacterium; assembly: GCA_035694465.1. Classification (GTDB taxonomy): domain Bacteria; phylum Acidobacteriota; class Blastocatellia; order Pyrinomonadales; family Pyrinomonadaceae; genus PSRF01. Next base: position 220,756 of record DASSFI010000110.1, on the reverse strand, counting down.
AGTTATCACAAACGACTCGGAATCACGCATTCCTTTCCCATCGAAACCTCGACTTATAAGGTCGTCGATCCGATCTGGGAAGGCGGCTTCAAAGCGGACAAAGTCTACGAGTTGTACGTGCGTCTGAGTTCAACCAACAACGAACCAGACGAAGCGGGTAGCGATGGTCCACACGAGGGAGTCGTGCAACCGCTGTCGACGATCGTCGACGATAACGGTCGACGCGTGGTCGCGCCGGTGATTCAGATCGATCGCCTGCGTGGCGAATTTGCCGGTGGCCGCTGGGTGTTTGCCAACTTCAACGGGAGCATCGACGGACGGGTCATCAGCATGCTGGCGCTAAAAGCAGCGTTGGGCGCTACACGGTTTGAAGTCAGACCCGACTTTGTCTGTTACAAGTCCGGCGAGCTTCCCACTCTGACAGTTGAAGTGCTGCGACCGAAAGGTGATTGGCAAAAGTTCGGCGCTTCGAAGGTGGATTTCTACATTCGCGTGCGCGATAAGAATGACGCAGTTGTTTCGAGTTTTAATCTGACAGTAAACGCAGAAAACTCCAGCGCTACCGGCTCGGTAAAATTTTCCGACGCCGCAAAACTCACCCCGGGCTTTTACAAGGTCGAAGCAACTGCAACCACCTTCCCGCTCACGCACCACACCGGCTTCTGGATCTACGACGCAACCTTGCTCGCAACCGGTAAACCTTTAACAGTCGACAATCATTTTTTCTATCGCGACGGCCGCGTGTTTCCGGTGACCGGCACGACGTACATGTCGTCCGACAAGCATCGTCGTTATCTCTTCGAGCCGAATCCGTTCGTTTGGGACAACGACTTTCGAGCAATGAGAGAGGCCGGCGTAAACATGGTCCGCACCGGAATATGGACCGGCTGGAAGAAATACATGCCCGAACCGGGAAAGGTCGACGAAGCGGTGCTGCGTGCTTTCGACGCATTCCTGTTAACGGCGCACAAGTACGACATTCCCGTGATCTTCACGTTCTTCGCATTCCTGCCCGAAACCTGGGGCGGCGAGAATGCTTATCTCGATCCACGTTCGGTGAAAGCGCAACAACAGTTCATCTCGGCTTTCACTGAACGCTGTCGCCGTGTTGACGACGTCCTTTGGGACTTCATCAACGAACCTTCGTTTTGCTCGCCGAAGTTTCTCTGGAACTGCCGGCCAAATTACGACGCACACGAACAGGCTGCGTGGAAACAGTGGCTCCGAGATCGCTATCCGGCCGCGAACGATGAAGAGCGTCTGAGCAAACTACAAACACTTTGGCGCAGCAGTGACGAGTCGTTGGATCTTCCGAAGTTGCAGGACTTTGAAAGCGTCCATCTGATCGACGATCGACTGCCAATCAAGACGCTCGACTATCGTCTCTTCGCACAGGACATGTTCATTCGCTGGGTGCGCGCCGTGACTCCCGCGATCCGCAGTAACGGCAATACGAAACAACTGATTACAGTGGGCCAGGACGAAGCTGGTCTCGGCGACAGTCCTAACATTCAGTTCTTCGCGAACGAGATCGATTTCACGTCGCTTCACAACTGGTGGAACAACGACGATCTGCTTTGGGACAGCGTGCTCGCGAAGACACCGTCGAAGATGAGTTTGATGGAAGAGACCGGCGTCATGTTCTACGAGAAAGCCGACGGCGGCGCGCCGTGGCGCAGCGAACAGGACGTCAGCAACCTGCTTGAACGCAAAATGGCGCTCTCATTTGCTGCTGACGGCGCCGGGTTCGTCGAGTGGATCTGGAATACGAATCCGTACATGAATTCCACGAATGAAGTCGGCATCGGCTTTCATCGTGTCGACGGATCTGCGAAACCGGAGCTCGAACCGTTTCTGCGTATCGCAAAGTTCATGGCCCAGCACGGACATCGTTTGCAGGAGCGTGTGTCTGAACCGGTCGCGCTCGTTATTCCACACTCGCAGATGTTTTCGCCGCGTAGCTTTGCGCATGAAGCGACGCGCAGAGCCGTGCGAGCGCTGTATTACCATCTCGGTGTTCCGGTGCAGGCGGTGAGTGAGTACACGATCAAAGAGTACGAAGGCCGGGCGAAAGTGATCGTTGTTCCGTCGCCGCGTGTGTTGACGGACGATTGCTGGAACACGCTCGAACGCGAAGCCAATCATGGTGCGACTGTCGCGATTTCCGGTGCGATCGATCTCAACGAGCACTGGCTTCCGTCGGAGAAGTTTCCGCAGCGCGTCAAGGAAAGCCGGCCGGTAGCGGAGACGGAAGCGATTACGATTGGAACACGCGAGTATCTCTTGCGTTATGACGGCGAGAAAATGCAGCGGCTCGAAGCGGCTGCGATTGAGCCGCCCGTGCGTCCGCTGACGTTTGATTATCGAAATGGCGGCAAGTTGTTGTGGAGCACGTTGCCGTTGGAACTAAGTGATTCGATGCCGGCGGTGGTGGCGTTTTATCGAATGGCGCTCGCGCAAGCCCGTGTCGCGCCGATATTCAGTGTGTTTCCGCGAACGCCGGCGGTGCTGATCCTGCCGTCGGTTTTTCGAGATGTTGTGCTTTACACGTTCGTGTCTGAGGCGAGTCGCGACACGCGCATGCAGGTCACGCATGTTGAGTCGCGCAGCCGGTTCAATGTAATGGTGCCGGCTCAGAGGACAGCGATGGTGATTATCGAGCGAAAGAGTGGAAGAGTATTGGCCACGGATGAACGCGGATGAAGACGGATTATTTGATTACTTCGAATTGCGTCCACTGAGTGGTGGTACGTTTGGAGATTTTGTCTTCGACGATGATCTGTAATGCGTATTCGCCGGGTGTTAATGCCGGTCCGAGTTGGAGACGAGCGCCGGTGGAGATTCGTTGGAGATCAGACTGGCCACTAAAAGTAACCGGAACCGGATCGGAGCTGTAGATCTTTTCTGCGTTTCGAAAGACAAGCGTCTTCGTGGTTAATTGCGGCTCGCCTTTTGTTTTGTGCGTCGTCGCGTTGTAAATGACGTATCCGAAAGCCAGCGATGAACCCTGGTGAAAACGCCGCGATACGAAAGCATTGTTTGCCTCGGGGTTTTCACCTGTTTCCGCGTTCAGTATGATCCCCGAAATCGCGAAGTCACCCTCTTTGATGTTGGGAACATAGACGAACTGACCTGACGCGCCGACTCGCTGCGACGCCGTATCACGTACTGCCACTCGCATCTGAAGCGCGCCAGTCTTGTTCACCGGCCAATCAAATCCGTAAACAACTCCCTCGCGCAAAACACGTTCGTACGGAACGCCACGCAATCGCAAGGCGGCGCTTTTATCCTGACGATTCACCATCGAGCCGTTCTCGCCGAACAAAACGCTGATCAGTTCGAAGTTTGCCGTGTGCGTGCCATCCGGTTCGAGCTTGAACGTCAATTCCTTTGCGTCGATCGTCATGAACAGACGCAACATCGAACCGCGTACCGGATCGTTCGCGAAGAACGGGGTGAGACGAATGGGAATATCGTTGCTGGCAAAAGGAGTAACGAGTGCGGTATTGAGTCGATCGCGCCCGCCAGTTGTTCCGGCGCGCGTTTCCTCAGTCGATACGCCGTAAAAACCGGCGCGTGTGCGAACCGTCAGTCCGCCGCGCTTTACCCGAGCCTGGATCGTGTGAAAGCGCCGGTCGAAAGTTGAGTCAGCGGGACGGTACCCGATCAGGTAATAGCCACTTTGATCCTCGAAGATCTTGTCGAGTCCGAAGTCGTTCGAGTTGCGCACTACAAAACCACCGGTCTCTTTCGCAATCACTTCCGCGCCATCTCTGTTGCGCGACAATTCTGTGGAACGCGTGCTTGTCAGTTTAGTCAACTGGTCCTGCTGATCCGGCCGACGTCTTGACATCAATGGGGGAAATGAGATCTCGTCTGCCGCGTGTGGTCCAATCGTCTGCAATCCGGACGCAATGACGGTGTAGATCACAACTGAACCGCGAATCGCGAGCTCGGCGAGACTGTGCAATCCGTCGGCATAACTCTTCGACTGCGTCCATACATCGATCAGGTTCGCATTTTCTCGAACCGGTCGTTGGAAACCAAAATCAGACGGCGCCTGCTCTGCCGCTTGCAACGGTAAGTTGTCAGAGATCACCATCATCGATTTACGTCCCGGCAGATCGCGCATGCCGCTGAGGATGAAACGAAGCGCGTTGATCGAGTACGCGAGTGAACCGCCGACAGAACACGGATTCGATTCGTTGCCCACCGTGGGTCGATTGATCTGGCTGCTGCTCGGCGATCGGTCCGGCGGCACTCGTCCCTGCATCTGCGTCTCGGGTGCATTGGGAATAACGAGTGATCTTTCCGGTGGCAGAACACTCACGCCGACACGACTGCACGGATTCCATTTCAGATCGGCAATGGCACTCGACAAAACACGAGGATCGGAAGTGAATTGCTGTAACGCTCCCAGTTCGCCACCCGTTCTGATGATCGCAATCAGATCGTTGGGCCGCAGGTTCTGAGCCAGGAACGTGCGCAGATAGTGTCGCAACCCCACCATGCTTTGGAACGACATGCCCAGATCGTCAACAACAATCGCAACGGTGCGGTTGATCTCGCGTGGTAGTGGCGGTTTCGGAATTACGGGTGGTGGCGCATCGGTAGCAGTGCTCGGTGTGGGCGAGTTTGTCGCCGTGTTTGAGTTAACCAGACTGGGACTAGCCGAAACATATCCAAAGCTTGTAATCTGCTGAACGCGTCCGTCCTCCAGGATTTCAAAGTCTGCCGGTGTGAGATCCGTTATCTGCTTGCCGTCTTTGGTGACAACGACGTCAACCTGAACCAGGTTGGTCGAGATGCGCACCACCTCCGGTTCCTGCTCCTTCGGCTGCTCAAGCTTCGGCACTGGCGGCGGCGTGGGACTCGGGCGCGGCTCCTGTCCACGCAGATTGGCTGCGAAGCAAAAGAGTAAAAGCCAGCCGGCAACTTGATACTTGTTAGAATGCCTCATAGCTCAGGACGTGCGGCACATTATAGCTTGCTCTTATGAACAAACCTTCAAGACTTCTGCAGCTCGTGAGTTTTGTTGTGCTCGTCGTTCTCCCGGCGAACGCCCAGACCACTTCGAAAATAGTCAATTCGAAAACAGCGGACTCGCGCGCGGGTGAATGGCAACTCGTCTGGTCCGATGAGTTTGATTATACCGGACTCCCGGACCCGACGAAGTGGGGCTACGACGTCGGCGGACACGGCTGGGGCAATAAAGAGTTGCAGTTTTATACGAAGGAACGCAAGGAAAACGCGCGCGTCGAGAATGGCCATCTCGTTATCGAAGCGAGGCGCGAGAACTGGGAAGGACGCCCTTACACATCCGCACGTCTCATCAGCAAAGGCAAAGGCGACTGGAAGTATGGTCGCATCGAGGTGAGTGCAAAACTCCCGTCAGGCCGTGGCACCTGGCCGGCGATCTGGATGTTGCCCACCGGCTGGGAATACGGGCGTTGGCCCGGCAGCGGCGAGATCGACATCATGGAGCACGTCGGTTTCGATCCGGACGTGGTCCATGCTTCGGTGCACACCTGGTCCTACAACCACAACATCAATACCCACAAAACCGCAAAGATGACCGTCCCTAACGCGCGTTCGGCCTTCAACGTCTATGAAATCGAGTGGGACGCCGCAGAGATTCGCGGTTACATCAACAAAAAGCTCTACTTCACCTTCAAGAACGAACGGTTAACTAACAAGGTGGCTGATTACAAGCAGTGGCCGTTCGACAAACCGTTTCACCTCCTCCTCAACATCGCCGTTGGCGGCACCTGGGGCGGCCAGAAAGGTGTTGATGAAAGTATCTGGCCACAGCGAATGGAAATCGATTACGTGAGAGTCTATCAACCGCCGAAACAGACCGAATAACTCGGCCTCTTCTGAGAAGGAACAATGGCCCGCATTTACGTTTCCTCAACCTCCAACGATCTCGAAGATTATCGAAAGACAGTGAGTCATGCGTTACGCCGATTGGGCCACGAAGACGTCGCCATGGATTATTACGTTGCGGAAGATATGCGTCCGGTGGATCGAAGTCTTCACGATGTTGCGTCGTGCGATGTGTACGTCGGCATCTTTGCTTATCGTTATGGTTACGTTCCCAGGGAGAATAATCCCGAAGGCCGCTCGATTACCGAACTTGAATATCGCAAAGCGCAGGAAGTTGGGATTCCATGTTTGATCTTTCTGCTTTCGGACGACGCGCCATGGCCTAAAAGTAAACAGGAAAAAGGAGAAGGCGCGCAGAAGATCGAAGCACTGCGCGAAGAGCTGAGCAGCGGCGGCAAACATGTCGTCAATTTCTTTGAGACTGCTGATGAGCTCGCCCGCAAGGTCAATGAAGCGGTGACGAAATGGGCGACTGAGCAAGGTCTCACCGCAAAACGACAACTCACCGACTGGGACGCTTATCGCGAAGCCGTCATCAACAAACATCAATGGGTTCGACTACAAGTTATCGCCGGCGCCAGCAAGGATCGTGGGCCAGTCAGAATCCCACTGACCGAAGTGTTTGAGTCGCAACTGGCAACGGCCGGCACTTCCGGCGCCGACGTACCCGATGAGGTTCGCAAATATCAGGAGGCTATCTATGGCGCGCGATCAGAAGTAGTCACCAGCGATGAGGACGAACCCATTGACGATGAGGGCGTGGAAAACGAAGAAGAGGAGGAAGCCGACGATCCTTTGCTCCTCGGCAATCCGGAGTTGGTGCTGGATCTGCTTGGGCGCGAACGGACGCAAGTTATTCTTGGTGGTCCAGGTTCCGGTAAGAGTACGATCCTGCATTACGTGATGCTTCGCGTTTGTCAACTCGGCGCCGCACGAGAAGTACTGCCATCGCACCTGCAGGATGCTCCGATCCCTTTTCTGATCGACCTGCGCAACTACGTCCTGCAGAAGTCTGAAGATTTCCCCGGCTACATCGTCAAGAACGCCCTCGATGTTTACGATGCCTCGATAGAGATCAACAACCTGATTTCTGTGCTTGGACAGGAACGGCAGACTCTGGTCCTCTTTGACGGCCTCGACGAGGTTTTTGATCCGGACGAACGCAGACGAGTGATAAATCAGTTTCAGTCGTTTGCGCATCGTTATCCCCACGCCCGCATCGTCGTGACTTCACGTATCGCCGGGTACGACCGTACCGCTCTGGGTTTGGCTGGATTCCAACATTACACCTTGTTGCCTTTAACACTCGGGCAAATACGTCACTTTGCCGAGCAGTGGTACCAGTACTTCACGCTTGAAGACACAGATCGTACGGCCCAGGGGTTGGTCCAGCGGATCATTGAGAGTCCACGGCTGTTGGATCTTGCCGGCAATCCGTTACTGCTGACGATGATGGCGGTGATCTATAAGGACCGCGATCTGCCTAATGAGCGATGGAAGTTGTATGAGCGTTGTGCCGAAACTCTCCTCGAGGACTGGGATCTGGGAAAAGGAATCGAAGATGAAGATTTCAAACTCGCGGTGCAGATCAGAACCGCACAGAAATCAGAAATTCTGCAACGAGTCTCGATGTACATGCTCGAACACGGGCAGAAAGGCAGAGAACTGAATGCTATCGCCTATGCGCCGCTGCTCGACACTGTCGCGGGTTATCTTGGCGAGAAGTATCAACGTTCACCTGGTGACGCTGAAGCAATTGCGGTCGACATTCTGCGACATCTGATGGAGCGTACTTATGTGCTGGCAGGTATCGGTGAGCGAATCTTTGGCTTTGTACACCGTACGTTCATGGAGTACTTCGCAGCCTGTTATTGCAAGGAGCAGTTTAATAAGAGCAAGTCAGACTTCAACTGGCTAAACAAACAAATCTTCGGAGCGCATTGGAATGAGAGCGAGTGGGAAGAAGTGCTGCTGTTGTTGATTGCAATGCTTCACGATCAAAAGACTCCGATCCGCGAAGTAATCGAGCACCTGCGAAGAACGAAGCAGCGGAAAGAGCCATTCACGCTCGCGTTTGCTGCACGCTGCCTCGGCGAGGCGGGCGACCTTCAAGATCCGGTGCAGGGGAAAGTGGTACTGGAAGAGTTGGCTGAAGCTATCGAAGAATTCGGTAAGTCGAAGAAAGCATTTGGCGAGGTGGCTCTCAAGGCTTTTGCGAGTCTGGCGCCGTTGGTGACACCGTCGCCAGCGTCTGTAGACCAGACGATTTCTCATCTCGAAAAATTACCCTTCGTAGCACACCGCATGGCTGCCTGGCAGATGGGTTTCGCACTGCGCTCACGAAAAGAGCGACTGGCATACGCTCTCGCCGCTCTGAAGTCTCGCGACGAATCGATACGTCGAGGTGCGATTGCAGTGCTGGAACGCGAATGGCCGGGCCGGGCAGATATTAGTGGCGCGCTTATTGAAGTGATTCGCAGCGATCGGCAAGCAAGAGTCTGCCAGGCAGCCCTGGCAGCGATGCACCGATCGTGGCGTGCGAATCCCGCGATCCTCGATGCCATTTCAAGCCGAATAGCCAACGAGACTAGCTACCGTAATGTCATTAAGCTCGCAAGTTATTTGGCAATAGCCTGGCGCGGTAATGAAGAGGCTCTCGAACTGGTGCTTCGATTGGCTGGTCCGTTGCCTAAACTCCGTGATGGTTACCAGCGCTTCATGGCGAGCCTCAAAATACCGGAGGCGTTGAGTTTTGGATGGCCTGGTCATCCAAAAGCACTGGAGTTTCTTCAGAAACAGGCGGTAACACAGTCGGAGGCTACTGTTCGCTCGGCAGCTATTCAGCATATCGCTCAGAGTTGGTCGAATAAGACCGGCACTCTTGAATTTCTCCAGATGCGAATCAGAGAGGATCCGGACCCAGAGCCGCGTTTAGCAGGACTCAGAGCGATCGGCCGATACTTTGATGGCGAGCAAGAAGCGCTGAACTTTCTACAACAAGTCGCTGCTACAGATCCTCATGCATACGCGCGTGTAGCCGCGCTGGAAGAAATCGCCAAAAACTGGAGAAGCGCAAATGTTTTGAGTTTTGTTGAGGAGCGCGCGAATGCTGATACAGATTTCACGGTCAAAGCGGCAGCCTTTACCGCAGTAGCCTCAGGCTGGCCACAAGAAGCACACGCATTCAGCTTCCTCATGAAGTGGGCCAAAAGCAGCGATGAGGAGCGGCTTCGTGTGGCCGCCCTTGATGCCATCGAACGAGGGTGGGGTGATACTGATAAGGGCTTCAATTTTATCAAGGACCGGGCTGTTTCCGATCCGGAGCCAAGTGTCAGAAAAGCAGCTCTACGAGGAATGATTGGATCCAGGTACACGGACGCTTCCTTATTAGCTGTTAGTGATGATCACCTGGATGCGGCAGTAGCAGTCTTGTGTGATCGCGGCCTGCATGAACCGGATATCGAGGTTCGAGCGAGTGTTTTTGAGCTGCTCTTGTTTCTCTTTCAATCATTTCGCACCTTGTCTCAGGCCCTGGCAAAAACCCCGACACACGTCAACCATCAGATAGCGATCATTGACTTTCTCAAGGACCGAGCAACGAATGAGTCTGAACCACAAATCCGGTTACGAGCGCTTCGCACACTCGCAAACACACTACGCGGGTACGCCGAGGATGAGGCAAGTCGGATATTTCTCAAGCGGCATCTTTCCTTCCTCATACAGGAAGCATCATCGAATCCGGATGTCGACCTACGATTCTTGTCTCTCGAAGTTATTGCATTATTAGGACCTGATAAAGATTCTCTGACATTTCTCAAGAGTGCTGCAATAAATGATCCAAGTCCGTGGGTTCGATCTGCAGCCTTAAGTGCATTTTGGGCCAACACAGATCCTAATGATGACGACAGCCTCGACTTCTTGAGCCAGCGCGCCGTCAATGACCCGGAAGCATCGACGCGAGATGCTGCCCAACGCTACTTCGACGCACTATCGAACAGCCGCCGCGTTTAAGCACCGGCGTACATGCGCAGGCTGTCTTTTGTTTGCCGCTTGTAAAGCCTGACGGTGTATTATCTGCCGCATGTCAAAGACCCTTCTTGCCCTCCTGCTCGTTTCCCTTTTTGCAGTTCAACTTTCGGCACAAACAACCCCGTCGTCGGATGATTACAACACCGTCTTCAAACCACTGAAGTGGCGCTCGATCGGGCCGTTTCGTGGTGGGCGTTCCGTCTGTGGCACCGGCGTGGTCGGCGATCCCAAAACCTACTACATGGGAACGACCGGTGGCGGGCTTTGGAAGACGGACGACATGGGGATCAGTTGGCGCAATATCTCCGACGGTTATTTCAAGACCGGTTCCGTCGGCGCGATTGCTGTTGCCGAGAGCGATTCGAATGTTGTTTACGTCGGCATGGGTGAACACGCGGTGCGCGGTGTGATGACGCACCACGGCGATGGAGTCTACAAATCCACTGACGCGGGCAAGACGTGGAAAAAAATCGGACTCGACGCCACGCAACACATCTCGCGCATCGTCGTCGATCCTAAGAATCCAAACATCGTTTTCGTAGCAGCGCAGGGCGCGTTGTACAGCCACTCGAAAGAGCGTGGCGTTTACAAATCGGTCGACGGCGGCGCGACCTGGAAGCTCGTTTTATCGGTCGACGACAAAACCGGCGCGTCGGAACTGTCAATGGATGCAACCAATCCGCGCATTCTTTATGCAGCGATGTGGGAACACGGTCGCTTGCCGTGGAAAGTGATCAGCGGCGGTCCCGGCAGTGGTCTTTACAAATCAACGGACAGTGGTGAGACGTGGGAGAAGTTGAAAAACGGTTTGCCGGAAGAGATGGGCAAGATGTCGATCGCCGTCAGTCGTTCGAATCCGGAGAAAGTTTATGCGTTGATCGAGAGCGATTCCGACAAAGAAGCGGGCGGGCTGTTTGTTTCAAGCAACAGTGGCAAGAACTGGAGCCGGATAACGAACGATCATCGCCTGGTCCAACGAGCGTGGTACTACATCGAGCTGTTTATCGATCCGAAGAATGAAAACACTATCTACGTGCTGAGCGCTTCGGCCATGCGATCAACCGACGCCGGTAAGACGTGGGAATCACTTTCAGGCACGCATGGTGATTATCACGATCTCTGGATCAATCCCAATGACCCAAACAACTTCGTTATCTCCAACGACGGCGGCTCAGCAGTAACTTTCAACGGCGGCGATAGCTTCAGCACGCAAAGCAACATGGCGACGGCGCAGTTTTATCGCATCAATGTCGACAACCAGTTTCCGTATCGTATTTATGGTGGACAGCAGGACAACACGTCCGTCTCGATCGCGAGTCGCGAGTTGGGCGGTGGCGGTATTGGCTTTTCGAGTTGGACGCCGTCGGCCGGCGGTGAAAGCGCGTTCCTGGCATTTGATCCGGATAACCCGAAGTTTGTGATGGGTGGCAGCTATCAGGGAACGATCGAAGTGCTCGACATTGCCGCGTCGGCATCCACCAGCGTGATGGCCGCGCCGATTCAGTATCTCGGCATGGACGCGAAAGATATCAAGTATCGTTTCAACTGGAACTCGCCGATCATCTGGAGCAAACACGAGCCCAACACTTTCTATCACGGTTCTCAATACCTTTTGAAGACAAGCGACATGGGCCGCACGTGGAAGGAAGCCTCACCCGATCTCACGCGCAACGAGAAAGACAAACAGGGCAAGGGCGGTGGTCCATACACCAACGAAGCCGTCGGCGCTGAAAACTACGGCACGCTCGCTTACATCATGGAATCGCCGCACGAGAAAGGCGTGATCTGGACCGGCAGTGACGATGGCGTTGTTTCTCTCACGCGCGACAATGGCGCCACCTGGAAGAACGTGACGCCGAAGGGTCTGGCCGAGTGCTTGATCAACGCGATCGAAGTCTCACCACACGACAAAGCAACCGCTTACATCGCCACCACGCGTTACAAATTCAACGACCACGCCCCGGGTTTATACAAAACTACGGATTACGGTAATTCGTGGACGAAGATCACCGATGGCTTGCCTGCCAATGCATTCACGCGCGTGGTGCGCGAAGACGACGTGCGTCGTGATCTTTTGTTTGCCGGAACAGAGCTGGGACTTTTCATCTCGTGGAACGGTGGCAGGAACTGGTCGCCATTTCAGCTAAACCTGCCGATCACGCCAATCACCGATCTGCGTGTGCACAAAGGAAATTTGATCGCCGCGACTTCGGGACGCGCCTACTGGATCCTCGACGACTTGAATGTGCTGCGGCAGTACAAAAAAGATGGACCATCGTTCGCGATCTATCGCCCCGAAGGTACGTATCTCGTGAACGGAGGCAGCGACCTGGACCGAACCAGCGATGAGTTTACGGGTGCGAATACGTTCCGAGGTGTTAATCCCGCCACCGGAGTTGTTCTTTATTACGTGTTACCGGAGTTGAAGAAAGGCGATGAGATCTCGCTCGAGATAAAAGACCCCGCGGGACAAGTAGTTCGCAATTTCTCTTCGAAGGCGGATGAGAAATTTGTCAGATACGATTCTGGTCCCAGACCGGATCCGTTGCTCTCGAAGAACAAAGGTCTGAACCGTTTTGTTTGGGATGTGCGTTATCCAACGATGGTGGGCGTGCCGGGTGTCAGGATCGAAGGCGGCTTTGCAGCACACAAAGCGCCGCCGGGACGTTACACCGTGACGCTGAAAATGGGCGCGCAAACACTCACTACCGAAGCCGATATTCTCGCGAATCCTCTCTATCCGACCAATGCGCAAACTTACAGCGAGTATCACCAGACGATGTTTGCGATGGAGACCGAGCTGACGGCGATGCATCGCATGATCAACAGTCTCTTCGAAAAACAGAAGCAACTGGAGTCGCTGCTCAACTCGCTCCCCGCAGGTGAGAAGTACGCCGCGCTCAAGAAAGACGGCGACGCGCTGCTCAAGAAGATGAAGGCGTGGGACGAGGACATGGTGCAACGTAAGTCGAAGGCGTATGATGACGTCGAGAATTTTCCGAACAAGTTCACCGCAAATTATCTGTTCCTGATTAATCAGACCGAAAGCGACATCCCGCGCGTGAATCAACCATCACTCGATCGCTTGAAGGAACTGAACGCGCAGTGGGCCACGTTGAAGTCGCGCGGCAACGAACTTCTCAACCAGGATATCCCGACGTTTAATAAACGCTTGTGGGATGCCGGCCTGGGTGCTATATGGGCCACAGATAAAACGGATTAAATCCGGATTTAAATCCGCGTTCATCCGCGTACCAAAAAGAACCTCATTGACAACGTTTGAAGGAGATTCCACATGGACGTTGAGATTCAAATAAACAATAGCCCGAATGCCAACGCTCGCTTCCTGACCTGGTCCCCTGCACCGTGTCGCATTCGCGTTACCAATCCCGCCGGCGCGCAGGGCCAGGGATCACCCCCAATTCGTATCAGTGCCCGCACGACAACCAGCGGCGGTGCACTCGTATTTCGCCGCGGAACGACCGGCGCTTTCGCCACGTCATTGCAGCTTAACGTACCGGTTAACGGGAACTGGGTCTCGTTTTTTACTGCCGGACAATTTGGACGTCCCAGCGTAAATCTGAATGACGTGCAGATCCAGGCACGTCACGGCAACGGCAATCAGGTGATCGGTTCAACACCCTGCACCGTTCGCATCAGAAAAAATGCCAACAACCTGACGCCGGGCGAACGCGACCGCTTCATCGGCGCTTTTGCGCAACTCAACAATCAGGGACTCGGACGTTTCTCTGACTTCCGCGACATGCATACAAACGTCAGTTCGCCGCAGGCCCATGGCGCCCCCGGCTTCCTGCCGTGGCATCGTGCTTACCTGCTCGATCTCGAACGTGAGTTGCAGGCAATCGATCCGAGTGTGGCGCTGCATTACTGGCGCTTCGATCGCCCGTCGCCAAACCTCTTCAAGCGCGATTTCCTCGGCGAGTCGGATAATCTCGGCACAGTGCTCTTCAGTGGTACTAATCCGCTTCAGTTCTGGGTTACTGACGGCGTACCCGGAATCAACCGGCGGCCCTTCTTTAACACTAACAATGCGACTGGCGTTCGCACTGAAGCACAGACTCTTGCACTCGGTACAACGTATCCGAATTTCCGCACCATGGAAGGAAATCCACACGGTTCAGCGCACACGAGTTTCGGTGGCTCCATTTCCAGCATCGGAACTGCCGCTCGCGATCCGCTGTTCTTCCTCTTGCACTGCAATGTCGATCGACTGTGGGCCAAGTGGCAACAGATAAACAATCGTTTCAATGCCGCGGTGGCAGCGGCGTACGACAGTGGCGCGTGGCCGATTGGTCATAACTTGCCTGACACGATGTGGCCCTGGAACGGGATTACTGGACCACCGCGCCCGCCAACCGCGCCCGGTGGCACGCTCGCGCAGTCGCCCGTTGTGAGTGCGCCTGGTGTGAGCCCGCGCGTGCGTGACAGTCTGGATTTTCAGGGCAAGATCAATGCAGCGGCAGTTATGGGATTTGATTACGACGACGTCCCATTTTCCTAATGTGCGTTATAGCAGGAGATCGAAATCATGACGACAAAACGCCGGTCAGCCAAAACAACGTCAACAAAGAAAGTAGCGGCTGCTAAGAAGAGGAGCCCGGCAGCGAGAACGCCGCGCGCCGCCTTTGCCGTTGCGACCAACGAAAAGAAAACTAGCGCGGAACGCGCGAAAGCGTTTACGGAAGCGCCGCTGCAAACCATTGATTCGGACAAGAATCTGCAAGCGTCGCTCGATGTGCTTCGCGATCGGCAGCAACCGGTCAAGGTTCGTCTCGCAGCGCTGCAATCGTTGCAAGCTGCGAGTTTTAGTGTGATCGAGTTTGAACCGCATCGTGAAGACTACCTCGCCACCTTGCGTGAGATTGTGGACGATCCGGATGAGGAGTTGCGACAGCGAGTGCTGGGAATTCTGTCGCGAGAGAAAGATGCTTACACTCAGCAGCGACTGCTCGAGGGATTGCAGGATCCGAGCAAAGCACTTGTGCCGCCCGAGAAGGCGCTGCAACTGCTGAGTTACGACGTACACGCGGAGGCTTATCCGGTGGCGCGTGAGATCGTAAACGCGCCGCCGAATCCGGAAGCGAAGCGTGAGGCGTTGCGTCTGCTCTCCGCGGATGCGAACTCGGCGCCTGTGTTTGAGAAGTTGATGCGCGACAAGGAGGAGGATCGTGACATTCGTCAAATCTCCGCCGCCGCGTTGCAGGCAGTTAAGCCGAAGCGTTTTCAGGAGCAGGCGCGCGAGTTGTTGCTGGATAAGAAAGAGTACGACGACATCCAGGCGACAGCGTTAACGGCCCTCGCACAGTTTGGTGACGAGAAGGCTGTCGTAAAAGATCAGAAACTGATGAAGCGTGTCGATGAGCTTGGCAAGGGGAAATCGGCCAAGGTGAAGAAGGGCGCGAAACGTTTCTTGAGTCGTTACGGCAGCGAGAAGTGATCGAGACGGACGACGTATCCACAGATTACACAGATAATCTGCGTAATCTGTGGATAACAGGTGACGAATGCTTGAGCTTCAGTCACATGACTTTTGTGGTCTCGTCGAGCATCTCTCCATCGATGAGTTGATCGCGCTGCTCCACGAGGACAACCACGTCTACGATCAGCGTGGTGCAACAACGGTCGTCCGCATGCGCGGTTGGGTCATGCTCACGCTCGCTCGCACGTCGTTACCGGACGCTGCACTCCCATTCATTCTCGAAGATCTCGACACGGGCGTCGATGCCTACCTCGTCGCCACTGCCGCTGTCGCCCTGCGCGCTTACTCGACTCCCAACTCCGCGTTCGCACCTTTCGTCGTGCGTGCGATCACAAACATTCGCTACCGCGACGAGCGTGTCTCGCTGGACACTTTTGGCGGCTTCGCCATCGGCGCGAAAGGAACGTCTCCGGTCCGCGAGCTGCTAACGACGTTAGCATGGCTCGGACCTCACGCACGCGCTTCCGTCTCGGAAATCGAAACGTTGCGCACTGGCCCAACAGCGCTGTCTAAGAAATATCACGCCGATCTGGATCAGATTCTTGCAACGATCTCAGATCAAGCGACGGAAGCAACCGACTGCTGCGATTTGCCGGCAGGTGTCAAAGATCTGTTCTCATGGATGCGTCCCACCCGCACTACTTCTTCGTCGATCGAATCAACCGTCTTCGAAGATCAAAACGGTAGCACTGTCACGTTTGGCGAATACTTTCACGGCCGGCCATCGATCGTCGTTTTCTTTTACACGCGTTGCGACAACCCTCTGAAGTGCTCTCTCACAATTACCAAGCTGGCACGTATTCAAACACTTCTCGAGGCTGAAGGCCTGGCCGATCAGATCAATACCGCGGGAATAACTTACGATCCCGGGTTTGATTTGCCCGAGCGAATACTCAACTACGGTCAGCACCGCGGCGTTCAGTTCGCACCGCAACATCGTTTGCTGCGAACGCAGGAGGGGTTGGAAGCGCTTCGCAAACACTTCGCGCTTGGCGTCAACTTTATCGAGTCGCTGGTAAACCGGCATCGCATTGAGCTTTACATTCTCGATGCGAACGGCCAGACGGCTGGATACTTCGGGCGGGTTCAGTGGAATGAACGCGAAGTAGTTGAGCGTGCGATGGGGTTGTTGAAAGAGAAGAATGATGGTGGTTCGCGATTTCGCGCGGCTTCGCCGGTTTTTGGGACGGCGGTTGCGCTCGGGCTCGCGCTGTTTCCGAAGTGTCCGTTTTGTTGGGCTGCGTATCTGAGTCTGTTTGGGATTGCCGGATTGGAGAGTATTCCTTACTCGCCTTGGTTGCAGCCAGTGCTGGCGATTTTTTTACTTTCAAATCTGACCAGCGTTTGGTTTCGCGCGCGTGCAACGCATCGGATGATTCCGTTTTATTTCGTCACCGCCGGCGCAATTGCAATCATCGCCTCGAAAGCGTTCGCCGGTCCCGATGCATTCAGTCTCTTCGGCGTCCTCCTCACCCTCGTAGGCTCCGTCTGGAGCACCCTCAACCGCACGCTCCTCAAACGCCGCGCATAAAGACACATTAGCCGCCTGAAGCGAGCTGGGCGAGGGCGCCGCGTTCGTCGAAATTGAGGGAGAGTTTGCGCTGCCAGGTTTCGAGAAGAGCTTTGGGATTCTCCGGTAGGGTTGCATCCTTACTCGGCGCGAAGCTGATGTCATCGACCTCGAGCGAGTCGTTCGAAAGCGGAACCACCAAACGCAGATTCTGCCCCGTATTGTCGAGTATGCGCGGCAGATCTCTGATACCAATCAGCCGGCCGTCGACATACTCCAACCCGCCGGCTTGTATCGAGTAAAGATGAATCCAGGTATCGGAAGCAGCGAGAATTGATTTGCCGTCATTGCTGAGACTCAGTTGGCGAATCGTCGCGCCTAACTTACCACTCGTTATCAGCGTGCCATTCGTCGTGTCCCACAAATGAAGATTTCGATCCGAGGTACTCGTCACCGCGCGCGTGCCATCACCACTCAGCGCGAGCGCCGTGACCGTATACGAATGCTTCAAAGTGTGATGAACGTACGTGGGCAGATTCCAAACCAGCAACTCATTGTCGTTCGCGGTCGGCGCCAACAACGTCCCATTTCCGGCCCACGCGATTTTCTGCGTCACGTTCAGCGGCGGACGCAACTCAAAAAACGCTCTCGCCAGATCAAACAGCCTTACGGGAACATTACTGTAGTCATAAATCGCCGTGAGATATCTGCCGTCGCGACTCAACTCGATCCGGCTGGGATCGTCTTTCAGCGGATACTGCACCACGCGGCCGTCCTGCCATAACGTTATGTTCTTACCGGGTCCAGTGATGGCGATTACGCGGTCGTCCGCGCTATAAGAAATCAAACGCCCGAAGTCATCCGTGTTCGACTCGGCTTCGAGTATCTGACGCTGTTGCTGGTTATCCCAAACAATCAATCGACCACTCTGCCGCGCGTAAAAAAGATATTTTCCCGTCGCACTAACCAGAAGCTGGTCCAGCCGGCCCGGTGGCGCATTAGATCCGTCGCCCGGTAACTGAAACGACGCGCTCATCGTAACGTCATCAGCATTCCACAACTTGACGACGTTGTGCTGATTAACCGTCGCTATCATGCGTCCATCATCACTGATGTTTCGCAGTGTCATTCCTTCGGGGTCGTTAATCACTTTGCTTCCGGGTGGGCGTGGAGTAAGTGTCAAAAGTCGCGCAATTCCGCTCGCCGGAATGATCAAAATCGCCGATTGACTGGAACTGATCTTATAGCTGGCCTTGGAGATCAGGGAGGTGCGAGTGCTGATAACAGAATTCGTATCGGTATTGAGAAGCGTAATGGTGAGGATCTCTCGGTTCTCATCGAAGATCATCCGATCCTTATCTACCAGCGCCAGCAGGTTAGTGCCGCAAAAATAGAATTCCGCGTATGGCCCTCCCGGCGGCGCGTTGATCTGTTTCTGAAAAGAGCCCGTTGTCAGATCCCACAGTTCCGACTGCTCATCCAGACCACCTTTAACAAGTAGTTTTGAGCCATCAGAATTGAAAATGATGCGACGAAACCCTCTATGCGAGTTCAGCGGCAACGTCTTCCAGGCCCCGTTATCAAGATCCAGAAGTTTAACAACACTCGTTTGATCGAAAAGGACTGTTCGCTTGTCCGGACTGAAGAGGATGCTCTCAACTGGACCAGGCTCGCGATAAAGTGTCTCGATCGTTTTATTCTTAACTTTGTAGAGCGCGCCCTGCCTCTGACCATTGATGGTTGCGAAGTAATTGCCGTCCGGACTAACGGAAATCGAAGCCTGGGGAGAGCCGTATCCGCCCGGTGTGCTCGGGCCACTCGACGTGATTTCTCTTGTTTCCCGCGGAAACAGGAGTTCGCCTGACTCTACATCCCAAACACACACGTTGTTGCCGTTGACGCCGGCGATCAAATTTCCAGCGGCTGACCGGATTGAGATATTAAAGAGTGAGCCCTGATCGACCGGGCTCGACGGCAAAGCGTTGACCTGCTGTACTTCGTTGAATTGATCGCTCCGCGACTTACAACGAGTTAAATCGAGCGGCTGTGATTGCCCGACCGGTTGGTTTGATCCGACTTCGTAAGAAATCACGCGGAGATCTTTCGTAATTCCTAACAGTCGTTTCCCATCAGCACTAAAAAGCGCTCCGGAACCGGAAGCCGTGCCATCACTCTCGAGCCGGTAGGTCGCCATCAACGGTTGGTAATCGTCAGAAGTAAGCAGCGAATTTATCTGGGCCGTGAGTGCCGGGTCCACATTCCTTGGATCTTCAGCGGCGGCTCTGAGCCACGAAAGCAAAGCATCGTCGGAAAACTCCGTTCTTTCCGAAAGACTGGCTCGACGTTTCCACGCATCAGACCAGAGCCGTTTTGCTTTCCATCCAAAACCCCAGGTGTTATGCAGGTTGTCGAAAGCTGCCTTGCTCGTTGCATAGTTAACCGGATCGCGAAGATTCGCATCGGCCAGCGTCTTTTCATACTCTCTGAGCACGCTAATCACATAGATGAGGCCGATAACGAACAGCACGATGACGAGTCCGGCAGCCGAGAACCGTTTTACTTTTCGTCGCAGTGCTGCTGCGCGTTCCGCACGATAAGCGCGCTTCCACTCATCGATGATCGGTCCGTACATATCGTGGTAGAGCTCGAACCAAAGCGATTCGTTGGGTGCGTTTGTTTCGCGCAGGATCCGCTTCTCGGGCAGGCTGAGTTTTTGCAGAACAGACTTGAGCACGTCTTCTTTGACGCTCATGTGCTCCGCCAAACTCGACAACTCGTACGCCATCTTGGCGCCCTTTTTTGTGACCAAAAAATCAAACGCGTCGGCCAGCAGCGCGCGGTCGCGGTGATTGAACGTCGCGAGAATCTCGTGACAAAAGGCTCGCAACATCGAATGCGCGTCGCCCTTTTTGTAATCGGTTAAGAAGTCGCCGTTCTTGTTACCGTTGGCGCTTTTACTCGAAACATACTGTCGCTCCCAGAGACGCTGGCAAGCGATTTGTAGAAACGGCGGCGCAATTATGTCGCGCTCGAAAAGTGTGTCTGCGCCAGCCGTTTCATCCTTCGCCAGATCCGCTTTATCGATCAGCGTGAGCTCGAATACGAATGGAGCCAACTTGTCACTACTCACCGGAGTCTTCACAAAACTACACGTGCGTTCGATGATCTCTTCTGCTTCGACCTTCGTGGGACACTTCAGGCGGTAATAGTTGTTGAATAAGTCGGGAATCTTGTTATCGAAGATGCTGAGCTCGCCGAGAAACTCTTCGCGCATCGAAAACAACACGCGCGCATTACATTCCGAAGAATTTATGATCGATGCGATCTCATCAATGAAGCGTTCGAAATACTTCTGGCGCGAATGATATTGAAAGATCTCCTCAAACTGATCGAGGACAATCAAACAACGTTTGCCCGCGCGACCTTCGGCGGATTTCGTAAATGACAAATAATCGAGTAACGATTCTGGCGAATCCGGCACCGAATCTTCAGGAGCTTTCGCCGCGATCGACTTCTCGAGTGCGCCTAGCGGATCACCGATGGACCACTGATTGTGATAGATGATGGAATACTGTCCTTCAAGATCGGGAATGATCTTCGCGTTGATGAACGAAGTTTTCCCAACACCCGACGCCGCGAATAAAAGCGTCGTGCGACAGGAAAAGATCCGGTCCTTCATCAGGAACAGATCTTTGTCGCGGCCGTAGAGCCGCTGCCGATCTTTGGGCTCGTACGGTTTCAGACCAAGGAACGGATTCTGTTCAGGGTTTGCCATGGTCCAGTCTCTCAGTTCATTGAGTCCACGAGAGGATCCGGTCAACAACTTCGCCCCATAATGCCGGATTGCCTTCCTTCAACTTCTTGAGCACCGTAACAGTGCTGTCAGAAAACGCATTGAGATCTGTTTTCAGGATCGCCACGCCGTTCTGTTTGAAGAACAGACGTTCGTATTCGCCGACGTACCACATCACCGCGTAATCCTGGCCGCCGAAGTCTTCGCCGCGTTTCTTCCTGATCGTTTCGAAAACGCTTCTCACGTTCCAATCGTTCAGGCTGTAGCCCAGAAACAGAAACGGTTTGTCCTGCATGAGGGTGTTGACGTAGGAAGGAATGATTCCGTGTGGGGAATTCATCTGCGAGATGTAATTGACGTAATCGTTGTCGGAGATCACGAGTCCGTCGTCTTTCTCTGTGAGCGCAGAGTTCAGGCAACCGTGCATCTTGCAGACGATGACGAGCGGTTTTGGTTTTCGTAGAAAGAGTTTGTCGGGATAGTACATTCCGGAAGTCGACTTGGTGAGGTTTGCAGCATCCCTCACCGTGTCAGAGAAGCGAACCAGAACTTTTTGATCGCTCTTTCTGGTGGTGAGAGCCACGTAGTCGACGCCGATGCGATCGAGGGCATCTTCCATCAGGCAGTCGTAGTTGGTCGTCAGGATCAGAAAGTCGTCGAGAACATCGGGTTGCTCGAAGTATCTTTTGGCGGCTGCCGCTAACAGTTTGTGAGTGGGCGTGACTTCCTTTTTACCCGAGATGACCAGACTCAGATTCGTCCAGAGTGATCCACGTCCAACTTTGTTTTCGAAGTAGCTGGTGATGCTCGTCAGCGGGTCCGGAGGATCTGCAATCCTGGTAATGCGCGCCAGTCGTTTCAACATATCAACCTGCTGGCGCTCGCTGGCATCGACGTAGTCTTTCGGAAACACACCGGAGAGATTATCGACCACTTTTTTGAAACCTGAGTAGGTCGAGAGATTGGCAAACAAGCGCGCGAGCTGGCGAGCCGATGGCGGAGAAATGTCGTCTCGCAGACGATCGAGCAACTGATCCTCATCAAGGTTCGGATAATCTTTCTCAGCCGCTTCGATACAGAGGGCGAGATAGATCGCCATACGCATGAAGAGTTTGGCACTTTCACCTTCAAGACCGACCGTCTTGTAGGTTTCCTCGACGAGCCCAGAGTCGGGCTCCGTGACCGGCTTTGGCTTTGGCGCTACCGGCCGCGCCGAGATCGATACTCCGGCTCCAAGAAACGGGATGAATTGTTGCCCGCCAGTCTTGGACTGCTGAAAAGCCGGCAAATTGAACAGTTTGTCAGCCTGTTCACGAAACGAAATGTCGTCATGTTCCCAAATATCGAACATATGGATCTCGCTTGAGGAAGAACGGTTAGCCGGCAGGGGGACGGTGCATACGCCGTCTCAGAACCGGGGGATACTATCTATGCAATCCGAACCACATTTTGTTTCCAGGGAAGAAACTTTTGAATGCGAGGAAAATAAAAGTGCGTAATGGGCGCATTCTACATGAGGGGCCAAATATTGGAAAGGTTTATCCACAGATTACACCGATTCTATTGATCGATCTGTGTAATCTGTGGATAACAAAAACCGTTGACACGAGGCGTGCCGCGACAATATAGTTCGCCGCGATCTACAGGAGTTTCTTCACTTATGAATTCCTCCCGACGCACCCGCATTTTGATTTATCTGGCTATCATCGGGATCATGATTGTCGGCAACTCGTCCTTCACCCCGGCCTTGCCACCAAACACATCGAGCGCCGCACACGATCACGCCGCATTCGAGCCAATGCAGGTGTCTCCCTGCAAGCGCCGATGCCTTGATCCACATCCGGGTCAGTTTAAGTATTGGAATGGGCAGCAGAACGGCTGCTGGATTCAGGTGTGGCGTGCCTGGCCCGACGGATGCCAGCACTATCAGTGGTTCAATTCATGCAACGGTTACTGGGACGTTTATCCCGATGGTAAAACTGCGCGCATCAATTGGACCTGCTGCGTTCACTAGATTCACTCAGTTCTGAGCGCGATGATCGGATCCACGCGTGTGGCCCGTCGCGCGGGAATCAAACACGCCAACAGTGCCACCAGTAACAATACGATCGAGACGCCCGCAAACGTCAGCGGATCAGTTGGCGAAACACCGTAAAGCATTCCGATCAACACACGCGACATCAGAAATGCGCCCACTAAACCAAGCGCCAGACCGATCACGGCCATCTTCATTCCCTGTCGGACCACCAGCCGCAGCACGTCTGCACGGTTGGCGCCAAGCGCCATGCGAATGCCGATCTCCTGTGTCTGCCAGCTAACCGAGTAACTCATCACCCCGTAAAGACCAATCGCCGCGAGTATCAAAGCAACACCGGCAAATATTCCGAGCAACATCATGTTGAAGCGCCGCGGGGCGACTGAAGTTCCCAATAACTGCTCGAGAGTTTGCACGCGCCAGATGATCTGCGCCGGATCAAAAGCCTTTACTTCCGCGCGTGCTGCCTGTGTCAGTTGTGACGCATCTCGCGCTTCGGTACGCAAAACAATATTCATGCGGCGGTCAGGCTTCTGAAGATACGAAACATACATCTCCGGCTCAACGGCAACATCCAATCCTTTACGTCGCACGTCGCCTACCACACCGATGATCTCGTACGGCTTGTTATCTGGTCCGTCGAGAATGATTCGTTTCCCGACTGCATCTTCGTTCGGAAAGAAATGCTTCGCAAAAGCATTGCTGACGACCATCACCTGAGGCGAATTCGGCGTTTCGGTGTCAGTAAATACACCTCCACGCAGCAACGCGATGTTCATAGTGCGAAAGTACTCACGACTCGCCACCGTATAATCAGCGACGTTTTCTTCCCCGGGTTTATATGGAGGACGGCCCTGGATTTGAAAACTGATCTCGACATCAAAATCGGTGAGCGGCACAGTGGTGACAACAGACGCATCGCGAACGCCGGGAATGTTCTTCATGCGTTCCACGAGCTGTTTGAACGCGGCCGATCGTTGCTCCGGATTTGGATAAGTCGCACGGCTCAGCGGAATGTCGAGAGTCAACACACTCTTCGGATCGAAACCCGCATCAGTGTGCAGTAAACGCCAGAAACTATTGATTAGCAGTCCCGCACCGGCAAGCAGCATCAACGACAACGCAACTTCAGAGACGATCAGCGCGCTGCGAACGCGATTGCGTCCCCCATGCGTGAAACCGCGTCCGCTTTCCTTCAGCATGTTACCTGGATCAGGTCTGGCGGCATTTAACGCCGGAGCCAGACCAAACAGAATGCCCGTCAATGTTGCTACACCAAACGTGAAGGCCAGCACATAACGATCGATTCCGACCTCGCTCAATCGCGGCACGTCGGCTGGTCCATAAGCAATCAGTAATCGGGCTCCCCAGCTTGCGAGCAGGAGTCCGAGAACACCGCCAACCAGTGCCAGCAGAACACTCTCGGTAAGTAGTTGCGACGCTATGCGACGTCGACTCGCGCCCAGCGCCATCCGAATCGCCACTTCTTTCTGACGACCAGCCGCACGCGCGAGCAGAAGATTCGCGACGTTTGCACATGCAATCAAGAGCACGAGACCAACCGCACCGAGCATCACGAGCAGTGCCGGTCGATACTCCCGCGTCATGTCTTCATGCATTGAGACTGCGTTGAAGATCACGTTCGTGTTTGTCTGTGGCGATTGTTGTTCGACCTGTCGTGAAAGGAGATCGAGATCTGCTTTCGCCTGTGCGACTGTCACACCGGGCTTGAGCCGGCCGATTATCGTGAGGAACCTGTTCGCACGTTCTTCGCGGACTTCCTTCGTCATGAAGGCCGCCGAAAACATCGGTTCCCAAAAATCCTGCGTCTCATCCGAAATGGGAAACTCAAAACCGGGAGGCATGATGCCAACCACCGTGGTCTTGCCACCGAGATCGATCTCACGGCCCAGGATGTTTTTGTCACCACCAAAACGTCTCTGCCATAAACCGTGACTCAACAGAATCACGGACGCTGCTCCTGGCTTGTCTTCGTCTGGAGTGAAGACGCGACCGAGTTCCGGCTTCACACCTAACACTGAGAAGTAGTCGTAACTGACAGCGGCGCCTATCAAGCGTTCGGGATCGCCACCCTGAGTAACGATCGTGCCGGAGCGTTGGACCGTCGCGACGTGTTGCAATGTGGTTGAGGATCGCTGGACGTCGAAGAAGTCGGGCACGGAGAAAGTGCCGCGACCGTCGAGCGCCTGGTTCCGTTGTTCAGCCGCGATCATTACGAGTTGTTGGGGCTGCTCGTAAGGCAACGGTTGCAGCAGGACCGTGTTGACTACTGAAAAGATCGCCGTATTGGCCCCGACACCCAAACCAATCGCGATGACTGCCACCGCCGTCAGGCTTGGCCGCTTCAACAACATCCGAACCGAATAAACGACGTTTCTCCAGAGCTCGTCCATATTCACTCCTTTTGCGAATCAGTCGACACGAATCAAAGATTGTGCCAGTCAAATCTGTTGGAGATCACGGCCGCTAAGTCGCCTTTTTATTTCGCAAATGAGACTCCCAATCCCATTTTCGCCCACTGCGTGGTCCTGCGAAACCATTGACAACGGCCCAAACCCGCTTTATCTTCCCGCACGTTATCGGTCGGTTCCACCAACTTCCCCCACAGACCTAACCGCGCCCGGGCGGCGCGCACTAACAATTCGCGCTCGCGGGAATCAACATAGAGCTTTCCATCTTCGCAGCCGGCCCTGCCGACTCGCACCTAACCCGATCTTCAAAACGGAGGGACACTCAAAATGAAATCGCTCAGACGTCACTTCTTACTTCTTTCTATGCCGCTTGTCGCCATAGCGTTGCTTTGGAGCGGCGCAGCCTCAGCATCCTGTAACTTCCTTTCGATACTGGCATCCATCGGATCTGGCGATGGGCAGGTGATCACGCCGAGAGCTATCGCACTTGATCCGTCAGACAATGTTTTTGTTGCCGATCAAAACGATCGTGTTCAGAAGTTCAATTCAAGTGGTGTTTTCCAGTTTAAGTTCGCCACCGGCGGCAGCAGCTTCGGATCGGTTGTCGCGCCTTCGGGCGTCGCAGTCGATCGGACCACCGGCGATATTTTTGTCAGCGATGGATTTTCAGAACGAACGAGCGGAATAGTTCAGAAGTTTAATTCGAGCGGCGTTTTTCAGTTGGCATGGGGCACGGCTGGTAGTGGGAATGGTCAGTTCTTAAATGGCGCTGGCGGTGTGGCAGTTGATTCTGCCGGTAACGTTTACGTCACCGATCTCGGTAACCATCGCATTGAGAAATTTACTTCCACCGGAAGTTTCATCATGAGTTGGGGCAACAGCGGAACAGGCAACGGTCAATTCAGCGCGCCGGAAGGAATTGCGATTGATCTGACCGACAACGTTTACGTCGCTGACACCGGCAATCATCGCATTCAGAAATTCAACACGAGTGGCACGTTCGTCACTAAATGGGGAACGATCGGTACCGGCGACGGACAGTTTGATACGCCATGGGGAGTTTCAGTTGATGGTTTGGGTGACGTCTATGTTGCCGATACAAACAACAATCGCATTCAGAAGTTTTCACCGACAGGGACGTTCATCACGAGTTGTGGAACGAGTGGAACCGGCAACGGAGAATTTTCTGGACCACAGGATGTAGGAGCTGATTCGACCGGCAATTATTATGTCGCTGACACCGGTAACGATCGCGTGCAAAAGTTCGGCGCAGGCGGAGCTGCTCCGGTTGCAAATGCCGGGACCGATCAAACAGTTGAGTGTGCCGGCGCCACTACTTCCGTCACGCTCGACGGGACCGCCTCGACCGCAGGCACAGGAACCATTAATTCTTACTCGTGGGCTGAAGGTGCGACCGCGCTCGGCACCGGATCAACCCTGATGGTGTCGCTGCCGAAAGGCTCGCACACGATCACTCTCACTGTTACAGATACCGGCGGTGGATCTGATACCGACGACGTGATCGTGAATATCGTCGACACGACTTCTCCCATCATTACCTGTCCGGCTGACGTCGTAGTTAATCTGCCGTTGAATTCGAATGCGACTTCGATGGTGGTTAACTATCCGGCAGTGACTGCAACTGATGGTTGTTCGTCGATTGTGAATGTGACCAGTAATCCTACGTCAGGTTCCGTTTTCCCGATTGGTTCAACTACGGTGCACGCATCGGCTGATGACGGTACGACAACACCGAGCACGTGCACGTTCAAGGTGATCGTGAAGTACAACTTTGCCGGGTTTTTCCAGCCAGTCGACAACTTACCGGTCTTCAATGTTGTACAAGCGGGACGAGCGATCCCGGTGAAGTTCAGTCTCAGCGGTTTTAAAGGACTGGCAATTTTCGCAGCGGGCTCGCCATCGTCGGGACCGGTTGCGTGCAATTCAAGCGACCCGGCAACCGACTTAACCGAAACAGTAACAGCGGGAGGCAGCAGCCTCAGTTACGATGCTTCATCGGATCGATACAACTACGTATGGAAGACCGATCCATCGTGGGCCGGAACCTGTCGACAATTGGTGGTGGAGTTGAACGATGGCTCGATCCATCGCGCAAACTTCCGGTTCAAGTAAGTCGTGATTACTCGAGGGCCTCGTGAAATGCGAGGCCCTCGCTTCTTCTTTGATCGGTCTAAAAGGTCGGTTAAATACTTGCTCAGCATCATTGAGCGTGATAGCTTCAGATAAGCCCCCAGCAAAAGTTCTCAATCCCAGTTAAGGAGAACCACATGCTGTCGCGTATTCTTTTCTGCCTGATCTTCTGTCTTTCATCTGTAGTAATAGCTAAGGCTGATACGGTAACCGTGAATTTCAGCTATTCTGGTCCGCTACCACGCACTATTACCTACACGCTTCCAGCCAATCAGTTTGTCGTCGGCGCTGTGATTTCAGGCAGTTACTTTGCTAGCGTTGATGGTGCCCCACCGATAGCACTTCCGTTCAGCATCAGTGTGGAAAGTATCGTTGTGGCTAGCGGTAGTTTAACGGGTTCCGCGCCTGCCTCTGGAAGTTTCAGTATGACTCTGCCGTTTACCGATTTTCTGGACAACTTTAATGACGGGGCTTTTATCGTGCAGGGCGGAAGTACCCTCGTCAACGTGTCAGTGAACGGCAGCGTGGTCCTGACAACCTCACCCAATCAACCGACTTTTCCCACCCCCGAAATACCGACACTTGGTCTGCTCGCAACCGGGTTAGCGGCTTTGCCTTTCTACCGGCACTGGGGCCGTGCGTTGTTCAGATCATTCAGGAAGACACACGGATAACTCATTCGGTTAGTAGCGGCCCTAAACTATTAAGGGATTGGTGGAGCCGAGGGGGATCGAACCCCTGACCTCATGACTGCCAGTCATGCGCTCTCCCAGCTGAGCTACGGCCCCATGTCGTGAAGCGGCTGGTCGTAAGTGACTGATGCAGACTAGCCTAGCGTTTTGCATTGAGTCAAGCAACGGCGTGATTCTGCGTAATTGCATTTACTCAGTTTACCGCGGGCTAACCTGGAGACGATTGATACTATTGGTTACCCCATCCAAACGCGAAGAGATCTCAACTCTCATCGAGGGAAAGTCGTCAAAATCCCTGGTGGACCGTTTCAACAGTTCACTGTAAAGCTTCTTCGCCTGCCGATAAAAGGAATCTGCCTGGGTTTTGTTTCCACTTTGTTCATTAACCAACGCGATCGCTTCGCGAACGCGCGCATCGCCAAAAACCAGGTTCACTCCGGAAGAAGTGGGATCCTGGACTGCATATGCTGCGAGCGCGCGGTTGTATGCTTCGAGGGCCTTAGCATTGTCCTTTTCCAGAGACACGTATGTATCTCCGATTCGCCGTAACGCCTCACCAAAATCTGCCGAATTCTTTGCAGCACGCGCGAGCTCCGCGGCTTTTTGGAAAGCCTCGCGAGCCTCTTGAATTCGATGGGAAGCGTATTGTGCGTCTCCAATTCGCAGATTGATTGTGATTTGCTGTGGATCAGTACTCGCCAACAACTTGCTGGCTTTTGAGTATCGCGCCAATGCATTATTAAGATCGTCGGTTGTGTTCGATCGAGCAAACAGGTCCGCCGCTTTAACCAAGACCTCGGCTTTAACTTCGGGATTTTCGTTCGGAATAACTTCGCTGGCGTAATCGTAGAATCTGACAGCCGCGATCGCTTGATCAGGAGGTAATGATTCAGTAAGACGATCGCCTATGTCTACAAAGATTGAGGGCTTAAACTTTACGTTCTGGCTACGCGCTGTCTTTAATGCATTGTCGAAGTAAGGAAGCGCTGGGTCTTTATAGTTAGGGGCTCTAAATAGAATCGTATTTCCAATAAGGATATCGGTGAGTGCGGATTTGGAAGGCTCTCCGATGCGTTCATAAATGGCTTTGAGATCTTTGTACCTCGCAATAGCCTCTGGCGTGTTGCGATTCAGGTCCAGGTATATTGCTTGCTCTAAGAGGTTTCCGCGTTCTGCCTGGATTTCCGTTGCTTGTCGTGCCGCAAGAGCCTCAGCAGCAGCTCGCTGCGCCCTGGTCGCAAAGAGTAACAACATGACACATATGAACAAGAGAAAAACTACAGCACCCAATGCATAAGGAAAGTATTTCCGCCTGTGCCTTTCTCGTTCGGACTGTTTATGTTCTCGCGCACTTATGCGGAGGTATTCCATCGCGATTCCATACTCGGAATCATCCGGCTTGGCCCAGTCAGGCCGTGCCGGCGGATTATCTCCCTCAAGTGCTTTTCCAAATTCAGATCGATACCGGCGTGCCCACATTTCATTCGGTTTGTGATCCGATTTCCATTTAACCGTGAAACTTAGTTCGGGATTCGTCAGCGGGCCTTTTCCGTGTGGGTAAAGCAATGCATCGTCCACGAGGCGTCTATAGGTTTTTGCGGAATAGGCCTCCTCATCCACCCATCCGCTGAGACGTTTCCAACCGTTAATCAAACTTTCATGCGAAATATCTACTAAGGTTGATGGAGTCAATGGCACCGGTGGGGCCGGCATCAGGAATGATCTTCCTTCCCTTCGGAAGACCTCAATAACCGGCAGAACCATTTCCACCTTCACACCAGCGATCTTCGCTATCTCATCGATCGTCGCAGGAAGCCGGCCCTCGCGTCTTCCAGCGCCCTTTTCCGTTAAGCGCTTGAACATCTTTTCCGCGACAACTTTTTGCTCGCTGGTGAGTTCTGTGTACGCCGCGTCCGCATTAATCGATAACGAATCCTTCATGCCGCCTACTTCGTTGTTATCGTAGTGCTGAAGGCTGAGCGATTCGGAATCAGTCTTGTGCGAGCTCCAGTATTCCCAGGTTCGCATCAACGTATGTTGCAGAATTGGCAACTGGCGCGGATCGTCTCCGACGTCGTTCAGCAACCGATTCACGAGAGACCAGGCGATCTTGCCGCCTTGAACTTTAACTGGTCCCTCGATCGCCTCGCGGCGTTCGTCGTCGTCCATTCTTGGAATCAGAAACTGTCCCGCATTAATGGCTTCGGGCAGTCCCCAGAAGCGCGCACTCTCACCAAGATAGTCCGATCGCATGGTGAGAATTATGTAGATCGGAATCTCAGTTTGTCGTGCCGCTTCCAACAACAACTTAACGAACGCTGACGCCTCCTCCTCCGGGTGTTCGACCTCTGAACTTGGCTCGAACCGGTAAAGCTCTTCGAACTGATCAGCCACAATCAACAAGTTTTCTGAAGGCGACATCTGCGCTACGCGAACGGTCTCTATTAACCCAAGCGAGCTGCGGCGTAAGCTCTTTTCAATCAACCGGTGGCGTTCTGAAGGTTCTGACGGAGCATGCGCCGGAAACATATTGCATTCCAATAGTGACTTCGACAGATTGTGAATGGGATTGTTAATAGGCCGAAACAAGGCGACGCGCCAACTCGATCCAGCATCTGTCAGGAAACCGCCGCGAAGCGCGGGCAACAATCCGGCACGCACCAGCGAGGATTTGCCACTGCCGGAGGTGCCAACTACAGCGACAAAACGGGTAGCTTGTAACTTCTCGAGTAGCGTGTCGTTCAGTCCATCACGACCGAAGAACAAAAGACTTTCGTCAGTATTAAATGGTCGTAAACCGGGAAACGGATTTCTCGACTGATCGACGTCAGCATAAGCATGGTCCAAGATCACACCTCCACTCAAGCACGCAGCGCTTGTTCGAGTTCGTCGATAAATTCATTCAAAGGTTTTTCCAACGCTTCGCGTGAGAGTCCGTCGTAGCAAGGTGAGAGGATCTTGGCTTGCTGGAAAAAGAGTTGTTTCTTGCGGAATGTCTCAGGAGCGGTTGGGAGTATGGCGCGCACTGAGATTCTCGCTTCTCGACCCCAACCCTTTACTTTGTCGACGCTATCAACGTAGCGCTCCTGCACCCAGTCGAAACTTACCTTGCCGTAGATTGTTAATGCCGCATCACAACTGAGCAAACTCTTCTTGTGGTATTTCAACATTCCCGACTTTTCGGGCGGCAGAATCACTTCATATCCTTTTTGAAATAGAAAACGGCCCACCAACTCGAGTAATTCTTCGTCCTGATTGTCGCACATCAAATAGATGCGAACGAGATTATCAGTCTCGCGTTTCACCGGTCCCTTTATCAGGAGTTGCAAGAGGCGAGTCTTTAGATCCTCGAAATGCCGTTCCACGATCTCTGCTCCCATGAGCGCATTCTCGTCAGTACGCAGCTTGTTCAGGAACTCAACTTGAGTGGGTTCAGCATTTGCCAGATCTTTAGGAATCCAGATCACACGTCTAAACGAATTATCGGTTGAGCTGCGTTTGGCTGCCAGATCGTTTTGAATTTGCACGATTGACTTGCCATTGGCGCCTTCAGGAATCAAACCGTAATTCCTGCCGGACAAGTGGATTGACAAAAACGAGCGGGCCAGGTTCTGCTCGACGAGAGCGGCGTATTCGGCGGCATCGTTCCTGGGCAAAGGCTCAGCCGGGAGAACGATCAACTTCCGATCCTCGAGTTCTTGTTTTACGCGGTTACGTTCTGTCGCTATGTCCTTACTGGTTTCGGCCAAGTAGATCGTGTGGGCCAGATCGGCCCGGTTGTTGTGAGGCAAGGCATTCAGAACCTGTGTAATGGACCAGGCGATCTGCCTCATCTTCTGCTTATAGATCTGGTGTTTATAACCATTTTCGTCCGGACTAAATGTCTGAGGCGCGCCCGCTACGTCGTCGGTATCGAAGAACTCACAAAAGATCGTCTCACCGAAACCCAGCGCGTCTTGATCGATCGGTGTCTTCACTACCGGAATGATGCGCGATTGTTCACCTACCTTCAGACCTCCGCTCTGTTCAGCAAGGCAACGAAATTCTTCCAGTTCGCGGCGGCACCAATTAGACTTAAGGTAGGCTGGTGAAAGCACACAAAGGAGGATCTTGGTTTGGCGCAACTGGTCTGAAATAGCGTCCGCCAGAACGGTACCGAATCGCATTTTGTTATCGCGCCAAACAACTGCCTCACGTCCTAACAAATCACCCAATTCGATCTGAAGATCCTTATGGAATCTTGCAACCCACCCGTTTTGACCTGAGTTGTTGTCTTTGTTGCTTAAATGGGGATAGCTAATGAAGACGTCGGGGGATGACATCGTGCTCTCCTTGGCGAAGGTGATGGATTGGTAACAACAGAAGTCCGCCCGGGCGACCCGTCACCGGACGTTCTCAAAATCTAAAATAGAAAAATTTTCTTGGCAATACCAAGGAACCGAACAACTCGTTTCACATCAACGCCGGTAGCGTGAAGTTCGACTCTTCATTCGGTGCGGCGGCCGAGCTTGTCTTGAAATTAGGAGTTGAAAGAACTTCGCTAAGGTAACAAAGCTTTACAATGTAGCACTTGTGGCCAAATTGTGGCCGGAGAAAACCGATAAGGCCCGTTACATTGGACCAATTATCTGTAACGAAACGGGAAATGGCCCAAATTCCTCGCTGGCTGCAACCTCTTTGATTGTTATTGATTAGCAAAACGGTAGGCTGAGGACTGCCTCCCAGCTGAGCTACGGCCCCAATATATGGAGCGGCTGGTCGTAAGTGACCGTTGTAGCCTAGCGTTTTGCGTTGAGTCAAGCAACGGCGTGATTCGATTCCCACCCTCCCAAATATGACCGGGTGACGGCTCAATCTTTTTTACTCGAACCGATCAATAATTACTGACTCTGCCCGCCTAAATGCAGAAAAATATCACCTCTCGGAACTTTTTTTTGAACGAAACGTCTAATAATTTGCATGCGATACCCCAGAAAAATTTTATTAATCCGATGTTTAGTTCTGAGCGCAATTACAGCAACAGTCGTGTCGGCTGTTCTGGGGCAGGCAACTCAATCTTCGATAATCTCACCTTCACAGGAAATAGAAGAAGAACAAGCAAAGACGATCTTGTATAAGAAGTTTCTTGAGAATTCGAACACTGATCAACTTAGCGCGTACGTACTGGCCCGGGAGTATCTCCAAAAGTTCCCCCAAGAAACAGACGTAACCAGATTCTTAAGAAAATGGGTCGA
The DNA here is from genome assembly GCA_035694465.1 of Pyrinomonadaceae bacterium. GTDB lineage: Bacteria > Acidobacteriota > Blastocatellia > Pyrinomonadales > Pyrinomonadaceae > PSRF01. The sequence continues at coordinate 187,494 of DASSFI010000110.1, read as the reverse complement.
TTACTTTACAGCCAAAGAGAAGATGGCGCGCAAATTCCAAGTGAAGAAACTGATCGAAGAGAAGCGATTTAGTGAGGCCTTTGTTATAGGCAGGGCTTTTCTTGTTTCCGACCCCAATGACATTGGGATGCTTTACCTTCTTATACAAGGTGGCATGTTGGCGGTTTCTAACGGCGACGTCAGCGTGCTCGCAGACGCCACTTGTTATTCGAAGAGAGCCTTGCAGCTAATCGAATCTGGTCAGGTTAGCGATAGCAATAGGAACAGAACGCTCGGCTGGCTTAACTTAACAACAGGTTTTTTCTCTCTCCCTTCAGCGCCTGCGGAAGCAGCTAAATATTTCTACAAAACGCTCGAATTTGACGAATTCAAGAAAGATGCTTTCACCTACTCGTATCTTGCGGATGCAATACTGGGAGCGGAATATCTGCCGTTGCAAAGAGAATTCTCCTCGCGCTTCATTACTCCCGAGCAACGGCTTTCTGCAGCTGCTGAAGAAATAGCACGGAAGTTGAATCGAACAGCAGACTACATCATCGACGCCCTAGCGCGCGCAATTGCACTGGCTGGATCAAATCACGAGCTTGCGCAACTCAAACTCGAATGGATGAGAACTCTGATTAGCTTATGGGAGTTTCGCAATAGCGGTTACCAGACTGGTCTCAATGAATATATCGAAGAAGTATTAGCCAAACCGATGCCGTCTAACTTTTATAGTAAAGCGGAAGTCCATTGATTCTGGCAGAGCGAAATTACACTCGACCTGTCTAATTAATCGAGTTTGCCAGTTCAAGTCTCGTGGGCATCATCTCACGTCTTATTTTGACGCTTCCGTCAGGAATGATCCCGGAAAGGTTGTAACCAGTTATATTCGGAATACTGATCGAAATGGTCGAAGGACGCCCGAACTCTCGATTGTTGTTAGTTTTTATCGTGATATTAAAATTGGAATAACCCTCCAAGCCCAAAGTTGCAAGCTTGCCGGTGGTAACCCGACCATAGCCACTTAATCTTACGGTATGAGGCGATTCGACGGTGACGAACGATAAACTCTCCCCTTCAGAAACAAGTTTTATATCTTTTTCTCGATCTTCGTAAACTACTTTAACTGTACCGCCTCGCTCGATATTGAGATCGAATGAAATTTTGTTGTCGTGAAGATTGGCTTTGACTTGGAGTGAATCAGTAAAACCTTCGGTTAGATCTATAAAGGTCCTCTCTCGGATAGTAGTCGAGAATTGCGCAACACTCTGACTTTCTTCACCGGCGATGAGCATCGCCTTGCCCCCAACTGTTTGGAGGAGCAAATCTTTTGGTCTTAAACTTACTCGATCCGCGTAAACCGTCATATCGTTAAACGTTATAGCAGCTGATTTATAAACTATGAGCCCGCCCTTCATTTCTCGTTTACAAAAATCTATGACCAGATCTAGAGGTTCGCCACTCACTTGCCGAACCAAATACGTGTCGTACTTGGTCGGGGGAATTTTACGAGGTTTGGACGTCGCTGAGTTACTCGGTCGAAGATCTACAAGTCTTTCTCCTTTTCGCGAACAATAGTCAAATCCTGCAAATGGGCTTAGGTCGATTGTCGTATACGCCCCAGGCAATACGATAAACTTCGCTCGTTTAAACCTGAGATAGGCGGGGTCACCAGGAAAGAATTGTGGATAGATCCTGTAAGTCCCCGGTGGCACGCTTGCTCGGTATTTACCATCACTGTCTGTGATCGCCTCGTATGTGGCGCCAGATCCCTCGATAACTAATGGTATTCCTTGCAACCCTCCCTGTTCATCCGAAACAGTGCCGCGAACCCATCCTGCAGGATGTTCCTTTGATTGCGGACTTCCATATATGACAACAATGCTGGCGCACACTACGCAAGCAATTAGGAACCCGGTCTTCATTATTTTATCCTCCTGAAGCGCAACCATTGCTTAATAAACGACCCAACCCCTCCCAAGGGTTCACTTGCGGCCCCTCTCTGGCGCACCTGGACACGGACGTAATACGATTCGCGAAATACAATTCACTCTTACGCAATTTGTGTTCGCCACGCTCTTATTGCGTTCTTCCTTGCTCGAATCTCCGTCATATTGCAGGATTCCCGCTACGTGACCCAACTCGTGCAAGATTGCGACTGCTCGCTGCACCGCCGGCTTCAAACCATAAAGAGCGTAGTATTCCGCAGGCTCACCGGTAACAATGAATTTTTTCGGGTGGAGATAGATACATGGTCGAATCATTTCACCTCGTGCCCTTGGCGCTGCCAAGTCAACTACTCCGGCGGCGCCCTTAAGGTTAGAGGTTTTTATTGTCTTAAGTTTCCGGTCCGAGCTTACGACCCATCTGAGTGGGGTTTTCTCGCTGATTACAAAAACCTTGTTATGCTTCAACCGTGCTAATAACCTGATCGCATAATTTGAATCTTCACTATTAAATAGTTGCCTACATGACTCGCAGGTTTTCAGTATTTCAAGAGCATCATCGATCGCTTGGTCAACGTAGCGCGAATCGACTTTAGCCATCCGCGGTAATCCTTCAGAACAGTCGTATTTAGTGGAAACGGAACCCACTTTCTCGTATTTGACCGTGGACATTTGCTTGGGAGAAGCTGAAAACTGTGTCCTCCCACTGTACACATTTGAATTGAAAGCAAGCAACACGGGGCCGAGAGACAGGAAGATAGGCACCGACCAAAGAAACTGGCGAACGAACTTATGCCAAACATGGTGGCTACCTCTGAAAACACTTAGTTCATCAAAGAAATAAGTGTGCATAGTGAGGCAATCGCCGCAGCGTGGGATTCAAACTATGCCCACTCTACTGAAAAGCATTAAGCTCCTTGAGAGATATCCGATTCGGGCTGCTATTGTGTTCTCAAGCAAATCGCCGCCACAGACTCCGATATGAAAGTCGAGATCTTCTGAGCGACCCGTATCTTTGCGATTTATTACTGTTTTTTGAAATCATTGCGAGGAATATGAAGCTAGAAGCCAGCGCTACTGTTAACGCCGCAACACCTTAATCTCGTTGGTCCGTAATGTCAATAGGCGAGGCAGAATGGTGACGTCAAGCTGTTTGTGTAAAACCTCGAAGGTGCGAGTTTCTCATTCCAAGTTGAAACCTTAGAAGCTGGAATAAATAATCCTGTAGTACAAAGCAGACCCATCCGCGCGATGGCGTTACTTGGACTAAACCTCTAGATGGAGAAATTCGAAATAGCACACTAGCAGAGAAAGGTATGATCGGTCGGCAACCTGACAATCCTTCTCCTGGACCGATAAACATTCGGACGCGATGTGAGCATGCGAGATTGGTAGGCTTCGACTTGACGAAGAGAAATTGCGGGTTTGGACCTATATCAACAGATATAGATCACAAACCCGCCAACTTGAACTTCAAATCGATCGGTTTCTCATTAGTAAACCCGACCCGTCATTGACCCTGGCGCGAATCAACGAGCGAGGGAACCGGTCGGTATTGGCAGTGCGAACTTCTTCTGCCGCATGGCTCCAGGCATGGTCGAGACGTTATCGCGATCCACTTTCTCCGAGCCGATCTTCACTAACGACTTGCGGACCTCCCGACGAATGATCTCGTTGCCTGTTTCCAGATTCTCCATCAGAGCCTTTTCAGCGGACTCCTTTGGCATCACACTGAGTTGCGCGGCAGCAGCACCGCGGACCTGCGTTGTTTCTTTCAAATCCGCCATGACGCCCGCCAGTATCGCACTCGCCTCGGCCGAACGCTCCGAGTTGGCAAGTGCAGTTACAGCTCTCTTTTTGTCAATCAAGATCGGCGGAACTTTTTCACCTCTCAAAACTTGCTTTAGAACCGCCACATCGCCCGAAGAGAGCACCGTAAGATCCTCAAAACAACGACCCTCGTTCGCGGCGATGGCGTGCAAGAGTTCCCGCGAGAAATTTTCATCTGTGAATTTGTCTATGTCCCTCATAAATCCTCCCTACTAGCATGACGGCCTAATCGAGCAATGGCTCTTCATAGTGTTGCCCTGAGTGTTGGTGAGCTCGGTGCTGCCCGAGTCAATCTCTCCGATGCCATTTCCGTCGGAGTCATCGCCCATAACATTGTCTTTGTCGTTTGCATGGCTGAGGCCAAGGTAATGACCAACTTCGTGAGCCAGTAAGATACCCCAATAGTCCTCGTCGCTCTTTAGTTCCACCACCGCTCCGGTACGACCGCTTGCATCTTTGTCACAGGGGCCATTTGTCTTGCTCCAGCCGCCGGCATCGGTAATCGTCGTGACGAAGAAAAGGTCGATCCCATCGTTAGCACCTGACCAATCTTCAGTGAGCTGGGTCGCCTCCGAAGCATCGACAACGCTGTAGCCATTCGCCTGATCCGTCGGAATGTATTGCCAATAGATCTTGCGAACACCCAAACCGACCTGCGCATAGAGCCCGCGCATTACATCGATGGCGTGCTGCATCCTGATAGTGTCGGCGTTTGTAAACGCGCCCGTGAAACCCGGATCGTGCGCCACCAGAATCGCGGAAAGATTGAACGCGTCGTCTTTAATTAGATTGAAGTGGTTCTTCACTGATAGCGTGCGATCCATTGGTCCCCAGGGGTATCCGAAAACATCTTTGCGGACAGAGAATGTCCCGCTCGTTACCCCGAGGCAGGAGTTAGCTGTGCTTCTAATGCTTGTCATGATTACTGCCCTCCTTCCTTTACTGAAGTGCGACGAGAATCGGAATCATTCCCATGCGGCGAGAGATCGGTTCGAGTGCCTTACCAATCACAGCGCCGAAGGCTTTCATCGGATCTGTCACTTTCATTGCGTGTCCCGGAGTAGGTGAAGTCGTCAGCAGATCGCCAACCTCGATCGCGCCGTGGCGAGAATCGACCTTGCAGTAGACGCGGCCCATCAGTGCGACCGGCAAACTGTTGTCGCGCTCGTCTTCTTTGCGTCCGAGGATGATCCCCGGCTTGTACGTGCCGGCACCCGCGACCACACCCGCAACGCGCTTGTCATACGCTTCGCTGCAAACGCGTAATTGCGTGTCGCCACCGATTACAAGCACGGTGCCCGGCTCTACGGAGCGTGCATTTTCGATCGGAAAGTCTTCAGCGCAGTCTGCATTTCGCAGGATGATGTCACCTTCCTGGCCGTTTAGATGAATGGTGGCTTCGCCGGCGGTTGTGTTATCGCCAGAGGCTGCGAATAGCAGCAGATCACCATCTGCTCCATTTCCGCCCACCCATATGTTTGCACCGCTGGACTCGAGGCGAATTCGATCCTGCCCGTCACTGCTCCGCATAAAGATCCGGGAGTTACCGCCATCCAGATAAATGCTGGAATCCGCTGTGGTGGCGTTATCGCCGGATGAGGTGTAGAGCAAGAGGTCGCCATCTGCACCGTTGCCACCGAGCCAGAAGTTTCCGCTTTGCGCATCCAGACGGATTCTGTTGCTACCGTCGGGAGCGAGTAAGTTGAGGTCTCCATCTTGTCCACCACCACCAGCGGTGATGTTATTGGTTGCGTTATCAATAGAAATAGGCATGTTGAGGTCTCCTTCGAATAATTTTTGCTAATCGATCCAGTTCTCAGTAGGTAAGGCGAACCGGAAATAGAAAAACTATCATTCGACCTCAAAAAAATATCGAATCGTTTCTTCAGGGGTTGTTGAGGTAAGCCGTGCGTCGAACTCCTACTTTCCACCAAGCGCGGCGGATGTGTAGGAAGCCAGCATGGCTGCGGGAAACATGTGCGGGCGGGCGATGCGTTCCCAGCCGTCAGGATTTAAGAAACGTCCGGGGGCGAATTCCCGCCAGGCGTTGGAGCCGTGTCGCGTGTAGACGAACACACCGGGATTGGCAAGACGGAGCAGTCGCTTGCCGCGCTGCATCGCGTGATGCAACAGGTATGCATCTTCCGCCAGATTCACGTTTGGGTAACGCAGGTCCCGGCCCCACACGTCTTTTCGATAGACAAGCGTGCCCCCATGAACATTCCCTTTGAAAAGTTGCTGGTGCAGCTTAGGGTTGATGGTCCAGAACTCGCCGGACGGCAATTCCATCACGAAACCATTGTCCAAACCGGTTATGTCGGCCTTGCCTGTAAGGATGGGCACCGTTTGATAGCGAAGGCGATCAGACGAATACCAATCATCGTCGTCCCAATGAGCGATCACTTCACCACTAGCGTGTTGACACGCCAGATTGCGCTTGGCTCCGATTGAGGTGCGGCTCGACAGACGCAGGTAAAGAACGTTTGCAAGACCTTCAGTCAAGTCTTCAATCGCGTCCGAGCCATCATCCACGATGATCAACTCGCGATTTGGATAATCCTGTCGCTGAAAGAGGTCCAACGTCTGCCGCACAAATGGCCGCCGGTTGTAAGTCGGCATGATGCACGAAACGCGAGGCATGGTCGTTTGCGCAGCGGGATCAGTCCGGTAGTAGAAATACCGATCGTCTCCCATTAACGAGTTCACCTGGGATATCGACTGCGGATGCCAGGAGGCTCCGACTACTTTCGCGCTCGTGTTTCCAGCATGAACCGTCGCGACGCACAACGAAGGATCTGCAAGATCGTGAATTGTCCGGCCGGCACTGGCCCAAACGAAGCGCGAGTCTTCCCCAATCTGAATTTCGGGAAACGGGTGCTGCGCCCACAGACTCTTGCGATACGCGAGAGTGCTGCCTGCTACCCACTTTGGACCAGAACCCGCATATCGATACTCCCACAACTGATCCTTCTCGGGATCGAAAAAATAGAGACGACTGGTGCCGCAAAGATCAAACCCGCGGCTGGTTAGTGCGGCCATCTGCCGGGAAATTCTGGTGGCCGGATACCAATCGTCATCGTCCCAGTGCAGGATAAACTCGCCACGAGCTTGTTCGCAGGCGTAGTTCCTCTTCGCGCCGATGTTTTGTTTTCCAGCGAGTCGAAAATAGCGAAGGCGCTCGTCATCAGGTACTAAGTCTACGATTGGATCGGTACCGTCATCGACGATCACCAACTCGACATTCGCATAATCCTGGCGCAAGAAACTGCGGATTGCCTGGGGCACAAAACTGCGGCGATTGTGAGTGGGCATGATGCAGCTTGCGAGCGGCTCACGTGTGTCGATGATCGCCGGCTCGACAACCGCTGTCGACGGTGGTGACAACGGCCGCTGCAACTCAATCAACGCGGCGGGGGCGAAATTCGGACACGCATCGCCGGCGCAATGCGATCGATAATCAGACTTTTCGCCACGCAACCGCGCGCCGCAAAACTTGTCCTGATAACGACGTTTGCTCAATTCAAAACGCCGGGCTTCCTCCAGCCGGCGCCGAGCCGTAAACGGACCACGATGCACATACGCCGCACACGCCCAAACACCTCGCCAGCCGGCACGAGCAGCGCGGATGTTGTAGTCCATCTCCCAACATGGTCCGAGACCATAGTCTTCGTCCGCAGCGCCGACGGCTTCGATAACTTCCCGGCGCACGGCATAACAGAAATCAGCAAGACTGTAGAGCGGTTCGAGTGTGCGTACTTCGTTGTCGAACTGCTGAGCGGCTCTGTTTGCAGTAGTCACCAATTGATCAGCAGACGTCTCTGAGTAAACGCCTTGCTCATTCCAGGAGTTATTGGTGGTTGGCCCAGCGAGGCCATTACGCGGATCGGCATCGAGCGCCACAAGCAGATGGTCCAGCCATCCCGGACCAACCTGCGCCCCACTCTCCAACAAAACTACGACCTCAGCGTTACTGTACGCCGCCAACCTGTTAAAGCACGCCGCCGTCCCGCGGGCTGAGCTTCCGCATTGCTGCAAGTCCGGCATAGCTCGCAACGCGAAAGTGGTGGCGGCGTCCGGGCCATCCGGCAGGAGCAGAATTTCAAAAGATCCGGACGTGTGGGCACGCACACTGTTAACTGTCGAGCGCAAGCGTTCGGGTTCGGCGTGAACATGAATGCCGATGCAGATATGTTTCATGAGTTCTTTGGACCAAGTATGTCCGGCGCCAGGTAATACATCGCGTCATCAGTTGGTTTTTCAGTCAGCCCGCCAAAGTGGACACTCGCAAAACCACACGGATTACCGGCATAGTCGTAACCCAGAATCCCACCGGGCAGCCCATCAAACAAAGGATAAAAATAACGTTTGGTCGACAACTCAAACGTGCGCCGATCAGCGTACCAACAGGCAATAAACCCCTGCTCCCAGTTCCACGCATTCGAACGGCTGGGATGAATACGAATTGCACGATTGGCGACCTGCCGAAGATCTCCGACATTCCTCATCCAGTAAAGCCCGGCATTGAAGCACCCGGTCGCAAGTGGTGTCCGGTCGCCTCGCGTACCGGTCCACAACGTGCGGTATTCATTTCCGTGGTCCGTATCCGGGATATAAACCAGATCGTGATCCGTAAACGCTTGCAACGCGTCGGCGACACTATCGAGAACAAACACGTCGTCATCAATCAGGCAGAACTCCGCGGGCGGATGGAGCAGACCGATGCAGGCTTTCATCACGAACCAAAAGCGTCTGGCATATTCACTCAAAGTACTGTTTCCATCTAAGTGAATCCGGTGCAGAACATCCTTTGTCGGAATCACTTCAGCGAAAGGAAGCGCTGCTCGAAACAATGAGCGCGCGTCTTCACTCCACTGATCTTCGCCGAAGAGCAGTATCTTTGACGGCGCATAACCGTGCAGGATCAAACTGTAGACTGAGATAACGGCACGCAGGGCTGAGCGCCCGTGTGTGTAGAACTTCAAAGGTGGGCCATTCGGATCTGCAAGGCGTTGTTGCACTCGCGGCAGATACGACGATACGAGTTCCGTCGCTCGGTTTGTGGCCGGTGATGATCCAGCGCGTGCTCCCCACATCCAGTCGCCGTAGAACTGCCACTGCCCTACTTCCAGGATGTCGCCGGTATGAACAGGGATTTCGTTGCGCTGCAGCATGTGCGCGTTGCGATCGGTGTAGACGAGCTCACCGTTGCGCCGGATGATCGAGCCGTCATCATCCCAAAAGACGAGTGTGTTATCGCAAGCCACACGCAGTTTGAAAACAATATGAAAACTCCTCATCTCACCGGAGAGAGTAGGATCCCCGATTCGCACGCCGTTCCTGAAAAATTCACGCCAATCAATCTTCCAGCACAACTCGCTGCCGATCATTTCCCAGTAAGGCTGCGGCCGGTAAGGCATTGCGGGCGCACTCCACTCCGGATCGGAGACCCACTTCTCGCCGGCTTCGTGAACCGGCCGCGGCCACGAACAATTAATTATCTCGAATGGCGGTGTAAGCATGATCTCTCCTCCTCTAGCGCTTAACCGACTTCACTGGTTCGCGCATCCTTCTTCACCTGACGAAGTCCTTGCTTCCTGCGCTGTAGGCACTGTTCCCCATGTGATTACGGAAGTTGCTGCCTTCAATGGCGACACCTTGACCTGCCCGCACGGTGACTGAAATCGTAAAAGCTATCGGTAAGTAAAGCGCTGCAGCCTTCCTTTGAATTCGATCATTGCAGCGAAGATCGAGATAGTCATTCCTCTGCATATGTAATTGACTGGCGATAGCGGTCGCATCCCAGCCCTGGCCAGCCATCATGTTAAAAATCATCCGGCCAAGAGCACTAAAATCGGTCCCTGCTGGAAAGCGGGTGGCGTAAGTTTCTTGAAGCCAATTCCCTAATAGAGTGGCGCCTTGCGGTTCGTGTTCGCAGTCTACAACGTAGCGCAGTACAACACGCGGTTCCTGTAGTGCGCGTCGCGGCCGGAGGACGTTACGAATCCGACTTTCCATGCTATTGAATCTTCCATTTGTCAGTCTCGAAATTAATGCAAGGTTGCCCGGCTCAGTGGTTCCCTTAAAGGTATCTGCCACAAGATGACCTGCCGCATATTTGTCTCGTCCCGGGAAACTAAGGAACCCGCCAGGCGCAAATTGAGCGCGGCCTGTATCAGGCGGTCGGAGGGATTCAATCGTAAGTGGGTCGGCATAAGCACCTCTTGCCCGGCCGAGATCGAGTCCCAGAGGTCGGCACTCCGCAGCACCGGGAGTTTCTTCATCCGTGATCGCGATTCCAAACTCGTTGGCGATGCTTATCAGAGCCTGTGAAATCTCGTTGACTCCTGCAGTTGCGCGAGCGTGTCTTTGGGCCGCATCAGGCGCGGTGAGGTAGGTCTGGGTGAGCACCGCTTCGCGCTGTCTGATGGCGGCGAGGCGAACAGTAAGTCGTTGCGCAGCAGCGCGGGTTTGCTCGTCACCCCCCTGACTCCACTCGTTGGCCACGCGCGCCAGCTTCTCATCAAGCAGCTCACGGCGCGTCGACATGTAAAAGCGGATTCTCCCATTTTCAGCAACTCCTTCGATGGTGTGCTGGATTCCATTCATAGCAAATTGCTGTGTCACTCGATCACTGCCGGCGGCCGCACCTGCGCCCCGACCTCTCACCGCCGACGCCAGACGTTGCGCCTGCGTTCTGATCCACTCAACCGCACGGTCGAGCATCTGGTCCACGCGGGCCTGGAGGCCCTGAATTGTTCGTTGCACGTGACCGCCGACGTCGCCCAAACCAATGAAGCGCGCGAGGAAATCGAGGATGACGGGAATCGTGCGCGCCATCGTGCGCTCGATGAAGTTGGCGGCGGCGCCAATTGAACCGGCGGCGATCGCGGCGATCGAGTTCACCACCGATTCAACGAGATCCAGAATCTGATTAATTCGTTGAATGAAAAACTGGATGGTCGTGTAGGTCTTGATGATCGCTTGAATCACAGCGCCGACAGGACTGAGCAACGAAAGAAGTTGCTGGATGCCGGCCATCACCAGTCGCTGCTGGATGAAATTGCGAATGCTTCCGAGCGCTGCTTCACGCAGTTGACCAAAGAACTCCGTCACGCGATCGCGCAGCGCCTGGACCAGGCCGCGCTCTCGTATTTCCTGAAGGAGCTGAAAACCGGTTTCCAATCCGGCAACCACACGTTCACTGAGCAGGCGCACGAGCTTCCCTCGCACTCGAGTCCAGGTGAGTCCGAGTATCTGAAGGACAAACCAGATGATGCCGCGCAGATCCCATTGCTCCGGCATCTGCACTCCCGCCTGCGCTACCGGACCAGTCAGCCATGAGATCACACCCTGTCGCAGGTGGCTCAGGATGTTTGTCATGAATTGTCGAACACCTTGTCCGACTGCCCGGAGCAAGTTGCCAAGAAAACCAACGGGGTTTCTGATGATCGTAAAGAAGGTCTCGCGGGCGCGCTTGAAGATCGCGAGTATGCGGGCCCCACCGGCGCCCATCGCAGCCTCGAAGATGAGTTCGAGCAATTTCATCAACGCCGCGCCCGCGAAGCTGACAAGATCGGTCATCAACGGGCGGAACATCGTGACCATCCGCTGCAGCGTGTCGATCGGATGAAGCACGTCTTCCAAACGAAGCGAGTTCCACGCGGCGGTAAACGTACCGGTCACGCGTGACCAGGTGAGATTTCGCGCGGTGGTCTCCTGTATGAACCACTCGTAGGCGCGCTGCAATGCTCGCGATTCGACAAGCTGATTCACTTTCTCCGTACCGCCGGGGATAAATTCGGCAAACGCGCGCACGACATTCAGAGCCGAGCGTTCGACAGGCGCGTTTGTGAATGGATCGCGGCCGAGTAAAACCGTCACGAGGGTGTAGCCCGGAATCTCGCGGCAGAAGTTGCTCAGCGGCTGCATGAACGTCTCTTTCAGCCACGCAATCGCCTGATCGACGAGCCGTGAGACGAAACTGCGAACCCGGCTAATCGCTTCAGCGAAGATGTTTTCAGCGCGCTGCCAAACGCCACGGGGATTGAACAGGTCTCGCAGGCCCAGCGAATCAGTGAAAGTCGTGAATCGTTCGCGCAGGTATTGGTAACTGAGACCGAGCGCGCTTACCTGAGCGCTGACCCAACCGCCAAGACGTTCGACGATGCCGTAGCGATTGAGCACCTGGAACAGCAGTTCGCCGCCGAAAGGAATCAGACCCATGAAAGCGCGCAGGAGATTGGAGAAGTTACGCTCGACGCGACGCAGATTTATCGGATTGCGACCGATGATGAGCGTTATCAGAGTGAAGCCGGGAAGGTTCGCGGCGAGTTCGGCCAGTCCGTCAAGAATGTCGCTGAGGCCAAGTCGCTGGACTCGAGGTGAGCCGGTTTGTTGTTGGACCGTAAAGGAATCGCCTCGACTGACGGCATCAGCAGCCCGGTGTGCTTCAGCTTCGTGCGCATTACTGGAAGCAATAGTGCGGCCCTGTAATGACGGCACGCCACGTTGTTGCATGACGTGTGCTGTTTCATGGGCCATCAATCTCAGATCGGTCGGCTGTTCACCGGGGCCGAGGAAAATGTGATTGCCATACGTGAGTGCTCGCGCCGAGAGACTGCGTGTGGCTTGCCGGGCGCGCGCGTCTGAGTGAACACGCACAGCACCGAGATCGGTAGAAAACTGTTGACCCAACCTCAGTTGCACCGCCGGCGGCAAGGGTGCTCCCGCGCCGGACGCAACGGCGCCGATGGGCGGCGAAGAATAATTTGCGCCGGCGTTGCTGTTCAGACGGATTGAAGGTGGACTGCGATCAAAAGCTGGTGAGGCAGCCCGGGGCGAAAGCCTTCGACTTGATGCGTTGTTGAGAGCGTCGTTGTAGATAGTACCCGACAAAGTTGGAGCCAGAGTTCCCTGCCCCTCGCCGACGACCGGCGCACTCATTCCAGGCCCGGCATTTACAGCGCGATTGGCAAACGGCCGGCTTCGATCGACGTTTATGATGAAATTGATTTCCCAACGGACGTGCTTCAGAAAGATTATCTGGCTGCTGACTTCGTTGCGGGCAATCAGCCAGGCCACCAACATCAATCGTCGCGACGATCGCAGTAACGAATTGGGAGTGCCGGTCCGGGGATCAGTCCAATTCGTGGTATGCCAGGGCCGATCAATCATCCCGGCAAAGGTGGGAGGACCACCGCGAAAGATCGAAGTATTTGAACTGACTGAATACCAGGGGGCGGGAGTGTTGGTGGTTAATGCATCGCGAATCGGAGTATGCACATTCCACTCCGCATTTGTGTGCTGGTATTCATCTCGCAGGAAGTGAATAAAGATCGTTTGAATGTAGCCGATGCGCCAGCCCGCTACGTTGCCGGTCGCGCTTACTTCCGCTGAAGAACTGAACACGGGTGAATCAACGGCCAGGCCATTCACGTCAGTTGTTAGCCTGGCATTGCCTAAGCCGCTCGGGGTGGGAAAGTTTGTAACCGTAAAGGTTGGTACAACTGGTCGAAGCTGCGGAGCAACCGGTACGCGGGGTCTCAACGGAGACAACGGCGGTAGAGTAGAACGCGGTATTTGAATAGTTGTGGGACTGTCGCCATTACCACCACGCAGCCGGACAGCGGCTGGTCCAGGAAAGCTCGTGCGTGAAGTTGCAACACGCGGCGGCGGCGCGGCGGTTGTAGATTCAACGGCGGCTTCGGCTTTCGGAACACGTTTATGTGAGGCAGTTGCCAACATCGATCAGTAGAGTTTGACTTTGGGATCCTTGCGCAATTCTTTGACTGTCTCGTCACCAATTCCATCTGCCCCTTCGAGATCTTCATAAACATGAAATGGTCGCTTAAGTTTTCTTCGTAACTTCAGAATTCTTTCGGCGAGGGTGGGTCCAATACCCGGAATCGTCTGGAGCTTGTCGATCGGGTCCCCACTCAGGTTTACTTCGGGTCGTACGATTCCGACCGGAAGATCATTACCAAGAGTATTTTCCACTGGGAAATTGTCGAGCAGCGGTTTAGCTCCTGCTTTCTTTTTCCCGTCGTCGCCAAGTTCGTAAGCATTGAGGATCAGCTTTGCTGGTAACTCACCTTCAGCGGGAACGTACTTCCGAGTGCTCTGTTTACCCTCAGTCTTCACCGTGTAACGAATCACAAGGTTGTCCGCAATCACGGCTTTCTTAATGCGAGTTTCGCCCTGGGTTTCCATCCTCGTGTTGGCCGAAATCGTGATGGGAACCATGTTATCGATCACGCCCGGTCCGTGGACGTGGTGGTTAAGAAGATGGCCCTGAACATACGTACGTTCACGTTGATTGACGGCCTTCCACAGTTTCGACTCCTGATGAGGCTGACTGCCGGCCTTGCCTCCTGGGTGCAAGGTCAGCGGATCGGCAATCATTTCAAAACCAACCGGACCGCCAAGACAGGCACGCGGTTTAAATTTAATGTTAGAGGGCGGCACAGCTTTTAGACCCACGAGCGCCAGGTTTTCTGCGATCTCCGTCAGCAATCCCATAATGGTTTCGCCATCGCTCTGACCAAAACTGCCACCTTTATCGTCTTTGAGCTTGTCGATTTTCCCGGCCGCATCTTTGATCTTGCGGACTATTTTCTTCTTGTCTTCTGTGAGTCCGGTACTGCTAAGTGTGCCGATCACGTTCTCAAGGGTCTGCGGCGTGCTCTTGACCATTAGCTTTGCACTCTTTTGCTCACCCTCTACATATAATTCGTGCGACTCGTTACCAATCTTGAATGGCCTCCGAGCCTTCCACCATGCCATTACTTTTCCGGCCGTTGCCTTCACGCCGCCCCAAAGCTTCTTCGCCTTGTCGGCAATCCACTTCGCGACTTTGTCAAGCACGCCATGAACTTTGCCGCGAATCTTCGTGAGCGCGTCGCGTATCGCTCTCGTGATACCGGTCAACTTCAGGAAGCGTGCCAGGAACTCGATAACCAGTTTCAGACCACGGGCGAGACCATCTTCCAGCGCTTTGGCGGCGGCGCCGATATTTCCGGCAGCAATCTCAGAAATGGAACCGAGAAAGTTGCCGATCATCTTCATGATCTCTTTTGCCTTCTGAATGAAGAACACTACCGTGTCGTAAATACCGATGATGGCCCGAATGATGCCCGCCCCGGGAACGAACATAGCAAGCACGGTTTCGACAGCCTTCCGCACCACGGTCCACTTGATCCAGTCTTTGACCGTCTCCACAAACGCATCGGTCATCTCGGCGGCCGACTCTTTCAGTTGCTCCCAAACCGCCATCGGGCCTTTCTCAATGAGTGTCTGGACCATCGGCACTACGGTATGAAGGGCCTTCATCAAAGGCGCCGGTACATACTTCTCGACGTGCTTGAGAATACTTTCCTTACTGATGTCCACCAGTTGAAAGATGACACTCGCTATGCCTTTCGGATCCCAGGTACTTGGCAATTTCACGCCCTCGAGAGAACCGGTAAGCCACTCGAAAACAGCGTCTTTCAGGTGCGTCAGAAAATTTTCTTTGAAATTGTTAAAGCCTAGCTTAGCGGCGCCAATCAGGCTCTTCACGAACGCGATGGGTTTCGTGAAGATCGCTTTTAACACCGCCACGCCCTTGTCGATGATGCTTTGAATATCTGACAGCGAGAAACCAAATTTCTCCAACGCCCACGTGAAGAATTTCTTGGCGGCCCAAAGCAACAGCTTGCCGAGTTTCGCAAGCGCGCCCGCCATCGCTTCTTTCATCTTCTCGATCTTCTCGTCGATCGCTTTGATGGCGGCTGTCTGTTTGTCTTTGAGCTGATTCTGGAGGTCTTCTTCTTTCTTCGCGATGAACTTGTCCATCTCGTTGAGCTTGGAGTTCATCTCCTCGGCTGCCTGCTTGCCGATGTCCGTCAGATTCGGTTTGAGATTCTTAACAAACTCCGCAATCTCTTTTCTGGCGTTTTGCAGTTCGTCTTTGCACTCCTGAATCACGCGCTTGTTGTCAGCCGAGATGTCTTCTACGAGCTTGTTAATCGTAGCGACAAAGACTTCACGGTTGCGGTCGAAGATCGCTTTCACGGCCGGCAGATCGTCCATGCCTTTGATCCAGTCTCTAAGCTTCCTGGCCCAACCGAACCAGCCCGAGTACCGATCTTCTTTAAAAGCATCGAGCTCGCGATTGACGTCGTCTTCAAACTTCTTCGTCGCTTTAGCATTGCCGTCGTCGAAACGCTTCATCGATTCCGTTTCCAGATCGGCAAGCCGTTTCTTCACTCTGTCCTGTGCAGTCGTGTAGATACCGTTAATCTTCGCGGCAACTTCTTCTCGCTTCTTCTCGAGATCGCTTTTGGCTTTCTTTTGCTTTTGCGTCGTGGCGTTAAGGCCGGATTTACGTTTGCCCTTCATCGCCGTGCGCTGTTTGTTTTCCTCCTGTTTCAGATCTTTATCGACATTCGCGGATTGCTGCTGAGCAAACTGTTGTATCGCGAGCGGTTCAGACTTCGCCGTCGCTTCCATGCCTTTCTTTTCTTTGTTTGCCGACGCGAGGTCGCCGCTGTCGACCATGTCGAGCTGTTCCTGAGTAACCCCCTCTTCTCCCAACTTCTTGTCGGCATCCTTCGTGAAGTTGGAAACGTCTGTGTGGTCCTTCTGGAGCGGCGCGATTGCATCCTGGCCGAGATTCATGGTGGCCGTGCCTGGCGCCACCTCTTGTGGCGGGAGATCCTCCGGCTCGTGCTCACGTGGCGCGGGTGGCGGCGTTTGGCCCACGTCCTGATAGGTCGAGACAACCGCATTCTTGTCCTGCAAGACAACACCCATCACGTCGGAGCCGATATGTTTTCCTTTTTGATCGCGCTGGAAGTTGTCGACGTCTTCAATCTTGCGCGGGACGTTTTCGCGGAGCGAGTCCTGTAGTTTCTTCTTGCCCTTAGCTTCGTCTACGGCGGGAGCAGGACGATCAGTTACGGTGTTTACCTGCGAGGCATTGCTTTTGGATTGTCCGTCGCTGACGGGGATGACCTCTGCCTTCTCAGACTGCTCACGCTTTGCAGCAGCGTCGTCATGCGTTTGCTCGTTCTGACTCAGCTTCTGAAGCTTGCCAAATCTTTTTTGCAATACAGGCGCGGCCTTCGCGGCGAGATATTGTGCGACTTTGCTCTTGCCTACTGCTTTGAGCATGCTGGCCGCAGCCGCACCGCCCTTCGCCGCCGCTTTGCCCTTTCCGCCACCGGTCCTCGTTCCTTTACCAGCGGCCTTCGGTTTTTTCGGCGGCTCTTGCTTGACGAGTTTTTTTACGTCGGGAACAGGCTGAGGCGCCGGACCTTTGCCGACTTTTGCTTCGGCTGCTTTTGCTTCAACTTCGAGGTTTACGGCTTCTTCATAACTGATATCAGAAGGCAATTCCTCGAGCTTGCCTTCGCGAGTCTTGAAGTAAAATTTTCCGAGGATCTCGATTGGCCCACGACCAAGCCGCACCGCAGGCGCTCCACTGGCAGGACGCGTCGCTGCGGCCCGCACAGGCGATGGCGTTGACTGCGGCTTGACTGCCGGAGCAGAAGTGGTGCTCGTTCGGGTTGTGCGAATCGTGGCGGAGATAAATAACGCCTTTCTTTCAGGCCCAGCGAAGCGGGCACACGCCGCCGCTCTTACGGTATTCGCGTTGAATCGCCGCTTCGAGATAAGCAGCCGTGACGATACCGCCGTTGTCGAGCGCCAGCAGCGACGCATGCAACGCCGCGTTTCGGATTTCGCCGCCGCTCAAACGGCAACGGCCGGCAACTTCTTCCAGAAATGGATGATCGATCGCGTGGTTGACCGGCAGATGCATCTGCCAGATGGCCCAGCGTTCGTTGGGTGTGGGCGGCGAGAAGTTGATGACGACGTCCATGCGGCGTTGGAACGCACTGTCGATGCGATCCCCTGCGTTTGTCGTAACGATCAGGATTCCTTCAAACGTTTCGAGTCGTTGCAACAGAAAATTAGTTTCCAGGTTGGCATAGCGATCGTTCGACGTTTGCACTCCAGTTCGTTGCGTAAGCAGTGCGTCGCCTTCGTCGAGCAGAAGAATCACGTCAAGCTCTTCCGCGCGCGCGAAGATCTGATTGAGATTCTTCTCCGTCTCGCCGATGTACTTATTCACGACCATCGAAAGGTCGAGCCGGTAGAGATCCATTTGCAACGCGCCGGCAAGGAGACGCGCGCCGAGAGTTTTTCCGGTGCCGCTTGGTCCACTGAAGAGCGCCCGCACACCGGGATTCAATTGTTTTGCGAGCGTGGTTCCGACTGCCTGCTGCAAGTCTTCACGATGGCGACAGCGACACTCCAGGTTTTCCAACTCGATACGCGTTTCGCTGCCCACTGCGAGTTGGTTCCAGTCGCCAAAGTTTTTGAGACGTTGCGCGAGCGTGTCGAGCGTCTGCCGGTTGAGGTTGCTGGTTGCTTGCTGTACGTCGGCGAGCGTGATGTTTGTTCGACCCTGGAGTGCGACGTCTGACTGGGCCATGGCTGCGGCGCGTTGAATATTTCCCGACGTCAGCCGAAAACGTTCACTGATACCGTCGAGAGTCGCTGTAGATTGTTCACCAAGTGCTTGCTGCCAGTGACTTCGTCGCAAAAGCGGAGCGGGTATTTCGAGCGTGACGGTGAGCGTGCCCAGTGCGTCGGGTTGATTCACGCCGCCCTGTTTTCCCAGCACGATTCCGCTTGCGCCGTGATAAGCAGTGATACGCGGGATATCGGCAGTCTCTTGCGGTCCGAGATCGAATATAAATACGGGAAGCGCCTGTAAAGCAGTGGCGAGTGGACCAATCAAACGCCAGCGATCGTCATCACGTTTCACTTGATCACTAAAGTTGGCCTGGAGCACTCCGCAACCCAGTTCGCGTGCGATTGCGCCCAGCACTGTTCGTCTGCCATTACTCTGTGGTCCTCGCACGACCAGTGTTTGTGCTTTTCCGGATACGAGCGCGGCAGGGATTTGCCGCAGCCACTGGATTATCTCGTCAGGCAGGATGAGTTCATCGAATCGTCGGAGCTTCTCAGGCGAAAGATAGCGCAAACCGGGCGCGAGCGTTTCGTGTTGCTCGCCGCGCAATGCGTCCCACAAAACGCCCGGCACTTCCAGCGCCCAATCAAGACGCGGCGCTTCCGGATTGATGAGGCGCACCACGCCCATGTCCTGCAACTTACGCAGGACTGCCCGACTGTCGCCGTCAGAACTCGGTGGACACCACGCATTCAGCAGACTCGCGGTCGGACGATGCTGTCCCGGTGTACCCTGCATTGCTTCAAAGACGAGTCCAAAACGCGCATCCTCTTCAATCAATCCAATGCTCATGAGCAGGACCAGCGCGGGGTGATCCAGGCTCGAGGCTTCGCGCAACGCACGCAACGGCAGATGGTCCGTCGCCTGCTCTTCCCAATCGCGTAGCGAGTCGAGCCATTGCGAGATCGCTTCGTCGGAACGCACTCCCGCGAGACCGGCCTCGGCGAGTTCGTTGTTGTAGCCAACCAGAAACGGAAACTGCTCGAAGGCTGCTTCAGTTGAGCCGCAGATCTGGCTGACGTGATGAATCAGGTTCAGCGCAGCCGCGTAGAAGCAGAGCCGGAAGTGCTCGGCTGGAGTGTGTTCAAGATCCTTGAAAGGATTGTTTGCCATTTTGCTCACTCAAAATGAAAGTTGATGAACCTTCCCGCTGCGGGGACCCAACCACAGTCTCGATCCAATCCGGAAAACCTTATTTCGATTGGTAACTCGTTCAGAGACATGAACACGTCGACGTGAGTCGGAGTCACGCACACTCGTGCATGGTGTTCGCACAGAAGGCGACCGGGATCTTCTGTTTCACTCAGCCCAAGTGCTTGTTGTAGCCGGTTGCGAACGCCTGGCATCAGGCGATCGAGCCATGCCTGCACAGATTGATCGGCGTCAGTTTTCAGCTCGAAAGTACTGCCAGGTTTCTCTGCTTCCGTGCGACCCGATAGACGTTCCAGGAGGTTCCAGACGGGATCGGTTGTGAGGCGTTCGCCGACTAGTTCATGCCCGACCAGGGAGACAAAGTCCCAAATGTTCAATTCAATGCCTGGTTCCGCTGGTGTGGTGAAATCGCCGTACAAACCGAGGTAGATGCCGAGATTGATCAGATAGAAGACACCGCCGAAATCCGTCGAGATTTGCAATTCGATTGGGGATGATTCATCGAGTGCGACTGCCGGTGGCTCCGTCGCGATGACCGGACTCTGGCTGTTGACTGGTTCGCTCTTCACGAGTGACGGTGTGTGAGTGTGTTCAGGTGGAGAAAGCGCAGGATGACGTTGAGAACGGGTCGCCGATTGCTGAGGAATGGTAGGTGTTTCATCCAAACGACTACTGACCGGATCATGAGAAATCGAAGCTGCGGGTATCGTTCCGGTGGAGACAGTGTCGTCTCGGCTGGGAGAAACTGAAGTGTGCGAAGGCTCCTCGGGTGAAGGCGCTTCGCCAACGAGTTGCAGTGTTGAGGAAGGATCAATGCGAGCGATGCGTTCCGAAGAAACCGATGGGATCTTGGTTTCGCTCTTTCGATCATCACTTTCAGGAAGATCCAGAGAACTCCCGAGCGTAACAATCGGTTCGTTCGACCACGCTTCAACTTCGCGCGCAAAACTTGTCCCACGAACTCTCGCCGGTGTACGGGCCAGCATCAGCGCAACTCCTAAGAACCTTTGCTGCTCTGGTTGGAGACTCGCCGTTTCGCTTTCTCGAACCGCCGAACTCCACGGCGCAATCTTCGTGACTCTCAGCGTCGCGCGAACATTCCGCACAGACTCTACCGACGATGGTTGTAAGGTGATGTGTTCATCGCTGAAGTTTGAAAACTTTTGGACCAGAACTCGATCGACTACCCGAGCCAAATCATCGAGCGAGAACGTGCGCGCGACCTCGATCAGCAACCTGCAGACTTCTGAGTCTGTAAATGTCTCTACAAACCTCACTGCCTGTGCCGCCTGCGCCAGCCGGTTGAGAGCCGCGGGCACATACTCGGGAGCGCTGCTCCAGAATTCTTTTACGAGTTGCGACGCTGAGGCTTTCTTGAGCAGGTTCTGCCACCACCAGCGCGTCGTGATCTGTCCTTCAGACCAGTCACTGGCCAATGAAGCCAGCAGTTCCGAACGGTCGAGAAACACCACTGCTTCCGCGTTGGACGGAACCGCGCCAAGCGCCGGACGCGCTGCCTTAGTCACCAGCGTCTCAAGCTTTGCATTGAGTGCCTGCTGCCAT
Organism: Pyrinomonadaceae bacterium; assembly: GCA_035694465.1. Taxonomy (GTDB): domain Bacteria; phylum Acidobacteriota; class Blastocatellia; order Pyrinomonadales; family Pyrinomonadaceae; genus PSRF01. The sequence goes on along the minus strand of DASSFI010000110.1, from coordinate 166,503 downwards.
ATTGCCGGGGGACGAATGTCGTGTGGCTGAATTCGTATCGAGCGTGGCAGCGGATCGCAAAGCTTGCGAATGAAAACAATTGCCGAAGGCGGAAGCGCCGCCGGGTGTGACAGCGCGCCGTTTAGAAGTGTGGATAAACGGAGTTGAGCAATGGCCGGATCAACTCGTGCGCCTTCGATACGCAAGCGCCCGACAATCGTCTCGCCGTTTTGCCACTGCGTGATCATTGCTGCCTCGATGGCAAACAGCGGAGCGCATCGCCATTAGCGTGCGCTCCGCAATCTACCCGACCTTCCCCTTGCTCAGAACCGGAAACGCACTCCGGCCTGCGCCGTCGAGAACCTCGTACTAGAACCCGACGTGAAGACGTTGTGGAAGTTGTAAGTACCTTCCACGCTCCAATGCGTGTTGATGCGATACTCTGCGACAGTGCCGAAGTTGATTCCGCCACGCGTACTTCCAGCACCACCAAAAGTGAAGTGATAGGCTCCGCCGCCTCCGAAGACGCCAAATTGGAACGTTCCGATGACGGGATAGAATTTCACATTCGCAGATCCTCGGTAGACCTTCAGATCGCCCGGGAAAACGGACGAGAAGCCGAAACGGTCAAAACCGAAAGTAGTCTCAGCGGACAACCGATTAGTGAACATGAATTCAAAACCGGCCTGCGTACTTATGCCGGAATCGAAGAACGTGTTGAAGTCACCATGCGGGAAGTTGCCTCCGATACCACCGAACACGGCGAAGCGTTTCTTGGGCTTCCCGGCATCCTCAACAGTGATATCCGAAAAAGGCTGGTTAACGTAGCTGACCTTAATGCGCGTATTCTCCGGGTCCGCTACGCCGGTTAATTTCACGGTATAGGTTCCGTTCTCTCGTTCATCTATTACCGCAGGAAGAACGGTGCCGGTACCGGTCAACGTCACCTTAATTTGTCTTGCATACCCCGGTCCGAGGAAGTTGCCGAAGCGGTCCGCCGGAACAATGTCGACCCGATAATTACCTGAAGTTACACGCGTTGTATCGACCGTGGATTCTTTGGAATCGATCTGAAGCACATTGACTTCAGCATCCCGCTGTTCGAAACGATCGACAACGCCGCCCGGCGTCGTTAGGCCCTGCATTGACACCTTAAACCGGTAGCGACCGGGTAACCTGGTGTTGGAGTAGCGCATGCTGTAGATACCATCACCAGCGACCGCATCACCGCTCGCGGCGCTGCCGTCGTCCACCATCTGAAATATGGTCGGGTCAGGCTTCGGCTCAATGTCCTGCGCCAGGCTGGTACTCTGTAAGAGCAAAAAGAGCTTGCGATCATACGGAGTATTATTCTCAGGATTGAGACCCGGAGGTTGCGTACTTAACTGCGCCGCCGAAACATTAAGCTTATGCAAGACTGTGTTCAGCGCTGATTCTGGCCGCTCGACTCTCACTTGAATCTTATTACCCTGGCCAAGCAGCGGCTGGTTGCCAAATTGAAGTGCAGCCGTCAGGACAATGTCGTCACCCGTTCCAAACTGGGAGCTCTTGAACTCGAAACGAGAGCCGAACTTACCCTCGAACGTGTATACGGTGATGTAGAAAGGCACCGTCGCAGATCCGGCATTGCGGATAACGTTCGCCTTCCAGTCTCCCGCATTACCGCTGGCGGGAATGTCGACAGCCTGAATCATGTAAAACGGGTCGTTGACTTGGCCCGTGACGGTTATCGGTGGTCCGGAGGGTGGCTTGGTTAGTTCCAGCCGAAGCGCATTAGCGTTTCCGCTGCCGCTCCAGCCGAGCACTACCAGCGCTCTGGAAACCGATGAATCGAGCTTAAAGGTTGCCGCCGGAGTAACGGAGGAACTTCCTGAATTCATAGAGCCCGTTGTTTGAGTGAGAACCGACATCGTGTTGCCCTTGAGTGTCTCAACCAGCGAGCCGCCAAAAGCATTGGCTAACCCAACCGTATCGATGGCTTGAAAATTGAGGCTGGCTGTCTGTTGGGCGATGCCGTTTAGCACGTCAGTGGAGAGATCACCGGGCAATCCGAGACCGATTGTAATTACTGGGATACAGACATTCTTGATGGGCTCGTAGCCGGGCAGGTTCAGATGATTGAACTCACAAGGCGGCGCCACATTGCAGTTGGACGGCGTGATCAGGTTGCCGTCATTTTGAATGCCGTCGGTCATTAGTACGATCGTGGCATCCTCGTTAAGAATCAAATCCTCATAGACGTCCACTCCCTGGCTGAGCCCGTCGCCCATGGCCGTACTGGAGCCAGGAGCTTGCCCGTCGATGGCAGCGTTAAGCGATTCCCAGTTGTTGGGCGCAAGCGCATCTCGCCTGATAAATCCTCTGGGACTAGGGTTGAATGTGATGAGACTATCAAACCAAACAAGCGATATCCGATCGTCTCCCGGCGGTCCACCCGATTCCAATCTCCATTCGGAAATGAATTGTTTTACTGCAGTTTTTAGCAACCCCATCTTGGTGGTCCCTGCGACCGAGTCGCCCATACTTCCGGATCGGTCGAGTACGAGAACAACGTCCAGGGGATGGCGTTTGGTGGTGCCCGGAGGCGCAACCGTCCAGGTTGCACCGGGATCATCCAATCTTCGTCTGAGGCAGGTACACTGGTTGGCAGACAGAGCCGAGTAACTATTCAGGCGATGACCCGTGATGGTATTTCCTCCTCCCAGGGTCACAGTAAAACTCAACGTAGTGGGAAACGTTGACGCGGTGACGGGTTCGCAGAGCGTCGCCGGATTGAGTAGTGGCCGGAGTTGAGCATCAATGACCACACTGTTCCCCGATCTGTAAAACAACACAACGTTGGGGACGCTCGGAATGAAACTAGGAGACGGACTGTTCGTCAGTAGCTTAGTTCCACCAAAGATACTCAACTGATCGACGCCGGCGGTGGGAGCGCCGGTAAGTTCAAGCGTAACCTTGATACGCGCGACGGGCAGCTTTGGGCTGGCTCTGTTTGGCAGGTTGAGGGTGAAGGTCTGCGCTGAGCAATTGCCGGCAGCCAGCAATAACAACAGACCCACCATAATGGTCACAAAAAATCTTGAGTGGAGAGGATATCTCATCATATTTCCTTTCGTGAGTGTGAAAAATAGTTTCAGGAAATCGTAAATCGCTCCTGAGGCTGGTACAGATTGCCAGGTCGTTAAGCTGATAACCTTCCACCTACTATGATCGTAGCCACTGGATTTGTTTTCCTGCCATTGACAGTCACGAAAACGGTTACCTCTTTGAAATGCGTGGGCAAGATGACGCCGGAGACTGACGGCACCTTAACCCTCAAAGCTGTTGGGCTGTTTCCCGTAGTCTCGGGCGAGGTATTGATTGTGTCGATGGAGATAACGTTTTCCGCCAGGGTAGTGGAGAACCCAGTGCCGTTAATCGTGATGATCTCATCCACGCGCGCAAAGTTGGGCTCGCTACTGCTAATCGAGCTTATCGTCGGATTATTACCGGGTAACCGCGGTAACACGACGAGCCTGGCCGGGTCGGATCTGCCGCCCTCGGGAGTTTCAACAACAACCGTCACCTCCCTCTCCTGACCCTCTGTCAGCGGAGGTGACAGAACCGGCACTTTGACAACCAGCTTGCTCTTTTCACTTTCCGGACTTGGATCGCCGTCTTGAACGATGCCATCGAAAGTCACTTTGTTTTTTGTTCGATCCAGCGCGAAGTTGTCGCCGAAGATGGTGACGTCCTGTCCGACCGGAACTCTGGTGGGGTTGAATGGATTGACGGCCCGGATAACGGGCTTGACGGATGTGCCCGGGCCTGTGCCTGATGAGCCTCCGGAGATTGCAGCGACTAAAATATCAACGGTCGCGCGCGGGTTGACCACAGCTCCAGGCTCGGGAAACTGATTGATGACGAGCCGTGTCCTGTTCGCAACCAAATCCGGATCAATCGACACTCCAAAAGCATCAACAACGTTTCCGAACTCGAGATTGAGTGGCGGCTGTTTCATGATGGTCGCGGCTTGAAAAAGGCTTCTGCCAAACAGATTGGGCATATTTCCCGCGCCCGCGCCCGTGATTCTTGTCTCCAGCGATTCAAGTTGGGCCAGGATCTGATTCATCAGCTCCGCTGTGATCAGTTCGCCGGGCCGGACCTGGTTGCGGCGACCCGAAATGATGTCGCGCAGCAGTTGATCGAGCGTCGTTGGATCAACTTTCGACTGCAACCGGTCGAAGATATCGGCAACAGAGACCACGACATCTCCGGCGCTCAACGTTCGATTTACATCCCTGAATTGAGTAGACATGCTTCTATTCCTCCCGGCGTCGGACGCCATCAGTCGTACACAGTCGAGTAGTTGCTATAGTCGAAACGATTTACATCGAAGCGGGCCTCTCCGTAGAAGGGCATATGCCCGCTGCTGAAGATTAAGTAGGATTGCGGAACTCTGGCGCCACCGGCATCGATCGCCTGCGCGTTCTGTCTGACTTCGTAGAGATAGATCAATTCGCCGGTGCCGAGTTTGATCGGCGCATATGAGACGGAGTCGCGAATGAGATGCTCAAGTCGCGCGCCTTCGATAAAGACCGGCTCACGATAAGTCTGGTTCTGAAAGAATCGACGATGATCGAATCCGATCTGTCCGCTGGTAGATTTTTGAATGACCCCGACCGCAGGCAGGTAATTAAAATGATCGATAGCGGCGACATCCCGCGGATTCGCGATTGACTGCCGCAACTCCACGATCTGTTCCTGGAATTGCAGAAACTTCGCCTCACCCTCGTGCCCGGACCGGTCGTCAATAAAATTGCACCAGCCGCCGCGGTCGAGACGAGCCGGAGAGCGCCGCACGGACCACATGTCCACAAACTTCACGCCGCCGGCAAGGGTCCAATACAAGACCGCCAGCGGGACGTCGCAATTGGTCAGCCGGTTGGGCCGGAGACTGTCGAGTAGTCCGTAGCGCGTCAGATCCGTCCCGAACGGATCCGAGACCGACGTTCTCAAATCCTCGACGCCAAAACATTTGTAAGCGACCAGATTTCGCAGATGATTCTCGTCATCCAACTCCGCATCCGTCAGTGGGGGATTGAGTTGGACCAGACGAAACTGCAACGTGGAAACGATCGTGTCTGTGTTGCACGAAGCTATCGCCCGATCGAGTCCGGCCACAGTGGCAAGACCTTCCGTGGTTTGCGCGGGCGCAACCGTCAACAGGTAGACTCCGGCGCCGGCGATGAACGTTCCGGTTTGTGACGGCAAACACTCATTGAAAGCTGACGCTACTCCGGTGTTGCCATTGGCATCGCGTACGAGTGCGATATCAGTCTCACTTTCCAATTGCAGTGTTTGACCGCGCCGATTGATCGCCAGTCCCGGCGTAATGGTTAACAACGGCGACGCAGTCGTCGACTGCGTCGATTTCGACTTCGACACTTCGAAGCCAAACGCAACGCCGTCGCCGATAGCCTGGCCCAGTTGCTTATCGACCTCACGATTGGCGGTCTGCTCACGCGTCAGGTCCCGCGCCGTCAGCAAACGCCCGTTAAAGAAATTGATCGAGCGAATGCCACTGTCGCGAATCGGTTGTTGGAGTTCTGCGGGATTCATTTATCAGCTCTCCTGTTGCTACACACCTGGGTCTTCTTCCGACTCATAGCGGCTGATTTCGACCATCAGTTCCAGTCCCGACATGATTGCAGCATTGACGCCGGAGACATTCATGAGTATTCCGGTGCCTGCCGGACCGAAGGAGTGAAAGGCGACCTCGGCGTTTCCCGTGCCCGCCTGAAACACAATCAACGCTTTGACAATGTATTGAAAGGTCCCGGCAGGAGGTTGGTAGCCGCTGAACATGAGTGCAATTTGGCCACCCGGTTGCAGCGATGCCACCAGGTTGTTGAAGACCGGTTCGCGTGAGGTTCCGTCTGCTTTCACTATTCCAGCCGCCACAATCTCGTAGCCGGATGGTCCAAGTGAGGTTCCTGTGGTGGTACGACTAGTCTCACAACATGAACCACACCACAGCCATTCCTGGAGCATGCGCAGGTGGACCACAAAGGGACGGTCGCGGTCGTCAACTCTCACTGCAGGGGAATCGGCTACTGTCCACGTGGTCGACGATGAAGCGATGACCGGAACGGTCAACTTGGCGAGCAGCACGCAATCTTCTTCAGTTTTGTCGTCCACGTCGAAATGCGTAGCGGCGCAACCATGCCAGCGTGCAATCCACTTCGGTCTCAGTTCAGTTACCCAAACACGAAATGCGGCGCGCATGTATTCACACAAATCGTCGGAGTTGATCACTGACCTGGGCGAGCCTGACATGAAGTCGCCGGGCGGCGAGTGGGGCGGAGAATCAGGCGGCGACCAGAACCATCCCTGGGCTGCGGCATGGATCTCAGCCAGAAAGTCGTCCAGCGGAGTAGAAGTTACGGTTTCATTGACTTCGACCTGCTTAAGCCACGCAACGAAGTCGCGAATCGCTTCTTCCTCACGTTGTTTCGGTTTCTCGAATCTTAGTTCCAGATGAAAACTGTCGGTCAGCCGCGACGGGGCTGTCAGTTCGTCTTCACTGCGGCAGGGTTCACCGGCGATAGGAACGTTGTCCGTGGGACAATCGCGATAACAAATCACGACGTAAAGCTGCACGCTGTCAGGCAGAGAGCCGAGATGCTGCTCGACTTCCGCCGAACGCGATTCGATGGCATCACGCAGGTACGCACACTGCGCTGAAGGCACGCAGATCAGTTGCCCGCGAGGACTGATGGCAACGCCCGGCTCGACCGCCACACGCGGCCCTTTGACCGTGTCAATATCGTCGATCCCGACTTTCAGACCACGTACGGTGCCGTAACCGATTAAGTCGCGGGCCATCCACTGATCGCGGCCGGAGAGATAGGCGAACTCCTGAGTGAAATCGTCAACTCCGAGGACCATACCAACGTTGTAGTTGACGTGCTTCGTAGGGTCGAGTTCAGCGCTCGTGGGGTTTGCCGTTTTTGCTGAGAAACAACTCATGGTCTTCTCTCCTTGCGAGGATCTCGGTCGAGCGGATCGCGTCCTAAGACGTAACGGTCGTGCGCGTCCTCGGCTGCCGGTGCAGCGAGATAACTTGATCCGATGAATCCGCGATTAAGTGCGAGGCCGGGTAATAACTGCGGCGCGCGGCTGCCCTGATCGAGCAGCGTGTCGAGCGCGAGTCGTGCTTCGCCGATGCGAAACATCTCCCAATAAAACTTCACGTCGAATACAGTGTGCGCGGGTTTTTCCAGGTCGATGATGCGACGCGAAAGATCAAACCTGAGCTGCTGTTCGTCAGGATTGAAAGCCAGCGACACCGGGACCGGCAAAAGCACGGTGAAGCGGTGTGCAGTAAGCTGCTGCTGCACGGCAATGCTTTCAAACTGGTGCCAATCTTCCAGCGGCGCACCATCAGGCGGCAGCACGTCGAACAACGAGACGAGTTCAAAAGCAGGCCAGTTCGTGCCGTAGACTTGATTAAGTGCGCGAATGCGACCATACCGGCGCGCTAAAAATTCCTGCCACCACACGCGCACTGTGTTGGCATTTGCTGTTGCTGTCTGAAATGCCTGCCAGTCTTTGCGGCCGTCTTCGGTGGTGGGCCAATCACGCGGCAACACGATCTTTTCCCAGCCGGCGTAGTTGGTCTGGTGCTTTGCATTAAGCGTGGCGAGATCCGCATGACGATGGCGCAGGAATGATTGCCACTGGCCGGCTTCCGCTGCCGGACCAAACGACGGTACAAATCCGAGTGTTTCTCTCGCAAATTCCTGCCAGACGGAAAACGACGCGGGATCCGGATTGAGCGTGAAACCTGGCAACTGTTGTGACTCACCAGATCGCGCTTTTGCGAACTCGACATAACGCGCTTTCAAATTCGCTCCGCCCTGTGCCGGTTGCCAGTGAGCGCTAAGGGTTACACGCCGTGGTCCAACCAGATCTGAGGTGTCGCCAAAGATGACTCCTGCATTGCGGCGCGTCAGATATTTTTCGACGACACGAACGCTGTCGCGCCGGGTGGCGCAGGCAGTGGGCAACGAAAAGATCGTTTCGTCGACCGGTTTATCGAGCGCGAGATGCAGCGCCATCTTCAAACCGTGGATGGTGCCGCGATACTGGAAAAACTCCATCGCATGTCGAATAAACAAACGCTGCTTCGCTTCATCCCACGCCGGATCGAAGACGATCCCAAACCATTGTGCGAGCCACGCAAGCGTTTCGGGAGGCGCGCTGCGAACGTCAAACAACACCTGCACCGTCGCAATCTTGTCTTCCAGCGACGTGTACATCCCCTCGAAGTTGGCGAGGAAACGATCGAGGAACGAGGCTGACTGATCGTCTTCTCGATAGATCGACGGCAGATAATTGTTCAGGTACGAAAAACGCGGATAGTAAGCACGTACCGCACGCACGTGTGGCGTCGTTCGTTCGTTGCCGCTCAACTTGATTTCCAGTTGTAGATAACGACCGCGGGCCCGTTGAAACAAAAGCTCCCAGGTGCCATCTCGATCAGACTTGCGCGCTCTGCCTTTTTCATCGACAGCTCCGCGGCGTGGCATGAACGGCAACTCTGACCCATCGCCACGCAGGTACAACGACGGTTCTCGTTGCCATGCAGTCCGCTCGAGATCGAAAAGCTCGTTGGCGGCACGACTCCGTATTTCGACTCTTGTTTCGGGTGGAATGCAGGCATCGATCATCAGTCGATGCCAAACACAATCAGGCTCGACGCCGTCAAAGTGATCGGTTGTCAGCGTCGCTTCCTCAACGTATCGCGGGTGACTCTGCGCCCGTAGCGGGATCCAGGTCTCACTAAAATCGTAATGGACGTCGTTACCGGCTGTGACCAGTCCCTTACCACCGAAGAGACGCATCGGCAGATATTCAGGAACCGGCTGCCATTCGAGTTGTCCCTCTTTCTGGCACACGTCAAAGGCATAAGTTTGATTGCCTTCATCAGAGACAACGTATATTCGATCGCTTACTTCCTTCCCTTCTTCATCAACATGCGCGGGCACAAACGCGAAGTCGTAACCGACGAGCCGGAACTTGCTTGCCGGGTCGTCCTCAATGCGTCGCAGCATTGCCTCAGTTGAGACTGCACCGGTTCGCTGGTCCAGATCGTAACGATAGACTTTCGAGAATCGCGCTTCCGGATCCGGATCGTGGTCCAGAATCAACACCGTGCCGTCAGGCAACGCTTCGATCGCAATCGGATGGATGTCTTCAGGTATCGAAGAGATATCCAACGCCAGGCGGCGCGGGAAGGTACGGCGTCCTGGTGGTTGAGACGCCTCGCCGTTTATGGCGTGAAAACTTTCAGCTTCGGCTGGTCCCAGGTCCTCGTCGCCCGTGGTGATGAGATTGAAGTGAGAATCCAGACCCCAGTAGGAACGATGCGCGCCATCGAGGATCCACACCCCGCCGCCCGGACGCGCTACGATATCTAACGGCTCAAAATCTACTTCGTTGGGCCATAGCAGTTGGCGCGGCTCTCCGCCTGCGTGCAGATCGAAAATCAGTAATCCGGCAGGCTGCAACACGCCTGCAACGAGGTAGTGATCTTCCGTGACAGCCATGCCACTAAAACTGAGCGGCGCCGCCGCGGGCTTCACATCGCGTGGTTGAAACTGACCCGGACGCTGCTGCTCATCACTGCAAGACTTGACTGGCAACGGCCAGAAATCGGAAACAAGACGACTACCCGACGAGCGGACGCGAATCCTGAAACCCGTCTCATCGATCCAATACCAGTTGCCGTAGCGATCGCGTCCGGCGCCACGACGATTGCTCAATGCAGGGCGCGTATCGTTTGGTGCGGCCACGTATTTGAATAGACGCGACTGGAGTGTCAGTTCCGAACGTTTTTCGTCAAAGATCACCCCAGCCGTTTCTGTGAGAGGAGATTCGGCCTCCCACAGGCGCCGCAACTCGACGCCATCCACCGAGCACCTGGCCCAATCATCGTGGCTCAACAAGAGATGAAACTTTGTTCCGTTGGCGTCCACGTCTTAACACTCCTCGGGTACAACGGGAACCGGCACGATCTTCGGCGCGGTGGTTGTCGTTGTCGTTGTTGTCGTTGTTGTCGATGCGGTTTGGCCGCGAAGCTGATCGAGCGCGAGAGGTTCTCCAACCGTCACCGAAATGCCGGCCACGCGCGGCAGTTCGAGCCCGGTCATATTGATCTGCGGCACTGACGGCTTTGCTCCTTCTGCGATCTTCACGTCGTTTACGAGCAGCACTCCCGGCACCCGACTCGCGACCGCCAGCAGTTCGCGATCGGTAACCGGTTTGCGCAGCGGCCAGCCATTCGGTTTGCCGGCGCTTTCCGGCGAGTTGAGCAGCGATGCCAAACTATCTCGCGGTCCTGTTTGCGCCGGATCAAATGGCACCAAAAACTGCAGGAGGTCTCGCTTCACCGCTTCGCGCACGGTCGGCACGGTAGCGCCCGCAACTACATTGATTCCCACCGTGATCCAAATGTCTTTGTAGTCTGGCCCACGCAGGAACAACTCCGTCGTGACGAGGCGTCGTGGATCGAGATAACGGCAGACCGTGTCGAGAAACAGCCGATCCGGTTTCGGTGCGGTTGGCCGGTTCGGATCGAAACGTGGAATCAACATCAAGGTCACTGCGCCGGCTGCGCCGCCAGGTTCATTCGGCGCGAGTGAAGGATTGAACGCGGGAATCACTTCCACACGTCCGATGTCAACGCCCGGTGTCCGCCAGGTGATCGTTTCAAAGTCCGCCGCGCTTACAAGCCGATCGCGGTGTTGCAGATAGCGCGTGATCTGTTTCTCGCCTTCGTTGATGGTTTCAGCTTCGGTGCCGTTCCAGGTGCGGACGGGATTCGTCACTTTCAATCCCGCCGGCAGCGAAGGACTGTTGTTGATGGCCCCTTCGCCGACGTTGCCGGCAGCGCCCACGCCGTAGTCATAGCTGGCGCGCACCGTTGCTCCGCGTGGCGGCCGCTTGCCGCGCATTCCGTCGCCGAATTTGATCTCTCCCGATTCAGAGTTGACAGTGAACACTTCAGACGGGCGTTCCGGCGGCGGTTGTGAACCCGGCGGAGATCTCAGGTCGGGGACTTTTACTTCTGGCCCAGCGGTGTACAGATCGTCGATCTCTTTCCACTGCTTCGTCTCACCCCGGTCAGTGACCGTCAAACGTACCGACCCGGGCACCAGAGGCTTGCGCGACAGAAACATGACTTGATCAGGCGCGCCTGTGCCCTCGGGCAGCACTTCGTTGCTGATGCGCGCGCGTTGAGTGACAAAGACTGTGTTGATACCAACCCACAACAAACGCGCGCGCGCCGCAGCCGTCGCGCTGATTCGCAGCCAGGTGATGAGGCGATCGTTGAGATTGGTGTCGTCGAGGGCGGGTGGAAAATCGCCTGCGCCCGGTTCGAGCGGCTCGAGGTTGTTCCACAGCTTCAGCTCGGAGGCGGACGGCAACGTGATATCAACTATGCCGGGCGCTGCGAGCACGTCAGTCTGAACCGTAGCCTCGAGAGATTTGTACTGTGGGTTTCGCTGCAACGAATCAGTCGCGAGACCACCGCTGGCCGGGATATTTGGAATCTGATACTGAAGCAGGGTCGCGCTTTCCGGGTTCGCCGGACCGGCGGGCGAGAGGCGGCGAGTTACATCCGTTAGCGCCGGCACGATGCCCAGGCTCAAAGTCTTTCCCTCGATCGCTCGGCGAGCATCATTTAGCAACGCCGTGCGCGCGCTTTCTGTTTTGTCCGCAGGCTTGTCTCCGGCGCGCAACAACAGTGCGATCCATAACGAACCATCCGCTGTCTCCTGTCCGAGATCGACGCCTTCGATCTTGCGCGGGTCGAGCGGCACGCTTTCATAAAGCTGAAATTCGGCTTCATTCAGAGGCGGCTGGTTGTACGAGGAGTAGAGGAGTTTGTAATAGTCTTTGAGTTTCTGATCGGCATTGAGGATCTTGCGTTTGTAAAAAATCTGCGCCTCGATCGGCAGTACATCCAGGCCACGCTCTGTACGAAACGGCACCTGTCCGGCACGCACTTCAAGCTCGTCATTCAACGTCAGCGTTTGCAACGGCCCGCGCTCATTCGCAAAAGTGACGAGCCCACGCGCCGAGGACGCCGGTTGCAAGGGAACACCCAGCAGCGTGAGAAACTTGCGCCGGTTTCGTTCGGGTATCTGGTTGCTGCGATAAAGCAGGCTCTCGGTGAGAAAGGCAAAGATCTCAACGAGGGTAACTCCCGGATCGCTCTTGTTGAAATTTGTCCACTGGGGATTGTGCACGGGAATGCGCGCCAGCATCTCGTCCAGCAATTCCTGGTAACGTCGATCGTCAAGAGTGGGTATCTGTAAAGGCAACTGTGTCGCTCCTGATCGTTATCCTGCCAGCGTGACATTCAGACTCACGCGCTCACGGATTCCCGTAGCCACAAGTTTGTAAGTAATGGTCGCGATCGCTCCCTGCGGATCTTCCTCGTCCTGGTCCACCGTTACTGCTTCCACTTTTACGCGCGGCTCCCAGTTTTCCAACTCCGTCGTGATGCGATCCGCGATGAGATGTCGCGTAGACACCGTGTTTGGCTCGAAGAGGAAATGATTGAGACTGCCTCCAAACTCCGGCAACCGCAGTCGCTCCTGGCGCTCGGTCAGCAAAATGATCCGGATCGCTTCGCGCACGTTCACTTCGCCTTCAGACCACGCCACGCGACCGTCGGGTCCGATCCGTGGTGGGAAACTCATTCCTCGTCCGAATAATTGTCCGTTGTCCATCGTTACTTCTTCGCTTTCAATCCAGGCAGCGGAAAGCAGATAAAAAAGTAGGGCATCCACCGAAATATGAGGTCCAGCAGGCTGACGATGATCATCAACAGGAGCAGCGCGCAAATGGTGATGATCGGAATCGAGAACGAGCAGATCATGCCAAGCTGAAGCGTAGGATCGTTCTTATCCGTACAAGCGCCACCGTCCGGCACTGATAAATCCTGGTGCAATGGCCACGGCAAAACAGTTCTGATCAGATCGCCGAGGCCGATCGACTTCACGCGCTTGATTTGACCGCACAACGTGTCGGAGATCATGAAAGCAGTGTTCTTGTCGAACTTGCGGAGGCCGGCGGGGGAAGTGTCAACCGGCAGCGCGATGCGAATCGGGCGTGCAGGCGCGTCGGGATCGAAGAAACCAGCCATTTGAAATGCGCGCGTGGGCTCACTCAGTAAAGGCAAATCGAGGGGACCACATTCAGGTCGCTCGAAAACACAACGGATCACGAACCAGCCTTCGCGTGTGTCAAACACTCCCCGTCCCGCCAACCCTGTTTCCGGTAGCTCTTCGTTGCGCAGTGGTCGCAGTGCTTTTTCAACTAACGTCGCCAGGTGATTGACTCGCTCGATGGCATCCGGTAACGGATCGGGCAACGCCGGGACGTTTGGATCTCGCGGCGGCAATGGACCATCGAGGACAGAGTCGGCAAGCGGAAACAGGAAGCGCGGCCAGACGTTTTCAGGGCTATCGCGATCGTAAGATTTAGCTGCTGCCTCGAGACCGTCCTCGATCTGTTTTCGGGTCCGGTTGTCGAGCGTCGACCCACCGTTGATCGCAGTGAGCGCTGCTTTCAGTGAAAGTGCGATTCTCGATGGACCATAAACGCCATTCTGTAAACTCACGAAAAGATTCTGTAGGCCGCTTTGTGAAATCGTGGTCGCGTTGAGTGCCGTCAGCAATGCATTCTCAGTCGGGCTAAGCGGCGGATTCGGCAGCGGCTGGCTTGTTAACGAAGCCCAGACGTTTGGCAGGTATTGTTCCAGCAACTTGGCGAAGTCGAGCAGCACGTACCAGGAGATCGTCTGGATCTGCTCGCGCGCGCCTTTGATCCAACGATCGTTGTCAGCCGGGGAAATCGTTTTGCCGTTCGAAAGATTTGGATCGGGAGAGGAATTCGCGGCCTTTGACGCGGCCGCGATTTCTAGTAGTCGTGACCACGGTTCAGTAACCTGCGACCACACGAGCATCATGCGTGGATCGGCAATCTTGCCGGCGTTCGGCGGCTGCGGATCTTCGGGTGGCACGCGTTGCGGCGCGGCGATGTAAGTCTCACGTTTTCCCACCGGCACGAGTCCCGCGAAGAGACGGCGGTTGTTTCCATCGTCCTGGGCGAAGTTGACGGTGAAAAGCGGCAACTTCTCTTCACCTTTGAGCAGTCCCGACCCTTGCGGCTTCGGTATGCGTTGCCAGCTCGTGTTCTTCCCCACAACCACAAACGCATACTCTTCCCACGTCGCCGGATCGAAAGACGGCAATGTCTGGTTCGGATCGATGGCGCCTGGCGGCAACATCCGGCGGATCACAAAACTGACACTCTCTTTTCGAGCGGCATTGATCGAACGATCCGGAAGTCCCGCACGACCACAAACGAGATGAGCCGAAACGAGGTAGTAACGTTGATGGGCGGGTTGATAGAACTTGAGAAACGACTTAGCGCCCTGGTCCAACGCGACGTCGCTCGCAAGTCTTGCCAACTGGTTTGTAGCTGAAGTTGTAACCGGACTCTTCTCGCGCTGTGCATTCAGCCGCAGGCGCGCCAGGTTTTTGGCAATTGCCGGAAGTGAAGCAGCCGGTAGCACAGGTTTTTCAGCCACGATGCCGCGCCACGTTTCCGGACGCGCAACCAGATCCGTCAAGCGCGCCGGATCGTTTGCCAATAGCTCGATCAAATCGACCATGAAATCGTCACTGGCGAAACGGAGCAGCGTCGGTCGCTGCAACGTCGCGCGTCGCAGCGTGGGTTCTTCTACGCGCGCCGCTACGTTCCACAGCGGCGCTGGTGAAGTCCATTGAACCTGTTCTCTCATCATTTCTTATGAAAGCAATCGTTGCTTTTGTGCCTTCTTTAATTCACCAGATATTTCCTGCGCCCGGCGTGTAGCTCGCACTGACCACAGAGTTACTAATCAACGTGTCGCACTGAATGACACCGCTGAACTTCGACATCCCCGCATCGACCGTTACTATTCCGGCGGACACGGCCACCTTGCTTGCGTTGATCGTGACATTCGCTGCGGCAGTGATCGTGATGCCGCTTGTTTCGAGCTTGATCGAGTTGCCATTGCTATCGACGATCTCAACCGCGCCTGGTCCATCCTTGAGAGTGACCTGCTGCCCGCCCGGTGTTTCGACAATGAACTTTTCCTGTCCGTCCTGGTCGTCCATCGTCAACTTCACACCGTTGCGCGAGCGCAGCACCTTGCGATGATTGTTGCCGGCGCCATCCATCGAGTCAGGCGGCGCATCCCGGCCATTCCACAATCCACCAAGCACGTACGGACGACGCGGGTCGCCTCCTTCGAACACCACCAACACCTCGTCGTTCGTGTCGGGAATAAACCAACTTCCTCGATTGTTGCCGCCCATCAAGGTCGCGAGGCGCGCCCACGCTTCGTAACTTCCGCCGCCTGTATCCGGCGACCACGGCAAAGTCACTTTCACCCGTCCCTGTCCGTCAGGATCCTTGATGTCCTTCACCACCGCGGGAAACACGCCGTACCAGTGGCCGCCCAGCCCGCTCGGCAGCCGCACATCCATGACCATCTCAAGTGGCGATTTGGTTAACATGATCTTTACGAGCTTCCGATTCCGGGTCGCTCTGCGCAAAATTCAGTGCGCAAACCTTTCTTGCTATCGAAGAGGTGGACCACTTCGGTGACGTAGTACTTGCCGTTAAAGAGTGGGCCGAGGTTGCGGACTTCAACGGTGGCGCCGGCGCGTAGACTCGCGGAGGTTTCCGCCACTCCGCGACCGACGACAAACCGCCGCGCGCTCATCTTGAAGAACGCTTCAGCCACCGCTTGCGCTTCCTGGCTGTTGAGCGGCACGGTGTGGGCCAGCGCTTCCTTGCGTTGACCGAGGGTGGATTGCAGGATGCTGATACCGCTGCGATCTCCGTTCAACTCCGGGCTGATTGCAGACTCCGTCGCTTCAAACTGAAGGCCTGATTTACTGGACACGTCCCAACCGTTAACGGCAACGCTCGTACGCTGCGACGCCAGATCAGCCAGCACCTTGAACTCACGCAAATCGCTTCCCCGCGTCAATTGCAGGTTGCCGCCGTTGCGACTGGATCGCGTTTTGGCGTTGAGCGTGTTTCCATCCATCCACACTTCGGCATCAATCGCCCGCGCGCGTTCACGCATGAAGGCGAGATCGCTTTGGTTCACCTGCGCCAATAACTTGTAAGTTGGTCCATTCACGTTTACTGACGGACTCAAGCCGTGATCGTTTGCGATCTGATTGAAGACGTCTGCGTCGCTAACATCGGCGAAGGCACGTGTTCGTCGCGTCATCCGCAGATCCTGAAAGCGATCTTCGGCGAGTACGCTGATTTGCGGCGCCAGTCCGGCCGGATAATTCGCTTCAATCGCCATGATCTTGCCTTTGAAGAGAGTCTTGTCGCCGCGCTTGATCTCAAGGTCTTTACCAAAATCGAGCGTGCGGCGATCGAAGTAGAGATAGTCAATCTTGTTGTTGATATCTCCCCAGTTACTGAAACTGGCTTCACACCGGTACAGACCGCTCGTGTTCTCACTGATTACCAAACCGTTCAAGTCAACGCCCAACTTGGGATTCTCTTCGCCGCCGACGTGGATAGCGGGTCGCGAACTGACGAGTCCGGTTGTTTGCTCTTGCGGCATAAAATTATTAGTGGGCCCAAATGCGCTCGGCGCGCTGAAGCTGTTGTTCGATCAAGAGTGCGATCTCGCGGGCGGATGGCGCCGCCGCTGCTGCGCCTTCGCTTCCCGGCGTTGACCCACTCTCCTGAGCGGCGCTCTCGCCCGGCACGACTTCAAACTCGTTGATGACTACTGCCATGACTACTCACCTCTTTATGGAAAGCGCGCGGCGCCGAAGGGAGACTGAGGCAGCTTCGCGTCCATGTCGATCAGTTGGCCCGGCTGAAGCAAGCGCGGGTTCTCGATGTTGTTGGCGGCCGCGATGTCCTGCCAGTTGTCGCTCTTACCCTGCGAAGCCGCCATTCCTGGTAGCGTCTTTCCGGCCGGCGCGGCTTTGAGCGGACGTGTACCTGCCGGTGTGCCGGCCAGTTGCGTGGTTGCCGTTTTGTTGTTGAAATCGAACCTGGTGATCTTTTGTCTGGTGAAGCCGAGGGTCATTGAAGCTCTTAAGGGAATGCCTTCCGGCGAAAAAAATTCCAGCGACTCCTCCAGCGAATCCATCAGACCGGCGAACAGAAACGATCCCCAAACAAAGCGAACCGCCGGAATGATGTTGCCGTTGTCTTCATCTGGCGTGATGAAATACACGACCTTTTCGGTCAGCTTGCGAACGTCGCCCACCCTGGGTTCCGAGCCTTGTTCGGCCGTGACGTCAAACCAGAGCTGAACACTGAGTTTTGTAGAACCCGTGCCGACGAATTGCTGAGCCGGAGTGCCCCCCTGATTCCGCGGGGCGGTCGGGGTGCTGAGTTGATTCGCATACGTGACCTTGAGCGTCTCGGGATTGAACTGCACCGTCACCTTGTGGTCCGGATCGCTCACGGTCGTGAAGTTGGATTCCATTTTTTGCAGTGTGGCTTTTGCTAGTTCCACTTTTCGCGCACCTCACTTGATCGGTTAGACATGCTCAGCTTGGCTTTGGTGGTGGCGGCGGCTTTTGCAGGGTCAACGATTCGTAAGTGAGCTGGAGCTCCTCGATCGCCACCATTCCATCTTTCGCATTCAGCGTCGGCGCTTTGATTTTCGTCGGCAAACAACGCGACAACACAAACCCGGCCAGTTCGGTCTGCCGATCACGGTCCAACAAAACAATTTGCGCCTCGGCACGCAGACTCGGATTAACCAACGTCTCACTTACCCAGTCCCAGAGATCGAAATTCGCCGTCATTCCCCGCTTGAGTGTTACCTGGCCATAGTTGAAGGCGCCCGTCAGACGGATCTGCCTGCCGTTGTTGCCGCCTTCGCGAATGGTCTTGACGTCCATCGTGATCTCCAGCCCGTCACAGTCTGAAAACGCGGCCGCACATAAGAGTTCTTTTCCGCCGGTCTTGTTGATCTCGACTGAGAAATTGAAAGCGGTGAACGGGTAGATCAACCTCTCTTTGAATTTCTCTTCTTCTGTCGCCATCACAAACGTCCTTCCGTTACGAGACCACGATCACCTGACTGCATCAGCCGGACAGTCAAGAACGTCATGGGCAACGATGGCGCGACGCGCAGTTCCACGATAAAGCGGCCCTGATCGATGCTCTGCGGTGTGTTCAAAGACGCATCTGTCACGACCTGGTACGAGGTCGCGGGCGTGCTGCCGCCGAAAGCCCCGCGTACAAACATCTGATCGAGCATGGTGTTGAAGCCACGATGGACCAGCCGTCGAAAAGCATCGCTGTTGGGTTCGAACACGTAAGTAGCGCCGAGACGCAGGGCCATGCGGCGCAACAGGATCAAGAGGCGACGCACGTTGATCGGACGAAAGTCTTCGTCGTCACTCAACGTATCAGCGCTCAATGAAAGGAAACCGTTGGGCTCCTGGCGGATGAGATTGAGTTGGGCCTGCTGGAGATCTAAACGATGCTCAGCGGGTATCGGTGGATAGAGGGTTACGACATCGTTCAGGACTTCATTCGCCGGCGCGACCCACGCACCACGCGCAATAGCTCGCTTTGCGAGAGTCCCACACACCGCTCCACAAGGTGGCGAGCGACGGAGTTCTGCGAATTGATTTTCTTCGCGGCCGACGAGCCACGGATGGTAAATCGCTCCGTAACTGAAGGCTGCCTGTTCGCCAAAACCGAGCGCGGCTACGCCTTCCGTTGCGCGCGTGCGCTCCGGAGTGAGCTTAAGAGTGGCGACGTGATCGAGCGCCTGTGTTTCGCGGTAATGTTCCGGCAGCGAAAGCAGCGCGAAGAGATCTCCGCGCGATGCAGCCATTCTCAGCAGTGCCCGTTGCACTGACAGCAGATGGCCGGGATCGTAATCCTCTTCAGACGTGACCAGCCAACGATTAGTGGCAGTGACGCGAACAGTCTTGCCGTTGGACCAGTCGCTCGAGTTGCTGCCGGCAACGGCGCGGACGCGATAGAAATAGTCGCCGGGACGGCGTCCGTAGATTGTGCGATGTTTGTCTTTGCCTGCGTAAATCTCGACGGCGCCGCTGAAGTTAGCCGCAGTCGATTCCTCGAGAATGAATTGGACAGTTTCGTCGTCAAAGGTCCAGGAAAGCGAAAACGTCCCGCTTTCGTTTACTGGCTCGCTGGCTTCCTCGAGTGTGGGAGCGGCAATCACCTTGATGCCGCAGCTCAGGAAATTGCCCCACTCAGGCTCTGCCGCCTTCTTTATCTCTGACTTCTCTTTGCAGTCGAGAAACTGCCACCAGTCAGGATGCGGCCGCAAACGATCAAACTCGGGTGCAGGCGGAGTCTCTTCTGTGCCCTGCTGCCAGCCTCGATGGACTGCGTCAGGCACTGCGATGATCGTAGCCTCCTCGTTGCCGACTGCCGCGTGTAGCCCGTGCAAGGCTCGTGGTTTAGCGCTGACGTAGCGCAGAAACTCGGCCTGCGAAAGAAACGTTTCAACGCTTGTGTCCAGCAGCGCCTCGTCGAGAAAAAGACTCGCCTCGAAACTGGCCAAACCATCGCGTTCGAGCGTTGTGCCGGGCAGACGCACCGGACGTTGATACTCCTCCGCCAAGGCCGACATCGCGAACGGAAAAAAGATCTCGTTCGCGCCTGGGCCACCCGCGAGAGGGAACCGCAACACATCACCAGCCGGCCGCCACCACACGATAGCCGGCGACGGACGCGCGCCCATCTCGGCCTCCCGGTACACCTTTTCATCTGCCGGCAGCAGCCCCCAGAATTTTTCGTGCGACGATTCGAACGCGAGATCGCCCAGGCTAATCGCATTCTTATCACCATCGCGGACCCACAACTCGAAGCTCAAGCTTTCAACATTTGAAACGCGCGTTGGAGGTGTTGCCGGAGCACCGGGCAAGATTGCGATCGCCGGGCCAGTGACACGCGCCATCTCTTTCGTCTGCCCCTCGCGGTGCATCGTGACGCGCTTAACCGTCATCAACAGTGATTGGTTCTGAAACTCCACGCGCATCACGGCGCCGGGTTGCGGCGCCTCCGTAAACAAGAGTTCGCGCAAATCGAACGTCAGCTCTTGCTCGATGTTTTCGGTGATGTTTGACGAAGGGCTCGGATTTTCTGAAAGCTCCGCAGTCACCAGCCTCGCGTTTGTAACCGTGGCGAAATCCGGAACGCGTTCTCGTTCAGAAGCGAGATTACCGGCAGTAAGATTCTCGGGCTCGAAGGTGTAGGTGCTGATCTTCGCTTCCAGTGAAGCCGATTCATCAATAGCAACTCTTTCGCACCAGATCGCTTTCGTTCCGGTAATGCGAACGGTCCGTCGTCCGGAAACAGGTGGAAGAAAAGGCGGCGAACTCCTGGGCTCCGCGTCAATCTCCTTCACCGCGAACAGCAATAAGTAGCCTTCCGATTTAAACCTGAACTGCAAGAGATCGCCGGCACTGATATCCGCAGGTGAGGCGACGGCGAAATCGATGACCGGCTTTGTTCCGAGATCGACAATCTGAGTTACCTGCAGCGGACGTGTTTGCAACGCCGTGGCGACGCGTAGCGAATCGGACCAGCTTCCCTCCGAACGCGCCCGGGCAAACGCCGGCGCAATCGTGGTCAGGTTTCCGTCTTTATCAAACTCCGCTCGCGCGAGCCCCGAGATCGGAAAGTAATTCGTTCGCGCCAGGTTGTGCCTGAGCCCGTTTTCACTGCGACGAGCAACACGAATCACCCAACACCGCACACCACCATTACGAAAAAACGCCCGCACAGCCGGAGCGAGATAGGCGTAGACCTGCTGACCTCGTTTCGTATCCCACGCGAGCGGCGCATCGTCGCCAAAGATCGCTTCAAACTGCGCGCTCGACTCGACCGCAACCGGAATCTCGATTGGGCCGGATGCCGCAAAGCCAACGAAGATCGCCACGTCCATGCGTGACAACACTTCGGTCAGCGGTGGCGCTTGCACCTCAAAACGAAAACCAGGCAAGCGTCGGGTCGAACGCGCAAGCATTATCGTTACTCCATTTCCAGTCGTTCGTAAGCGAGCGTTAATTCTTCCATCGCGACGTCGGTGCCTTTGGCGTTGAACGGTCCGCTCACGTGCTTGATGATTCTCGCGCGCAGCAGTTTCCACGTTTGCACGACTTGCGTGTGGTCTTCGTTCTGCAAAGAAATTTTCACCGTTCGCTCAGCCATTTGATTGCCGTTGCGAATGTCGTTGAGCCACTCGTAGAGATTGAGTGAGCCGATTACGCCGCGCTTAAGCGTGACGTCAGTGGCCTTGTTCAGGCCGGTGATCTTGCGCACGCTGTTCTCGGGCGAATTGCCATTGCGATATTCAGCAACCGTAACCTCCATACCGACGTTGCTGATCTCCTGAAACCCCGCGTCCGGGCCATTCGTGTTGCCGGTGCCGAGATCGACAAGAAAGTTGAACTGCACATACGGACGGTCGCGTGGAATTGCCATGATGAATCTCCTTCAGTGTGATTGAAGTTAAGCGATGGGTTTAGACCTTTCTGTCTCCGGTCCACTGGCCGATGCGGAAGATGACAAACTCAGCAGGCTTTAATGGCGCGACGCCAATCAGGCAAACCAGCCGGCCGTTGTCGAGATCGTTTTGGGTCATCGTGGAACGATCGCAGCGGACGAAGAAGGCTTTCTCGGGTTTATCGCCGAGCAGTGCGCCCATCTGAAATTCGTTGAACAGGAAATCCGAAATCGTGGTGCGAACGTTGGCCCACAGGTTCTCGCCGTTAGGTTCAAACACCGCCCACTGCGTTCCTCGATCTATCGAACGTTCCAGGTAAGCGAAGTAGCGACGCAGGTTTACGTATTTCCATTCCGGATCAGAACTGATCGTGCGTGCGCCCCAAAGACGGAAACCGCGGCCTTCGAAGAAGCGAAAACAGTTGATCCCCTCAGGATTCAGAACTTCCTGCTGCGCCTTGTTCAGCAACAACTCGAAGCCAAGCGCCGAGTTCACGACTTCGTTAGCGGGTGCTTTATAAACAGCGCGCTGAATATCGTTGCGCGCATAGATGCCGGACACGAATCCGCTCGGTGGGAGGACAATCTCCTGGCGCGTGACCGGATCGAGAACGCGGATCCACGGGTAGTACATCGCTGCGTACTTCGAGTCGACCCGGGCACGCATGGCGCGCACGTCAGCGACGGTTTGATTGTCGCCGGAGTCGAGCACCGCGATGCGATACCGCATGCGCTCCGCATGTGAGATCAGCAGGTTTGTGATTGCCGCCGCATTCTTTCGGTAACCGTTTTCATACCCGAAAGTAGAGCCGGGCGCAGCGACAATCGAAATGTCTTCGATATCTTCAAACGACCTCAGGCCGGTCTTGAATGAATCGGTCTCATTCGCTGTTCCTTCATACTGATCGGCCTCGGGACGCATGCCGTCGTTGCCGCCGGCAAGGGTGAGATCGATCGAGCGTTGTGCATCGCTGGAGGTATCAGAATCCAGCGCCGCGGCCAGTCCGGTATTGCGCGCAAAGAGAATCCGCAGCACTTCCAGCGCGTCGTTCACTCTTGTCGGCACTTCCGGATTACTGCCGTCCGCCGGCACCGAACCACGTTCCATCACGATCGGAATTCGTCGTGCTTGCGCAATCGAGCTCGGTCTGGCAGCGAACTTGTCGAAGATGGAATCAGGCTCGCCTGCGCGCTTGTGTCCCGGATTTAGAGCCAGATTCTCGTAGACAAGCGGCGCCAGGTCGCTTTCGCCTGCGGGTATGACTGTTACAGTTAGCGTGACAATACAAATCTTGTCGCTCTCTGACGGTTTATCTCTCGGCATCAACGAAGTCAGAGCCAGCGGCGTAATCACACTTGTCGAAGAGTAGCCGGGCCCGAGTGGACCACGAAAACGCCAGTTGATCTCCTGCGTTACAGGGTCAGGAAAGGATTGCGCAATGTAATAACTTCCCTGCTCGACCGGCGGTGAATCGATGGGTGAATTAACTATGTCGCTAATCCAAACGAGATCGCCATCGAGAAGTGGGCCAACTGAACGGCGAATACCGTCAGGCTGTGACAGATCATCCACCCCACTCAGTATGTTCTGGCCCCTTCGTACGGTGACACGCACTCGGCAGCGGGATGCTTCGCCTGTAAAACGCGAACGAGTTCGAATTGAATCCGGTTTTGCGGTATCCGCCGGAACAACATCGGGCGTCGTCGCGGTCGCCAGCCACGCGCTCGAGAAACCGTCGTCGTCGTCCGTAGGCTTGAAGACGCGGACGACATACAGTCGTTTGCCGCCTTCCTCAAAGAAGCTACGTGCGGCGTGCCAGAGATAGTTGTGCATCAGCGTCTTCGTCCCGTCGGAGCTAGTGAATTCCAACTGCTGGCGATCGCCGTAAGTGCGCTCAAACTGTCCCAGACTGGTGATCACATCCGGCTCGATGTCGACTGGACCGTAGCGCGCCGGACCGATGAAGCCGGTGGTGGTGGTGCTAACGCCCTCAATCGACTTGGAACGAAATGAGGTTTCTTCGACGTAAACCCCAGGAGCTAAGTATTCAGGCATGACGTCTCCTTATGGCGGTGACACCGCGGATGTAATGAAGAGTACTGACTGTCGCGCAGGCGACAACGAAAGCGATTGCGTTGATTTCAAGATCAACTCGCGCCCGTAGTTCAGAGTCACAGTCTCCAGTGGCGTGGTGCGATCCGAATCGGCCCACAGCGTCGCCTCCGGTTGCGAAAGCATGGCGCGCAAATCCGGAAGCTGTTGTTCCAATCCAAGCTCTCCGGGAAGCAAAGCCGGAGCATCGATTGGTGCGTAAAGAGCGCGAAGATCGACGGGCCACGTTTGCTCCGTAAGCGGTGGTCCGGTAGCAGCAGACGGAGAACTGGACAGTGGCGCTGAAGCTGTGAAAGGTCTGGGCGCCGGATGTGGAAATATCAAAGCGATGCGGCCTTGATCGTCGGCGATGCTGCGCGCCACGAGTTGATTATTGACGTGCGCTTCGAGGATGGCCCATGCTGCCGGTAAATCGCGCGCGGCGTCCCAGAGATCCGCGCGCAGCACCGACATGCCCGGTGGTACGTTCCGCACGGGCGATGAGTAGAGCGGAATCCCGGGTTCCAGGTCCGGCAGAGAAGCAGCAATCGGACTAGCCCAGTTGAACACACCGCGCTCAGGCAATTGCACGTCGAGCTGAAACGGCTGAAAGCGTCGCGCTGCGTCAGTAACTGCGACAACAAAATTCTTCTTCGGCGGCAGGTTGTTCCAAAAGTCCGCATCACCCTGGCCGTGTTCAACCGAAATCAGTCCCGGCGCATGATGAACCACGAAGATGCCGCTTGGATTCGCAATCGCCTGCACCTTACCCGCCGGCCTGCCGAGCGCGTAAACAGCAACATTCAAGCCGTCCGATACGACGTCACCCGTTAGTTCGTCGCGAAACCGAATGCCGAGTGGCGCGACGATCGAGATGCTGTCAAATGTTTTGAGAGTGGCGTTCATGTTCCGACGTTGAGCTCCCTCGTTTGGACAGGCTCGGCGTCAACGATCTCGAGCGTTGATTCAATTGCGACCATGCGGGCGACGTAGTTAACCGAGAGTGGGGGACTGATCTTGGTGGCGCTCCATAAGTTGTTCAGGTCTGACAGCGTTAACTGATCGAGAATGAGTTCGACAGTTTCTGACGGTCTGAAGATGTCACTTTCCGGACCGAAGTGATTGAGCAGTGAAGCAGGGAGAATCGGTGTATCAGCCAGCGTTCGTATGGCCCAGCCCAGCAGCCGCTGTTGTTTGATTGCCGTTTTGGCCCAGGCACTGAGCATGTAATGCAAATCGAGCGGAATCGGCGGGCGAAAGCGTTTGCCATTGGGGGCGATTGAGGGCGGCATATTTCGACGCGTGCTGTTCGCCACGACCCGGTAGAGATACAGCGAAATTCCTTCTTCTATTGATGGTTGAAAGTCTCCGACTTGAAAGAGCTCAAAACGCGCGGTGGCAAATTCCGGTTTTGGGACCGCGTCGGCAAGTAAACCCAGAATCGCTTGCCCGGTTGCTGCTATTGCCTGAAATTTCGCCACGACTTTTTCCCGTGTTGATTAAAGAGGACCTTGAGTCCGGCCCAGGCCCAAACGCCTTAAAAAGCGATGCAGTGAAGAGGCCTGTCCGGACTCGCCATTGAAATTCGCCAGATAACGTTCGATGAAGTCTCGGATGTCATTAAGTTTTTTTAAGTAACGACGCTCACCACTCGGTACGTGCGTAATGTGACCGCGCCACACTGGTTTTTCTGTTTCGTCACTATCATCCTCCAGCCAAATCTTGACGATGAAGGAGTGCACCTTAGACTCACTTATGTCCATGCCTACCTGCGCGGACGAGGAGTGGAAATGTTGCTTGCGTCACCACAATCTCCAGCACCGACTGTTGCGGTCGGGGCCATTTAACAAGAATCGTGGCGCCGCAACGTCTGTGACGCGTCTGCGAAAACGTCTCAATTGAGAATTATTTGAAAATTATTTTTTGAGGGAGTGTGAGGCAGGCGAGAGTATCGTGAAGTCTGTAATTAATGTCTCATCGTGTCTTCAACAGCTTTGACATCGCGCTGAACGCGTCTCTGCAGTGCGGCCAGAACCACTTGTACCCGTTTGAGGCGGCCCAACACTTCGGTTAGCGCGACGGCTTGATCGGATTCTCGCGGTCCGCCGGCGGACGGAACGGGCTTAGCTGCATCGTTACGAATGAGTTCGTAAAGCTCCGTGGTACGCTTCTCTGGTTTCACGCCCAGTTCTTCGTCGAGCGCGGCTACACAACGCTCGTACTGCCGTAACGCGCCCGTTCGATCCTTTGCCTGGTATTGCAACTTCATCAGCCGGCGGTAAGTGCGTTCGCTCGCCCGATCGTAACGAAGAATGGTCGCACCGTAGCTCTGGCCTGCTTCGTAGTTGCCGGTGACTTCGCAATAACTCATCAGTTTGTTGAGCATGGACAAGTACATGTTCTGGAGCCGCTCTCGTTCGAAGAGACACCAGTCCTGATACCAACCGTCGAGCAAGTCGCCTTTGTAAAGATCTACCGCCTCAGTGAGTAAGGTCGCACTGCATTTATCGAGCTGGTCGCCGGGCACGCCCTGAGTCGCAGTAAAGGCTCGCTCAAACACTTCCACGTCAAGCCATAACCCTGACTGGGGATTGAGTTGCACCCAATCATGCTCGACCATGAGAAGCTGCTTACGTTCAGACTCACTACTTTCCAACGCGGCTTGAACGTGCCACAAAGCCTGTCGCAAATATTTTTTTGATTTCTCGGTTGTCGTTTCGCCCCACAAGAGGCTCGCGAGGGTTTCACGAGGGTGAGATTGATTCCGATTAACTAAAATGTAACTGAGTAGTTCTCGCTCTTTGCTGGCGTCCAGGCCCTTCAGAGATTCAGTTCCCCGCTCAACTGTGAATTTGCCAAACAATCGAATTTGCAGTTTTGACATTCTCGCAGCCCTAAAGGTTGTGAGGTCCATTTCGGCAAGGAAAGCCCTCGGCATTCAAAGTAGCGAGCAAACATCAGGATAGGTAGAGTGATGTCTGTTCGGTGAGCACTCGAGGGACCTCTCGTCGGTTGAACTCATATGCAGGTTAGTCTGCACACACATTTTGCAGTGGCAACAACAATTTGGATGCCATGCTGATATTCCATCCAGCTTTGACACCTGCGGAAACCCCTTTTAAGAATATGATCCCAGGCCTATAAAACGTTCCTGCTTATTTTGGGGGGACTGGTTTACTAACTCTTGCTGAAGGTGCAGGGCTGGTTGAACGTCGACTATCGTTCGCGCCAGTGTCTTCTTTTGTAGACCCTTCTCCTCGGCCACTCTCCGCGCTGTCAATCCTGATTAGCCAACCAGACGAGTAACGTTTCATTTGTTTTTATGCATAACGCATAGGAAGTGGGGCCGAACAGTCGTCCCACTGCCTGACGTAGCACTTTCGGATCTCACGTTCAACTCAACCAACCTCGCGTCTGATTGCTAAATGAATGGTTGACAGGAACTTTCGATCCACCTGCGACGGCTCGGTGCTTTGCCTCAAAAGTCAGGACATCACCCTGGTTGGCCTTAGCACACCTCTTCCAAGGAGAAAGTGATGATCATACATGTCGGCAACCTGTATTTGTTACTGATCGTTTCGGTTCTGCTTTCATGTGTCGCCGCCTGGATCATAGCCCGCGTATATCGACGCCAGCTGCGCCAATTGATGCGCACGCCGCACAGGGCCGAGCCGGCCGCACCTTTCGTCGAGACGGCGCCCGACGATTCGTCGCCGCAGCCGGTTTCGCTGGCTGACAATCACCGCGCCGGGATGCGGCTGATCATCCTGCTGATCGCACTCTCATGCCTAATGGCTGTAACGAGCGCCTCCATCTGGCACGCACTTCAATTTCCCGACCTGCCTTTGCGGCCGAAGTGGATTGCCGTCATGGCCTTGCTCCATATATGGCCCATGATTCCCGCGCTGGCACTCATCTGGCGCTGGTCTCGAAAGCGCTTGTTCGGAATTTTGCTGCTGTGGAGCGTTGTGTTCTTAATCGTTGGCACGTGGCGTTCGAGTGAGGAGGCTGGGCCGCTGGGTATGCTGGCGCTGTTGGTCATCGAATGCGGGGTGGCGCTCGCGCTGATGTCGTTGGTATTTCTGGGCAATGCCACGCGCGCAATCGCACCGTGGTTGCTCATGCCAGCCGCGGTGTTGGTGTTGTCCGTGTTCATTGGTATCGATGCGCTGATGTATATGGCCATGCACGAGTCGCCTTTGCTGAAGTCTTTGGTCGCACTGCTGGAATGGTTACCCGGGCGGAGTGGCATCTTCGTAGTGTTTGCGATATTCGTGCTGCTGTCCTCGATCATTGCGTGGTGGCCGATGCGGATGTTGGGACGTGCACTCGGGCGCGCATACTCGCGCAAGTGGCTATCCGATTTGTTGGCAGTGTTCACCGGTGTCTGGGCTTTCGCGCTGACTGACCGCGCCCTCACACTCTCCAGCACCGCAGGCGCGAAAGCGCTCGCTATCTACCTGCCGCTGTTATGGATTCCCATAGTCATGTTGCTTGCTCGTCGCGGATGGCAACCCGGACGCGCGCCCACGCTTCTTGTTTTGCGAGTTTTCCAACGGGACAAAGAGGTGCAGTCCCTGTTCGACCAGGTCATCGAACGCTGGCGTCTGAGCGGGAACACGGTGATGATCGCCGGAACCGATCTCGCCGATCGCACGCTGGATGCCACCGGCATCTTCGAGTTTCTCGACCGGCGACTGGCCGAACGTTTTGTCGTCAGTCCCACGGATGTCGCGCGACGCATCGCCGCGTTTGACGAGGCAGCTGACATTGATGGTCGTTATCGCGTCAACGAGTGTTATTGCCACGACACGACGTGGCAGGACGCGCTCGAGGCACTCATGCATCACAGCGACGTAGTGTTGATGGATCTGCGCAGCTTCCAGACGCGCAACGCAGGCTCTCGTTACGAGCTCACCAAGCTCGCGGAGACTTCACGCGAGCTACGCGTCGTGGCCCTAACGGACAGTCAAACCGATCGCACGGCGGCGAATGAGGCGATCGCCTCCGGCCGGAAGGAGCGCTTCACCTGGATCGAGGCTTCGAGCTTGAACGCGAGCAAGCGTCGTGAAGTCATGGCGTGCCTGTTCGCCTGAAAAGTGGGGTCATTTGTTCTCGTGTGAGGCGAGAGGCGATCCTACGCCGGCAGGAATGGCGTCAGCTTCTTCACGATCACTTGCTGGCAGACCGCGCAGAAGGGACGATTGATATTTCGCATGCGGCAGTCGAATTCCGGGCGGTAAACGCCGCAGTGAAAATAGTCGGCGCCTTCGAAGAGTCCGATTGTTCCAACTGCAACGGGTGACGGTTGCGGATCACAGTTCTTACAGTTTGCATTGCTTGTTGTCGGCACCGGGGTCGCCGCCTGAATTAAGCTGCTCCACTTTGTCGTCGCGCGGTTTTTATTGGTAGTGATGTTGGGTTGACTGGGCTCGCTCTTCGAGTGTTTGTCGTGCCCTTTGTCGGATGCGCATCCGCTGTAGTACTCATACTCATCGGCGAGGCCGAACGCGGTGTGGCCCATCTCGTGTATCGCAATTTCCACTGCGCCGGTCGCCTTCGAAAACGTTGCGACCGGTCCACCCGACCCGCCCGAGATTGGACTGTTGACCGCCAGAAACGCCATGTGCCATTGCGGCACGAGCTTGCCCACGACTTTCGTCACGCGACCGTTATTCGCGATAAGCAGACGACGAATTCCGTTTGAACAAAACGAGGCATCGAAAAAGGTGCGCGGCTTCGCTCCAGTGCCGTTGCACTTCTTGGGGTCTTTTGCACCACTGTCGGTCGACGTCACATCAACGCGATAAATATTAATAGCCGCACGGAGACGATCGAATGGGGCTGCCGCCAGTAGCGTGTCGGCAAACTGTTTCGCGTCGGTGGCAAACTGGGCCATTTCATCGCTGCGATAGCCCTCGGATACGATGACGATGTTCCAGCGCTGCTCCGGCGGTCCACCCTCGACAATCCTCGTCACTCCAAGGACTTGCCCATCTGAAGTGCCCATGACGTGCTCCTGATAATTGTGAGATATCGTGCGAACTACTTCTTGAGTTTCAAACGCAGAATCTCTTTAGCCGGTTCGCCGGCGAGTGAGTGTATTCCGCTGGCCGGTCCTCTTGTTTTGGACCCACTGCGGCAGAGTATTACGTCCTCGCCGTTATCAATCTCCGGAACGAGGACCACGAACACGCCTTTTCTCTTCGGCGCCGGCTCACGAGAGATGTCGCCGTCGGGTGATTCCGGGAAGACTTCGGCATCGTTCTTTGTCGGGTTGTGCATTACGGTGCGATAGAGCGTCTTATCGCTTCCGTTTCTTACCTCGGCCCAAAACCCTTTGTACTTTCCATAGCCCTTAACCACGTCCGAAGGCGGCAAGATCATGTCGGTGCGTTGCTTTGAAAGCAGCTTCACATCGTCGCCGTCGTAAGAAAACGTCAACCGCATCGCCTTGTTTGTGTCGGGCGATGTCTCAGGTCCCTTTGCCGGATACTTGCGCGCTTTGGCTTTGGAGATCTTCTTTGCAGGCTTAGTCTTCCTGGCTGCTTTGCGCGGCTTGGGCTTTCGTACGCTCTTCCTGGCTACCATCGCTCCACTCCTTGCAGTGTTGAGAGAGTTTCGCGTTGAGGATGAAACTGCTGAGGCTTTTATATCACTTCGATCCGGAAGTCAACGAACATTCGATGTTTTACAGATGTGCCAGTGTGGCGTGATGCCAGTGGATAGTCGGTATGCAATGATAGTTAGATATACAGCGCGTGCGACTTGAGCTTGCTCCAACAATATTCCTCGATCCAACGTCTTTTTGTTTATTCCAACTGAATCTTCCCGGGCTGTATACGCATTAACCAAATTCGCAATTTCTCGGCAAATCTACCTGGGCGCGCTACCAGGCAACAAGCCCCTATCTCTCAGCAGTTTAGCCGTTCAGGTTCGCACTGATCCTGGCGGCATGCGCCTTGAGAGTAATCCTTCTGCTGATTCGCAAAGATGGCAAGTGAGTACTTTTGCCGCTCCTGTCATAAGCCGACGATAGAGTTTGGTGTTTTCGGCAAAGGAGATTGTATGAAGCGCGGTAATTTAAATCCGAAAGCATTCTTTTCAACTCTCAGTGAACGCGCAGGAAGCATCATCTTTGCCCGATCAGACGGTCTCCCCACTTTCAACACACAAACCAAATTAGCCCCATTAAGTAGCCACAAAGCAGGAGTTTTGATCGGGAATTTCCCGCTGCCGAATTGGTTAACTCCTTCATCCCGACGCTTCGTGATTTTGACAAGGTCATCAGCCCGACGCGCTAAGCGCCCGTCGGGTTCCGTTAGTCGCTGAACCTTGCAAGAAAATTCAAATTCTCCCTGTTGGTGGGCGAGTTGTTGGCCCAACTGAACCGAGGGGGGAGGGACGGACCATCTTTCGCGGTTTGATTGTTCTTTTTGATGTTGAAAACTTTCAAATAAGTAAGACGTTGATTCAGTCCTTTTTAAAAAATTTATTTTCGCGTCTTTACCGGTGAGTCCCCTGAGTGGGTCAATCAACAAATTGGAGGAAGCGATGGAAAAAGGAATCGTACGCGACATCATCAGCAGCAACGTGGTCCACCGCGAAGACGACGACGTTGTTATTGAAGTGCCGGTAGCAAATGTGCAAGTACACGTGTCCGAATCAACTGTAGTTGACGGTGATGTTGATCCTCACGTCGTAGTTAATGACGGTGTTAACGACAGTCAAGTGCAAGGAGAAATTCGATGAAGAGCAGAAATCTACCAATGTTGTCCGGCTTGTTAATGATCGGAATTTTGATCACCGCTCCTAACCTCAACAAGAGCATCACGATTGAGGCGGCGGAGATTTTGGATAACTCGCGGATTGCGATCGCGATCATCAATCAAGCAATCATCCCGGGCGACGACCTCGCCGCCAGGATAATCGATATCGCAGCATAACTACCCACGTGGGGGATTCTGACAAGTCTTCGGGCCTCATGGATTGTTCGGGGATTTGTCAGCATCTTGAAAAAGAGACACTCAACGACATGCCTGAAACAGTTTCTTATCAATTGGGACCAGGCTACTGACTTTGATCGTTCCCGAACTGAGTACACATCTTTTAGTTTGAGGGGTTAAGTAACCACTACGGCTATCAATCTAACGCCGACGGCGTAAGAGTCCTCAGTTAGAGCCAGTAAACACTTCTTGCCCGGTCTCCTCGCTTTAAAGAGGTGAAGAAATGCAGCAAACCGGAGAAAGCAATGTAGTCAGTGAGCGAAAAAGACAGTTTGAAGAAAGTGTGGCAAAACTTAGAGATAGATTATTCCGCAAGTTTTACCGTTTGACAGGCGATGCGGACCTTGCGAGCGACTTAGCGCAGGAAGCAATTTATCGTCTGCTGTTGTATATGAATGGCAATAATTGGTCGAAGAATATCAAGTATCTTGACGCATTCGCCACTAAGATTGCCCGTAATTGTCTGTTTGATCTGTGGAGAAAACAGCGGAACAAGCGGTTTGTAAGTTTAGATCATGATGAAGACGGGGCAGTACTTAAAGAGGTGGATCAGGTCCTATTGTCTAACGGGGAATTTGCGGGTGTTGACGCCGAACAACTGGACCAGCTTCGAGAGGAAATCCCACTACAGATGATCCTTCACGAGATCAGTGAAGCTGACAGGAAACTATTTTATCTTCACATAGTTGAGGATCTTTCACCAAAGAAGATTGCAAAGAGAACGGGCGAGAACGCCGATTCAATACGGTACCAGTTGACAAAAATCAAAGCCAAAATTGGCTATCGAGCCCAGACGTATTTAAAAATGTCCGGGAAGAAGAGTTTGTTTTGAAAACGCGCCTGGAACCAACCAATTCTTAAACAGTCGGGAACTGTCCCAACCTCGGTGGCAACCGTCATTGACCAGCTCATAAGAGCGACGATTCGTATTTTGCATACGGTCGTCGCTCTTTATCCTTAGCATCGTCGTATTCAGTAGCATCGTCGCCGGCCTCGATCCCAGCCTGAAGACAACCTCACCGCCATCTTGAAAAAAAATATTTTCACGTCTCTATAAATGTAGGGCAGATGGTCGGCCCGAACGAATTACTGAAGGAGGCGATGATGAGTAAGGTCGTTTCGATCGATAGAGGAAGGTTCCTGCGTTACTACCTTGTTCCTTCCAAACTCCGAACGATTCTCGAGGAGGCATTCTTCGTGTTGGGGGTATTGGGAACAATCGTAGCGCCGCAGGCTGTCTACAGCGCCATTGGTGGTCCGGTTTCACCGTGGATCTTTGTCATCTGTGCGCAAGCCGGCGTGATTGTCGGTCTGGTCAGATACATCTATCCAGACACGATTGCGTCGATCGTCGACAGGCAAACGGCACCGATTTCACGGGACGAAAGGAGCAAGCGCAGAAAGCTTTCGTGACCAGTTGGCGGGAAACAATTTTGACAGGAAGGGGGTGGGGTGAATATTTGACCGGCGCCGGTTGGGAAACTCGAGTTCCCTACCGGCGTTTTGGTTTTTGCCTCGGAAGGAACTTGGAAAAGCTCAAAGTAACGTAGACGCGGGTTCGCTCATTTTTAAAAAATTTATTTTTACGTCTTTACCAGTGAGTCCCAACAAGTGGGCCAATAAAAAACTAACTGGAGGAGAAGTCATGGAGAAATCAATCGAAAGCGACATTAACATCATCAATGCTGTAAACCGCGTAGTCGACCAGGTGGTCATCAACGAAGTACCCGTAGTCGGCGATGTGCAGGTACCAGTTTCCGAAGTAACGGTGGTCGAAGGCGTCATTGATCCCGTAGTCGTTAACGTCGAACAGGTGTAAAAGGAGAACCCATGAAAACCAGATATTTACCATTGGCCGGCTTGTTCATAATCGGAATCCTCGGCGCTTCTGGTTCGATTGCCGCAGCCGCCACTATCCAATCAATTTCAGGCGCGGATATTGCCGAAAACGCGCAAATTGCTGAGATCTCCGACGAATCCCTAATTGCGATCGGGCACATCATCAACTACGACATCAAGCCCGGTCTGATCGATACGGAAATACCAGAGATCGCGGCGTAACAACAGCTCTGTGAATGGGATTCTGACAAATCTTCGGGCCACTTGGATCGCGGAGATTTGTCAGCATCCCGATACTAAAAACAGTTGGGTCAAAAGCTTTTTTAGATCCGATACTTAGGAAAGATAAACTAACCTTGGATTCAATTATCGAAAAGAACCATCGCGCCCAAACCACGCTGACAGTCGGCGAAGGTGGGCGCTCCTGCATGCAGCGCCAAGTCGGCGCCAGTCCGCGTTTGTTCACCTTCCACCTGGCGTTAATTCCAAAGCCAATCAAACCAGAAGTTCAGAGCCATGTAGTCCATGTAGCCTAGCCCTGGATCACCGCAGTTTGTGACCAGGGCCGCTTTAAGTTTGTGTGACGGCACTTTTTCGAAAAACTTTGAGCGTATGAGGAGGATGTCATGGTTACAGGTATTGCACTGGAAACAGATTTTCCACAGTTATTAGCGAAGTTGATCTCTGAGAGCGACGACGGCGAACCTCCAATTGAGCGGACTGGCAAGGACCTTTCGTGCTTGCGACCGGTTATCGGCCAGTGGATCGACGATTGTGACGTTCCCTTTTTGTTTGACACCTTGGCTTTACCTGACAATGTTTTCAACCAGGAGTTTCCTGGAATAAAACTGTCTAAAAGCGACAGAGAAACATTTGCCAGGATTCTGGAAACGCACTGCTCCGAGTGCGCGCGATGCAACGCGAAGAGAGTTGAGGACATTGAGTGGAAAATGCGCGTTGATAAAGCCTTTGTCGAGAACAAACAGGCTATCGGTCTTTTTCTAACTGCCAACAGATGGAAGCCATAACACGATGCGTATCGGTGACGAGTGAGCTTCGTGATGCTAGTAGTGCAGCGCTACTTTATGCGAGCGCTTTACTTATCTCCTCACAAATGCGAACTAACTCTGCATCCTGCTCCACTTCGCTCATCACTTTTAACGGACGCTGCGGATTATTTACAGCCTGATATCCTGCGAGCGCCGTTTCCTTATACCCGCATGGCCCAACAAGCACCCAAAGCAAGGTGAGACCATCTTCCTTCGAAGCACGTATAAATTCGGGCAACTCTTGCTGCTTGATAAAGTCCGAAGCCAGGTAATTGATTGTCACGAGTAACACCGCTACTTTCGCCGCAGCGAGAGCTTTCCTGATCTCTACGTTCCAATCTGCACCGGAAGGAATTTTCGTATCGGCCCACAAGTTAAGCGAACGGTTCCACGTGTAAGGTTGGAGCGCATCCTGCAAGCGGTGAAGCCAGTCCGAATCTTTATGACTGTAGCTGATAAATACTTGATCACGCTTCGGCGGTAACGCGTTAATCAAACTATCGAGGGCTGCTTTTCCTGCGTCTTCAGAATTAGTCGTAGGCTCATTGGTTTCGACTGCAGGCAGCGTTAATGGCACAGTTCGCAGCAAATCCTTCAGGTGCGCCTCAACCGCTACACCTCCACTCCCAACCAGTGTGTTTCTCCTTTCAAGATCGAGATGAAATTGATCGAAATGGGTGTCGCCGCAGTCGATTTCTATCAACCGGACTCGCGGCATCTGCTGCATCAGATAAAAATCCCGACTGCCGCCACCCAGATCGATGATACTCGCCAGATAGTCGAATACACCTGTCGGGGGAGGTTCCGCCACATTCTTCTTTGGCCGGAGAACGATGATCGGTAGCTCGTCGTTGTAAGCGGTCGCGAGCCAAACAGGACTCTGCGAAACCAAGGCGCCGTCCAATAGAATGTTTTCGCCTTCCTCCTGCGCGGGAAACAAGAACGGCGCCGCTGTCGAGATTCTTAATGCGTCTGCAACCCGCATCTCTGGCGTTGCCTGACGCGAATAAACGTGAATTTTGTGCGTGCGTAAATCGACACCGAAAGTAGCGAACGGCGTTTTCAAATCTGCGAACGTAGGATCGCTATCTACAATCTCGCGAAACCGCTCAGCGACGAGCGATTCGCTGTATTGCGCAAAAGGCTTCCGCCACAGGCTAAGGCCTGGCAGCAACGACTTGCCCTGTCCAAGCGACGACAATTCGAATTCACTGGCAGCTCGTTTGAAGCCCTCAAGCCCAACTCTGGAACACAGAATTGCGCCTATA
Source organism: Pyrinomonadaceae bacterium (assembly GCA_035694465.1). GTDB lineage: Bacteria > Acidobacteriota > Blastocatellia > Pyrinomonadales > Pyrinomonadaceae > PSRF01. The sequence goes on along the minus strand of DASSFI010000110.1, from coordinate 130,676 downwards.
AAAGATCCCGCCGAAGAACCGGATACGCTCGCAAAATCGAATCCATTCTCTTTCAATTTAGTGACCGCTCCGGCATAACTTATGCACTTCACACCACCGGCACTTAATACCAGATGCACGCGCCGGCAGGCGCGAGGCACGGCAGGTTCTTCCTGAGACATATAGACCCCCCAATGATGAGTTTGAATTGGAAATTACGATAAAGCTTTAGTTGGTTTTGAGAACTGCCTTATCGATATCTGCGTCAGCGATCCATCTTACCATCCCAACGCAAAAATTTTTCGCGAAAGCGTGCGGCTATAGTCGTCGATCTTTCCACCTTCGCCGGGCACGTTAGTGTGTGGATCGATTGTGAAGTAGTAATTAGTCAAACTCGGCGTTAGGCCGCCACCAGAGCCGATGGCGATCTCGATGATACATACCTAGGCAAGTACAATATATTACTTGCAGTATATTTTCGCTAAGATGCGCGGCATGGCTAAAGTAAAAAAGGTTGTCTGGTACTGGAAATGCGAGCGTTGCGAGCACGAATGGCCGCCCAAAGGTGAACAGGAACCCACATGGTGTCCGAAGTGCAAAGTCCGTACTGGAACAAACCTCGACAAATGCAAGCTAGCCCAAAAGCGAAAGTAGCAGGTAAAGAGTTTCGAAGAAACTGGATGATTGAACCGGAAGTGATGAACTAACTAAATGCGAGTTGTATACCTGGACGAAACCGGCGATCACTCGCTAGAGCGCGAGGACAAGGACTTTCCTGTATTCGCTTTAGTGATGATGGTATGTGATCAGGACGTTTATAGGGATACTCTCGTTCCGCTGGTGAATCGTTTAAAGTTTGATTACTTCGGCCACGAGTGCGTGATCATTCATTCACGCGATATTCGCAAGGCTCAGAACGATTTTGGTTTCCTTACCGATCCGAAAAAGCGACAGCCTTTCTATGAACGCATCAATGAAATAATGGCCACGCCCGGATATGATCTTATTGCCACCGTAATAAAAAAGCAGGAACATAAAGCGAAGTATGGTAGGCATGCAGCGAACCCTTATGACCTTGCGCTTACGTTTGCGCTAGAGCGGTTGCTTCCTTTACTGGAGGCAGAAGCTCAAACGGAGGTTTACCTAATCGCAGAAGCACGCGGAAAACGTGAGGACGACGAACTGAGACTTAGCTTTCTACATACGGTCACTTATGGGACTGATTTTATTCCAGCTTCCAGATTCAAAAAAATCAATTTCCATTTGCATTTTAAGCCCAAGTCGATGAACGTCGTCGGCACCCAACTCGCTGATTTAGCTGCATACCCAATAGCAAGGTACGCGATAAACCCGACTAAACCACTGCCATCGTATGACGTGGTGCGAAAGCGATTCTACCAAGGTAAGGGGTGGATTCATGGGCTTAAAATCTTTCCGTAGATAACAAAAGGCCCCGACCTACGCCGGAGCCTTTTGCCGACCGGGCATCCCCAGTCCCATTCTTGTATATTCCTTAGGCCGTATTATGGTCCAGATCGACACTTGTGTCAATTCCCGTTCATGATTATTCCTTGCACAGGTGAAACAAATGTTTCTATAGTAATCGAACCTCACAAAGGCGGGACTGACCTTCGTTCGAGCAAGAGCCAGTCCATCCCAAAGGTGACCAAGGATTTAATAAGCGTCCCATAGAGTCCCATAATGTCCCGCTTTCAGCCAAGACCCCGGCAACATGTCTAATAGAGCACTACCCGTGAAATCGATTCGTTGACATTTATAAGAATCGGGAATAAAGTCGCCCCCCTCAGTGTGAATTTATGTTCCTGACTCTCATGTCGCGCCGGGAACATATCCTCTTCTCAACCCAGGGCCTGCATGCTGACCTCCAGCAATACGTTTTAATCACTGGTTAAGCACTTGCAAACCCTCATTTTCAATTGCTTACGCAAACCTATGTTTACGCTCAGCTCAATCCTCAGGAGGTGACGATATGGCTTCTAATTACATCGTAACGAACGATCTTGCTAAGAACTTAATGCCAGATTGGAAACCGGAAGACTGGTTTCAATGGCCGCCAGACATATTTGCATTTACATCAATTCTCTTGCAGGCAACCGGACTTTATAGATATGCCGTAAGTCCTCACCCCGAAAACGATAAGCGATTGCTAAGTGATCTTAAAGGAGAGGAACGAAGCGCGAGACTCAATAATGTGTACAGAGATTGGCATCGGTGGATCCTGGGAATCGAACCAGAATTGCCGGAGGCTCTCAAAAATTGTAAAGAGATTCTATTTGAAAGCGATAGCAAAGTTTCAGCAAAACCAAACACAGTCGACTTCAAGACTTGTGAGGCTTTATTGGATTTACACACTATGGCCGATGTAGCATGCGCTAATTTCGGGCTCATGACAGCTTCGCACGAAGGCAGGATGTGCGCGATTAATTTCCTCGCAAATTATCTGCTGACAGTTACGGGCTCTCTGTCGCGATTGCCGTCGCATCACGGCGTAGTTTTGCCTAAGATGCGAACCCCTCAAAAAGGGCTGACGATTAGATCATTCTCCCATCATCTTACATTTCACCGGTCTGAAGCTAAGGTCCTCTGGCGGTCTATTCCCTGGAACGATGCCAGCGAGACTCATAAGACCATAAACCTGCTGGCAGTTCCGATACCGTATGAGTTGAATCTCAATGATTTTCGACCAGCCGATGCACTTATTCCTCCCAGTGAAGCAAAGGGTTTTCGTTATTTTGATTTCGAGCCGAGTGAACAATTCGAACCTGAACAGATAATCGGACTTTTGCAAGAAGCTAAGAAAGAAGTGAGCCAGGTACACTTGTTGGTATTTCCTGAGTTGGCACTCACTGAGGAGAATCTGGAAGACTTACAGAGCGCATTGCAAGAGTCGTTATCTGTAGACGAGATCCCGATGATAATAACCGGCATTAGAGGCAAAGGTAATGCGATGGGCGAGAACAAAGTCCGCCTATCCGTTTATTTTGCTTCCAAGTGGTATAACCTCGGACAAGAAAAACACCACCGTTGGAGATTGGATAAGAGTCAAATAGAACAGTACTCGTTAACTCGCGTTTTAGATCCAGCGATCAACTGGTGGGAAGCAATCGATATCGGATCCAGGCAACTTACGTTTTTGGTGCCTAACACCTGGCTAACGCTTTGCCCGCTTATCTGTGAAGACTTGGCCCAACTCGAGCCGATTTCCGAATTAATTCGCGGCGTTGGCCCTAATTTTGTAATCGCAATCTTGTTGGATGGACCCCAACTTCCACAGCGCTGGCCGGCACGTTATGTAGGCGTATTAGCCGATGACCCTGGTTCGGCGGTTCTTACCCTTACCTCCCTGGGGATGGCGGCTCGATGCGGTGCTCCAGGCATGCCGGAGAGCCGAGTCATAGCTTTATGGAAAGGGCAAGATTCTCCCTGGGCGCCAATTGAGCTATCCGGTACTTCAAAGGCTGTGTTGCTTAGTATTTCGGCTGAGTCGCGGGAAGAGTTTACGGCTGATGGCAGAACTGATTACGGCGTCTCTAACTCTCTGCGGTTGCACGAGACCCACAGATTGCGTGCCAGTCTATCCTCGAAGTTCGACAAACACCACGTAAGCAGCAGTAGTCCTGAAGATCTGCTTGAGTTAACGGTCTTCTCCTTTTTAACCGACGCCATCGTAGACGCACCGAGCATTCTTATAACTCAGTTCAGAACTCGTGTGACAAGGTCCCGGGATGATACTACCCAACCGCTTTCGCTTATCGATGCAATAAAGCCTTTTGAGTCTGTATGGAGGAGTATTGAAGGAGAATTACTACGCGAAAAACTTGAGGCCAAAAGAGAAGGGAACCCATGGACCAAAGAAGCTTTTGATGAGCTGGTCGATAACTTATGCAAGTTTATAGCTTCTTTTAACGGACCGCTGGATAAACAGCTCTTATTGGCTGGCGAGACGGAAGCCCAGCGAAACAAAAAAATCAAAGCTGCCCAAAATCATCTCAAGAAATTGCAGCGTTGGACCAGAATCGCAGATGCCGCCATTAATGCAATCAACAGATCAATCACCTCGAAAGTCAAGACAGTCGAAGGCTATGAACAAATCCGTCAAGATCAAGTGCTTTATGGTTCTGTACTGTGGGCTATATTTAATCGATTGGAACAGCGGAAGGAGACTTTAATTACAGAGCATCAGAAAGAATACGACGACTTGTTGCAGAAAGTTAAACTAGCATTATCAAGATTTTGAAGGGTGGAAGAATCACATCGCTTTCAGACGTTCCGTGTCGAAGGCGTAGACAACCTGCCCGGCGGTCAACACGAGCAGGCGCTTACCGTCTAAACTGAAGCGGGTAAATGCGACGGGGGTTTTGAATCGTAACCGCGTTACCGGATTTCCTGTAGCCAGATCGTAGACGGTAAGCTCGCCCGGGTAGTTCTGTACTGCGATCTGATGGCCTTTCGGATTCAGCGCCGCGTTGGCGCCAAAAAATCTTTGCTGCAGATCGCCATCCAGGATTGAATAAACAAGTACGCGGTTATTGTCATCACGCAGAACGAGCCATTTGTTTTCAGAGAAACCGTGCTCGATATCAAATGAACCTTTACCGGTCTCCAGCAATAGACTGCCGACTGACTTGTTCTGAAAGGCGTCAATGATTTCGATAACGTAGTCGTCGTCTTTGTTGCCCATCTGACGCGAACGTTCCACCAGAGCCGGTTCTTCCTTCACTCGGGCCTTACCTTCTTCGCTGCCGAGGCTCCAATACAAAATCATGCGGCCGGAGAAATCGTCGAAGAAGTAACCCGGGGCTCCCTTCGGAAAGTCTTTGGTCCAAACAATCTGGTTCTTGACGATGTCCTGCAGTTCGAATCGCACTTCGCGATTCAACGGTTCATTGTCGGTGTCAGATTCCCCTTGCTCCTTCTCCTTCGATTTCTCTTTATCGGGAGGCTTAACCGCTTTGAGACTCTTGCGAAGAAGCACAAAGCGGCCGTACTGTCGCGCGCCTCGGTCAGGTATCTCACGCAATATCGTAGTAGCGCTCTTTGGAGCGTCGAGGTAGACCAGACTGTGCTTCACCGGATGCAGTTCTGGAAAATCGCCAACGGCGGTCCCATTCGCCGCTACCAGGGCGCCCCGAAAACCTCTCATGTGCAACTTGCGTTCGCCGGTGTTCAAATCCCACATGGCGCCCCGAGTTTTCGAAGAAACTGCAAGCCATTGCATGTTGTCGGAAACACTGGCGGCGTAAATGCGGTTCATCGAGCCTACCGGAATATCTATTGAGTCGATATGCCTGGAGGTAAAAGTTTTCGCCTCGGCATCAAACTGCGCTGTAGAGAGCCCGACGTTTCCTGGCTCCAAGTCAGAGACAAGCACGTCGTTCCAAAGCGCCACATTGGAATTGTTATAGCCACCAACAATCTTTGCTCTCTCCAGATCGAAGAAACCAATGGAGCTGTTCGCATACTTGCAGATCACGTAGTTCGGGTTTGCGGTAAGGGTCATGTCCGCGGCAGACAGCGAAAACTTCGCGAGCCTCCTGCCCTCCGGAAATGTGAAGATACCGGCGTCTTCACTGCTCATCGGCGTGGTAGCGAGGATCTTGGTCGGGCTGAGAAAAATGAACGCACCTCGAGTCGCCGCTTTCAGGTCGTTGCTCGGCGAGATTTGTTTGCCCGTCGAAATATCGAGTGCTAAAGCGTCTGTTTCACCGATGGCGACTGAGTCTATGTAGATACGGATCCGATTTTTGTTTGAACGCCCGGCGAGGAGGTAACGCGAGTCGGGAGAAAACTGAAGATTAAATAATGCGTTCTGATGCGCGTCTTCGTCGTCGTCTATCCTGAAAGCCGCCCAAAGTATGAGGTCGAATAAGTTCAGTCTGGCAAACTGCTTTTTCTGAAAAACTCTCTTTCCTGTTTCTGTCTCAATGACACTCAACCCCAGGTCGTAATCGACGCAGGCCAGGTATTTGCCGTCAGGTGAAAACTGCTGTTCCCAACAGTCGCGCCTGATCACAAGTTCGCGAACCTCCACCGGTTTTGCTTCGGCGATGCTCCATTTTTCAAACCGCAAAGACTCGGTGCCAAACATGACAAACTTGCCGTCCGGTGTAAAAGATGCCGGACGAGCGTCGGTCGTGGGTATCTGAAAAGCTACTTTCAATGGAGCGCGTTGTATGACAGTGACCGCGAAGTCATCCTGGGCCAGGAAATACTTTCCGTCGCCGGCTATGGCCACATGCCAGATGTCGCTCTTGAGCTGTGGCGCGAGTTCGCGTTTCCACATCAGGCCCGTCAACTCTTCGGCGACCTGAGACTGACGAAACGAGACCACTTCAGCCTGCCAGTTTAAATACCGCTGCGACGCGTTGGCGCCGCGGTTCTCACGACAAGCTGGTGGAAGCATTTCCGTGGCTTTAATCATCTCCCGCAGGCGCTTATCGGTGGGACTTGAGCCGCCGAAAATGTTTGTGAACCAGTTTCCTGACTTGGCTTTTGCTTCAGTCAGCCGTGCAAAGAATTCTGAAAACGCGTTTGGATCGTAGCCGGCGGCCACCATTGCAAACAAACCGATGCGATCTGCTTCGAGCTGTTGGGCTGACTCGTGGCCCGCAGGCCGCGAAACACTCTTGGTGCGCTCTCTTTCGATCAACAGGTTGTATTTGTCAACTATGTCCTTCTGATCTTTGAGTTCGGTAACGTTGAGGATCTTTTTGAAAAGCTCTGATAAGTCGGTGGCGGAATGGCGCACCGAGGCGTGTCCTAGTTCATGGGCCATCACTCCCGCCAATTCGTCTTCCGTCTTCGTAAAGGCGATTAATTTTCGGGAAATGAAAATGTATCCGCCGGGCGTGTTGAAGGCATTCGCGTCGGGGATGTCGACGATGAAGAACTGATACTTCAGCCCGGTGGACGGCAGGTGCCGGATCAGTCGATCGCCGATATCTCTCACGTATAAGAGTAACTTCTCGTCCTGGATGTAACGAGTTTCGCCGGCCATCCGCTGACGGTTCAACTCGCCGAAGATCATCTCCTGTTCGGGAGTGAAGATGTTGTAGTTCTGGGAATTTGCCGCAATCACCGGCGGTTTGCAGTCTTGGGCCGAAGCAGCAATGCAGCCGAGAGCAGTGCAAAGGAGCACGAAGAAGGAGGAAGTAATTTTTCTGGACAAGTTGGAGTCTCCTGTCAACCAAGGCAGCCTGAGGATCTATCAGTTTCGTTAAAACCGCTATGAGCTCGATATAACGAATGCGGAGTTGAAGCTTAGCGTAGAGTATGAAGACGATCAAGCAATTCAACAGCGCTTAAATTTGTCTGACGGCTAAAGTGGCGAGACGGTTTAATGTCGTGATACTGGTTGTTAGACTCTTGGCGATCCTAATCCTGAATCGCTATCGATCACTCCACCTGCTCCAGCGCGCAGCTTTACTTGGACGGCCAACATGGATCTAATTCTGCAAAGCTATTGAAACTTCGCAATACTCTGTCGTCATCATTCGCCGCAAATTTTCGCTGGTACGCCTACTTGGCGCACCAGTTCATTAAAACGTGGGCTGCATAGCTTAGCGAAGCGCGGGTTGGCACCGATGAAAACCACCCGATTTGATTTCTGGTCTATCGCCTGACGCAAGTAACTCAATGCTTCATCCTGTTTGCCGAGTCGAGCGCATGTTTCAGCCAACTCGTAGTACTGAACCTTGGCATCGCCAGACGTCTCTCGCTGGTTTTTCTCCCTGGCCTTGAGGTACTCCTCCCACTTGCCCCGCGGCCCGGAACGGTACGAAGCCGCAACCCGATCCCCGCCTTCGGCGAAGTTGTCGATCGCCTCATCATATTTCTCCTGCTGCTCAAGCGCGTTCCCAAGATATGTGTAAGTTCGGCGGAAATAAGGGAATGAATTGATCGCGTCGTAGGCGTCATCAACCGCCCTTTTGAAATCACGGGAGTAGTAAGCCACGTAAGAAAGGTTTGCTCTGACGATTGGCGAATGGTGGTCATACTCTAAAGCAATTCCTGCTTTTTCGTTTGCATCTTCATACTTACCCATGACAAGAAGGAACTCCGAATACCACTGCCAGCCGGTCGCATAGTGATAGGCATTCGTCTGTAAACGATCGAAATCTTCTGCTGCTCCGGCGAAGTCTCTCTTGTACTGATATCTGATCATCGCTCTGGAGATATAGGCTTCAAGCAAATCGCTATTTAAAGCGAGCGCTTTATTTATCGCCGCTTCGGCGTTCGTGAGAGCAGTATCAGAACTAACGCTACTATCGTAGAACGGGAGAAGATGATACGAATCGGCGATGCCGACGTACGCGAGCGCAAACTCCGGGTCCATTCTGATCGTCTGCTCGTACTTAGTGATGGCGACCTTGAAGTCCTCTTTAGTTCTCTTTTGCCAACTCCACCGTCCGGCCAAATAAAGCTCGGCGGCATCCTGGTTAAAACTTGCGCGCTGCTTCAGGTGCTTCGCTTCCTCAGGTGTTAACGGAACATGCATTTGGTTAACAATATCGGCGGCGAGCTGCTGCGTCAGAACCTTCCAATCCGCAACGTGAGCCGTGTAACTATGCCAGCCCGCGATAATTTTTCCGGTCCGGACTTCTCTCAACTCGGCGTAGACCTTTAGCTCACCCTTATTTAACGCAATTCTGCAGGCAAACTGCTTTTCCGCATTAGACGAGGCATCCTTAACAGTCAATGAATGCAAACCCAGGAGATTGCTCTGGATATTGCGCGTAATGTCGAGGGCAATCGCTTTGCTCATTGGATCATCGCTACCTTCAACTGTAGCCGGCATGATCGCGACGGAATCTACCGGCGTCGGGGAGAAGTAAATCGCAGCGCCTGCCACGATCGTTAATACGGCGACGACGACCGCGATTATTGCCAGCAAATACCGGCGACGACGGAAATGCAGTTTCAGCCTTTTGCCGCTGTTGTCGGTAACTTCTCTTTCCCCGACACGGCGTTCAGGCTCTGAAGAAGTCCCTAGTCGGGAGAGGTGTATTCGAGCCAGTGTTTCAAGGTCATCCAGCTCGGCTATCAACTCTTTCGCCGATTTGTATCGCTCGTCTCTACCTGCACAGAGCGCTTTTCCCACGATTCTGCTTAGACTCGTATCAATGTCCGTCTCGCCAGTATTGAATGATGGCGACTCCCTGGGTTTTTTGAAGATGGCTTCACGTACTTCTTCGACACTCGACCGTTCAAACGGAGGACGCTCCATAACGAGCTCATATATGATGAGGCCCACATTCCAAACGTCTGTGCGTACGTCAATCTGCTCGCCGCTGAGTTGTTCAGGCGATCTATACATGATGCGAACGATTGCATCGGGTGTCGCTTCTGGCGGTAACTCCTCGGGTTGTATTTGATCGAGTAATCCGGTCAAACCAAAATCGAAAACTTTGACCCGGTGGTCTGAATTGACCAGAACGTTTTCCGGTCTGAGGTCACCGTGAATAACGCCTACACTATGTGCAGTCGCGAGCGCCTCGGCTATTCGCTTCGTTATGCGGATCGAGTCGAGCAGTCTGATAGGCCCCGACGCCATACGATTACGTAACGTCTGGCCGTCAAAAAATTCAGTCACGATGAAGTGACAGGAGCCGGCCCTGCCGATGTCATAAGTGTGAAGGATGTTTGGATTGTCTAAGCCGCATATAGCCCGCGCACAACTTTCGAATTCCCTCAGTAGCCGCTCGTTTTGAGTTATGTGCGCGTGCAACTTCTTCACAACAACGGTGCGTCCGAGGCTGAGCGTGTCTTCTGCAAGAAATACTTCACCTGACCGTCCGCCGCCGAGTCGCGCGCCTAGTTTGTATCGGTCGAGGCGCGTTGAAGAAATGATTTCCGTAATCGATTTGATTAGCTGCTCGACGTCATACTGAAAGTTCTTGTCCCGGATCTCTACAGCCTGCCAGTAAGCGAGAGTCGTCAAATCTTCGGGTAACTGATCTGGTGTAGGCATTATTGCGCCATGGACCAGAACCGGAATGATGGGCACGCCGAGCCTTAGCGCAGTGCCCAGTTCCGTTCGCATCCAACCTTGCGGAGCATTAATCGATTGATTTCTGTCGTCACTAAACCAATAGCGACCAATAACGGCTAGTAATACGCTGCACGAACCGAGGACCTCTTGAATGTGCTGGTCGAAACGCATCCCTGGTGCGAGATTGTCGATATCCATGAAGACGCTATCCGGACCAAAATGACTAGCGAGCTTTTCGTGGATGTGACCGGCATATCCGGCGCTATCTACGCGGCGATAACTGATAAAGATTTTTCCGAGTCTGGGCTTGCCGCGAGTGCCAGCACTGGCGTGTATGTTTGAGTCGTTTTCGTTTTGTGAGGCCATACAGAAGCGAGGCAGGGTGGTTTGTGATAATGTATTTCCTGCGAACAACCCTATCGTGCGGTAATTTAGTGTCCGGTCCGAGTGGATGTCAACGAATTGCGCGATACCTCAACTCAACCGACCAACATATCAGGCACGCCAAAATGCAAAAGTTCAGAGTAGGAATTCAGGGCGGACTGGGTAGTTTTAACGAGCAAGCTCTTAAATCCTACCTGCAAAGGAAAAACATTTCGGATGCGGAAGTCGAGATCAACTACCTCTACACAACGGACAGAGTGTTAGGAAATTTGATCTCGGGCGAGATCGATCTTGGGCAGTTTGCCACCGAGAACTCTATCGGCGGACCAGTAAAGGAAACTTTAGTAGCGCAGGAGAAATATTCGTTTCACGATCGATTCGACGTAATCGACCGATATTCTATTCAGGTAGTCCACTGCCTAATGGTCCATCCCGATACTACTTTGGAAGAAGTGGACACTATCATGACTCATCCGCAGGTACTCGCCCAGTGTCGCAATACAATCGCGCGGAATTATTCCCACCTTGCGTTAAAGGAAGGCGAGGGAGACTTTGTTGATCCGGCTCGAGTCGGAGAAGGAATCGCCACGGGCGCGCTGCCAAAAACCGTGGCCACCGTCTCCAACCGGCTCATCAGCGAGGCCTGGGGTTTAAGAATCGTCGATCAAAACTTACAAGATCGTGCAGACAACTTCACCACGTTTGTCCTTGTAAAGGCGTGTAGTTGAAACTTCCCGCAGGGTCGTTGCCTGGGCGATCTATCCTCAACTCAACGAGGTTGTTATGCCATTTCGCGTCGGACTACTCTTCCATTCCTTGCCTGCTCGACCTTTCTCACCTGGTCCGGTAGCTGAACTGTTACAAAAGATAAATACAAAGACCGAGTCGATCAGAGTAGATCTGCCATTAACGCTCGTCACTTACGTGCGAACTGCTGAAATGGCCCATTATGCTCAGGTTCTCGCTGGTAATGAATATCAGGTTGAGTCTGCTACTTTCGACGAGGCCGGCGTATCCTTCGGCGAGCTCGACACGATGGCGGAAATGCCACATCCCAAACACGATGAAATCTGCGATTTCAACCTGGGAATGGACGTGCTCCTCGGGCGATGCGAGGTGATATTGGTTGTCTGTAAGGATGAATCCAAGATACCCGAGATAAGAAATTGGCTCGGTCTACACCATAACAGCTCAGTTTTCCTGGCAATCGTACCGGCCAGACGTGGTCAGCCGCGTTTTCTAGAAATCAATCCCTTGCCGGAAGACATTGATGGACCAAGCTGGTTACTTGCCTTAACCGAGTGTTGGGAAACAAAGGACCTGCGACCATATGCGGCGCCAATTTCAAAGCGGACTGTGCTCGGTCTTATATTCCCGTTGCTCAATAGCGTCATCCTGAGAGAGCGATATGAGACAGTTAAAAAGCGCTTACCCATGGCAGAACGATGTCGCCGCGGCATGGGTCTGTCGGAGACGGCAAACAAGAAACTCGAACCGGCTGATAGAGACTCGTTAGAAGGTGTTCTGGCGACGATATGTCCATACTTCACCAGTCATGACGATCTCGGCAGGCATTATTCAAATGTTTTCAGAACCTCCTGCTTCCTTCTGCCACTGCTCATAGTTATTTCGACTGTGCTCGCCGTGGGTGCCGCCATCAGCCAGTCGCTGCACGATCTCTTACACATCGCCGAAGGAGTTTTGTTACTGGCTGCCGCTGGATTGTTCTTAAGAACAAAGCTTGCGAAGCATCATCACAAATGGATAACCAATCGGTTGCTCGCAGAGTTTCTCCGTTTGGTATTGCTGAATCAGTTGTTCTACACCTTGCCGAGGCTAACACTACCGGCTGAGGAACCCGAGTTGTGGATCAATCGGAGTCGCATGCTTCTTAAACACCTGCGTGCACTTCCATCGATTGTGCTTGTTACGCCTAAAGCTGAGTTACTATCGGCCAGGATTTCCGCCATCGAGGATTTTGTTCGTTATCAATCCGGTTGGCATAAAAACTTTGCGGCGCAACATCAGACCGCCGCCAGACACCTCACACGCATCTCGACCTATGCCTTCGTAGTAACGCTCTGTCTGTGTGTTCTACAACTGCTAATTTCCTACTATCTCGAAGAAACGGTTGGCTCCGACCGAGCCACAATATTGGCACATATTCTGATGATGCTGACCTTGATTTCGGCGACACTTGCCTTCGTGATTTCGTTACTTTCCCATCAGCTGGGATTTGAGGCCATTGCTGAGCGATCGCGAAATGCCGCGGAACGTTTCGACGAATTAGTGAAAGCGATTAAACAAAGTGGCCACGTTGCGGATGCGACTCAAGTGTATTCGTGGGTGAACCAGTGCGCTGAAACCATCGTCAGTGAGCAGCATAGCTGGTATCGGCATATTCCGTTAATTCGCATGCATCTTTGATCCCGGAGCCCGAATTCAAAGGCGTTGTGACCATCGAGACCGTCTGATGCTCACCTGTAGGTTTTGCCATCCCAACGCAAGATTTTTCGCTCAAGAGCTCGGCCATTGTCGTCGATCCGTCCGCGTTCGCTGTCGCTGTAAATCATGAAGCTCGGCGCCAATGATTGGCCGCGGATGATTTTCAATGGTGTGATGGCAGGTGTCGCGTTGAATAGCATTGCCGAGGAGATCTCGTTCGTCGGTCCCTTGTCGCCGCGGAAGAGATTTTTCGGAATGGCGTGGTTCGTATGATGGTCGATCGTGAAGTAGTAGTTAGTCAAACTCGGCGTCAGACCGCCGGAGCCCGTTGCGATTTCGATGATCTGCTCGTTGCCGAGTTTCGCGAACGCGACGGTGACGGAATTGTCGGCACGCGAAAAATAGCCGTCCAGCACTTGAGTCACTGAAATACGTCCGTCGTGGCGATACAACAAAAAGGCATTCGAGCCACCGTACTCAGTTTGATAACAAGGATCCGGAATCAACACGACGCGGATGCGATCGTTTCCAAATAACCAAAACGCGTACTCGCCATTCATGAAACTACGTCGCTGATCTCGGGTCAGCATTCCCGGCGCATCAGTGAAATCACAAACGCTCAGGTCCACCGTGTCTGCTGTCCACCACGCAGCCTCGTTGAAGGAAGAGAGCTCCGTCATCAACGACTCAATTGCGGCAACACGCTCGGGAAGTTTCAGAACCTTCTCGTCGTAATCGTTTAGCTGTTCGTTACATTGATAACTGAGTTTCGGCATTGGCTTCAGAGCCGCAAACACGGGTCGCTTGCAGACCAAAACAGAATTCGATCGCTGAGCAAAGGTGCTCGACAATCCAATCAGCACGAGCAGGAAACAGTTGCCGACGTAACGTTTCATACAAGGATTCTATGACGTATCCACAGATTACACAGATTTTATTACTTAATCTGTGTAATCTGTGGATAAAGATCTATACTCAATCGACTCACTGAAACACTCAGTCAAGGAGAAACCAATGCCGGATCCACTCAATGCAGTCGTTGACCTCTCTCATCACAATGGAAACGTAAATCTTCAACAAGCCAAAGACGGCGGAATCATCGGCGTTATTCATAAAGCCACGCAGGGTCAAACCGGCCTCGACCCGATGTACCAAACCAATCGGACGAGCGCACAAAATGCCGGGTTGTTGTGGGGCGCTTATCACTTTGCGACCGGCGGTGACGGCGTCGCACAGGCACAACACTTCCTCGACGTTGTCGGAACTACTGACAACACGCTGCTCGTTCTCGACTTCGAACAGAATCCGAGTGGCACCAGCATGTCGCTGGAAGACGCGCGGAATTTTGTTACGCACGTGAACGAAGCCACGGGTCGCTTTCCAGGATTATATTCCGGCTCTTATATCAAGGAGCTGCTTGGTAGTAATAAGGATCCGATCCTCGCGCAGTGCTGGTTCTGGCTGGCTCAATACGGTCCGACCGCAGTCGTGCCGACTAATTGGACAACCTGGACCATGTGGCAATACACCGACGGCGCCGTCGGGCCTGATCCGCACACCGTTCCCGGCATCGGTAATTGCGATCGAGATAAATTCAACGGCAGCGAAGATCAGCTCCGCACACTCTGGCAAGGTTAAATTCTTAAGCCACAAAAAAGCACAAGTTTGTGTTTGCATGTGCTTTTTTGTGGCGAAGTTTTGTCGCTGAAATTTAGCGATTTGGATCGACTCAAAGCTTTGGATCGACTTTTTCCATTTAAATGGTGATCAGAATTTGCGACTGGGGTTGCCTCGCACTCTCCGACTTAATACTCACGCGCCTTCGACAAACATCTCCTCTCTCAACGCTCTCCAACATTTCGTAGATCACTAAACTGGCACCTTCATTGCTTCTCACAACATCACGAAGTATCTGTGAAAGTGAGATCTAAGTATGAAACACCTTTGGGCTTTATTAGTAGCCTGCTGCCTGAGTTTCGCGGCAGCGAACGTCCTCGCCCAGGACGTGCAAACGAAAGGAATGATTGGCGGCACCGTTACTGATGCTGCCGGCGCCGCAGTTCCCGGCGCAAAGATTGTCATCACCGGTCAAACGGGTGAAAGAACCGGAACGGCAAACGAAAACGGAGTCTTCAGAATTGAAAATCTTGAGCCTGGCACTTACTCAGTGCGCGTTGAGCAAACCGGTTTCAAGAGTGCGGTCGCGAACAACGTCACTGTTTACGTTGGTCGTGAATCAACACTAAATCTAAAACTCGAAACCGGTGAAATCACTGCCACCGTCGACGTTACTGCGACCGTAGGCGGTATCGATCAACAAAGCACCTCTACGGGTCAGAACCTCAACGATCAACTCTTCCAGAACGTTCCCGTACAACGACAAGTATCGAGTTTGTTTTATCTTTCACCGGGTGCAACCGACAGCATCAACGGTGGACGCGACAATCCATCGATTGGCGGTGGTTCAGCACTCGACAATCTCTATGTCGCGGACGGCGTGAACATCACTAACTCTGCGTTTGGTGGTATCGGAACTTTCTCGCGTTCCTATGGCGCGCTCGGAACCGGTATCAACACTTCATTCATCAAGGAAGTTCAGGTGAAGACCGGCGGCTTCGAACCACAGTATGGTCAGTCGCTCGGCGGTATCGTGAACATTATTACTCAGTCAGGCGGAAACGAGTATCACGGTGCGATCTACGGCTTCGCACGTCCGAGTGCATTCGAAGCGACTCGCCGCCAGGCCGACGACTTCCGCACCAACAAACAAGGCAAACTACTGCACGAAGAAAACTATGACGTCGGCGCCGATCTCGGTGGCTACGTGCCGGGATTGCGCAACAAGCTCTTCTTCTTCGGCTCGTTCAATCCGACCGTGCGTCGCGAGATTGTTCAGGGCGTGCAAGCGAACGAAGCCGACATCGACGCCGGTAACGGATCAATTGTTGACTCCGGACTGTTTCGTCAGCGCGGCGAGTTTGCACGGCGTTATCGCACGCTGAACTACGCCGGCAAACTTGATTGGGTGATCAATCAAAATCACCAGGTTACGTTCTCGATCTTCGGCGATCCAACGAAGACGAATCTTTCGTCGTTTGCGTTTCTGAATATCGACAACAACACAGCCGACAGCGTTCTCGACTACGGCACTCGCAACTGGGCCGCGCGCTACAACGGATCGTTGTCGCCGACCTGGACGCTTAACTCGTCCTTCAGCCAGGGCCGCAGTAATTTCAATGAAACCGGCTTTGCGGACATCAACAACATCGCGGTCCGCACTCCGATCGATCGAATTCGTGGCAACATCACCGCCGTTGGTCGTGGTTTCTATGAGCCTACTGAAAGCACAAACTGGAAGTGGGACATCAACACTTCGAAGATCTGGAATCAGTGGGGCCAGCATACCGTCGGCGTTGGTTACACGTATCAGCGTTCGCTTTACTCAGGTACTCGTGAACGTAGTGGTCCACGTTTCGCGATTCCCGATACCAACGCGATTGGCACTCCTGCTGACGAACTCGGTATCCCGCCGTTCGCCATCGGACAGATGTTCAACGTCCAATTTAGACTACGCGCGCAACCGGGCTGCACTTTATGCCCGTTGTATGACGTTCGCGGTGATCAAGTGCCCGTTTCACTGCAAGTGTTTCGCGGTGAGTTTGGTCCACCAGACTTCGATACGCGCGGAAACTACAACGCCGGCTACGTTCAGGACGTTTGGCGTGTAAACAAATACGTCACCGCGCTACTCGGTTTGCGTACGGAGCAGGAGCGCGTGATCGGCAGTCCGAATTCAGTTACGGGAAACCGTTATGCCTATAGCTTTACCGATCAATGGGCGCCGCGACTCGGAGTCAGCGTTGATCCAACCGGTAACGGCAACATCAAGGTCTATTATAACTATGGTCGTTTCTTCGAATTCCTGCCGCTCGACGCTGCCGAGCGAGCACTATCGCAGGAATTGGATTTCACAGGCGCTCGCTTTGCTCCGGCGTTCACGACCAACGGTGCTGGTGAGCGAATCGTCACCCTTGATCAGTTTGGCTCACCGATACCGGTGATCGATGCGGCTCACTTGCTGAGTGGAACTACAGGCGTACCGAACGGTATCGACATCTCGGCGTCTGATCTCAGCGCGATCACGGCCGGCACTAAACTCGGTTTCCAGGATGAACACATCATTGGCGCCGACTTCCAGTTGCCGAAGAACTTCGTGCTGTCAGTTCGTTTTCAGTATCGCAATCTGAAGCGAGTCATCGAAGACATGGCGGTGTTATCGCCTGAAGCGGCGAACGCCAATGTTACGCAAACGTTCTTCATGGGAAACCCGAGCGCACGGCTCGACGCGGCGACAAACTTGCAGCCATTCACGTTCCCGATCGGCGGTACGGCACCGGCTGGATGCACTTCCGGGTTCCAAACGGAAGTTGACGATCCATTCACGGGAGCGGCGCTCGGAAACGTATGCTTTGGAAGCGCCGGTATCGATCCGGTCACGGGCGCGTCGATCAACATTCCCGACGGCATTCCGGATGGTTTCAGCGATCCGGTGAGAAAGTACAAGGCATTCGAGTTTGAACTGAACAAGCGGTTCAGCAATAACTGGCAGCTCTTGTCCAACTTCCGTATCGCATCCTTGCGCGGCAACTACGAAGGACACCTCCGTAACGACAATGGTCAAACTGATCCCGGTATCAGTTCGTTATTCGACTTTACCCAGGGCGATTTCAACTTGCTCGGCGATCAATTCCAGGTCGGGTATTTGAATACCGATCGACGATTTGTCTCGAACATCTATGCGAGCTACGGCTTCAGCAAAGAGCGCTCGGGCTTTGGTGGCAGATTCGTGAAGGGCTTGAACGTCGGCATGGGTTTCCACATGGAATCCGGCATACCGATCAGCGAGTATCTGCCGCATCCTGTTTACTTGAATGCCGGTGAAATTCCCGTAGGCGGCCGTGGCAAGTTGGGACGCACGCCGTTCTTCACGCAACTCGATCTGCACGCGGATTATCCGTATGTAATCAACGAGCGCGCGAAGATCAGCTTCATCGCTGACTTCTTCAACGTCACCAACAATCGACGCTTGCGCTTGCCCGATCAATTTCGCCAATTGGATCTTGGCGAGGTGAACCCCGACTTCCTGCAGCCGTCAACTATCAACTTGACGTCTGGTTTCCACTTACCTTTCTCCATGCGGTTGGGAGCTCGTTTCGAGTTCTAGAATTTCAATCAGGAGATGTTTTACGGGAGGGAAATCTATTCCCTCCCATTTTTCTTTGCAGTAGAATCCGGGAGCCGCATTCATTCCCAGCCCCCGGGAGACACGCCATGTTCAGCACGAGAGTATTGCTGCTGTTGTCGAGCATCATCGCGATAACGCTTTGTGATCTTGCGATTCGCGCGCAGGTGCAAACGTCGCCAACGGGCAAGACGGTTGAGATACACGGACAAGTGCGTTTCGCCGAAGGCGGAGCGCCGGCGAAACAGGTTGTGGTACGACTGGAGAGTTACGAGGGCGGCGGTTCGATCAGTGAAGCGTTTACCGATAGTTTGGGGAAGTTTCAGTTTTCAGCGCTTCCGCCGGCGCAGTATTCGGTTCGCGTAAGGCAGTCGGGTTATCGCGATGCTCAGCAAAATATCGACATGACTGTGACTGCGAATGGTTTGGTGTTACTGCAACTGTTGCGCGAAGCGACTACGTCGTCGCCGATTTCCAAGCCTGGCAGTATTAATGCGAATGTTCCGGCGGCGGCACAGAAGGAGTTTGATAAAGGGGTGGCGGCGCTTGGTGAGGGCGGGAAAGACAAGACGTCGTTTGCGGTGAAGTGTTTTGTGAAAGCAGTTTCGATCTATCCGCAGTTTGTCGAGGCGCGGTTGAAACTCGGAACCGGTTACATGGATCTCGGCGAATGGGACAAAGCCGAGCAGGCATTGTTGGCGACGATTGACGTGGACCCGAATGCGTTCAATGCGTTTTTTGCATTGAGTGAGGTTTACCTGCGACAGAACAAGATCGCTGACGCTGAAAAGGTTTTGGTTAAAGGTTTAGCGATTCAGGATCAGTCATACCTGGGACACCTAAACCTCGCGCGCGTCTACTGGGAAAAGGCACGCGCGATAACGGATCTCATGCAGGCGAAACCGGTGCTCGAGAAGTCTTACGAAGAAGTAAAACGCGCTCTCACTCTCAACCCCGATCTCGCCGGTGCGCATTTGCTCAAGGGCAATCTGCTTCTCCGCGTCGGCCGCACCAACGATGCGCAAGTCGAATTCAGTGAATACCTGCGACTCGAACCTAACGGTCCGTTGGCCGCCGAAACGCGGGCTCTGATCGAGAAAATCAGCCGCAGATAACTCGGATTATTTACGGATTTTGCGCGTGGCGGCGTAGAGGGCGAGAGCGGAACCACCGACGAATAACAACGCGCCTCCAACTACGCGCGCCTGGTCGGGAATCTGGCGAATGCCGGAGTCGGTGATGACGACCGCGGACCTCGGTTCAACGTACAACGCACGGTATGTGATCACGCCACCGACTGTAGCTATTAAGATGCCGACGATGAGCACCAGATTTTTCATTTCCCCTTGAACGCCGGCTTGCGCTTCTCCAAAAACGCACTCACACCTTCATCTTTGTCTTCCGTCGAGAAACAAAGCGCAAACAGATCGACTTCACGACGCAAACCTTCGTCGAGGTTTGAGCGCGACGCCAGCTTCACTGCCTCTTTCGCAAGTTGCAACGCAATCGGACTCTTGTCGGCAATGCGATTCGCAATCTCCATCGTCTTCGCTTCAAGCTGATCGGCCGGTACCACATGATTCACAAGGCCGATCGAGAACGCCGTGCGCGCATCGATGATCTCACCCGTCATGATCATCTCCATCGCTTTTCCTTCACCAACCAGACGCGTCAAACGTTGCGTGCCGCCGCCACCGGGAATGATGCCGAGATTGATTTCAGGCTGCCCAAACGACGCGGTCTCACTCGCCACGCGAATGTCGCACGCAAGTGCGAGTTCACAACCGCCGCCGAGACAATAGCCGTTAACCATCGCAATCACCGGTTTCGGGAAACTGTCGATCGCAGTAAACAACGAACGTCCCATCATCACGTCGCGCTGAGTGATCGACGTTCGTCCGGCAAACTCTGCGATGTCTGCACCGGCGATAAAAGCTTTGTCACCGGCGCCAGTGAAGACAACCACGCCGACTGAACTGTCGTTACGCAGTTCTTCCAGCAAGGCCGCGCCTTCTTCGCGCGTTTTGATGTTAAGAGCGTTTCGTTTATCAGGACGATTGATGGTGATGATAGCGACGCGGTCGCGTTTTTCGAGCAGCAGGGTCTCGTAAGTTTCCGGCATTCGACAACTCCAGTGTCTCTTTGATTATTAAAATTTACTCGGAGGGAGGACCTTCGGGATCAGTAGTCACGGGTTGCTCATCGGCTACCCATGACACGAACAGTCGGAGCCAGTTTTCGGCGGGTTCGGCTATCTGCACTCCGATTCGCGCTGTCCCGTAAATCGCGGGCGCAACTCGCACCACGAGAGCGGTCGCCTCGATAGGCGTGCCGTCGGGCCGGTGCGCGCGAATGTACAAACGTTCTCCGCGAGTAACCTTCTGGTTCAAATGAAAGAGCGCGCCCGAAGTCGAAATGTCGTCGGTTTCAGTCGGCTCACTCCACGCAGAACCATCTTCGGTGCGACCGGAAATGACGATCGGCAACCGCAACGACATTCGTAACGCAAACCGTCTCTCTTCGTTGTTGTAGGGAGTACTCATTGTTCGCAACAGGAAAGCTCAGGAAGACTGTGCGCGACGCGCGTCTTCTTTGCTCCAATCGTAAAACCCCTGACCCGTTTTCTTTCCCAACTTCCCTTCACTCACCATTCGTCGCAAGACTTCCGGTGGTCTGAATGCCTCTGAGCCAAGCTCTCGATGAAGATACTCGGCAATGTTGAGACGCACGTCGAGTCCAACCAGATCGGTGAGCTTGAGTGGTCCCATTGGATGGTTGTAGCCAAGCTCCATCGCAGTATCGATGTCCTGCGCGCTGGCTACTCCCTGCTCAAACATTCTCATCGCTTCGAGTCCCAGCACTATGCCTAAACGGCTCGAAGCAAAGCCGGGAACGTCTTTAACGACGATCGGCTCTTTGCGCAGCTTCCGTCCTACAGCCGTGACGACGGCGATAGTCTCCGGGCTGGTCTCTTTGCCGACCACGATTTCGAGCAGTCGCATAATATGCACCGGGTTGAAAAAGTGCATACCAATAACAGCTTCGGGGCGTTTCGAAGAGCTGGCTATCGCAGTAATGGATAGCGACGACGTGTTGCTTGCGAAAATGAAAGGGTGGTCGGATGCGGATTCGAGCTGCCGGAGGATGTCTTGCTTGAGATCCAGTTTCTCCGGCGCGGCCTCAATGATCAGATCTGCTGCTGCACACTCTTTCAGATTCGTAGTTCCGCGAATATGCTGCAAGGTGCGGTCGCGATCGTCTTCAGTCAGCTTACCGAGCTTGATGCCTTTGGCAAGATTACCTTCGATCGCCTTAACTCCTCGCGCAAGCGATTCACGATCAACATCGCTGAGTAAGACTTTAAAACCTGCGCCCGCAGCAACCTGGGCAATGCCATGACCCATGGTGCCGGCGCCGATCACGGCAATCGTTTGAATCGTTTCCGAACGGCTTCCTGGGCTGCTCATCTTGCGGAGAACCGGGCTAAAGCGCCTCCCGGACAACAGAAGCCACACGGTTCGACTACCCCAATATCCGTAGTTATACTATACGCTCAACCGAAAAGGCTATACTCTCGTGCTTTCGACACGATTTCGCAACTGCCAATTTTTTACCCTGACATGCAGGAAGGAACACGCCCTAAGTAATGGATAACGAGATCATAAAGAGAGACGTCGTCATCATTGGATCGGGCCCAGCGGGTCTGACCGCAGCCATTTACACCGCGCGCGCTAACTTGAGCCCTCTGCTGATCGATGCGCCCGCCGATGCGGCTAAACAGACTGCGCCTGGCGGACAGTTGATGATCACCACCGAGGTCGAGAACTACCCCGGTTTTTCACACGGAATCCAAGGCCCCGACCTGATGCACGAGTTTCGCAAACAGGCGGAGCGGTTTGGAACCGAGTTTCTTGAAGCGTGGATTACCGAAGTCGACCTTTCCGAACGCCCGTTCCAGCTTTACGCCGAGGGAAAAACAATCTCGACTGAAACGCTGATCATCGCTTCCGGTGCGTCAGCGAAATGGCTCGGAATTCCCGGTGAGGCGAAAGTTCCGGACGGTTTTGGCGGCAACGGCGTGTCGGCGTGTGCTACGTGCGACGGTCCTTTGCCGGCCTTTAGAAACAAGACGCTGATCGTGGTCGGCGGCGGCGACACGGCGATGGAAGAAGCGACTTTCCTGACGCGTTACGCCTCGAAAGTGTACGTCGTTCATCGTCGCGAGAAATTACGCGCGTCGAAAATCATGCAGGAGAAAGCGTTCCAGAACGAGAAGATCGAGTTTATCTGGAACTCTGGGGTGGAGGAGATTCTGGGAACGCCGGAAGAAGGTGTTACCAGTGTTCGGTTGCGCAATCTGAAAACGGGTGAGGAGCAGCTCTTCCCATGTCATGGCGTGTTCGTCGCGATTGGTCACAAGCCAAATACAGATTTATTCAAGGGCCAGTTGGACATGGATGAGATTGGGTACCTGAAGACTTCCGGACACTCGACCTCGACCAACATTCCCGGAGTGTTTGCGTGTGGCGACGTGCAGGATTCGTTTTACCGGCAGGCGATTACGGCCGCGGGTACTGGGTGCATGTCGGCGATCGATGCGGAGCGTTTTCTCGATCATCTGCCGGTCGTGATGCCGAGCGGTGAAGAGATCACGATGGAGGGTGAGCACATCACACCCGATCGTCAGGCGATCATCACACCCGATGGGCACATGATTCCCAACGCTGAATGAGGACGCGGATAAACGCGGATTAAAGAAGAACGATTGAGTCGTCTTTTTCGCGGCGCGGGGGGACACGGACGGAGCGTGTGGGGATCTCGATGGGGTGTTCGTTGAGGGGGCAGGGTTCGCAGTAGGCTCCGATTCGGTTCCTGCGATCCTCACAGTCGTTACACTTCAAAGCCAGGCCGAGTTGGCGCAGTGATTCGAGCAGTGGCACCAGCAACATTCCTCGCTGCGTCAAAGCATACTCAATGTGTGGTGGGTTGCCGCCGAAGTCGGTGCGTTCCACCAGTCCATCCTTTTCCATGTCGCGCAAGCGACCGACAAGGGTGCGACTGCTGATCGGAAAAAGACTGTTCAGTAATTCCATCGTACGCTTTGGACCACCCAGCAATTCCCGCACGACCAACATCGTCCACTTATCACCGAGCATCTGTAGTGCTCCAGTGATTGGACAACCATCGAGTTCGCGACGTTTCATCGTGGGCTAAGGTCTCAAATTAATGTTGTAGGTTTTGATTTTGGAATTGAGCGTGGTGGCATTCATGCCCAGCAAACGCGCTGCGCGAGACTGATGACCACCGGTTTGTTCGAGGGCTCGTCTGATCAGATCGATTTCAAATCGTCTTACTTCTTCGTAGAAGTTTATGCCGCGTCCGATATCGCCGACGGCCGCGTTGCTCGCGCCATCGTGCGAACCTGAAGTAACAGACTTCGGATCGCTGATCTCAGTGCGCAAACATTCTTTCGTGATCTCGTCGCCGGGAGCGATCACAACCGCGCGCTCAATCGTGTTTTCGAGCTCGCGCACGTTGCCGGGCCATGAATAAGCTTCCATCAACTCAAGCACATCCGGCGCGAGTTGTTCGGCGACATTGCGACCGTTTTCTTCGTTGTACTTTTGAATGAAGTGCTGG
Source organism: Pyrinomonadaceae bacterium (assembly GCA_035694465.1). GTDB lineage: Bacteria > Acidobacteriota > Blastocatellia > Pyrinomonadales > Pyrinomonadaceae > PSRF01. Next base: position 106,974 of record DASSFI010000110.1, on the reverse strand, counting down.
GCCAGCGGCAGAATGTCTTCGTTGCGATCGCGCAAGGGCGGCAACTCGATCGGCACAACGGCGAGACGATAGTAAAGGTCCTCGCGAAATGTGCCCTGGCGTACCGCTTCTTTCAGATCGATATTCGTTGCGGCGACGATACGCACGTCAACTCGTCGCGGCGCCGTGTCCCCGAGTGGCGTAAACTCGCGTTCCTGAATAACGCGCAAGAGTCGCACCTGCGTCTCCGGCGGAATGTCGCCAATCTCATCGAGAAAGATCGAGCCGCCGTCGGCAACTTCGAAAAGACCTTTCTTCGCGGCGACTGCGCCGGTAAACGCACCGCGCGTGTGGCCAAACAATTCTGACTCAAGCAGTTCGGAAGGAATGTTTGAACTGTTGACGGTTACAAATGGCCGGCCGGCACGCGTGCTGGCTTCGTGAATTGCTTTTGCGATCAGTTCCTTACCGGTTCCACTCTCACCGGTGATCAAAACCGTCGATCGCGCAGGCGCAACTTGTTCCACCAGGCGAAACACTTCCTGCATCAGATCGGAGCGACCGATAATCTCGCCGCGGTCCACCGCCTTGCTCATCGCCCGGCGCAGCGTGCGTCGTTCTTCTTCTTTGCGACGACGCTTAATGCCGGCGGCGATCGTCGCAGTGATCTGTTCGTTCTGAAACGGCTTTCGGATACAACTGACAGCGCCTCGTTCCCACGCAGCGATCGCGGTATCGAAAGTCGCGTAAGCAGTAATCATCACGATCACCGCGTCGGGATCCATCTTCAAAAACTCTTCGAGTGCACGCAGACCACCGATGCCGGGCATCGAGACGTCGAGCAGCACTACGTCGAACGCGCGACGGCCGTATGCTTCGAGGCCCTCTTCGCCTGTCTTCGCGAGATCGACGCGATAGCCGTCAGCGGTGAGGAGCGTTTCGAGCACCTCACGCATGATTTCCTCGTCGTCGACGACGAGGACTGATCCTTTTCGGGAGTTACGTTTTTCTGGTCTCATTAAAAAGAAATCTTAGTTTGCCACAAAAAGGCACAAAAGGCACAAAAGCAGTTCAGGACTGAGAACAAAATCCTTTGTGCTGTTGTGCCTTTTTGTGGCTAATCACCGACGGCCTGTAAGCGAGCGCGAACGCGCGCGGTCGGCAAGGTGATGCGGAAGGTGGTGCCGTGCCCCGGCGTGCTTTCGACCGAGATTCTACCGGCGTGTTCCTGAACAATGCCGTACGAAACGGCGAGGCCCAATCCGGTGCCCTGACCGACGCCCTTGGTGGTGAAGAACGGGTCGTAGATCTTGGCGACATTTTCCGGAGCAATACCAATACCTGTATCTGAAATCTCAGCAACGAGCGATCCGTCTTCAGCCGAACCGGTTGAGACGATGATTCGTCCACCGTCAGGAATCGCATCGCGCGCGTTGAGAATCAGGTTCGTAAAGACCTGTTGGAGTTTGCCGGCGTTGGCATAAGCTTTGGGCGCATCTATGTCGTAATCACGAACGATCTCGATCTGGCTGCGACGGAGTTGTGGTTCGAGTAGCTGCAACGTGTCGTCGAGCACACGCGCCACATTCAACTCAGCAAACTCGGTCGCACTGCCGGTGCGAGAAAAATTCAGCAGGTTGTTGACGATGTTAGTCGCGCGTTCAGCCTGCGTGCGCACCTTCTGTAGCAACGCGTGCTTCGGATCGTTTTCGTTCAACATGCCGAGCAGCATCTGCGTGTACGAGGAAACACCCGTCAAAGGCGTGTTCACTTCGTGGGCGACACCGGCAGCCAGCAAACCGATCGACGAGAGCTTCTCACGCTGTTGTAACTGCTCTTCGAGCGTGATTCGTTCCGTAACATCTTCGAGGACCACAAGGGCGCCGGTTTGTCCCTGTCCATCCTGCAATGGCGCAAGAGCGATATTCAGCACCAGGCCGCGATTCGTCAGGGTCGCGGTGTGAAGCTTGTAGATGTTGCGAATCTCTTTGAGCAGCCAACCGTCTTTACCAAGCACTTGCTTGAGCGTATCAGCAAAGTCTTCTGAGAAGAGGTCTTCAACGTAGCGACCGACGGCAGCATCGCGACGAAGATCGAGCATGTGTTCGAGCGCGGAGTTTAAGCGCGTCACACGTCCTTCGAGATCGACCGCCAGCAGACCAACGTTGATCGATTCGATGATCGACTCGTTAAACTCTTTCAGCAGCTTCAACTCACTGGCGCGCGCCTGCTGATCCTTATAAAGCAAACTGTTTTCAATCGCTACTGCCACATAACCCGACACCGTGCGCAGAATCTCAACGTCTTCAGACGACAGCAGTCCACCGTCGACCGAGCGTCCGAGTCCAAGCACAGCTACCATTCGTCCACGAACCACACACGGCACGTAGTAATGAAGCGATCGTCGCACCGAACTATTAGACTCGGAATCGAGATCGAGATCGTCTGCGCGAACAATGCCGGACTCGGCGGATCGCACGCGAATCATTTCGCGAAAATCCATCGGAACAGAAATCGGCAGCGGCAACCCTTCGGAACGAGCGACAACGTATCCCGTCAGCGCTGTACGCGACTCGATGAAGATCGCGATGCGCTCGACGTTCATCACTTCCTGTAGACGGCTAACTAAGGAATCAAGCAGCGGGTCAAGCGCGGTCGTTGCCGAAAGCGTGCGACCAAAATCAAGCAGACTGTTGCGCAGATCGTAACGCTCGCCATAGAACAAGCGGTCGACCTGTTCCTGAAGAAAGTTTTTGACCGGTGCGGCAACCATCACGATCGCGGCCATCGCCAGGACAGCGATCACCACTCGCAGTGTGATCTCACCGGATGAGAACGACTGATCCGAGCCGAACGCATACAGACCGCCAAGATAGACGACCACGCCAATCAGCAATGAGACTGCGAGCGTGGTGAGCGCGTAAACAAAAACACGACGCACAACCAGCTCGACGTCCATCAACCGATAGCGCAGCACCGAGTACCCAAACGCGAACGGGATCAAAGCGAGCGGCAATATCGCGACGTCTGTTAACCAACGATCTGTAGGCGCGCCAAACAGATAGACCACAGCATAGAGCAGCAGGAACGGGGTGACGGCGAGCAACGTGCCCCAAACCACCCACTTCACCTGCTGACGAACCGTCGGACTCTTCGCCTTCAACAACGTTCGGAGTAAAAGCACAGCGCTGGCAGCGAGAGCGACTCCGAGATGCAGGATATTCAACCAGTAGAGCAGTCCAATCAGTTGTTCTGAAACCGGAATTCTGTCGAAGGCGGGAATTCCCTTCCCGATTTCAGTGCGCAGAAACACAACCACTGAAAACGAAAGCAACACGAGCGCCGGAATGTAGAGCAGGACGGCACGCCACCGCCTCGTCGCGAAGAGCTGTTGTCGCGACGGATAAAGCGCACAGAAATGCAGGAACAACGGCGGGAAAAGAATTAGCGCGGCGTTGTCGAGAAACGCGATTCCGAGGTCGAGATCACGATAACTGCCCACGGCTGTATAGAACAGGAAGACGAATGCAGCCAGACAGAACGTGGCGAAGTGAAGAACAAACGGCGCCCGACCTCCCTGTTTGAACAACACAAAGAACCCGACCAACAGGTAAATCACACCGATCAGGTTGATATAGATAATCCTCGGCGTCCATTTATGGATCGTGCCGAGGTGGCTCAGGTCAGCCCAGTAAGCATTGATGTTGGGCGCGTAAGACGGGCGCTGCATCAGGTAGTGGATCTGACCATCAACCCTCGCCTCGTCGAGATAGATCTGCACGTCGCGAGCGGAAGTGATTTCCTCAGCCTTCGCTTTCGGATCGAGAGTGACGCCGATCAGCCTGTCGCCCGGCAACATCCACGCCTTCTCGGCAGCGGAACCGTGCTCGATGCTTTTTGCGATGACGCCGTCTTTTGTATCGACCCACTCAACGCCGTCCCATGGTGGCGTTTCGTATTTGACTCGCTGACGGAAGTTGAGGAGGCCGGCGCTGATCAATAGCGCTGCCCCGATGAGCAGAAACCACGTCTTGGTTGTGATTATCGAACCCTTCACTGCCACCTCAACTACGTCGCCAATTCTTTTGAATTGGCAGATCCAACGCTTTCAGGCAAGGTATGTTCCCACCACTAAATTCTAGCGATTAGTCCAAAACAACGTGATGATTGGTCCTATTTCGCGCCGGCCTATCCAACTTTTCGGAGTCTCCGAGAATTTGGAAAGCACAGATAACAGATCAGTTAATCGATTTACGCAGATCGGAGGGAGCAGAACCGTTGTGGGTGAGAGGGAATTAGCGGACTGCTCACTTCATCTCGCGCCCTAAAACCTGACCGAGATACCACCACGAACAGACCGCCGGGTATTTCCGATGAGGGTCAAAATCTCGCCGTTCTCGCTGCTTGTTTGTGCGTCCAACAAGTTCCGCGCATCGAGGATCGCTTCAGCCCGCACCGGCAAGCCAAAGCTCGGCAGTTCCTGCGTGACCTGAATACTTAGCGAGGGATCGTAGACGCCTAATCGTCCGGCAAAAGGATCGATGGCGAACACGGTTGCTTCGGGAGAGAATCGCAGCACCGTCCGCACCTGCGTACCCGTGCGGAAGACACCGGCTAGCTGCAAAGCCCCGGTTTGAAACATTCCGCTCTCGAATAGTTCGGCGGGAGTTGAAAAACCCTCGGCCGATAATTGTTGTCCGCGTCCAAAGGCGTAACCGGCTGAGGCGCTCCAAACACGATTCAATCGTCTCGTGTAAACCACGCGTATGCCGCGTGAAGATCCCTGCTGGTTAGCAACGTCGATGAATGCGTCTCCGGCTCTTCCGGAGAAAGCGCTGGCTGGTCCACTCAGCAAACCGACGCCGCGGCCACTGGTAGTATCGAAGAAAGCGGTCGCTTCAACGTTTGAACTGTTGTCCAAAACTCTCTCAATGCCAAACTCGAGACGATGACTTCGTTCGAGCACTGCCTGACCATCGATAAACGCCACCGGACGTTCAGCCTGGCTGCGGAAAACGACTTGCTCGTCTTCGAAAGTCGCAACGCTTTGAATACCGTCCTCTTCACCACCGGAAGCAAATGCAGCCTTCACGCGTGTGCGGGCGTTTGCGTCGTACTGAATTCCCAGGCGCGGCGAGAAGGCATGCGCGCCACCCGCGCCGATGAAACGCGAATAGTCGAGTCCCATCACGATCACGATACCGTCGCGGACGATCCACTCGTCAACCGCGCGCATCGAGAGTTGTCCATGCAAGTCGGAGCGATCGTTTAGTTTGGTGGTCCAAACCGGAGTTGCGAAACGTGCACCTGCGGCAGTTACGCCAACGCGATGACGACCGTTGACGCGGAAACGTGTTGAAGCTTCGAACCGTTCGGGCGCATCGCCACGACCGGTTTGACCGGCGAAGATCAATTCGACGTGCTCGGAGACAGGTGTCGCTACTGCGAAATTCAGTCCCACATAGGACGAGCCATACGCATTGCTCGCGATGTAGCTTTCCAAAACACCATGAGTTTTCGATCGGGAATCTGATTTGGTTTCGGTAGGTGATCCCGGCGCGCTTTCCATGGCGCCGGCGTCAGCAGTTTGCTCTTCGCTTGCGGTAGCAGCCTTGATTGCCGAGTCTTCGCCTTCCTGAATCTGAAAGACTGAACGCTTCGTCTGCGCCGATCGCAAGGTCCATTTCACATCGTCGCGATCGCGCCGGCGTTCCGGCAAGGTGTTGCCGTGACCGACCGGTTCGAGATTGAAACGATAGACGAGTTCCTGTTGCGCCTTTACGTCTACTGAAGGAAAAACGACTTCGCCGAAGCCGGTTGCTATCGCTTTGATTCCATAACGTCCGGGAAGAACCTTCGCAATGAAGTTACCCTGCCGATCGGTCGATGCATACTTGATTGTCTTCGCACCCTCTCGCACTAACGACACGAGCGCGCCCGCAAGCGGATTCCCATTGTTGTCGCGAACTGTTCCGGTGATGGTAGCGAGTGATCTGTTCGAACTTGCAGCCGGGGCATTGCTGACGACAAACGACAGCAATGCAATCACAGACAAACTAAGACGAAACATTGTTCTCATGCGAGACCTCCGCGACCAAGTCCCTTTTGGAAGCCATGGACAGGCGAACTAGGCTCAGGCGAGGGAGACTTACCTGGAACCACTAGTCAGGGCCTCATTTTCGACCACGCCGCAAACCCCTGTCAAGTTATTACCCTGTAATTTCGGCCAAAAACGCGAACAATTTGCCACCCTTTGCCGCCACTTTTAGGCCGTGCTACGATCCACATCCCCTCTGCCACCGCAGTGAGAATTAGCCCCAATTGGGTTCGAATCGAATGATAGACGACGTTCAAACTACCAAACTCCCCAACGGGATCGCTGTTCTGACGGAACATATGCCGGGTCTTCGTTCTGTGACTGCCGGCATCTGGGTCCGCAAAGGATCGCGCCACGAATCTCCTGAATTAAACGGGATCTGTCATTTCATCGAGCACGCAGTGTTCAAAGGCACCCAGTCACGCACCGCGAGGGATATTGCCGTTGAAACTGACCGGCTGGGCGGGAATCTGGACGCTTATACGACCCATGAGATGACGGGTTTCACCACAAAGGTTGCGGACACGGCGCTGGCACAGGCTATTGATTTACTGGCCGATCTGGTTGCGCATCCGCGTTTCGAACAGGAAGATCTCGAACGCGAACAAAAAGTGATCCTCGAAGAAATGAAAATGGTCGAGGACACGCCTGACGAATTACTTGGCGAACTCTTCAACGCCGCCTATTTTCCAAACCAGCCGCTTGGCCGTCCCATCGAAGGCACGCGGGAAACGGTTCCGACTTTCGATCACAAAACCACGGTCGGTTTTCATGCCCGCGAGTTTTCCTATAGCAATCTCGTCATCGCAGCAGCCGGAAACGTCAATCATCAGCGTCTGCTCGAATTGGTGGGTGCTGCGTTTGATGGCTGTGAAAGCGGCGCCGCAGTGCGGCCGCAGACAGTCGCGCCGGGCAAGCCGCGTCCGGCAGCTCCGATTCTGATCGAACACAAAAACGAACTCGAACAAGCGCATCTCGTGCTCGCCACACCGTGGCCACATGCCGTCAGCAACGATCGTTACGCAGCGAGCTTATTGGCGTCGGTCATTGGCGGCGGCACTTCGAGCCGTCTGTGGCAGACGATTCGTGAAGAGCGAGGACTTGCGTATTCGGTTGGCGCGGCGGGCAGTGCGTTTTCGGATGTCGGTGTCTTTAACATCTACGCCGGAACGTCACCAGAGTATCTCGATCAGGTGCTGGAGCTTTCGTTAGCCGAGTTGCGCGACACGGTACGAAATCCTGTCACTGAAGAAGAGCTGCGCATCGCGAAAGACCAGGCCATCTCTTCGATTCTGCTCGGACTTGAATCGTCAAGCGCACGCGCCGGTACACTTGCACGCCAGGAGATCATTCACGGACGTCGCATCTCTCCGGATGAAGTAGTCGAAAAAATTCGCGACACCACTCTGGATGAACTTCAGGAAGTCGCACAGACTTACTTTAAATCCGAAACACTCGCACTCGGCGTGCTGGGAAATCTCAACGGATTTAAAGTCGAACGTGCTGATCTGGAGATCTAGTCACACATCCAACCAAACCTCTGATATAGTGGTCAACTCTTTCGACCTGACTATATTGTGTGTTTTGTGCCTTCTTGTGGCTTAAATGAAACTTACCGTTCTTGGCAGTGGCTCAACTGGTAACGCCGTTCTAATCGTTGCCGGAAACACACGCGTCCTGGTCGACGCGGGCTTGAGTGCAAAAGAGCTCGCGCGCCGTCTCGCCATGGTCGGCGAAGACGTGCAACGTCTCGATGCGGTGCTCGTCACGCACGAACACGGCGATCACGCCGGCGGCTTGCGCGTACTGCTCAGCTCTGTCGATTGTCCTGTTTATATTTCCGCACAAACGCTCGATGCTTACGTCAGTGAAAAGGTGAACGTCAATAACGAGGAACCACGACGACGCGCGAAAGCATTACGCGATCGAGTGGAGCAGATCGAGTCGAGCAAAGACTTTCGTATTGGTGAGATCGATTTTCATCCGTTCACGATTCCACACGATGCGGTCGACAACTTCGGCTTCACTGCCACTCACCACGGTGTGAAGATCGCCACGGTGATGGACTTCGGTCACCTCACAACGCTCGTCACCGAACGTCTCCGCGGCTGTGCCGCGATCGTCATCGAATCGAATCACAGTCGCGACATGCTCAAGGCCTGCGACAATTATCCGTGGGAGCTGAAGCAGCGAATCCTGTCGCGACTCGGTCACCTTTCAAACGAGGATCTCGCTGACTGGATTCGCCGTGGTTTTGATGGCTGTGCGAAATATCTCGTCCTCGCGCACCTTTCGCAACGCGCCAACAATCCGTATCTCGCCAAGATCAACGCCGACGTCGCCCTGCAGGAGCGAGCACCGCTCTTTGCCGGTTTCACTGAGGTCAGTCTCTCCTATCCGAAAGAACCAACCCCCTGGATCGAGGTATGAGCGAGACGCGCTACCCTCTTATCCTTCTAATCGTTCTTTTATCTGCGTTATCAGTGGCTGCCTGCCGGCAAGACGCCGGACGCACTCGAGTTCCGAGTGAAGTGCAGGAAGTGGTCACAACTGTTGGCGACGACATTGCCCAGGAACGGTACGAGAAGATTTACAACGAGGCCTCGGAACTTTGGCGCAGGGACGCAACTCTCGAACAATCAAATCAGGTCTTCAAGACCCTGCAAACAAAACTCGGCAAAGTGACATCGCGTTCACTCAACTCCGCCGTCGAACAACAAAATTCGGGCGGTCCACTAAAAGGACACGTCTTCATCCTGAGTTATGAAACAAACTTCGAGCGTGGCGACGGCATGGAGAATTTTACGTTGATCGAAGAAAATGGTCGTTGGGAACTGGCTCGTTACTTTGTAAATTCAACCGCACTCAAATGATCGAACGATACACACTGCCCGAGATGGGCGCGCTCTGGTCGGAGCAAAACAAGTTTCAGAAATGGCTCGACGTGGAAATTGCAGTGTGCGAGGTCCACGCCGAGATGGGCACGATCCCGCGCGACGCCCTGGAACAGATCAAAGCGCGCGCAAAGTTTTCCGTCGAACGCATCAACGAGATTGAGAAGACGACGAATCATGACGTTATCGCGTTCACGACGAACCTCGCCGAGTCGATCGGTGAAGCGAGCCGTTTCGTTCACTATGGTCTGACGTCTTCCGATGTCGTCGATACGGCCAATGCCCTCTTGTTGCGCGACTCGGCTGACATCCTGCTCCAAAAAGTCGACACGCTGATCGAGACGCTGAAGCGTCGCGCGCTCGAGTTTAAGAACACGCCGCAGGTTGGACGCACGCACGGTATCCACGCTGAACCAACTTCCTTTGGTTTGACTTTCGCACTCTGGTTCGACGAGATGCGTCGCAATCGCGAGCGACTCGCACGAGCGCACGAAGCGGTTGCGGTGGGAAAAATCAGTGGCGCTGTCGGAGCCTTCGCGCATCTCGATCCGTCAGTTGAGGAACAGGTCTGTGCGCGTCTCGGATTGAAGCCGGCGCCGGTGTCGACACAGGTAATTCAGCGCGACATCTACGCCGAATACTTAACCACACTCGCGATCATCGCTTCGTCACTCGACAAGTTTGCGCTTAACGTTCGTCACTGGCAGCGCACCGAAGTGCGCGAGGCGCAGGAACGTTTTGCTAAAGGTCAAAAAGGCTCGAGCGCGATGCCTCACAAACGTAATCCGATTATTTCGGAGCGTATCTGCGGCATCGCGCGAGTGATTCGGGCCAACGCCGTCGTTGGACTCGAGAACGTCGCCCTCTGGCATGAGCGCGACATTTCACACTCGTCTGCGGAGCGCGTCGTGCTGCCGGATTCGAGCACAGCACTCGACTACATTTTGCAGAAAGCCATCGGTTTGATCGACGGTCTGGTGGTTTATCCGGAACGCATGCTGGAGAACCTCAATGCCACTAAAGGCCTGATCTTCAGTGGTCAACTCCTGCTCGCACTGACGAACAAAGGCCTGTCACGCGAAACTGCGTACGAGTTTGTACAGCGCAACGCGATGCGCGTTTGGGACGAGGATCGAGATTTTCGCGAACTGGTGCAGGCAGACGGCGACATCAAGTCGAGTTTGTCCGCTGAAGAAATAGATCGCGTCTTTTCGCTGGATCATTACCTGCGAAACATCGACGCGATCTATCGAAGAGTGGGAATTCTGTGAGTTCTATTTCTGCGAAAACTTCTCAGCAAAGTTTCCGATGATGGGCAGCTTGAAATACTGGCCTTGATAAGCCTTGATCAGGCACATGATCACCGCAACCAAAATGCCGATACCGAGCGCGACCCAAACCAACGTCGCAATCAGCGATACCAACATACTGATAATGCCGGAAATCTGAGTGCTGATTAGCCATAACACGACAGTCACGACCCAGATCACGACGGCCAGAACGATAACCAGGACGTTGAGCAACAGAGACTGCATCGCGTGAAAACGGACGAGTCGGCTATCTTTTTCAATCAGGAAAAAAATCAGCCCTGAGACCCAACCAGCAATGTATGAGAGCAAAGCGGCAACGTTTTCATCGAGCCCGGTACTGGATTTAGCTGGGGCAGTTTGAACGGGCGGAGGGTTTTGCATTATAAGTTTCTCCTGAAAGAAAGGGTTTGATCCGGTCGCGACAGGTCCACGAGCCGGAGATAGTATTCCAACAACTGCTTTTTAAGCAATGCTTTGTTGATCTTCGCGCGGCAGGTAACTGATGAAAGCCAAAGTTTATGTAAACTTGAAGTCCGGTGTGCTCGACCCGCAGGGTAAAGCAATCCAACATTCAGTAGAATTACTAGGTTTTTCCGGAATTTCCGACATCCGGCAGGGGAAATACTTCGAAATCGCGCTTGATGGAAGTCTGGATCAACAAAGCGCACGTGATTCGGTTGAGAAAATGGCGCGCGAAGTCCTGTCCAACCCGATAATCGAAGATTACCGCGTGGAGATAGAAGCGTGAAATTCGGAGTGATTGTTTTTCCTGGTTCCAACTGCGACCACGATGCCTACCACGTGATCTCCAAACACGTCGGCCAGCCGGTAGATTTCATCTGGCATCGCGAGACCGATCTTTCGACTTACGACGCAGTGATCCTTCCCGGCGGTTTCTCTTACGGCGACTATCTGCGCGCCGGCGCGCTCGCGCGTTTTTCTCCCGTGATGAATTCGTTGAAAAAGTTTGCCGAGAGCGGTCGATTTGTACTCGGGATTTGCAATGGCTTCCAGATCCTTTGTGAAGCCGGACTGCTTCCCGGCGCACTGATTCGCAACCGCGATCTGCACTTCATTTGCGAGCATATTCACGTTCGCGTGGAAACGTCTGACAGTCCATATACTAACGAGATGACCACCGGCACAGTGCTGCGCATTCCGATCGCACATGCCGAAGGTAACTACATCTGCGATGACAACACGCTCGCGGAACTTCAGCGCGAAGATCGAATTGTATTTCGTTACTGCACGCCCTCAGGAAGCATCACAGACGCTGCGAATCCAAACGGTTCGCGTGACAACATCGCCGGGATCTGTAGCCGCGAACGTAACGTGCTTGGTTTAATGCCGCATCCGGAGCGTGCGTGTGAAGATTTACTCGGATCGAGTGATGGTCGGGATATTTTCCGTTCACTGGCGGCCACTGTCGCAGCCGCAGTTTGAAACTCTTCCATTCATTTTATGAAAAGAATACTACCTTTCATCATTATTCTCGTCGTTCTCGGCGCCGCTCTGACCAGTGCCTGGTACCTGACACGGACGATTCCAGCTTCGCCGAACCCGCCGGTAAATCAGCCGGTCAATCAACCGGCAGCATCACCTGGATCAGCACAGGCTTCGCCCGCTGAATCGCAGAATCCGGCAGTAACCGGCGTTCCGGGAGCTGAGCCGGCACATGTGCATGGACCGGCCAATGCGCCGGTGAAACTGGAAGAGTTTGGCGATTTCGAGTGTCCGCCGTGTGGAATCTTTCATCCGATTCTCAAACAGATGGAGGAAGAGTTTGGCGATAAGTTACAGGTCACTTTCCGCGAATTCCCGCTCGTACCAACTCACCAGCATGCGCTCCCGGCAGCATCAGCAGCCGAAGCCGCCGGACTGCAAGGCAAGTTCTGGGAAATGCACCACATGATCTACGACAACCAGAACAACTGGAAAAAAGAGTTTGATGTGCGGCCGATCTTCGAAGGCTACGCGAAACAGATCGGTCTCGACGTCGAGCGTTTCAAACGCGACGTTGGGAGCGATGCGGTAGCACTGCGGATCATGCAGGATGGAAAGCGTGGCCACTCGCTCGGCGTGAAAGGCACGCCGACAGTTTTCATCAATGGGCGCGAGGTGCCATTTGAAAATCTGCCCGCGGAGAAACTCCGGGTTGTGATTCAGAATGAACTCCGCAGTGCCGGACAATAACGCCCGACAATGAAAAAGCTCTACGCCCTCACAGCCGTGCTTTCACTTCTCGGCATTGCCGACGCGCTTTACCTCACGATTGAGCACGTTACTGGTCAAACTGTTCGCTGCACGATTCTCTCCGGTTGCTCGGAAGTGCTTAGCAGCCAGTACGCGGTGGTGGCGGGTTTTCCGCTAGCCGCAATCGGCGCGGCGGCGTACTTCGCGGTTTTTAGTCTCGCCACTCTGGCTGTGTTCGGCTACACCATCGCCGGAAAGCTCTTGACGCCGCTTGTGGTCGCGATGTTTTTCGTGAGCGTGTGGCTGTTTTACCTGCAGGCTTTCGTCATCCGCCAGTTTTGCCAGTATTGCCTCTTCTCAGCCGCAATCACCACGTGTTTGCTGGTCATCGTCGTCAGTCTTCGTTGGTTCCGTCCCGCCAAACACTGATCGTTACTTGGATCGGGTCAGTACCGTCCGCGGTAGCGGATGGGTCGCTGAGGTTCACAATTGATATTTGGTTTTGAATGCTGATCGGCAACCCATCCGCTACCGCGGACGGTACTGACCCGATCCAAGGCAACCGCATTTGTTCCCACGCCTGCATCCGTGTAAGGTATCGCTATTCCGATTAGCTAGAAGGGTGAGAAATGGTTCAGCAGCAACCAACAGTCTCCGACATTTTTCGGCGGGCGCAATCTCTGCGACAGGAAAATGCCGGCTGGTCCTTGAAGCAACTCGGCGACCAACTGGTCAAAGAATTTTCGGGTCAACCATTTCCGTCGCTCCTTACCTTAACCATTCCCGAACAGGATGATCGCGCGCCGGAAGAAGATTGGACCGCTGGACTTCCCATCGTCCGACGCGGAATTCAACTGCAGGACTGGAAGGAAGTCATTGCGGGCATACTGCTGAGTCTGGAGCAAACGGAAAACTACGAACGCGAACGTGGTCCCGAGGGCGATCGTGACGATTGGCACGATCGAACTGTCGGTATCGATGATGCGGTTGCAAAAGGCGTCGGCAAATGGATGCCCGAAGAGTTGATCGCACTCGCGGAGCGAAAAGGAAAGAAATCTGCGTAATCTGTGGATGAATAAGCAGTCATGAGTTTTCTCGACAATCTATTCCAGGATCCGAATTACCAAACAACCGATCCACGCAAGCCGGAAGAGATCGACGATCCGGAGATCATCATCAGTCCTGACACGCGACGTGAAAAGCGGATTCCGCCCGGACAATCGCGCACGAAGAAGTGGCCCGTGCTCGACGCACACGGAACACCCGAAATCGATCTTGCGAATTGGACGTTTGAAGTCGCCGGCCTCGTCGAACATCCGTTGAAGTGGTCGCTTGATGAGTTCATGCAACTGCCGCCGGTGCGCGTCTATGCTGACTTTCATTGCGTGACGCGCTGGTCGCGTCTCGACAACGTTTGGAGCGGTGTTTCGACGAGAGAGATCGCGCGACTCGCGGGAGTAAAACCCGAAGCAAAATTTGTGCTTGCGTTGGCTTACGACTACGGTTGGACCACCAATCTTCCGATCGAATATTTCCTCAATGAAGACTCACTGTTTGCGTGGTCACACGACGGGCAACCGATCCCACCCGAACACGGCGGCCCAGTGCGTTTGATCATTCCCCAACTGTACGCCTGGAAGTCGGCGAAATGGGTGAGAGGCGTTCGCTTTCTCGAAGAAGATCAGGCCGGCTTTTGGGAAGAGGGCGGCTATCACATGCGTGGCGTGCCCTGGGGGCCGGGCGATGGTGAGCGCTTCCGCTGGTCGTGAAATTGATGTCTGATCGACCAGTAACAACTCCAAAAGACGCTGCCGCAATAATCCTATTACGGCAAGAAACCGATCCCGCAAATCCGGAAGTCTTCTGGGTGAAACGCAGCGATAAGCTCGCGTTTTTAGGCGGATTTCACGCTTTTCCGGGCGGACAAATCGATGCCGAAGACTCGGAAGTCGAAGTCAAAAACGCGCCTAATCGTGAAACGGCAACGATGATCAGCGGCGCGGCGCGTGAGCTATTTGAAGAGTTGGGTGTGCTGGTTGCTCGCGGCGGCGAGGCGCTCACGAAGGGTCAGAGAGTTTCCATCCTTGACGATCTCGAATCGAAGCGGATGTCGTGGCCGGCGTTGTTGCAACACTACGAGCTCTATCTCGACGCCGATGATTTCACTTACGTAGGCCGCTGGGTGACGCCGCCTTTCAATGCGCGACGTTTCGACACCTGGTTCTTTCTCGCGCGGTGTCCGGCGAAGCAGGAACCAAACGTGGTAGCCGGAGAACTCGCCAGCGGTGAATGGATAACTGCTCGCGATGCGTACCGTAGCTGGATGAACGATCAGGTTGTAGCCGTGCCGCCGACTCTGCATGCGTTGAAAACTCTCAGCGCCGGCATCACTCCGGATCTCGTCGAACGTTTTTTATCAAATCCACATGCACACGGTGAAATTTGTCGCCGCATCACCTTTCGACCAAACTACATTTGTTTCCCAGTTCGCACACCAACGCGACCGCCGGCAACTCACACCTGTTGCTATCTCGTTCATAACTCAAAAGAGATTCTCGTTTTTGATCCCGGCTCACCGTATGAAGATGAGCAGGAGGCGCTCGCTTCATGTCTTGACGAGATGATCGGCGAAGGCAGACGCGTGCGTGAGATCATCATTACTCACTTGCATCCGGATCACGTGGGTGGAGTCAACGCACTCAAAGCGCATCTGGGCGGCTCAGTTCCTGTTGCAGCACACGCAAAGACTGCCGAGGCGCTGGACGACATTCACGTTGATCATTTAATCGAAGATAACGAACTCATCACGCTCGAAGGCGAGCCGCAAATTACTCTGCGTGCATTGCATACGCCCGGTCATGCTCTCGGTCACCTGTGTTTTCACGATGCCGATCGCGGCGTGCTGATGACCGGCGACAACATCGTCGGCGTTGGTTCAGTCCTGATCGATCCGCCGCAGGGAAACATGCGCGTCTATCTCGATTCGCTGGAACGGATGCGTTCGTTGTCCGGTCTTACAGTTCTGCTCGGCGGACATGGACCAGCCGTTGCAGCGCCGTATCAAAAGATCGATGAGTACATCAGGCATCGACTCGAGCGCGAGCGAAACATTCTCGACGCCGTGCACGCCGGCGCCACCACGCCTAAGGAAATCGTCGCCCGTGTCTACACCGATGTTTCGCCAAAAGCGTACGGAATGGCCGAACGTGCCGTCATTGCACATCTCGAAAAACTCAAGGACGACGGCTTAGTATCCACAGATTACGCAGATTCATGAACCAATCTGTGTAATCTGTGGATAAAAGGTTAGAATCTCTCCCCGACCTAAAACATATATATGGATTACCCAAGAACCCTTCGCGAACTCAGGGCGGCCAGGTATCAAACCCTCTCGGTCAAAGACGAACTGCGCCTCAACCTAATCAACAAACTCCGCTCCGGCGAGAAGTTGTTTCCCGGCATTGTCGGTTACCAGGACACGGTTATTCCGCAACTGGTTAACGCCATCCTGTCGCGGCACAACGTAATTCTGCTCGGACTGCGCGGACAGGCAAAAAGCCGCATCATTCGGTTGCTGACCGATTTGCTGGACGAGCGCCTGCCGATCATCGCCGGATCTGAAGTCAACGACGATCCGTTTCGACCAATCTCCGCTTACGGACGACAAATGGTCGAACAAAACGGCGAGCAAACGCCAATCGAGTGGATCGGTCGCGACGCACGTTTTGTCGAGAAGTTGGCGACGCCCGACGTGACTGTGGCCGACATCATCGGCGACGTCGATCCGATCAAAGCGGCAAAAGGCGGTCATTTGCTGAGTGATGAGTTGACGATTCACTACGGCTTGCTGCCACGCGCCAATCGCGGCATTTTCGCAATCAACGAGTTGCCTGATCTGGCAGGAAAGATCCAAGTCGCTCTCTTCAACATCATGCAGGAAGGCGACGTGCAGATTAAGGGCTATCCGGTGCGGCTGCCGCTCGACGTGATGCTCATGTTCTCGGCCAATCCCGAGGACTACACCGCACGCGGCAAGATCATCACGCCTCTGAAAGATCGTATCGGCACCGAGATCTTGACGCATTATCCAAAGGAGCTGCCGGCAGCAATCGAAATCACGCGGCAGGAAGCCTGGACCGATCGCTTCGATACTCGCGATCAGTTGCTCGTTCCCGAGTTCATTCGTGAAGTGGTCGAGCAAATTGCGTTTGAAGCGCGCGATGACAATCACGTCGACAAACATTCCGGTGTTTCACAACGAATGCCCATTACGGTGATGGAGTCGGTAGTTTCGAACGCAGAACGTCGTTCGTTGGTGACCGGCGAAGAATTTGTTGTGCCTCGTATTTCTGACATTTACGCCGCGATTCCGTCGATGACGGGCAAGATGGAGTTGGAGTATGAAGGCGAGCAGCTCGGCGCCAATCGTATCGCGCGCGATCTCATCAAGCGTGCGGCGGGGGAAATTTTTGACGGTTATTTTGTTGGCATCGACTTCGCTCGCACTGTGCAGTGGTTTGACGAAGGTAACAAACTGCTGCTTGCTGATACTGCCGGCGCGTCAGAATGTTTGAATCTGATCGAGTCTGTTCCGGAGTTGTTAGAGACAGCGATGATTCCGTTTGATTTCTCGCGCTCTGACGCAGCGCGACTCGTTTCTGCGTGCGAGCTCGTGCTCGAGGGTCTGTATGCGGAGAACAAGATCAGTCGTAACGAAGAAGGTGGTTACGCGGCGGTGACGAAGGCGAAGAAAGATCGTCGCGGCATGATCTACGACGATCTAACTGAGACCGGCAAATACAGTTAACAATCAGTGTAAATCGGGCGTTAGAATCCGTTTAATCTGTGGCTCATGAAGTTTAAGTATTCAAAGTTTCAGGGGTTTGATGTTTTCGGCATCAATCTGGGTGAGTTGATGGACAGCATGTCTGATGCTCTCCTCGATTCCGGTTACGACGACGACTATTACTGGACTCGCCAACGAAAGACTACCGACACTTCACTCGATGCTCTGCGCCGCGCGCTGCTGCAGGCGCTCATGGACCAGAGGCTCGTCAATGAAAACCAGATTCGCGAAATGCTCGCGCAGAACGAAGGCAAGTTTCGCGGCTCATTGCTCGAGGAATTACTGAATCAGTTGATCGAACGATTGGTTGAAGAAGGTTATCTCACACTCCACGAAGCGCCGCCGCAACGAACTGAACAACGCAATGGATCTCCGCGACAAGGTGAGATGTTTCCCGAGCCGCTGCCACGCGACGTCCGTTTCGAAGTCACCGAGAAAGGACTCGATTTTCTCGGTTACAAAACACTGCGGAATTTGCTCGGAAGTTTTGGCAAAAGCGCGGCCGGACGCCACGACACAGTCTATCTTTCTACCGGCATCGAGGCTGCCGCCGCCAGCAAACCTTACGAATTCGGCGACACGATCAATCTCGACGTCAACACGACGTTGCTCTCGGCGATTCAACGCGAAGGACTGAAGGTTCCACTCAATCTCGAATATAGCGACCTTTACGTTCACCAGTGTGACTACCAGTCGTCTTGCGCGACGGTGGTGATGCTCGACTGTTCCCACTCGATGATTCTTTACGGTGAGGATCGCTTTACCCCGGCGAAGAAAGTCGCGCTTGCGATGTCGCATTTGATTCGCACCCATTATCCCGGCGATTCTCTGAAGGTGGTCCTGTTTCACGATGCCGCCGAAGAGTTGCCACTGGCCAAACTCGCAACCACGCAGGTTGGTCCATATCACACCAACACCGCTGAAGGTCTGCGTCTCGCACGCCGTCTGCTCCAGGCACAACGCAAAGAAATGAAGCAGATCGTGATGGTGACAGACGGAAAGCCAACTGCCTGTTTCGTACAAACTCTTCAAGGCGGAGGCGTTAAGAAAACCGGCAAAGACGCGCCGCGCCGTCTTTATAAA
This sequence comes from Pyrinomonadaceae bacterium, assembly GCA_035694465.1. Taxonomy (GTDB): domain Bacteria; phylum Acidobacteriota; class Blastocatellia; order Pyrinomonadales; family Pyrinomonadaceae; genus PSRF01. The sequence continues at coordinate 88,572 of DASSFI010000110.1, read as the reverse complement.
AACTCAATGGGCGGCGATCCTTTGGTCATGTCTGAAACGTTCAAGGAAGTTCAGGCCTGTCGCAAAGCCGGAATCATGATCAATACCTTCATGCTGGCCAGCGATTATTATCTGGTCGATTTTGTTAAGCAGATGAGTGCCATGACAAATGGCAAAGCATATTTCGCCAACCCGGCAAATCTCTCGCAGTTTGTTCTAATAGATTTTCTACGCCGCAGAACTCGACGCGTTCGATAGTTCGCCACTGATCCAATCCGTAAAATCCGTGGCAAACGATTTCCATGGCTGACTCAAATCGATCACCGGGACGAGAAAGTCCGTTTTCACGCGGCAATCGTTTTCTGCTGCCATATCTGATCCTGCTCCTCGGCTTCTGTTTCACGCTGCTGGTCTTTTACTACTTCTCGAAACTCACGCTCGAACAAGACAAAAGCAATTTCGCTCGACAGGCGCAAGAGATTCACGACCAGATCCGGCTCAGACTCGAAACCTCGATCACTCTACTGCGTTCCGGCACCGGCCTTTTTGCCGCCAGTGATTCGGTCGAGGCGCGCGAGTTTCAACGTTTCGTCGAACAGATCGAGTTGGACAAGAACTATCCCGGTGTTCAGGGAATCGGTTTCTCGCGACGGTTTAGCGCGAGCGAGAGCGCAAATGTCATAGCGGAGATGAAACGTCAGGGTGTAAGTAACTTCAAGATCTGGCCCGACGACTCTCCGCGCAACGAGTACAACTCGATCGTCTATCTGCAACCGGCAACAGCCCGAAACCAATTGGCCGTCGGCTTCGACATGGCAACGGAACCGGTCCGGCGCAACGCCATGGATGAGGCACGCGATTCAGGAAATCCAACCGCTTCCGGACGCGTGCAACTGGTCCAGGAAAAAGACGTTCCGGATCAAGCCCGGCAGTCGGGCTTTCTAATCTATGTGCCGGTCTATCGTAATGGCGCCCCTGACTCAACCGTCGAAGAGCGGCGTAATGCGCTCGTCGGTTTCGTCTACAGTCCGTATCGCGTCGGCGACTTTTTGGAGCCCGTACAATCGGAATATGTCAGGTTTCAGGTTTACGATGGCTCGGAGATCAAGATCGATAGTTTACTGACCTCGGGGGTCATTGAAGATGTCGGGGAATCTGCCTTTTCCGAGGTAAAACCGCTGCCCGTCGCCGGTCGCACCTGGACGATTGCTTATGCCAGCAGGCCCGCGTTTGATCAGCGATCGAGTCGATCTTTATTGAAGTACACGCTGCTCGCCGGTGCGTTGCTGAGTCTGCTTTTCGCCGCGGTCACGCGCGCCGAAATCAAGGCCCGCTCGCGTGCTGAACGCTCCGCCGAAGAAGTCAAAACATCAGAAGCGACGATCAGGCAGACACTGCACGAGCGGGAACGCGCCGAAGAAGCATTATTTGAAACCGCCGAAGCCTTGCGCATCGCCAATGAACGCGCGCTGCTCGAATACGAACGCCTGCTCGAGCGAATCAAAGCGCTGGCCCAGGCACTCGGAACTGCCAGAGAATTGAATGCGATCTTCCGAGCGTTGCGTGAGTTCACCAACGTCACGGTGCCATGCAACGGGTTCTTTGTTTCGCTCTACGATTCAATTCGTGACGTTCGCACCGCTGTCTACGGTTGGGCTGATGGTTCCGAGCTTGATGTATCTGATTTGCCTCCGATGCCCGTCACTTCGACTGGTCCAAACAGTCGCGCCGTGCGCACGGGCGAAGTGATCATTACTAACGACTACATGCGTGCGACGCAGGCAAGTCCCGGCATGGTTGTTGGTCCTGACAATGGACTACGTCCTGATTCTTCGATTGCGGTGCCAATGGCGGTGATGGGAAGAATCATCGGCACAATCGAAGTACAGAGTTACGAGAAAAATGTTTATCTCGCCGAACACGTCACGGCGATGAGCATGGCGGCAAACCTCACTGCCGTCGCCATCGAGAATGTGCGACTGCTCAAACTCGAACGCACTGCGCGAGAAGCTGCGGAAGAGTCGAACCGTTTGAAAGACGAGTTTCTTGCCACTGTTTCACATGAGTTGCGCACGCCGCTGACGGCAATTCTCGGCTGGTCCAGGTTGCTCGAAGGCGGGGCGCTCGACGACGCGACCATGCAGCAGGCAATTGAAACCATCTGGCGCAACGCAAAGGCGCAGGCACAGATCGTCGACGACATTCTCGACGTGTCGCGCATCATTACCGGCAATCTTTATCTCGATCTGCATCCGTTGGAAGTTGTGCCCGCAGTTGAAAATGCGATCAATGTAGTGCGACCAACTATGGATGCGAAGGGAATCAGGGTCGAAACATATTTTGATTCTGCGCCGGCGATGATTTCAGGCGACGCCAACCGGCTGCAACAGGTAGTTTGGAATCTGTTGTCGAATGCGGTGAAGTTTACGAACAGCGGCGGCCGAGTTTGCGTAAAGGTATCGCAAGGCGCCGGAGCCGCTGAGGTTAGTGTTTCAGACACTGGCCAGGGCATCAGCAAAGAGTTTTTGCCGTACGTGTTCGAACGCTTCCGTCAGGCCGATAGCACCACCACTCGACATCACGGCGGACTCGGTCTTGGACTCGCCATCGCACGGCATCTGGTGGAGATCCACGGCGGCACGATTCGCGCGGAGAGTAAAGGCGAGGGCCAGGGCGCTACTTTTACGATCAGGCTGCCGCTGCTCGAAGCCAGTGGCGGAACCGCGCAGACGGAAGATCAGCATAAACTGACGCAATCTCAACAGTTATTGTCAGGGCTGAACATTCTGCTGGTTGACGACGATTCGGATACACTGATGCTGATGACCACCGCGCTGACGAGACGGCAGGCGAATGTGACGGCGGTTTCTTCAGCGGTTGAAGCAATTCAAGCAATCAGTCGCAAGCGACCGGACGTACTCGTGTCGGACATTGCGATGCCCGGCGAAGACGGGTACGGTTTGATAGAGAAGATACGGTTGCTCGAGAACGGCGCGTTGGAGAGTATTCCAGCGGTCGCGATCACGGCTTACGCGAAAGATGAGGATCGGGAACGCGCGTTGTCGGCGGGTTTTCAGATTTACCTGGCGAAACCGGTGGAATTGACGGAATTGATTTCCGTCGTGGCTCGTGCGGCTCGGCGTGAGTTTTGACACGATTTTCTGTAATCATCTGAAAATGGCAGAAGTTCAGATCGACAACTTCAAGATGGCTTACACGGACTCGGGCGCGGGGCGTCCGGTCTTGTTGATTCACGGTTATCCTTTTAATCGTTCTTTGTGGAACGAACAGATTGCGGCTCTGAGTGAATCGCATCGGGTGATCGCGCCGGACCTGCGCGGTTTCGGGGAAAGCGACTCGTCACCAGAAATCGCGACGATGAACCGCATGGCGCAGGATGTCGCACTCTTGTTGGACCATCTCAGTATCCCGCGTGTCACGATTGGCTCTTTATCGATGGGTGGATATGTGACGTTCGCGTTTTACAAGCAGTTCGCTTCCCGTGTGCGCGCACTGATTCTCGCCGACACACGCGCGTCAGCGGATACGGAAGAAGCAAAACAAACACGCCTTCAACAAGCTGAAAAGGCGCTCGCTGAAGGTATGGCAGGAATCGCTGACGCGATGTTGCCCAAGTTACTCACACCCGAGACCGTCAGCAAGCATCCAGAGCTCGTGAAACGTGTTCGCGACATGATGTTGAAAACGAAGCCCGAAGGTGCCGCCGCGGCGCTGCGTGGAATGGCAGCACGTGACGATCAAACTTCTCTGTTATCGAAGATCACTGTCCCGACGTTGATTCTCGTTGGCGCTGAAGATGCGATAACGCCCGTCGCCGACAGTGAAAAGATGAGTGAGATGATTGCGGGCTCGCGTCTGGTGGTACTTGAAAATGCCGGACACGTCTCTAATCTCGAACGCACTGAAAAATTCAACGAGGCAGTGCTGGATTTCCTGAGCGACCGATTCAACTAAGAATCGCCCAGCTAGTTAGATGGCATCCGTCAAAAAATTTACTATCGAAGAGCGCGTCCGCTGGGGTGATGTCGATGCGGCGCGCATTATCTTTTACGGCGCTTACATTCACTTCTTTGAGTACGCCGAGACGGAACTGTTTCGCGCTGTCGGTTTGGATTACGGAGTGTTCTTTGACGAGATGAAGATCTGGCTGCCGCGCGTTCATCTCGAATGCGATTTTCTTCGCATTGTACGGCTTGATGATCTGTTGGAAGTCAGTGTTTACGTCGCACGCTTCGGAACGAAATCGATGCGGCTGAATTTTGAAGTGCGTCGCAAGGGCAACGAAGAGCTGATGGCGACGGCGCATTTTGTCCTGGCGGCCGTGAACCAGGAAACGTTTGAAACTGTTCCGATTCCGTCGGAGTTGCGCGAGAAACTGGCGCCGTATACTGCTAAAGAAAATGACTAGTCTTCCGAACCATGTTGAACTCGACGGTCTCGATGAGAAAACTGTAGATCGAGATCCCATCAAGCAGTTTCAACTCTGGTTTGACGATGCGATCGCGGCGAGACTTCCGCTGCCGGAAGCGATGACACTGGCGACTGCAACACCCGACGGGAGGCCTTCCGCACGCATGGTGTTGCTCAAGCAAGTGGACGAGGATGGTTTTGTCTTCTTCACCAACTACCACAGCGCCAAAGCCGAACAGTTGGATGCGAACCCGTATGCGGCGCTGGTGTTTTATTGGTCGAAACTCGATCGGCAAGTGCGCGTTGAAGGAAGTGTGGTGCGGACCTTGGCGCAGGAGTCGCGCGATTACTTTAAGACGCGGCCGCGTGAGAGTCAGATCGGAGCCTGGGCTTCAGCACAAAGCGAAGTCATCGCGAGTCGCGACGCGCTTGAGCAAAGAGCCAGGGAACTGGAAGAGTTATATCTCGATCGCGATGTCGAATGGCCCGAGCACTGGGGCGGTTATCGTTTACGACCGGAGCGCATCGAATTCTGGAAAAGCCGCATCGGCCGTCTCCACGATCGCATTCTTTACCAGCGTGACGCCAATGGATGGTCTATCACCCGCCTCGCCCCCTAAACAGTCTTCTTTTGTGCTTTTTGTGCCTTTTTGTGGCTAAAACAAGCGGGAGAAAAAGCGGATCCCGATGATTCTCATCTCGCGGCCTTCACGAATCACCGCGAAATCTCCGATCTGATAATACTGTTCCTTCACCCCAAGCACGCGTCCACGACTGTAAGATGTCAACGGCTTAACGACGTGCGCCGGTGGCTCGAGTTTGTTTCCCAGATTGGCTTTGAAGTCACGAATGCGTTCGGCAACGTTTGGGTAGCGTTGCGCGAGTTGATCCAAATGCGCGCGGAAGTCAGCCACGTCTCGTCTCAATTGAGCGGCGTACGAAGCAAACTCCTGCGCTGATTCCGGCGCCTTGCGATTCAATGTCTCTTTGAACTTCGGTGGAAAAAACGTCGCCTCTTCTTCACCACTGTTCGGACTAAACAGCGGCATCATTAAAAACAAGAGCTGCATGCGACTCTTGAAGGCATCGACGAGCGTGGCGGTATCAACACTCATTAACTCGTCACCGTCAAACTCTCCTTCAGCAATCGCAATCTCCCGACGTCGCGACGGGTTTCTCGCCCACGTCGCTTCAAACGCGCGGTCGAAATCGAGGTTCTCAGCAAAGAGCGACTGAAACCGGTTGCAAACACGGTAAGCATCGATCACCTCTTTGCGCTGACGTGCTCTCGTTTGACTGCTGACAGTGAAAGCAAATGAGAAGACAACCAGACAAGCACAAATGAATTTAATAGACATGCTCAGACAGGACGGAGTGCGCTTTTGACCAGCTTCTTTTTCAAATCGACGTAACCCTGCTCACCGGCAACCAGATCTCCCAACACACGCTTCACGCCACGGTGTCCGCGTGCAAACTCGATCATGCGTTCTGTGAAAGGTGCGCCAAAGAAGTTGCCGTAAAAACGCCGTCGCATTTGCGCGGCGCGGCGCAACTCGGCGCCAAAGTCTTCACGCCACCGCTGTTCGTACGATTGTGGCGCACCCGTTAAATAGCATTCGGCAAACAACTCCGCCGAGCGCAAAGCATAATAGATACCCTCACCCGTGACCGGATCTGCAAAACCTGCGGCATCCCCGAGCAGGGCCCAGTCCTCGCCGCAAACTGTTCTGCTGTCCCAAGTCTGCGCACTCAATCCCGGAATGCGTGCGGCGTATCGTTCGGCGGTCGCGCGCAAGTGCTCTTCGATCTTCGTGCGTTCGGGGGCGTCTGTGCGGTCCTGCCAGAAGTTTACCTTTTTACCTTCGCTCTGAAGGTAGTAACCCATCATGAACTGCCACAGCAGTTGGTCCAACGGTTCGTGTTCGAATGCGTCCTGAGTAGTCGCGATGCCGAAAGAAATATGATCGGGACGAGGAAAAGCCCAGGCATAGCCAACCCAGCCGGGCAGGAAAGCGACTGCCGTCGGAGCGACGTCGTTGGCGGGCAGTGGCGCACGATAACCGAAGGCGACTTCCATCTCGGACGGCGGCAATGGTCCAACCAGCTTCTTCGCAATGCCACTGTTGGCGCCGTCTGCCGCGACGAGAAACGAGCCGGTCCGTTCGGCTCCCGTATCACTTTTTACGTGCCAACCAAAATCGCTTTTGATTGTTTTGCGCGCTGAGATCTTTTCAGAAAGTATGTGAGCACCGGCATCACGAGCGCGCTCGCGGAGATAGCAATCAAACGCAATGCGCGAGTAGATCGCAAATGGCTCCTCGAGCGCGAGATGAAGTTTCTTGCTCGAAGGGGAATACAGATCGAGTTCGTTGATGGTACGGCCGACGGCGTTCAACAAATGTGGCCACGCGTTTAGTGCCTTGGCTGTAACTCCGCCGCCGCAGGCCTTTGGCTCGCCTTCCGGACGGCCATCAAAGAGCGCCACCCGCGCGCCACTCTTTGCCAGCAACTCCGCCGCAAACGAACCCGCCGGCCCGGCGCCCACAATCAACAAATCGTATCGCTCAACTGACATAGGGTCTCGCGTCTTTGCGTGAATACCGTGCAGCGCTAGAATAACAGCCGTTCCCTGCAAATGACGAAAGGCGCACGATGGCTGATCAGAGCTGCCTGGTCTTTTCCGGCATTGCACCGCATCCACCGATCATGGTGCCTGAAGTCGGTCGCGAGTCGATCTCGTGTGTTACGGCATCGATCGACGCGATGGCGGAGCTCACGAGACGGATTATCGATAGCGGCGCCGAGACCGTCATCCTGATATCGCCGCATGCCCCTTTGGAGGCCGAATCTTTTGTTGCTTATGCGGGACCGGAAATCGTCGGCGACTTCTCAAACTTCAATGCTCCCGAAATATCTTTCACCGCAGTCGTAGATGAAGAGCTGCTGAGCGCAATCGAAAAAGTCGCTGCGGCGCAGAATTATGGGGTTTCGGTGCTGCGTGACCTCGAACTGGACCACGGCACAGCGGTTCCGCTTTACTTCCTACAACGCCACGGCTTCAACGGCAAAGTCGTAACTCTCGGCTATAGCTTCCTGTCGAATAATGATCACTTGCGGTTCGGAACCGCCATCCGAAAGGCCGTCGAAGAAGTAGGCCGCCGTGTCGCTTTCATTGCCAGTGGCGACATGAGTCATCGTCTGAAGCCTCGTGCGCCGGCGGGCTACAATCCGGACGCACACGAGTTTGACGATCAAGTTGTCGAGGCACTGCGTTCAAATGCTCCCCAAAGGATCGTTGAGATTGACCACAACGTGCGCAAACTCGCTGGTGAGTGTGGCTATCGCTCGATGCTGGTCGCAATCGGGGCCACTGCTACTTTGCCATCGTCGTGCGAAGTGTTGAGTTACGAAGCTCCTTTCGGTGTCGGCTATCTGGTGGCCCAACTCACTAATCTGACGGATGACTCATCGCCAGGTGAACTGCCCGCCCTGGCACGTGAGGCCGTCGAAACTTTCATCCGTTCGGGAAGTATTGTGGCGCCGCCGCCTTTGACCGCGGGACTTTTGGCAACTCCGGCGCCATGCTTTGTTTGCCTCAAAACTCTTGATGGTGAACTCCGTGGTTGCATCGGAACCATTGAACCGGCGCGCGCGACGCTGGCGGAAGAAATTGTTGCTAACGCTATCAGCGCCGCCATGAACGATCCACGGTTCGATCCGGTAAAGGCGGAAGAGCTATCCAACCTCCGTTATTCCGTTGATGTGCTCTTTCCCGCAGAACCGGCGACCATGGACGACCTGGACCCGTCTGTTTACGGTGTGATTGTCGAAGATGAAAGTGGGATGCGGAGAGGTTTGTTACTGCCTGACATTGCCGGAGTCGAAAACGCCGAACAGCAGGTCGAGATTGCAGCGCGCAAAGCCGGAATCGCTCGTGATGAACGACTCCGGCTATGGCGTTTTAAAGTGGAAAGATTTGGGGAATAAAAAATCCTGTTAATCTTGCGAATCTTGTTAATCATGTCAACATTTATGACAGGATTACAGGATGTTCAGGATTAACAGGATTCGTTTAGACATCGAGGTTTCTGACGTCGAGCGCGTTGTCTTCGATAAACTTCCGCCGCGGTTCGACCGCATCACCCATCAATACTGTAAAGATCTGGTCGGTTTCCACCATGTCGTCAATCCGTACTTCCAGCAAGGTACGCTTGTCGGGATTCATGGTTGTTTCCCAGAGTTGTTCCGGGTTCATCTCACCGAGACCTTTATAACGTTGGATTGTGAGATCCTTCTTGGCCGCCGTCAGCACTTTTTCGAGTAGCGCCTCGCGTGTCGGGACTTCTTCACTGGTCCCGTTTTCACCCGAGACGAACGGCGCGGCAAGATCTTCTTCAAGCGTCTTGAAAAGCTCGACCGCCTTTTGAAACTCCACGAAGCTCGCGAAGTTCCAATCGATGACGAGATTTACTCCGGTGCTGGAGACGGTCTCGATTTCCCAGAGGCCATGCTCTTCGTCCTGAGTCATCTCCGTCTTGTGATAACCGGCTTTGTCCAACGCTCCTTCAATCTTCGCCATCAACTCCTCATCCTGGAAGACTTTTCGGAGCGTTAATCCTTCCTTGCGGAGAATTCCCTTACGTCCGCTCAAGGTTTCGAGCAAAACGTTGAGCAGTTGCGGATCACCGCCAAGCCGTCTCGTCGCTCTCTCACAGTAACGTTTAAAATCAACCATCTTTTCGAGCGACTTTGCTAACTCTTTGCCTTCAATAGCCTGTTCCGACCCTGCCGCCTTGACCGACATATCCCCCGTCGCCATCCGCATGAGGTATTGAACCATCGAACTCTCATCTTTGATGTACTCTTCCTTCTTGCCACGTTTTACTTTGAACAGCGGGGGCTGAGCGATGTAGACGTGTCCATTCTCAACGAGGGCCGGCATCTGCCGGTAGAAGAAGGTCAACAAGAGCGTTCGGATGTGAGAGCCGTCCACATCGGCGTCAGTCATCAGGATGATCTTGTGATAGCGCAGCTTGCTGAGATCAAAATCATCTTTACCGATGCCGGTGCCGAGCGCCGTAATCAGCGATTTGATTTCACTGTGACCCAGCATCTTGTCGAAGCGGGCTTTCTCTACGTTCAGAATCTTTCCCTTGAGGGGAAGGATGGCCTGATTCTTTCGGTCGCGACCCTGTTTGGCCGAACCGCCGGCCGAATCACCCTCGACGATGTAGATTTCGGACAGCGCCGGATCGCGTTCCTGACAGTCAGCGAGTTTGCCGGGCAACATACTTGAACCCATCGCGCCCTTGCGGACGATTTCCCGGGCTTTGCGAGCCGCTTCACGCGCACGCGCGGCATCCAGCGCCTTGCCGACAATCTTTCGCGCCACCGGCGGATTCTGTTCAAAAAACTCCGTCAGGCGATCATTGAGGAACGACTCCACCGCGCCTTTGACGTCCGAGTTGAGCTTGCCTTTGGTCTGGCCTTCAAACTGTGGCTGCGGCAGCTTCACGGAGATCACGGCCACCAGTCCTTCGCGTACGTCATCACCGGTCAGCGAGCCTTTGAAATTCTTGGCCAGGCCTGACGACTGTGCGTAAGCGTTAATCGTTCTGGTGAACGCGGAACGAAAACCCGACAGGTGGGTGCCGCCGTCGACGGTGTTGATGTTGTTGGCGAACGAATAGACCTTCTCGTCGTAAGCGTCGTTGTACTGGATCGCGACCTCGATCGAAAGGGTGTCGCTTTCCTTCTCGAAATAGATCGGCTTGTCGTGCAACGTCGTCTTGTTCTTGTTCAGATGCTTGACGAACTCTGCGATACCGCCCTTGTAGTAGAACTCGTGCGAGCGCTCCGGCTCCTCGCGCTCATCTTTGATCGTGATGCGAATACCTTTGTTAAGAAACGCCTTTTCGCGCAGTCGCTCTGACAGCTTGTCGAAACTAAACGAAGTCTCGGTAAAGATTTGTCCGTCCGGCTTAAAAGTGATCTTCGTGCCGCGTTTGCGTGTCTTGCCGGTTAGCGCCAATGGCGCTACCGGAATTCCGCGGGCGTATTCCTGTTCGTAAGTTTTTCCGTCGCGCCAGATCTCGAGATGCAGCTTCTCGGAAAGAAAGTTCACGCACGAAACGCCGACGCCGTGCAGACCGCCTGAAACTTTGTAAGCGTTCGAGTCAAACTTGCCACCGGCGTGAAGCTTGGTCATCACCACTTCCGCCGCCGATCGTTTTTCTTTCTTGATTTCATCGACCGGGATCCCGCGCCCGTTGTCGATGACGGTGATCGAATTATCGAGATGAATCGTTACGTCAACCGTATCGCAATAACCTGCCAAGGCTTCGTCAATTGAATTATCAACAACTTCGTAAACAATATGATGAAGGCCTATCTCCCCAGTCGATCCGATGTACATGGCCGGACGTTTTCTGACTGCGTCGCGTCCTTCCAAAACTGTGATCGATGATGAATCGTAAGCCATACTCTTTTTCTGTGTTGCTTTAGTCTCTGCTGTTACCAATAGCTTCTCCTATACACTTATCAAACAAATCGATCGCCCATTGCGAGTGAGGATTCGACGTTACTGCTGCGCACCTTCCCTTCGTCAATCTCGTACACGTTGGCCCTGGAAAAGAAACTTTCGACGTGGCTCCGCTTTGAGGTTGTAATGAAGGTTTGTGTGCGATTTTCAAGGTATTCAAGAAGGTGTCTTATCCTTCCCTCATCCAGCTCCGCGTCGACATCGTCAATGAGAAAAACCGGATGGTCGTTCGAGGTTGAATTATACAACGAAATCGCCGCTAAGTCTAATAATAACAATGCGCTACGTTGCTGCCCGGAGCTTCCATAAACCTTGATTTCCCGGCCGTCCAAATGAATCTCCAAATCGTCCCGATGCGGACCGACAAGGGCATGACCCGCAGCCACTTCCGCCGCCATTCGCAGTTGCATTCGCGACCGCAGTAACGACTCGTAATCGCTCAGATCGCCTTTGTTTTCGAGTGATGACAGATAGCGCGTGGTAATCTCCCGACGTTCAAACAATTGCCGTTCGAGGGTCGCGTTCAAACCAGCGACGTATTCCACGCGTGCTTCGTGAATCGACACTCCTAAACTGATCAACTGATCGTTCCAGGGCGCCAGCAAGTCTTCCACTTTGTCTGGACCAAGTTCGTTTTCGTTGGCGAGTTGCAGTACTCGATTTTTCTGTTTGATTACTTTGTTGTAGTCGGCGATTGTTCTGAGGTATGAGGGCTTGAGCGATGAGAGGCCGCGATCGAGAAAGCGCCGGCGTGCTTCAGGCATACCGCGTACGACGTCAAGATCAGTGGCTGTGAAAGAGAAGACTTGTAGTTGAGTGAGATACCTGGCGAGAGTTTCTCTTTTTGCGTTGACGAAGATTGTCTTGGAGTTGTCGTGCAGACTGACTTGTAAATCTCGTTCGAGATCTGAGCCGGTGGTAACTTTTCCTCTAATGACTGCCAGCTCTTCACCGAATCTGATTGCTTCCTGAAGACGCTGCGTGCGAAACGACTTGGTCCGGGCGAGGAGATAAATTGCTTCGAGCCAGTTTGTCTTACCGTGTCCGTTGTTTCCGTAAATGATATTCAGCCGTGGGCCCCACTCAATTCTCCCACTCAGATTACGAAAATTAGTCGCTTCAATTGCAGCGAGCAGCATTGGTCGATACTAACACAGGGCCACAGATGATCCGTGTTATCGGTGTTACCAGATGGGATTGATTGGCGGGACGTCAGCGGCGACTTTCATTTTGCGAATACGTTCGACCGGTGTGCGTTCTAAACCATAGCCGAACCAGATCGGTTGCAGATCCGGACTCACTGCGCGCATCACGCGAAATGGTCCGGTGGCAACGTCGGCTGACGTGACATCAACGATCGCCACGCGCACTCCTGCTTCTCTTAGCGCCGCCACACATTCTTGCAGTGAACGCGCTGTAGTGCTCTTCAATTCGGCGAGGCGTACGGTTTGTTTGTTACTTCGTAAACGATCGAATGCTGACGCGCGTTCTGGTAGAAAATAATACGCTGCATGATCGAGCATCTCTCGGACTGCGCTTGGATCCCGTGGCGTCGTCAGTAACTTTGACTGCATCATGTGACGCAGGTATGGACCAGTTTGTCCAAGCTCGAGAATTGCTTGTTTCAACGCTGCACGCAGTTCAAGATCAGAACCCAATCCAAACGTGACCCCCGGATAATTCTCACCATCACCAAATGCAAGACAGAGAATCGTAGTTCCGATCACACTTACGGGTAATGAATAAATCTCGACAGCCGCTCCCAAGCTTTCTATACCTTCAATGACTGTTCGCAACTGTGGATCAAACGTGTCATCGAGTTCGATGCGACTAGCTACGCTGCCCGTGAGCCAGGTCGCCAGAAACGCGTCGCGTTCGACCAGTTCGAGAACTGCTCTCAGTGACGCGTCATCCTTGTCACTCGACGCCGCCAGACCATTCGAGGTCCCCTGACAAATCAGTTGTTCCTGGCGCAGTTCGATCGATAAGAAGACTAAGATGGCTGGTATCCAAACCTGTTGTTCGTTATCTAACCAATGACCGCTCACCCACGGATGCTCAATCGCAGTATCAAATCGGACGTAAGGAAAGTCTTCTCGTCCATATTGCGTATCGGTGTACAAACCAAACTCTCGTGGATCCAAGAATTCACCCTCTAGATCCTGAGCACGTTTCCAAACAATCCTTTCCGTGTCGACAATCGAGGCCGAATACCTTTCGATTGCTTCCCCCACGGCCGAAAGCACTGCGCCCGAAACAGTCAGTCCTTTTCCCCAACCAAGTGGCAGACGTCGCAACGAGCCGTCTTTTTCGATGATGTGTGGCGGCGCCGCGGTAGCTATAACAGGCAACTCGATCTCGGGAGGTTCGATAAAGAGATCGCTGATTACGCCAGTGCGACTGTCGACCCATCCTGCCAACGCTCCCAATACTTCTTCGGGAGAGTCTTCTGACGAGAGTTTTGAATTTTCCTGATCTCTCGATGGATAGGCGGCAGCACCGCCGCAGACTGAACAGCGTGCGAGTGGAATGATCTTATGAAGCGACTCGTCGAGTGTTTCTGCATCGACAACCAGCACGTGATCCAACACCGATGAGTGTTCCGGCTCACTAACAATCGCTCTTACCTCACGCACGAGGGCCGGCCCGAATCGTTCATCCAGCGCTCTAGTCGACATCGCGGCGGCGTCTTTAGTTGCCAGGGCAGCCTGTATGCGTTCAAACGCACACCAGCCACAGCCCGGTCTCCCGGACAGAGTTAGTGGTCCAATCAAAGCTGCGTCATTTCCCGGTTCGACGCTCAAAGCCGGCACTTCTGCGTCGTAAGCCCACTTTAGAAACGACTGCCGAGCTTCGTAATTTCCGGCAGCAAAGACACCTATTGTTAGATCAGATTTTGTGGCAGGTAAGGTTTTGTCGGGGAAGAAAAGAACCTGTTGGAAAGCTTCTCTTAAAACCTGCGAGAGCGCATCTTCAGGGCCCAAACCAACAACGTGAATTAGGTTTAAGCCCCTCGTAAGATGCGGCATATTTGAAAGAACAGACTGCGGGTTGACCCATCAGTTCGCTAGCCTCGCTTTGCGATTGATTGAGCCGTCGCCTGTAAAGCCTTGGTTTGCGCTTCGACAGACTTAACCGAAGTCGCCAAGTGGTCGAGTTGGGAGTTTATGAGTTTTATTTCGATTGGGGTTGTGATGCCCTTAAAGATCTCCCAAAATCGCGCCCGTTGAGATTCATTTCCACCAAGAAGTTTGAAAAGCCCTTCAGTGTTGAGCTGAACCGCTTTGGTTTTTGGATCTGCCATTAGCTCCTCCGTAGATCGAAGTTAATAAAGAATTTCGAGGCGCGCAGTATCTGTTAAGGATTTGACCGTGTCAATAAAAAATTACAGGATTCTCAGGTCAATGGTTAGTCCTGAAAACCCTGTAATCACTTGAAACACGCCTGATTGAGCGATCAGATCCGCATCGGCATCACGACATACTTGTACTCGTAGTCGCCGTTTTCCGCAGGCTTGAGTTGAGCCTGTGAATTTCCGTCTTTGAACTCAAATGCAATCCTGGCGTCGCCGATCACGTTGAGAAATTCCTGCAGATATTGCGCATTGAAACCGATATCAGTTTCTTCGCCGGCGTAATCAGTCTGAATAGTTTCGTTAGCTTCGCCTTCTTCAGCGTTCTGCGAACTGATCACCAGTTGATTCGGCTCGAGGTGAAATTTAATCGCATGAGATCGTTCGTCAGCCATCAAAGCGACACGCCTGATGGCATGATTGAGTAGGCTGCTGTTGAACTCCACTGACTTATCGTTGTTCTTCGGCATCACCATTTCATAGTTCGGAAATTGTCCATACAGCATGCGCGAAATCAACAGTCGTGGTCCAACCTCGAAATAGATATGATTCTCATCCATTCCTAAACTGATCTCCTCGTCGGAACCGGCGGTTAACTTGGTAAGCTCCGCCAATGTCTTTCGTGGAATCAACGTGTCAATTGACTGCTTCGCGCCATTGCTATTGATGCTTTTGTTTTCTACAAAAGCCAGCCGGTGACCGTCAGTGGTTACCATGCGCGCGCCTGAGTCGTCCAAAACAAACTTCGCTCCTGAGAGCGTATAGCGTGATTCTTCCTGCGTGATAGCGAAGATCGTGCGGTCGATAAAAGTCTTGATAACGCCGGCAGCAAGTTTCGTTGGCGCAGACTTGAACGAAGGAACTTCAGGAAACGCGTCGCGCGAGACACCTACCATTTTGAATCGAGCCCGATCGCATTTCACCGTTACCCACTCGTTGTCTTCCTTTTTGAAACTGACTGGTGCATCCGGAAGTAAACGTGCGATCTCGAAAAGTTTTCGCGCCTGAACACACATCGATCCTGGCGTCGTGATCTCTTCGGCGTCCATGTCGCAACGAATGGTCACGTCGAGATCTGTGCCGGTGATTCTGATCGTACTTTCGCCAACAGACTCGATGAGTATGTTCGAAAGCACCGGTATCGTGTTTTTCTTTTCGACGACACCTTGCACGAAGCCAAGTTCTTTTTGCAGGTTCTGTTTACTGACCACAAATTGCATCGCCATTCACTCCTTCAAACAATCCACAAACCGCCCGCGCTTTTCTTCTACTACAAACTTCAAAATCTAATATTAATCTTTAGCAGTAGTAGTAGGTGCCTGTGAATATGTGAATAAAGACCTAATCCTACGTAATTCAATTACTTAAGACGCTCACCTGCCTGTGGAAGCCTGTTAAGATCTCCCGGTGCAGTTTCGGAAAATTTCGAAGACATGAACATTAACATATTTTCCACAAACGTTCTCTGTGGAACCTGTGAAAAACTCTCATCACATCGCGCTCCGCTGGAGCGCAGAAAGCGTAACCATCCAAGTGCTATAAACATCGGGCCGCGCTGCGGCCAAACCAAGGGAAACACATCGCCAGCGACTTGATGTCATTAGGACATGAACAACAGGCCACTGCGGCCAAACAGCGAAGCCATATCGGTCCCGAAGGGACCTGATGTTTATAGCTACATACATAAAACAAAAATTTGGCTCCGTAGGAGCCTAATGTTGGCGCCGATTCTATTTTTGAAGCGATTCCGAGAGTTCACTGATGAGTCTCTGTAGCGTTTCATCGGTCGTAACGAGCGCTTCGATTTTTTCCACAGAGTGCATCACCGTGGTGTGATGTTTTCCGCCAAACGCACGACCGATTTCGGGATAGCTATGTTTTGTGTGGTGTTTGCAAAGATACATTGCCACCTGGCGAGGATGTGAGATTGGTCGGGCGTTATTCTTCGAAATCAATTCTTCGACTGTCAGTTTGTAAGTTTGCGCGACTAGCTTTTGAATCTGCTGGATCGTCACCACGCCCGACTCTTCTTCCTTCGCGATATTTCTGATCGCGTCCTGGGCCAGAGTCTTCGAAATCGGTTCGCCGCGGAGCGAAGCGATAGCTATTAAACGAACCAGCGATCCTTCCAGCTCACGGATATTACTCTTCACTCGACCGGCGATAAACATCGCCACGTCGTCTGGAATCGTTACCTTCATCTGATCGCCTTTTCGTTTGACGATCGCGATCTTTGTCTCCAGATCGGGCGGCTCGATGTCTGCGATCAGTCCCCACTCGAAACGCGAATGAAGACGCTCCTCGAGTGTCGGAATTTCACGGGGCGGACAATCCGAACTGATGACGATCTGTTTCTGTTGATCGTAAAGCGCGTTGAAGGTGTGGAAAAACTCTTCCTGCGTGCGTTCTTTCCCGGCCATGAACTGAACATCGTCAATCAACAACACATCAACCGAGCGATACTTCTCTCGAAAGCTCTGCGTCTTGTCGTAACGAATCGCGTTGATGAGATCGTTCATGAAACGCTCGGACGAGATGTAGCAGAGTTTGAGATGTTGATTGCGGGATTTGATTGCGTGTCCGCACGCATGCATCAGGTGAGTCTTGCCGAGTCCCACACCACCGTACAAATAGAGCGGATTGTAAGTGCGTCCCGGAGCTTCAGCGACCGCCAGTGACGCTGCGTGTGCAAACTGGTTGCAAGAGCCGACAACGAAACTGTCGTAAGTATATTTTGAGCTGAGTGGGGGCTCTGGCGGCGTCGCGGAGACTTCGTTAACAGTGACCGGAGGCGCAGTCGCTCGTTCATCCGGCGCGGCAGTTTCAGCAGCCACGGCCGGCAACGCAAAACTCTCGGAAACCCAATCTTGTGTTTGTCCTACTACCCAACCGACGGAGTAACCTGATAGTCGCAGTTCGTTCAGCGAATCGGCGAGCGCTTTGCCGTAGTTGGTGACAACCGTATCTTTGACAACCTGGTTTGGCGCACGCAAACGAATCACGTGCTGCGAACTATCCAGGCTCTCGAATTGGATCGGGGTAAACCACGTATCGAGGGTTTGCTGATTTAGCCGGCCTTTTAGTGAGTGAAGGATCCTACCCCAAACATTCATTTCTACAGAAGCGCTCATTGAAAAACCTGTCAAGGGAAGGCCGTCAATTTGACTAAAGGTCGCGTAATGGAATCGTACGCCGTGGTTAACCGATTCTTCCGCAGAACTCTAACCGCATCCTACCCTGCTATTCCTTATTCGAAACACCGAAAAGCCTGCCGTCGAAGGTTTTCCACAATGATTTCCACAGCTAGTGGAAAAACCTCCACGTGTTAAAGTACTGCTTTAAAGCCCTTATATATCAATTGTTTACGGTGCGGCGTCTTTCGGAGCGAGCGGAGACTAACATAGAAGATTCCGAGTGATCAAGGGTGTGGGGATAATAAAACAACTTCGTTTGATCGCCCTCTGTTGAATCTGAGTTTTGCACGAGTAAAGTAAGATTCTGGTACACGACATTGTTGATCACGGCCACGGATTCTACGGATAAAACGCGCGGATTGTCGCTGATAAATCCGTGTAGATCAGGTTTGGCGGATCCGTCAGATCCGTGTTAGTCTTAGCGTTTTCGTTTATAAGGAGAATTCATTTCTATGTCGAAGCGCACTTTCCAACCTAACAACCGCCGGCGCGCAAAGACTCATGGTTTCCGCGCTCGCATGGCCACTAAGAATGGCCGCTTGGTTTTGAAAAGACGCCGCGCCAAAGGAAGAAAGCGCTTGACTCCTGCTCATTACTGAGTTGAGTACTTCTGTGATGCATGCGGAACTATTTGCGGGATAGTGGAGAGTTCCAGCACGTCTATCGGAACGGCAAGCGGTATGAAGGCGTATTCATCTCCGCGTTTGTAATTGAAAATCAGGAACTGAATCATCGTCTCGGAGTGACGGCGTCGAAGAAAGCGCTCGGCAAGGCAGTGAACAGAAATCGCGCGAAGCGTTTGTTGCGAGAGACCTTCCGCACAAACGAGCCACTGATGGGTGAGTTAACGCGGAATTACGATTGGGTCCTGAACGCCAAAGCAGCGGTTCTAAGTCAAAAGCTTGAGGCGCCGTGCCAGGAGTTGAAGGGAATTATCGAAAAGGTTGGACGGTTGGAAACGCGCGATATCATTGAAAAGCGCTAGCTGTGAAGAGCGTTCTAATCTCATTACTCAGGTTTTATAAGCTGGCGATTTCACCGCTTCTACCCCCTTCGTGCAGATTCATTCCCACATGTTCGGAATACGCAGTTGATGCAATCTCCCGCTACGGCGCTCTGCGCGGAAGCGGCATGGCTTTGCGTCGGCTGCTTCGTTGTCATCCGTTCCATCCAGGTGGATACGATCCTGTAAAGTGAACGGCTGACTTGTGATATCGGAGGTTGATACCTCTACTACGCGATGCAACAAAAAAGACTTTTAATTGCGTTAGTGCTCTCCTCGGCGATTCTCTTCGGATGGAGTTATTTTTTTCCTCCCAAGCCGCCGGCCAATCAACAGGCGAGCGCCACTCCTTCACCGTCTGCGAGTTCAGCTCCTGCGCAAAGTGCGAATGCTGGTGCGCAAACAGCAACTCCGGGGTCAGCGCCCGCGGCCAGCACGACGGCGGCTCCGAAACGAACAATCACTGTTAAGACACCGCTCTACGAAGCGAAGTTTGACACTCTTGGCGCAGAGCCGATCAGTTGGATAATCAAAAGCAACAAGCTCACTAACAATCCGATTTATTCCGTGGCTAAGCCCAAGCGGGACGAGGTTCCGCTACAACTGATCTCGGATGAGGGATTGAGCCGGCAACCACGTGTCGTTCCGTTTCAATTGCAAACCGGCGACGCCGCCTTGGACGCAGCGCTCAGTTCGTCAACATACAGAGTCGAAGGAGTTCCGGAAACCGGCGACGTCGATTTAAATGTAGCGAAGGGGGAGACGAAAGAGCTTACCTTTGTTTTCGAAGACGCGAACCGGGTTCAGGTGCGAAAGAAGATCGCCTTCGCCGGTGATTATTACGAAACCGATGTCTCATTAGTGGCCAAGCGTGGCGACGAAACGATACCGCAGGTAAAGCTGACGATCGGTCCCAGCATTGGCGATCAAGGCGTGGCTCATCACACCTTCTATTCCGTCGCCCCTGAAGCTGTCGCGTACGTCAACGGAAAACTGGAGCGCCATCCGCCAGCCGGCATCAACGGCAACAGTAAGAGTCCCGATAAGCTTGTATTAAATGGGCCAGTCGATTGGGCCGGTGTTGCCGATACGTATTTCGGAATGGTGGCGGTGCCGTACCAGCCTACTGAAGGACTCGAATTTCGCACGGTCGCTTACGAATACAAGCCGAGTTCAGGAACCCCGGAAAAGCGATTTCTAACCACAGCACTGATGCCCGTTCCCACAGACGGAACGCGAATCGTGATCTACGCCGGTCCGAAAGATCACGATCTGCTCACTGCGGCGAGTAAAGACATCGGCGGGATGGTCCAACGACAACAGCCGATCGATCTCGAGGGATTAATCGATTACGGATTTCTCGGTTGGATTTCGCGTCCGCTGGCTGTTCCGATTCTTCGTGCAATCACTTTCCTGTTCAAAGCAACCAGCAGTTATGGTATCGCGATCATTCTCTTCACCATCGTCATCTACTCGCTTTTCTTTCCGCTGAAATGGCGCTCGTCGAAAGCGATGAAGAAGGCGCAGAAGCTGGCGCCGAAGATGAAAGAGCTGCAAGAGAAGATGAAGGGGATGAAGCAGAATGATCCCAAACTGAAAGAGTTGCAGATGGATCAGTTGCGACTGATGAAAGAAGGCAATCCGCTCGGCGGCTGCTTGCCTTTGCTCATTCAGATGCCTTTTCTCTTCGCGCTGTATCGAGCGATCACTATCTCGCTCGATTTCCGCCAGGCAAGTTTTCTATGGATACCGGATCTGTCGGCCGCTGAGCCATATTTCCTTCACATATTGCCGATCCTAATGACCGGTACGATGGTGGTCCTGCAACTGGTGACGCCGGCTCCTTCGGCAGATCCGTTACAGCGAAAGATGATGGCAGTGGGTATGCCGCTCGTGATGCTTTACGTTTTGTGGAGCGCTCCGTCCGGTTTAGTTTTGTACTGGCTCGTTGGTAATATCGTCGGGTTCACGCAACAGTTTTTGATCAATCGTTGGACCAACTCTGATGATGAAGGAGTCCCCGAACCGCCGCCGGCGAAGGGAAAGGCGGGACAGAAGAAAAAGGTAAATGCGCCCGCGACAGGGTAGCGAGGCCGGTTAGTGAAGGGTCGTATTGATGACAGAGGTTTCTCAACAAGCAGCGGATTTTCTTAAGAACGTCTTCGAGATGACTGGTCTCCAGTTGCGTGTGGGCGTGAAGCAGAGCATTGCCGGCGAAGTGCTGGACATCGAAGGCAATGACGCTGAGTTACTCCAGGCGCAAACTGGCGAGCTGCTGGAAGCGTTGCAACACCTCATCAATCAGGTCTTCGGACGCAGTCTTGAGGGTGGCGCACGACTCGTTTGCGATGTGAATGGCTTTCGCGCTACTCGCGAAGCAGAGCTTCAGGCGATGGCTAATCACGCCGCCAACAGAGTGCGACAGACCGGGATGTCGTTCACGTTTGAGCCAATGAGCGCAAACGAAAGACGAATCATTCACCTGACGCTGGCTGAGAGCGAAGATCTCTCCACTGAGTCGATTGGTGAAGGGTCTGATCGCAAGTTGAAAATTAGTCCCAAGAGTTCTGCCCGCTAGGACTGGCAAGTAACCCTCCAGCAGTAAACAAGCTTCCCCGCAGTTTCGAGATGAGCACGATCGTTGCACTTTCCACACCCAGAGGACGCGGAGCTCTCGCTGTAATTCGTCTAAGTGGCCCAACTGCTATTTCGATTGCACGGCTAATGTGCGATCACGGCGAACTGGAAGCGCGACGTGCAACGCTCACCACTCTGCGTCGTCCTCGCGACAAAGAAGTCCTGGACCAGATAGTGCTCACTAGCTTTCACGCTCCGCATTCTCTCACTGGAGAGGACGTGGTGGAGATCAGTTGTCATGGTTCCCCTGCTATCGTGCGAAGTATCATGGATACAACGTTGGAGTTGGGGGCCATGCTTGCTGGTCCAGGTGAGTTCACGCTGCGGGCGTTGTCGAATGGGAAGATCAACCTGGCCCAGGCGGAAGCAATTCGAGATCTGATTGCGGCACAGACTAGTGCTGCCGTAAAGCAGGCGTCTCGTCAGTTGAATGGCGAGCTCTCGAACGCGCTTGGTCCATATAAAGAAAAACTTCTTGACGTGATCGTGTTGCTGGAGTCAGCGCTCGAGTTTGTTGAAGACGATCTTCCGACGGTGCGCGCAAATGAGATCGACATCGATTTGGCGACTGTCGCTACCGGCGTTGAAAAACTCGCGACTAGTTATGGTGCTGGCCGGCTCATTCAGGAAGGCATCAGAGTCGCGATTACGGGACGGCCAAACGTCGGTAAGTCCAGTCTTTTCAATAGTTTAATTGAGCGTGAACGAGCGATCGTGACGGATATTCCGGGCACGACGCGAGATACGTTGACGGAGTCGATCGACCTCGACGGTATCCCTGTAATTCTTACGGACACCGCCGGACTTCGCGAAACGTCAGACAATATTGAAACGCTTGGCATCGAACGAGCGCGACAAGCGATGAGCGACGCAGATCTCGTTCTCGTTGTGCTCAATGGTGCTGAAGAACCTGGACCGGGCGATCGTGACTTGTTGGACCAGACGATTGGCACTCGCCGGCTTGTTGTCATGAATAAGAGTGACTTGCCCGAGTTCCGCAGTTCGAGAAGTTGTACTGAAGAGCCGCAACCGATTAATGTATCAGCGCGCACCGGCGAAGGTTTGACCGATCTGCGAGCGGCGATTCTAGCGAGCGTCAACAGCAACGGCGTCGATGATGGAAGTCTGCTGATCACGAATGCTCGTCACTACGATCTTTTGTGCAGTGCATATCGTGAGATCGAATCAGCAAGAACGACTTTGCGCGAGCGACACAGCGAGGAGTTGGTCCTTGTGCCACTGCATAACGCGCTGAAGTTTTTGGGTCAGATCACGGGTGAGACAACGACTGAAGATATTCTGTCGGAGATTTTCGCGACGTTTTGTATCGGGAAGTAATGATGTCGTTTGACGAAGTGTTCAATGTGATTGTGATCGGAGCCGGCCACGCCGGTTGCGAAGCCGCCTCTGCCGCCGCGCGACTCGGCGCCGAAACCGGGCTGATTACGTTGAACCTCGATCTAATCGGCCAGATGTCATGTAACCCCGCGATTGGCGGGATTGCGAAGGGACACCTCGTTCGCGAGATGGATGCGCTCGGCGGGATCATGGGCCGCGTGATCGATCGCACGGGAATTCAGTTTCGACTGCTGAATCGTTCGCGTGGTCCGGCGGTGCAGTCGCCGCGAGCACAAGCCGATCGGATGAGATATCGAGCCGAGATGCGCCGGACGCTTGAAGCCACGTCGAATCTTCATCTTCGCCAGGGGAAAGTGGTCGACTTCGTGATCGATCACGGAAGGCTGGCGGGAGTTCTGCTGGAAGATGGACGGCGGTTCGGCGCCGAGGCGGTTGTGGTCGCAACCGGCACGTTTTTGAATGGACTGATCCATACGGGGCGTCGCACCTATTCCGGTGGCCGCGCAGGTGAGCCAGCGTCGATTGAATTGTCCGAGGCCTTGAAACGGCTCGGATTTCCTGTCGGACGACTCAAAACAGGAACGCCGCCACGTCTTGATGGGCGAACGATCGATTGGAGTGCCTTTGAGCCACAGCCTGGCGATGAAACACCCGTTCCGTTTTCCTTTTCGACGGATGCCCTCGAGCAAAAGCAGATCAAGTGCTACATCGGGTATACGACGCCGGAAGTGCACGATGCGATTCGCGGAAATATTTCGGAGTCGCCGCTCTATTCGGGCAAGATCAAGGGTATTGGTCCGCGTTACTGTCCTTCTATAGAGGACAAGGTCGTCAAGTTTGCGGATAAGTCGCGGCACCAGCTTTTTCTTGAGCCTGAGGGACACGACACAAACGAAGTCTATCTGAATGGATTTTCGACTTCGCTGCCGGCGGAGATGCAGCAGGACCTCGTGCGAATGATTCCGGGTATGGAGGAGGCTCGTGTCATTCGGCCCGGTTATGCGATCGAATACGACTTTGTCGATCCGCGCGAGCTCGGGCCGGATCTTCAGACGAAGAGATTACCCGGCCTTTTTCATGCGGGCCAGATAAACGGGACGACCGGTTACGAGGAAGCGGGATGTCAGGGGCTCCTGGCGGGGATTAATGCGGCGCTCTTTACTCAGAAGCGCGAATCTTTGCGGTTGCGGCGGGACGAGTCGTACATCGGTGTGCTGGTCGAAGATTTGATTAAGCAGGGCGTTGATGAGCCATATCGGATTTTCACGTCGCGCGCGGAGTATCGGCTGGCGCTGCGTTATGACAACGCGGACGCGAGGCTCGAGCGATATGGCAGGGAACTCGGGTTGGTGGGTGATTCCGATTGGGAGCGTTTCAATGCTCGACAGGATCGGCTGGCCCGACTGCGAAATGCGCTCGACACGATTCGACTGCGGCGTGTGGATGCTCAACACGCGGCAGTGTCCGCGCTTATTGGCGGCGATCTCGGGGATTCGATTTCATTATCACAACTGGCGAAACGTCCAAAAGTTACGGCGGAGTTGATTATGTCGTTGTTACCGGCGGATCTGAAACCGATTTCCGAGCCAGACTTGAATTCGGTGCTCGCGGATTCGTTGTATGCCGGCTACCTCGAAACTCAGAAAGCTGCGGTGGCCAAGTTGTACCAGCACGACACGTTAAAGATACCGCGGCAAACGGCATTCGGAAGTATTAGTGGTCTCTCGAATGAGATCGTCGAGCGGCTCGGTCGCGCTCAGCCACTTACTTTCGGCGAGGCGCGACGTCTTCCCGGTCTCACGCCGGGCGCTCTTTCCACGTTGCTGGCTTACCTGTCAGCCCAACAAAAAACCGCATAGCCCGATGTTTCACGTGTCCCATTACTTCAAATGTTTCACGTGAAACATTCCGGAGGTCTTTGACCCGTTCGCTGGATGGTTTAGAGGGGATATATCGGTAAGCCCCCTTTGGACGGTGTAGCCAGCGCGGCGCGGGTGTGTTAGGTTTAGGCGGCCAGCCCGTGACGAGGTGAAATCACTGAACAATGGCTAAATCTATAGCCGTCGCCAACCAAAAAGGCGGAGTCGGAAAGACTACGACCGCCGTAAATCTCGCAGCTGTCATTGCCTCCTGGGGACATCGGGTCCTCTTGGTCGACGCCGATCCGCAAGGAAATGCGACCTCCGGTATCGGAATTCAGCGCGGTAGTTTTCGACGCGGGCTCTATCACAGCCTCGTTCTTGACCAGCCTCTCTCATCCGTCGCGATGTCGACTTCCATTCCGTCGCTCCAGGTCATCCCTTCTAACAAAGATCTGGCAGGAGCAGAAATCGAGCTTGTCGAAGTTGAGCACCGTGAGTTTCGGCTAAAGAGTGCCCTCGCAACTGTCGAGGCCGACTACGAGTACGTCATTATCGACTGTCCGCCTTCGCTCGGTTTGTTGACTCTCAATGCCTTGACCGCCGCTAAGTCGCTGCTGGTTCCCATACAGTGTGAATACTACGCCCTCGAAGGTGTCACTGAGCTCTTCGACACGCTCGCCCGCATCCGGCGGATTCACAATCCGGGACTGATGATCGAGGGCTTGTTGCTGACGATGTATGACGAGCGGACCAATTTGTCAGCCGCGGTTGCTGCCGATCTTCGCGATTTTTATGGCCTTCAGGTGTTTCAGACGGTCATTCCCAGAAATGTCAGGTTGGCCGAGGCGCCCAGCTACGGCAAACCCATTATTAATTACGACGCGCACTCCAAGGGGGCTGAAGCTTACTCGCAATTAGCCAGGGAGATCATTCATGAATCGAAAAGCGCTGGGACGGGGGCTGGGAGCGCTCCTGTCGTCTGACAGCACGATAGAACTTAGTGCAGAGCCGTCGGAGGTGGAAATCGACTCTATTGTGCCGGGTCCTATGCAGCCCCGCACGCATTTCGATGAGGCCAGTCTCGAGAGTCTGGCGGAATCAATTCGAAGCCACGGAATCGTCCAGCCTTTGCTGGTAAGACGCCGCGACGAAGGCTACGAACTGATTGCCGGCGAGCGACGCTGGAGAGCCGCAAAACTGGCTGGAATTTCCAGAGTTCCTGTTGTCGTCAAGGAAGTTCCCGACAACAGCCTGCTTGAGATAGCGCTGATCGAAAACATTCAACGTGAGAACCTCAATCCGATTGAAGAAGCGCAAGCATACAAAAAATTGATCGAGACCGTGGGTCTAACCCAGGAATCCCTCGCTTCGCGGGTTGGGCGTGATCGCTCCTACATCACAAATTATCTGCGGCTGCTGAAACTGCCGGATGATGTTCAGCAGCTCGTCAAAGAAGGAAGGCTCTCAACCGGTCACGCGCGAGCGCTCCTCGCGTTGAATCATCCAGACCTGCAACGACGCATCGCTCGGCAAATCATCGACGGTGGTCTCTCGGTGAGGGCAACTGAACAATTGGTGCAGAAGGCGACTGAAGAAAAGCCGGCACGCCGACCCGTGCCCCCACCCGATCCGAATATTAAGGCGGCGGAAACAAAGTTAAGAAGGGCTCTGGGAACACAGGTGAAAATCCTTCAGGCCGCAGACGGCAAAGGGAAGTTGGAGATCAGCTTTTTCAACACTCAGGATCTCGATCGAATCTACAACTTGCTCGTACCTCGCGAGCAAATGTAACTAGTAAAGCCGCCAAGCAGAATAACAGCGCGTACAATGTAAAATGACAACGCCTGAACAGCGTGGAATTCTAAAAACCGGTCTTTTCGTGCTGTTTGTGCCGTTTTGTGGTGCGTCGTCGGTTGACCCGACTTTGGCACCATGTTAGACTCGCGCGCTTTTCGGCAGCCACAACTTATTCGATAGATAGAGGAATCGGATGATTCTCTTAGAGGCCTCAATTCAGTTGGTTCCTGACGGTACGTTACTGCTCCACCTGTTAATGGTGGGCATAATGGTGTTCGTCCTGAATCGCACCTTATTGAAGCCAATCAATCAGATTCTGGCTGAACGCGAGAAACAGATCGCCGGCCGGCTTAAAGAAGCAGAGGCGTTGGCGGCCGAAACTCAGGAGAAGCTGGCGCAATATAACGACGCTTTACGCGATGCCCGCACTGAGGGCTACAGGCTCCTCGAAAAAGAACGCGCTCAGGCGATGAAAGAGAAAGAAGAAAAACTGCGACACTATCGGGACCAGATGTCGAAAGAGGTCGCAACACAAATCGAGGCTACGCGCACACAAGAGCAGGCAGTTAAAGGAGAGCTCGACGCGCAGGCTGCGACGATTGGAAACTTGATAAGTTCGCAAATACTCCGTCGACCTGCTCGGTAACACGGTCCGACGAATTCCTTCTAAAACAATGCTGTTACTTTCAGTTGGAGAATCGTGGTTCAACTACCCGGGCCTTGAGGCGTGGAAATTTTTGAACCTCGCCATTTTCACGGCCGCGGGCATTTTTGTTCTGCGTAAGAAAATCAGTGAAGCACTGTTAGCGCGTCGCGACGCGATCAAGCAAGAGATCGTTTCCGCGCAACAGGAACGCGAGACCGCACTTGCGAAGGTCGCGGAGGCTGACAATCTGCTGAGCCGCGTAGTGGATGACGTACGTGTTCTTCGTCAGCAGGCAGACGAAGAAGCAAAAGCGGAGCGACAACGTTTGACCTCAGCCACAGAGCGCGAAATGGAAAAGATGAAACAACAGTCGCAGCGCGAAGTTGAGACAGCGGGCAAGCTCGCACGCAAAGAGTTGCGACAGTACCTGGCGCAGCGAAGCATTGAAGTGGCGCGCGAGTCAGTGCGCAGTCAAATGAGACCTGAAGACGACACGGCATTGATCAAAGACAACATCGGCGATTTGAGGAGGACCACGGTTTGAGCT
Organism: Pyrinomonadaceae bacterium; assembly: GCA_035694465.1. Lineage (GTDB taxonomy): Bacteria > Acidobacteriota > Blastocatellia > Pyrinomonadales > Pyrinomonadaceae > PSRF01. The sequence goes on along the minus strand of DASSFI010000110.1, from coordinate 61,224 downwards.
TGCAAACAGTTGCACGCCGCTATGCCGCGGCTCTCGCCGACGTGACGATCGAACGACGGGAAGAACGTGAAGTACAGAGCGAGTTGGACCAGTGGGCGACGATGATTGAATCGAACCCACAGTTGAAAGAAGTCTTCGCCAATCCCACCATTGTTTACGATCACAAATGCAAACTGCTCGATGAATTGATCTCGCGCTCACGCGTTCGAGAAACCACTGCGAGTTTTCTCCGCGTATTGCTGAAGAATCAACGTCTCTCCCAGTTGCGAGAAGTGGCAGCTCGTTATGGCTACGTACTTGACGAGCGTGGGGGAATCGTGGCGGCAAATGTAACGACGGCAAGGCCGATACCTGAGGAATTGCAGAAGCAATTGCACGATACGCTGATTGCTGCCACCGGCCGCAAAGTGAGACTGTCTTTTTACACCGACGAAACGATTATCGGTGGATTGGTGGCACAGATCGGCTCAACCATCTTCGACGGATCCGTGCAAAGCCAACTCGACCGCTTAGCCAACGAACTGGCCGGTCGATAGAGAAGTGTTTAGGGGAAATTATGGAACCAATTAGAGCCAGCGAGATCAACGAGATCATTCGCAAACAGATCGAGAATTTCGAAACGGGCGTCACCGTCACCGAAGTCGGAACAGTTATCAAGATCGGCGACGGTATCGCAGAACTTCATGGCCTTGAAAAAGTCATGGCCGGCGAGCTGCTCGAGTTTCCGAACGACGTTCGCGGTCTGGCGCTCAACCTGGAAGAAGATAAAGTCGGCGCCGTGCTGTTCGGTGATTTTCAGACGATCAGAGAAGGCGATCTCGTTAAGCGCACCGGCCGCATCATTCAGGTGCCCGTCGGAGACGCACTTATCGGACGTGTGGTCGATGTGCTCGGAAACGCGATCGACGATGGTGGTCCAATAGTTACGGACCACTATTATCCAGTGGAACGAATCGCGCCGGGCGTGGTCGATCGTCAGCCCGTTAAAGAACCGCTGCAAACAGGTCTGAAAGCGATCGACGCGATGGTGCCAATCGGTCGTGGACAGCGCGAATTGATCATCGGCGATCGTCAAACAGGCAAGACCGCAGTTGCCATTGACACGATCATCAACCAGAAGGGAAAAGACGTAATTTGTATTTACGTCGCGATTGGTCAGAAAGCTTCGACGGTGGCCCAGGTAGTCCGGACGCTCCAGGATTACGGCGCGATGGATTACACGATCGTGATCAAAGCGACCGCCTCCGATCCGGCCGCGATGCAGTTTTTGGCGCCTTACTCCGGCGCGGCGATGGGCGAGTACTTCCGCGACAACGGACGCCACGCACTGACGATTTACGACGACCTTTCCAAGCAGGCGGCAGCGTATCGCGAAATTTCACTGTTGCTGCGACGTCCACCGGGTCGTGAAGCTTATCCGGGCGACGTTTTCTACCTGCACTCGCGCTTGCTGGAACGTGCCGCAAAACTTTCTGACCTTAAAGGCGGCGGATCGCTGACCAGCTTGCCGATCATCGAAACGCAAGCGGGCGACATCTCAGCGTACATTCCGACAAACGTGATCTCGATTACTGACGGACAGATCTTTCTTGAAGCCGACCTTTTCAACAGCGGTTTCCGGCCTGCGATCAACGTCGGTAACAGCGTGTCGCGCGTGGGCGGTTCAGCGCAGATCAAAGCGATGAAGCAGGTTGCGGGAACACTTCGTCTCGACCTGGCCCAGTTTCGTGAGTTGCAGGCCTTTGCACAGTTTGGTTCTGATCTCGACAAAGCCACCCAGGCTCAGCTCGCACGCGGTCAGCGTCTGACAGAGATTTTGAAACAACCGCAGTATCAGCCGATGGACGTGGAAAAGCAGGTGCTCGTGATCTGGGCGGCCACCAACGGCTTTACTGACGACATCGCGATCGAAGACATTCGCGATTTTGAAACCGGCCTGCTGAAGTTTGTTGAAAACTCGCACCCTGGTCTGCTGGCTGACATCTCCGAAAAGAAATCGTTGACCGATGAGATTAAAGCCGGCCTGAAACAGGTGCTCGAAGACTTCAAACACAGTTGGAAAAAAGAATCATCGACTGACATTGCCGCTGCCTCAACAAGACCGGCAGCCGCCGCAGCGCAGCCGACAGCTTAACGACTGAAACGCAATGCCTAATCTTCTCGACATCCGCCGGCGCATTAAGTCGGTAAAGAACACGCAGCAGATCACGAAGGCCATGAAGATGGTGTCTGCGGCGAAACTCAAACGCGCACAGGATCGCGTCGTCACTGCGCGTCCGTTTGCGAACAAGATGGCGGAAGTTTTAGGGGAGCTTGCGAAACGCACCGATGAAGACTTTCATCATCCGCTCCTCGATCTGCGCGGCGATCAGCGTTACCTGTTGGTGCTCATAACTGCCGACAAAGGTTTGTGTGGCGCCTTCAACACGAACCTCACCAAGGCCGCACAGTCTTTCATCCGCGAGAACCCTGACAAGACGATCGAAATCATGGCGATCGGTCGCAAAGGTCGCGACTTCTTCCGTAATCGACATGCGACGATCGCGGGCGAATACATCGGGCTAACCGGGAAGGGTCGGGTCGACTTGTCCGAAGCGCTTGATGTCGCTCGCGACGTGATCAAGCGTTACACCGAAGACACTGGGATCGATAAAGTTTTCCTCATCTACAACGAGTTCAAGTCTGTGCTTTCGCAGCGCGTGGTGCTCGACCAGTTGCTGCCCGTCTCGCGCGTTAAAGAAGAAGAGCCGGAAGTGAAGTCGCAACAGCCGGTGAACCTGGTTGATTACATCTACGAGCAGCCCCCTCAAGAGATGTTTAGTCAACTCCTGCCGCGTCTGGTTGAGACACAGATCTTTCGAGCGTTGTTGGAATCGATAGCGTCGGAGCAAGGCGCGCGTATGACTGCGATGGATTCTGCGTCGAAGAATGCGAGTGAGCTGATCGAGAGTCTGACGCTCAACATGAATCGCATTCGTCAGGCGGCGATCACAAACGAGATCATCGAAGTCGTTTCGGGCGCAGCCGCGCTTTAGCCACAAAAAGGCACATAAGACTCAAAAGATTTATTGTGGGCAGGTTTCTTAGTCGTTACTTACCGCTGATTGCCTGGCTCGCATTCATTTCCTACGCTTCAACGAATAGCTTCTCCGCGTCAAATACCTCCCGCATTATTGGACCACTCGTGCTCTGGTTGTTTCCGCACACCAGTGCGGAGACGATGGCCACGATCCATTTCATCACGAGAAAGATTGCCCACTTTACCGAGTACGCGATTCTCGGGTTCCTGGCGGCGCGGGCGTTTCGGACGTCTCCGCGGCCGGCCATCAGCGAGCGCTGGTTCTTAATCTGCGCAACCCTCATAGTCGTTTATGCGTTAATGGATGAGTATCATCAGAGCTTCGTCCCGTCGCGGACGGCTTCGATATTCGACAGTCTGATTGACATGGCAGGCGGGTTGACGGCGCTGCTGGTGGTACGTAAGAGGACGAAGGTCAGTGGCTAATTGTATAATCTCCCCGGTTTTGACCCTGTAACGAGATGAGGCAACAAAATGGGAATACTTGATCGACTCAGCCCGACGTCGCAGTTCATCGAAGTCATTGAATGGCTCGACGACTCGCCAAACACACTCTTGTACCGATTTCCGGTCAAAGATCAGGAAATCAAGAACGGAGCGCAGCTAATCGTTCGCGAAACGCAGGCTGCCGTCTTTGTGCACGAAGGCCAGATCGCCGATCAGTTTCCTCCCGGTCGCTACACGATCGATGGTGGAAACACTCCCATCCTGTCGAAGCTCGGCGCGTGGAAGTACGGCTTCAACTCGCCATTCAAGGCCGAAGTCTACTTCGTCAATACTAAACAGTTCACGGATCTGAAGTGGGGCACTCCCAATCCGATCATGATGCGCGACACTGATTTCGGCATGGTGCGTTTACGCGCCTTCGGAATCTACTCGATGCGCGTTTCCGATCCGCAGTCGTTCATCAAAGAGATCGCCGGCACGAATGCGCACTTCGTCACCGAAGATATTGAAGGTCAACTCAAGCGCACACTAGTTGGCGGCTTCAGCGACGCACTCGGTGAATCCAAGATCGCCGCACTCGATCTGGCGTCAAACTACGATGAGCTGGCAAAGTTCACCCGTCTGAAACTGAACGAAGAGTTCAAGACGTTTGGTCTCGAGTTGACGAAGTTCGTCATCGAAAACATTTCGCTGCCGCAGGAAGTCGAAGCAGCAATGGACAAGCGAACTTCGATGGGTGTGATTGGCGACGTCGGACGTTATGCACAGTTCCAGGCTGCTGACGCGATGCGCGACGCGGCTCAGAATCCTTCAGGCGGCGCCGGCACCGGCATGGGCCTTGGCGCCGGGTTCGCACTCGGAAATGCGATGGCCGGAGCGATGAGCGACGCGATGAAGCAGTCGAATTCGCAGTCGGGCCAAGCCTCGACGCAAGCCGCGCCGCAAGCGGCCGGTGTGCCGTGTTCACAGTGTGGACATCCGAACGCCTCGGGTGCAAAGTTTTGCACTGAATGTGGGGCGAAGCAGGGTAAAGCGACCTGTGCAAACTGCAAAGCGGAATTAGCTACCGGAGCGAAGTTCTGTACCGAGTGCGGTCAAAAAGTTTAGCCACAAACAGCACAAAAGGCACAGAAAGCACACAATGATTTGTTTTTGTGCTTTCGTGCCTTTTGTAGCCAGAGGCGGCGATTCGCATGTTCAAAGCGTTGACACGTCCACGCAGAGTTGTCATTACGGGAATGGGGTGTGTCACTCCACTCGGCATTGGTCGCGACGCCTTTTGGGAAGGTTTAATAACGGGTCGCAGCGGCGTGCGACGTATCGAGACTTTTGATCCTTCCAGTTCGCCGATCCAGATTGCCGCTGAAGTTCCTTCGTTCGATTGGCAGTCGCAGTTAAATCCCAAAGATCGCAAACACGTTGCGCGCACGGTGCCGCTCGCGCTAGCCGCCGCTCGCGAGGCGCTCGAGGATGCGAAACTGTTTCCGAACGATCTCTCGCTTGATGAACGCCGCGCCTTCGGAGTTGAACTCGGAACAGGCGGGGGTGGTCTCGCCTTTACCGAACAGCAATACGAATACTGGTACGTTGGTCCAACCAGCAAAGCGAGTGTCTACACCATTCCCTCGTCGACGCACGGCGGTTTGTCGAGTGAGTTGTCGATGGCGTTTGGCTTGCGCGGACTTTCGCACATCGTTTCGACCGGCTGCACCAGTTCGACTGACGCGATGGCTTACGCAGCGCAGCATATCGCCCTCGGACGTCAGGACGTAATGATCACGGGTGGCGTCGACGCTCCGATTGCTCCCGGCATTTTGGCCGGCTTTAATTTGATGACGGTGTTGACGAGTGATTGGAACGACGAACCGCAACGTGCCTCGAGACCTTTTTCGCGCAATCGATCGGGCATGGTGCTCGGCGAAGGATCATGGATGTACGTCTTCGAAGACATGAAACGCGCGCTCGATCGACGCGCTCACATCTACGCCGAAGTTACCGGTTACGGCGCCACGTGCGATGCCTACCATCGCGTGCGATTGGCTGAGGATGGCTATGAACCCGCGCGCGCGATGCGTTTGGCGCTCGAGGATGCGGGTTGCGAGCCGAAAGACATTGACTACGTAAACTTGCATGGCACCTCAACCTTGCTCAACGATCGAATCGAGACGAGCGCTTTGAAGCTGGCATTTGACGGACACGCGGCACGCATTCCGATGTCGGCAACGAAGTCGCAGATCGGTCATCCGCAGGGTGCGAGTGGCGCCGCCGGTCTCGGCGCGGCGCTCTGTGCGATGCATACCAACAAGATCCCGCCCACGATTAATCTTGACGAACCGGACCCTGCTTGTGATCTCGATTACGTCCCCAACCAGGCACGCGAGGCAAGTATTCGAACCGCCCTCTGCAATTGCATCGGCTTCGGCTCGAAGAACAGCGCCCTCGTGATTCAAAGAATCGATCAATAACCACGGTCCAGGGATGCTCGACAAATTCAAACGACGCAGCGACGAGCTTGAATTCATCGACACCGGCGACTACACGGCGGCAGAGTATGAGAGCTGTATCGGAGAGTTGCAGTTAGTTAATCGTTGGATGGGCGACGCGTATAGTTTAAGGACCACGCTTTTTCGCGAGATCGAGGCTGAAGGACTGAAAGACTTTTCGATACTCGATGTGGGCGCGGGTTCGGGTGAACTCTTGCGCGTGACTGCCGGATGGGCCAGGCAAACAAAACGACGTTTGCATGCGGTGGGGCTCGAGTTGAATGAGCGTTCTGCGGAGTCGATCAACGAAGAGTCGCAGCGTTTTGATGAGATTAGTTCAGTGCGTGGCGATGCATTAAAACTACCATTTCCGGAATCGAGTTTTGATTACGTGATTTGTTCGTTGTTCACACACCACTTCGTTGACGAGCAGGTGGTGCAGATTCTTCGTGAGATGAGTCGAGTGGCGAAGCGGCGGATATTTGTGATCGATCTCAATCGTCATCCGATCGCGTACTTGCTTTATACGACAGTGGGTAAGTTGGTTTTGCACAATCGACTGCTGCGACATGATGGTGCGTTGTCGATACTGCGGAGTTTCAAGCGCGATGAGTTGTTGCAGTTGGGCGAACGCGCGGGGCTGCGTGATGTTTCGGTAGAGCGCCGGTTTCCGTATCGTCTGGTGCTAAGCGCAGAGTGATAGCCACAAAGAGGCACAAAAAGCACAGAATGTCTGCAACACCGCACAATTTCGACGTGATCGTCGCCGGCGGCGGGCCGGCGGGGTCGAGTGCGGCCATACGTCTGGCGACGAACGGCATGCGTGTCTTGCTCGCCGAACAAAAAAGATTCCCGCGTCCAAAACTCTGCGGCGAATTCATTTCACCCGAATGCCAACGCCACTTCGAAAATCTCGGCGTCGCCGACGCAATTAAAACCACTGGCCCAACCGCGCTAACGGAAACTGTTTTTTACTCCGCGCGCGGTCATCACGTCACCATACCAAGCGACTGGTTTGGCAGACCCGCAGCTCTCGGTCTGAGTCGCGCCGTTATGGACCACGTACTCCTCCAGCGCGCACGTGACTGCGGCGTCACTGTCCTCGAAGACACCACCATCACCGAACCGATTCTCGAAGGCCGCGACGTCCGCGGAGTAAAACTCAAAACCAACGGTCACGACGAGGAATACTTCGCACCACTAACAATCGACGCCACCGGCCGCGCCCACATTCTCAGCCGCAAGCTCCACACCGGCGAACCAAAATCACGAGCCAAACTGATCGCGTTCAAAGTTCATCTGCGAAACACACGCGTGGCGCCGAACGCCTGCGAGATCTACTTCTATCCGGAAGGTTACGGCGGTTTGAGCAGCGTCGAAAACGGCATCAGCAATCTTTGCTTCATCATCTCCGCTGAACAAGTAAAACGTCATCACTCAGATCCGGAAGTCGTGATGCGCGAAATGGTGATGAAAAACCAACGCGCTGCTTACACACTTGAACACGCGCAAACCGAATCCGAGTGGCTGAGCGCATCGTGGGAACGGTTCGGCAGGCAAAAGCCAAGCCCGGCAAATGGCTTGCTTGCCATCGGTGATTCGGCGGCGTTCATCGATCCCTTCACAGGCAGTGGAATGCTGATGGCGTTTGAAAGTGGTGAACTCGCTGCGGAAGTGATTGTTCGGCAGCGCGACAAATTAGCAACCAACGAGTTGTGTACAACTTACGCGATCGAGTACGCCCAAAAGTTCGATTCTCGACTGCGAATTAGTGGATGGTTGCGTCGCCTTGCTTTCAAACCACGTCTCGCCGGACTCGGCATCGCGATCTGCGGGACCAGTAATCGCCTTAGAAATCGGATTGCCCGAGCAACTCGCTCATCAAACCGAGACCAGCATACTCCGTTGCGCGCGGGTTAAACTGCTTGCCACGTTGCTGCTTTTAGAGTAAAAAGGCTTGGCCAGTGCTGGTCTCTCTGTCACTGTTGCCGTCCCAGGTCAACATGGCAGCGGCAAAAGGCTCCCACACGCCGTCAGCAATTTCGGAGACGGATCTCCGACACTCGTCCACTGGTAGCGAAGGTTAACCCATATAGAGTCGTCAGTGACCGCGCGAATTCCAGAGCCGCGAAAAACTACGAAGGAGAAACGACGATGTTTGTATCGTTAAGATCCCGGCTTATCGGATCGATTAAAATCCCCTGTTTGTTGTTGGTATTACTAATTTGTGCCCCCATGGCTCTCGGACAGACTCAGTCAAACGCTGCCGACATTCAGGGCACTGTGAAAGACTCCACCGGCGCCGTGGTCCCTAACGCTAACGTGACCGCTCGCAATCCCAGCACGAACTTTTCGCGCTCTGCTACGACTAACGACGAAGGTTTCTATCGCCTCATCGGCGTTCCACCTGGCGATTACGAAATAACTGTTGAAGCCGCCAACTTCAAGAAAGCGGTCTTGCCGAAAATCACAGTAACTGTCGGACAAGCTGCGGAACTGGACGTCAGCCTCGAAGCGGGACAAATCAGCGAGATCGTCACAGTCTCCGATGCTACTTCCCAAATAATCGAAAGTGACAAGACTTCCGTCTCGAGCACCATCGATCAGCAGCGCATCAACAACCTTCCGATCAACGAACGAAACTACATCCAGTTTGCAATAACCAACTCGACCGTCGGACGTGACAACGGTCGGCCGATTGGACCAGCGCCAACTACTGGTTTGAACTTTGGTGGACAGCGCGGACGTTCGAACCTGGTCCAGGTTGACGGCGCTGACAATACAGACAACTCCGTGAACGCATCGCGTTCGACCGTTAGTCAGGAAGCAGTGCAGGAGTTTCAGGTTGTTACCAATTCATTCGCAGCGGAGTTTGGCCGCTCAGCCGGCGGTGTGGTGAACGTAGTCACCAAGTCAGGCACAAAAGATTTTCATGGAAACATCTTTGGGTTCCTGCGTCACCGCAGCTTCCAGGCACGAAATGCATTTGCGCCAATCGAGGATCCGCCGTTTACGCGAGCCCAATACGGAGCTACTTTAGGTGGACCATTAGATCCGGAGCGCACTTTCTTTTTCTTCGCGTTCGAACAAAGACGACGTAATGAGTCGGGTTTCTTTACCAGCAACGTAGCGCAAGGTCTGAATGGCTCGGCGACGATTCCCGTCATTGCCGGATTGAATCCCATCGCGCGCACCTTCAACAACATCACGCCTCAACAGGCGTCGTTTATTAACACACTCGTAGCAAGCGGAAATCCAACTGCCATCTGCGGCGCCCGCGCTTATGCGTTCTTTGCCTCAAGTGGCGGCACCACCGGGTTGACAGGCAGCAATCCGCTAATATCTCCAAACGACGGCAGCGGGTGTCCGGCGATCAGTCCGATCACGCCGGGAGCAATTGGACCACGCTTCATACTTTCCGGTGCGCCGGTTCCCAGCGGCACGACCAACGCTGCCGGCGAGTTCATCGCGTTTAGGCCGCTGAACAATTTGCGGAGAGTGTTTCCGATCACCGATCGCACTACGTTCAACTCTTTCCGCCTGGACCACTTGATAACGTCAGCCCATCAATTCAGCTTCAGATTCGGCTACAACCCGAGCGAGATTAGTGGTATTCAAGTCGAATCACAGAATCAGTCGCTGGGACAAAATGATTTTTCACGTACCGGCATTCAGACGTTGAAGGATTACTCAGCCGTAGCGACGTTGACCTCGACGCTCTCGAGCAGAGTCGTCAACGAAGGACGTTTCAACTTTGGCTTACGGCGTGCGACGTTCAAATCACAGAACGGCGACGCAGTGGCTTTCAATATTTCGGGTACAGCGTTTATCGGTCGCGAGCTGTTCTCACCGGTGGTTCGCTCCGAAACACGATATGAGTTCACCGACAACATAAATCTCGTTACCGGAAATCATAACTTCAAGTTTGGCGGCGACATTGCTTTCGTCCGCATACCTGAAGCGATTTTCGAACTAAACTTCGCCGGTCTTTTCAACTTCGGCGGACTCTCCGCCACGACGCTTAACGCCGCTTTTGCAGGAGCGCCAGACTTCACGCCCGTGCAGCAATACGGCCTCGGATTCCCCGCCAACTTTATTCAAGGCTTCGGAAATCCGGTCAGCAGCATCAGCAACAAGCCGATGGCATTCTTCGCACAGGACTCGTGGAAAGTGCGTAAGAACCTGACCCTCAACTACGGCGTTCGTTACGACTATGAGTTGACCGAACAGATACCGACGCTTGCACTACGAGATCCCTTGTCAGGCATTAACCTCTCGGCCGCGGATATTCTGGCCGCACAGGACGCGATGGGAGTGCAACAGGGTTTCCCGCGCGACAAGAACAACTGGGCGCCGCGACTCGCAGTGGCATGGGATCCGTGGAGTGATGGCAAGACTTCAATTCGCGCGGCTTTCGGTATCTTCTACGATCACCCGTTACTCGCGATCGCTTTCAACTCCGACATCGCTGATGCCGTGCAACAGCAACAGGGAATTCTGACACCCGGCAGCCCGACGCAAACCGCGTTGCTGAATGCGGTGCAGGTGTTTCAAGGCACAGTTTGTCCTCCGGGTGGGCCGATCACTCCGATATGCGGCGCGGGCGTGGTAACTCCTGGTGTTGCCGTGGGCGCGCAATATCAATTCGGTCGCCAGCGCTTTAACGATCAAACATTCCCTGGCTTTGGTCCAGTACTTCCCTTCACGCTGCACGTTCAGAAAGACTTTGAGTACGCTTACGCGAATCAGGGGAATTTCACAGTCGAGCGCCAGCTAACGAAGGACATGACCGTTACGGGTAGTTACATCTTTGTCGGCGCGCATCACCTGCCGCACCCGCTCGACATCAATGCTCCGAGAACCGATCTTCAGATTCAAAACTTCTTCCGTCTCGCTGGACGCAATCCAACCAATACGACGGAAGCCGTCGCGTTCTCGATCCCGACTTCAGGCGCTCCGTGTCCGTTTGGAGTGCCGCTTCAGTGCTTTACCCTCGCGACGCCAACGGGCGCTACCGCGTATCCAAATGCCGGCCAGACATTCGCGATCATCGTGCCGGGAATGATTACGGCTCCGATCACAAATCTCGGCAGCCGCATCGTCAATGCCGGTGTCGCCAACTTCTTCCGGCCCAGTGCTCCGAACTACTTCCTGGCCCAGGCACTTTCCGGTGGTCTGGTAACGCCGAATGTCCTGAACGGCGCGCTCGCTGGTTCACTCCGCACTCCGGGAACGATTTCACCGTTTGGATCGATCAACGCACAAACGTCAGATGGCGACTCGACTTATAACGCGTTGAATGTGGACATAAAGAAACGCTTCTCAAATAACTTCCAGTTTTTGGCGTCGTACACCTGGTCGCATTCGATCGATGATTCGTCTGACCTGCAGACGTTGTTGCTGCCACAGGACAATCGAAACTTCCCGTCAGAGCGTGCAGATTCACTTTTCGATCAACGTCATCGGTTTGTTTTCAGTGGCGTGCTTTCCTCGCCGAGCAGTTGGGCAAAGGAAGGTGGATTCCACCGGGCGTTGTCGAATTTCACGCTTGCGCCGATTTTCGAAATCTCGTCCGGTCGCCCGTTCAATATTCTGAGTAATCAGGATACAAACAACGACCAGTCAAACCAGACGGATCGACCTTCGATCCTTGCTGACGGAACACTCTGTGTACCGGGTGCGCCGCTTACGCCGGATCCGAATGGACCGAAATGCGGGGGAGGCATCATTACTGGCGGCGTGTTCTCAAGCGGCACTCTGGGTCGCAACTTTGGTATCACGCATCGTTACATGTCCCTCGATCTTCGTCTGGCGAAGCTCATACCGATTGGCGAGAAACTCAGGTTGGAGTTGATTGCGGAAGGCTTCAATCTCTTTAACCGCTTTAACGAAGCTGCTGCGTCGCCATTTATCACTGACGTCTCAGGCTTCGCACTGCGAGCCGAGAATGGCCGCTTCTTCAGCCGTCCTACCGCGGCCTTCGACCCGCGGCAGTTCCAGTTTGGTTTGAAACTGAACTTCTAAAGAATAGCCACGGATTTTCACGGATGACACGGGATCAGAAATTGATTCCGTGTTTATCCGTGAAAATCCGTGGCTTAACACAACCGAAATCCTCCTGCCCGCATCCGAAGTGATTGGTCAAGGAATCCTGTAGTTCTGAGCTTTCAAACCTAATCCTCTCCCGATACAATCATGGGCATTATGTGTAGACCTACGCTTGTTCAACGTTTTTTCAGCGTCGCCGCAATCCTTGTTCTGGCAGCCGCTGTGATTCAGGCCCAAACAACTCGGCCGCGACGCACTAACAAGCAGACTACGCAGGCGACGACCAGGACGCCCGCGGAAGAGCCTCTTTTAAGACCAGAGCCGACCCCGTCGCCGACCGCGCGTCGCACCAGTTCCAACGATTCGTTGCTGGATGTGCAGCCTGTTCGCCCCGTGGCAAACACGGTCGCTGCCGCCGACACAAAACACGCTTACCTCTTGCTCGAACAGAAACAGTTCGCGGCCGCAGCGAAGGAAGCAAAGGAACTGACCGCTACTTATCCAAACGATCCGGAAGCGTGGAAGATCGCCGGGTTCGCGGAGTTGAATCTGAAGCAGTACGCGGAAGCGGTGAGCGACCTGGAGAAAGCAGTCGACCTTCAGCGTAAGGCGAAACAGGACGATCCCAACACCGAAAGCGCCCTCGGACAGGCGTACGTGTTGTCGGAGAAGTATCAGGAAGCACTGCCACTTTTGACGGCTGCAATCAATCGCAATCCCAGTCAGCCGGACGCGACGATGATCTACTATCGCGGCATCTCCGAATACAAGACCGGCAAAACCGCGGACGCAGAAAAGAGTTTCAACCAGGTCATCAAACTGAACCCCAAGGACACGTTGTCGCTGTTCTATCTCGGGCAAATCTCGCTCGCTAAGAACGATCTCGACACGGCAATCGCAAACCTGAATCGGGTAACTGTCAACGACGCGCGGATGGTTGGCGCGTGGACGCTTCTGACCTCCGCTTATTTGCGCCGGGCAGCGTCGAGCACCGATCAGGCTAAAGCTGATGCCGACTACCTCAGCGCTGTGCGTGCCGGCGAAGGTTTGATAAAACTCCGCACCGACGCCGAAGCCGTCACCCTCTTCGGACAGGCACTGATCGGCTCGAAACAATATGCGCGTGCGGCAGCGGCACTCGAGCGAGCTACGACAGCTCCTGATGCAAACGGCGTTACGTTCTACTTATTGGGTGTGGCCCAGTCACGGGCGACGAATTTCCCGAAAGCGATTACGGCTCTCGAAACTGCCTCAAAGAAATCACCTGACGACGTGAATGTTTATCGCGAGTTGGGTTACGCGTTTGAAGTGACAAAGCAATATACAAAGGCGCTGACTGCGTATCAGAAAGGCCTCTCGTTAGCTCCGGCGGATCCTGATCTCAAGGAGTCCGTTGAGCGCGTGAAGCCATTCGCTAAGTGAGCCACAAAAAGGCACAAAAGCACATAAAGGACGTTTAAGGGAAATGAAAGGCTTAGCTGAGACAGCGAGGGCTTTCGCGACGTTTTCTTTGGTTCCTTATCTAGGCATTATTTTCTGCCCGGCTGCAGTAGTGATCGGGGCTATCGGAATCATTAAGTCCCATAGTTCACCGTCGATAGGCGATTCAAGTCGCACCATTTTCTACGTCAGTACGATAGTGGGAATCGGGGTGCTGGGGATTCAGGTGTGGTTCTGGTGGATTCTTTATCATGTGCCTGCGTGGTTAACTACGATGGGCCAATTCGATTGAGTTTTAGGGATTAACAAGGAGACTCTTATGAAGATCATTTCCGCGCTGCTCCTGGTGGGAGCGTTGTTCACGGGCGCTTACGCACAGCGTCCACGCTCCATGGATCCTCAGCAGCCGGCAGCCAAGGCTCCGGCAGCCAAACCGGCCCCCACGACGGTGAAGGCGAAGTATGAGGGCGGAGTGTTTGGCTACAGAAAGACGATGGAAGGAACGCTGAGCTTCGACGACCAAAACAATCGTCTGCACTTCAAAGACAAGAAGCCGCCGAAGGAAATCTCGATACCGTACGGGGCAATTACGTCAGCGTTCGCCGACACGAAAAAGGTTCGACCATCAGCCGCGACGGTCGCCAGTGCAGTGCCTGTCATTTACTCATTGCCGGCTCGCTTCATCAAGACCAAAGTTCGTTACCTGACGATTCAGTACAGCGATCCTGATTCGAACGTCAGTGGCATCACGAGCTTCAAAATCGATAACAAGGAACTGCTCGAGTCAGTGCTGATCGCGCTCGCGGAGAAATCAAACATGGCGCTTCGCGGCGACATTTATGTGAGGAAGAAGCCAGGCGATAAGTCCGATCCTAATTAGCCACAATAAGGCACGAAAGGCACAAACGATCTGACTGGATCGTTTGTGCTTTTTTGTGTGCATCTGCGGACAACGAGCGGCAGAGGCTCAGGTTGTGAGCGGCGTCGGCGAGGCGGCCGTTGGATGTTTTGAGAGCGTTGTCGAATTCCTTTTCTGCTTCCTTCAGGAAACCGAGTCGCGCGAGCATCACGCCGTGATTGTTATGACTCGCCGGTACGTGTTCCCCTGCAATTGAAGCCGCCTCTTTGAAGAGCGCGGCGGCTTTCTCGAGATCGCCAGCTCGCGCCGCGAGTAAACCCAAACGATAAGTGGCTGGTGCGAACTGCCGTTTTGAGGCCGTCAATGCTTGTTCATAAGCTGCTCGAGCTTCAGTCGATCTTTTTAGATCATCGAGCGCGATACCGAGTGCGTGAGAGGCGCGCGGATAGTTTCCCTGCTTCAACTCGATGGCGCGCTGGTAGAAAACTATCGCCTCTTCAGTTTGCCAGAGTTCGTAATGACAAACACCGATGTTGTAAACCGCGCGCGCGTACCATTGACCTTCTTGAGCGGAGACGGTATTATATTCGGCGATCGCAGCGCGATAGTTTTCCCTGGCCACAAATGCGTCGCCACGTTTGAATGCCGCGGGTTGAGCGTTGGTAGCTGTCGCGGTTAGAGAGATCGCAATGAAGAACAGAATTCTGATACTCAAAATGCACCTCCGTGGATACTTCGAAATGGAGGTGCATTGTGAACTTGAATTGGTCTAACAGTCTTTCAGGTTCTTGCTCGCTTGGCCTGTTCTTGCTGTGAAGTCTACGCCTGGCGCGCGAGCCGGTACGCGTTCGGTGTGATTCCGGTTACACGCCGAAATAGTCGCGTGAAATGGCTTTGGTGGCTGAAGCCGGTTTGTAGACCAACCTCAATCAGCGGTAACTCATTCTTCACCAACAACGCCTTCGCACGTTCCACGCGAAACTTGATCAGGTACTGATGCGGCGTCGTGCCGGTGGTACGCTTAAACTCGCGTGCGAAATGAAAGTTGCTCATGCCCGCGACCTGGGCCAGTTGGGCCAGCTTTAGATCTTTGTTGTAGTTGTCAGAAATAAATTCCGTCACTTCCCGCAGTTTTTTCGCGGACAAGCCACCAGTGAAAGTCACGGGCCGAGCAGTTGAGACTGAATAGTAACGGAGCAAATGGACGGCGAGCACATTGCTCAACGACTCCGCATACAATCGCCCGCTCAACCCTTCCGTCTCGAGTTCACCGAGCAAGGCCATGCCGACGCTGTTGATGACATTGTCGCGTCGCGTGTACCTCTCAAGAATCTCAATATTGCCGGATAGTTCCGCTTCCGACGCGGCTCTCTTGATTAGCATTGGATCGACGTAAAGCGCGAGGTTCTCGGAATTGCCTTCGATTGCAACCTGGTGTTCGAGCCCGGAAGGCAAGACGCAAACATTCCCACGCGTCTGCGTGCCGCGCATGCCGATGCCGCTCGACGTGATTAGTTCACCCTTACAACCGTCAGTCAACGAAAGCAGCACCACGTGTTCGCGATGATTGTGCGCCGGCAATTCACCGGGTCGAAGCTGACAATGTTCGAGCCGAATGCCATCCCAGGTGGCTGTTCGTTTACGCACAACGGCCGACGTCGAATTTGTGTTGACGTCATTCATGAGTTGTTACCTCAGGCGCGAGCAATGGACCACCAGCCGCGGTCGCATATCTGTTCAGGCGTTCAAGAATCGCTTCGCGGGCTCGTCTAAATGCGCGCGCGTCACCATAAAGCTGATAGGCCCAATTCGCGCCCAGTTCGAGAGAGTTGAATTCAAAAGCCAGTTGAGTAGGGTCGATTTCTTTGGTGAGATGCCCAGCGTTTTGTGCCTCGACAATCGCGTCACACAGAGATGAGAGCCATTCCTTCATGATCTCTGCGATACGATCGCGCACTGGTCCAGGACGGCTGTCAAACTCGGCCGCCACAGCGGCAAAGAAGCAACCACCGCGAAAGACACCGCTTTGAACATAGGCAAGCCAGATGTCGCAGAGTTTCCAGAGTCGCAGCAGCCCTTGAGTCGCTTCGAAGGCCGGCTTGATGACTTCGTTGATAAAGATTGCGCGGGCCGCTTCGACAGTTGCGACTTGCAACTCTTCCTTAGACCCGAAGTGCGCGAAGAGACCGCTCTTGCTCATGGAAAGCTCGAGCGCGAGACGACCGATCGTCAGCCCTTCGAGTCCTTCAGCGGAGGCAATGTGCACCGCCGTCTTGAGAATGGCTTTCCGGGTCCGCTCCCCCTGCGCTTTCCGACTCATGGCGCGAGAGTATATAGCACGAACGTTCGTTTTGCCACAAAAGGCACATAAGTCACAAAAAGCACAAAACTTCTCTATGTGCCTTATGTGCTTTATGTGCCTTTTTGTGGCAAAACTCCGGTCCAGACCATGCGGTGGAAGAGTTGGTCCATTTCTGCGGGTGTCTCACGCATGCCGCGATCGAGCCACCAGGTCAGTAGCGAGAGCAAGGCGCCGGCGTGTGTGAATGCGATGGCCGTGAGTTGATTCGGCGGGATTGAGTTGGCGCGCGGCAGTTCTGAGAGCCGTCGTTCAATGCCGCGCGCAAAGTGGCCCCGAGCCAGTTCCATGTTTTCCTGATACTTGCCCGACTTTACGAGGGCCTTGAAGAAAGGCTGTACGTTGGAGAGGTGAGAGAAGAATTCCTGCACCGGGAAAACACGATCCGACTGGTCGCCATGAGCCGAAAGCGCCATCGAGATAGCTTCAAAGAATTCTTCCGCGTCGCTCATTAGCAAATCATCTTTGTCGCTGTAATGCGCGTAGAATGTCGATCGACTCACATGGGCGCGGTCCAACACCTCCTGCACCGTGATCGTGTCGAACGGCTTCTCCTGCATCAGCGCGATTAACGCGTCGCCGAGGGCGTCACGCGTGCGTCGCACCCGAGCATCGGTCTTCTTTTTCGATCCGGCAAGAGGCAGGTGTTCGTTGTTGGACATTCATGACCTCTTTGTTCGATAACAACAGTTCGACCCATCTTAACGCTGGACAGGAACGCCATCCAGAGATAAACAGGACGACCGATGATCTCATTACACCAGGTGAATAAAACTTACGAAACGCCGGCGGGAAAGTTTGCCGCACTCCAGGACGTTGACCTCGAGATCCTGTCGGGCCAGTTTGTCGGCATCGTCGGCAAATCGGGCAGCGGAAAATCCACGCTGCTGAACATGGTCGCCGGTATTGATCGTCCTTCCACCGGATCGATCGCAGTCGCGGGCACGGAAATCCAGAGTTTGTCGGAAAACAAACTCGCATCCTGGCGCGGTCGAAACGTCGGCTTTGTCTTTCAGTTTTTTCAACTCCTGCCCACGCTCACGGCCGCGGAAAACGTCATGCTGCCGATGGACTTTTCGAAGACCACCGCACTGCGCGAACGTCGTAAACGCGCCGTTTCGCTACTCGAACGCGTCGGCGTCGGTGTGCAGGCTGACAAACTGCCGGCGACACTTTCCGGCGGCGAACAGCAGCGCGTTGCGATCGCTCGTGCACTGGCTAACGAACCACCGCTAGTTCTCGCAGATGAACCCACCGGTAATCTCGACTCGGTAACTGCGAGCGCGATTCTCGATCTTTTTCGCGACATGGCAAATAAGGGCACGACCGTTGTCATCGCCACTCACGAAGCCGATATCGCGCGTGTGATTGATCGCCGAATCGAAATCTCTGACGGCAAACTTCTGCACCAATGAACACACTCTGGCGTAAAGCTTCTCGCGACTTCTGGCAGGAACGGGCACGCACCGCGCTCGTCGTACTGGCGATAGCCCTCGGAATTTCTGCCTTCGCTGCCGTGCTTTCGTCGTATGCGATCCTGACGCGTGAACTCGATCAAGGCTATCTCGCGACCAACCCGGCTTCGGCAGTGCTGCGGGTTGACTCAGCCGACGACGATCTCGTCAAAGCCATCCTGCAAAATCCCGAAGTGAGCGACGCGGAACCGCGACGAACGATCGGTGGACAGATCAAGGCTGGTCCAATGCAGTGGCGCAACCTGGTCCTGTTTGTGGTCCAGGACTACGGCAACATTCGTGTCAGCAAACTCGTGCCTGAAAGTGGCGCGTGGCCGCCTGCGGCAGGCGAGATCTTGATCGAGCGTGATGCTTTCCAGGTCGCGCGAGCAAAGATCGGCGAGGCCGTAACAGTTAAGACAGCAAACGGCGTCGAGCAACCACTCGTGATTAGCGGCAGCGTTCACGATGTGGGCCAGGCCCAGGCGCGCATGGAGAACATCGTTTACGGTTACATCAATCTTGCTACGCTCGTCCAACTCGGCGAAGAGCCGCGACTCAATCAGTTGAATATCCTCGTCACCCAAAACAGGTTTGACGAGGCACACATCAAGCGCGTCGTTGGCGATGTCGAAACGTTGATCAAAAGCCGTGGACACGAAGTGCAGCGCGTTGAGTTTCCGCGGCCCGGCAAGCATCCACACTCTGATTTGACCGGAATACTGTTGCTGGCAATGTCGAGCTTTGGACTATTTGTGCTCGTGCTGAGCGGCATTCTCGTCATCAACTTGCTCACGGCGATGATGGCGTCGCAGGTGCGGCAGATCGGCGTGATGAAAGCGATTGGCGGCACGCGTCGACAGATTGCGGGTATCTATTTCGGCCAAGCGCTGTTTCTCGGGATTGCAGCGGTGATCGTCTCGATACCGCCCGGTATCGTCGGCAGTCGCGCGCTTTGCCGCTACATGGCCTACTTTCTTAATTTCGATATCAACAGTTTTGCCGTTCCGATCTGGGTTTATTTGCTGGTGGCGTTAGTCGGAATCGCGGCGCCGCTGATTGCAGCGGCTTATCCTGTTTGGCGTGGTACCGCGACGCCGGTGAGAGTTGCGCTTTCAGATTTCGGACTCTCGCAGGCGAACTTCGGCGCGAGTGCTTTCGA
Organism: Pyrinomonadaceae bacterium; assembly: GCA_035694465.1. Lineage (GTDB taxonomy): Bacteria > Acidobacteriota > Blastocatellia > Pyrinomonadales > Pyrinomonadaceae > PSRF01. The sequence goes on along the minus strand of DASSFI010000110.1, from coordinate 41,893 downwards.
TCGCGCGCTCACGCGCATCGGCGGGACGTTTAGTCTCGTCGCTCTAGCTATTCGAAACAGTTTTCGCCGCCGCGCGCGATTAGTCTTAACGCTGTTGACGTTAAGTGCAGGTGGACTGTTCTTCCTCTCTGCGTTAAATGTGCGCTCGTCGATGATTAACACGCTCGACCACATGTTCGCGGCTCGTAAATCTGATTTGAATGTTTCGCTTGCGAACGCCTACGAGTTCGAAAAGATTCAGAAAGCAGTGAGCAACACCGCGGGCGTTAGGCATGCTGAAGGCTGGTTTACGACGGAAGGATCGCATGGTGACGATCGTTTAGCCATCGTCGCGTTGCCGCCTGACACAAAGCTTCTGGAGTTCGACATCATCGAGGGAAGAGCGCTGATGCCGGGCGACACTGACGCGATCGTCATTAACAACGCGCTTGCCGGTCGCGATCCGAAGATGCGGGTGGGCGAGTCGGTGACATTGCGAATCGGCTCGGAGGAAAAAACGTGGCACATAGTCGGGCTTGCGCGCGAGGCGTTCAGTCCCACGCCGGTTGGTTACATTCCACTGACTGGAATGGTAAACAGTTTGCGGCTCGCACTCGATAACACGGATCCCGACGCGATCGGTGCGTTGAAGACGGAGTTGGATCGAAACCTGGAGCAACAAGGTATCCGAGCGCGTGCCGGTTCGACGAAGAGCGATAGCCGGTTTGGGTTCGATCAGCACATGCTGATGATCTATGTATTTCTGATCGTCGCGTCGGCGATCGTCGGTGGTGTCGGTGGGTTGGGACTGATGACGACGATGAGTTTGAACGTGCTCGAGCGACGACGAGAGATGGGAGTGATGCGGGCGCTGGGTGCGACACCGCGACTTATCTGGTTGATGATCGTGACGGAGGGAACTGTGATCGGTTTACTGAGTTGGACCATCGCGGCGTTACTGGCGTGGCCGATCAGCAAACTGGTTGGAGATTTTCTGGTTCAGGTGATGTTCCGAAGTGGATTGGATTTCACTTTTGAGCCGTTGGGACTGGTGATCTGGCTAGTCGTTTCGATCAGCTTGAGTGCGGTGGCGAGTTTTCTGCCGGCGTGGAGAGCGTCACGAACGACGGTGCGTGAAGCACTTGCTTATGAGTAACGCGGATGAACGCGGATGGAAATCCGGATTTTTATCCAGTGCGGTGGAGGATGAACTCGGCGATCTGTTGCAGTACGTCGGTGGGACGATTGATCTGCTTGAGAGATGCTATGGCGTTGTCGTGGGCGCGTTCTGCGGCGGCTCTTGTTTCCTCGAGTCCGTGCAACGCTGGATAGGTTGCTTTGTTTGAGCGGGCGTCTTTTCCCGGTGTTTTTCCCAGATCTTCTGCGGTTGCGGTCACGTCCAGAAAGTCGTCTGTGATTTGAAATAACAACCCGAGATGCGCGCCATAACTCGTGATTGCTTCGAGTTCGTCGTCGTTGGCCTTTCCGATAATTGCACCGCAGCGCGCAGCGGCGACGATCAACGCGCCTGTTTTGAGGCGGTGAATTTCCTCCAGTTGCGTGCCGCTAACCTGGCGCGCCTCGCCCTCGATGTCCAGCGCCTGTCCAGCGACCATGCCGTGCGGTGTTGCGGCGGCGCGTGCGAGTTCTGAGAGGACCATAATTCGGGTTTCAGGGTTTATGCAGTCGTCGTCGGCGATGGTTTGAAAGGCGAGTGTCTGGAGCGCATCGCCCGCGAGAATCGCAGTTGCTTCGTCAAAACGCACGTGACACGTCGGCCGGCCGCGTCGCAAGTCGTCGTTGTCCATCGCCGGTAAATCGTCGTGGATGAGCGAGTAGGTGTGGACCATCTCGAACGCGCATGCCGTCCCGATCAATGCCGGAAACGGTGCGTCAAACGCCTGACCGACCGCGAGGAGCAACGCGGGTCGAAAGCGTTTGCCACCCGCGAACACACTCCAGCGAATGGCCTGGTGAATCTTTTCCGGCGCCGTGGCCGGCGAGGGCAGGAGTTCGTTGAGTTCGACTTCGACCAGAGCGCGACTGCCCGCCAAAAGAGCATCGAGTTCCAGTGAGTTACTCAGCGCAGCATGATATGGAGTTTTCATTCTTCGCTAGTTGCTTCTGCGGGCGGTTCCTTGAACGCGGCCGCAACTGGTTTCCCCTGATTATCGCGCAACAGGATTTCGATTCGTCGTTCCGCCTGGCTGAGCCGTTCCTGGCATTCACGCGACAGCCGGATGCCCTGCTCAAACAACTCCAGACTCTTCTCCAACGGCAAGTCGCCGTCTTCCAATTGCCGCACGATCTTTTCGAGTGCTTCCAGTGAAGCTTCAAACGTGCGGCCCTGTTCTTTATCGTTTTCCATTTATCTGTTGCGACGTTTCCGTTGTGGCTTTTTGAGCAGCGGATTGTTTGCATCAACACTGCCAATCGCCGGCAGTTCCTTCATTACATTATCAACCACGTGTTGGACCAGCACCTCGTCTTTGACTTCTACTACCTGCCATTGTTCTGCATCACGCTTCAGCTTTAACTCAATGGGGCGATCAAGCATCCTGGCCTCAACGGTAGCAGTATCGCCCTCCGCCTTGATAGTCACAAACTTGGGAAGTATCAAGAGGTGACCGATAATTCCTTTTGGCTTCACTTCCGCCGAGAAGACAGTCAGATCCTTCACCACTTCGTCATGAATAGTTTTCTTCAACTGTGGCAACAATGCAGGCACAGCCGCATCAATCCGTTGTTGAATTGAGCTGTTGAGCGCGTAACCATACCGAGCGGCCGCTTTCTGGCTGACAGTTGTCGCCATGTTCTTCGCAACTTCTTCGTCGTTGATTAACTTTTCAAACGCTGCCGTATCGTTTCGCTGTGCCGCATCGACAAGTAATGCCATAGCGTAAGACGGAGTTGTTTGATAATGCCGCCACCAGAAAAACCCGCCTGCCCCTAACCCAGCCACTCCAATCAAAATCAACAACGCGAGTATCGCGAGCACACGCGGCCAACGCCTGCGTTTACCGCCCGCGCGTTGAGCGACTCCACCCTTCGGCCCATCCAGATTAATTACAATTCGCTGCCGCATTTTGGCTCGATCCGCGTTAATCCGTGGCTTCGATCCGTTCGATCCGCGTCCTAAGTTTTCCCTTTTGCAACCGGACGCTAACAGCATCACCGGGCGACACTGAGGCCGCGTCGCGCAAGAGTTTTCCGGAGGCATCCTGCGCGATTGCATAACCTCGTTGCAATACTCCAAGCGGTGACAGAGCGTCAAGCGACGCTGCCGCCAGACCCAGCCGTTCGCGTCCTTCCTGCAACTTCTCAGCGATCGCTCCATCACAGGCAGACGACGCGCTGTCCAGTCGTGCACGCGCGTTGTTCAAACGCGATTTTACTTCATCGAAGGCGTGCGAGAGTGCCTGTTGTTGCACTCGTGCTCGTAAGTTAACGATCTGATATTTGGTGAGTCTAACAAGCTGACGGCCCATGTGGTCCAACGTCGAACAGATTTGATCTTCACGTGCCGCGACGATCTCGGCTGCGGCCGACGGCGTAGCCGCGCGAAAGTCCGCCACGAAATCAGCTATCGTGAAATCAGTTTCATGGCCCACCGCGGAGATCACGGGAATCGCAGACTTGCGAATCGCACGCGCGACTTCTTCCTGGTTGAACGCCCAAAGATCTTCCGTCGAACCACCGCCACGTCCGACGATCAATACATCGACCGCGTCTTCGGGTCGACCTTCGCGTAACGCGCGCTCGTGATACGAGTTGATGAAACTAATGGCGCGCGCGATGTCAGGACCAGCCGCGTCTCCCTGAACTTTTGCCGGTGAAAACAACACATGAACTGTCCGGGTGCGACGCGAAATCACATTCAAAATGTCGCGAATCGCAGCACCAGTCGGCGACGTCACCACGCCGACACGTCGCGGAAAAACCGGCAACGGACGTTTTAATTCCTTCGCGAAGAGTCCTTCTTTCTGAAGTCGATCGCGAAGTTGTTCGAATGCGATCCGCAACGCTCCCGCGCCGACCGGATCGAGTGCATCGACGACGAGTTCATATTCACCCCGTGGCGCATAAACGGAGAGTTTCCCACGCGCGCGCACTTTCAAACCGTTGGCGGGTCGAAAGCGAATGCGTGCGTTGGTTGAGCGAAAGCACTTCGCACGTAGTTGTGCGTTCTCGTCTTTGAGGGTGAAGTACCAGTGGCCGGAAGAGTGATCTTTGAAATTTGAAATTTCGCCTTCGACCCAAACGGAGGCGAAGCGCCCTTCGAGAGCGATCCTGATCGAGTTTGTGAGCTGGGAGACAGTTAACGGCTTGCGCTCGGTTTCATCGAACAGCGCGTTGAAAAGGGGTTGGTTCACAGGATTTCTCAGGGAGTGTTTAGCTCCACTACCGGACTCAAACGCACCGAAGCACCGTCGCGATTCGTGCGCACGCGTACACGCGGTGACGCGGAGACTGAATTCGAGGCGTAAGTGATCGTGTAAGCGGTGCGCAGTTGGGTCACGACGTCATCGTACGCCTTTTGCAAATCCTCGAGGCGACGAATCGGATAATAGATTCCGCCCGAAGCCGCCGCGAGTCTGCGTCCTTCGTCATCAGCGCGCGTCGTAAGCGTGAGGTAGCGCGTGCGCAAAGGATCGATCGTGATTTCGGGTTTCGGCACACTCCCTTCTGGTATCAAACCCGACGGCACGTAAAGCGGATAAACAAGCGCGCCCGACTCGCTCAGCGCTTCCAGTATCGCGGGAAATGGGAGAAACGATTTATTGTCGTCGCCGTCTGACATCACCACGATCGCTGTTCGCTCTCCGCGCAGACGCCGGATTTGTTCGCTCAGGATGTAACCAAGCGCGTCGTAAAGTGCCGTTCCGCCGCCGGCGTCGATCTCGTCGAGCTTTCGCGAGAGCAGTTCGCGATCGGTACTGAAGTCTGAAATGACCTGGATGTCGTCGCGGAAACTGATAATCGAGATTTTGTCCTGCGGACTGGTTGTGCGCAGAAAGTCGCGCGCTGCTTTGCGAATAAAGTCCATTCGCTCTTCGATACTGCCCGACACATCCAGCAACAACACGAGATTGAACGGCTCATTTGCGGGTGAAACGTTGGTGACGCGGCGCTCGACGCCGTTTTCCCAAACTGTAAAATCCGACTCGCGCATGCCGCCGATCGCGCGTCCGTTACGATCGGTAACGCTGGCGTTGAAGCGCATCAACTGCGGCGCTACGGCGGTCACGATCTTATTTGGCGTCCCTGTGCGCTGCCGCAATGACGGCTCTTTGTCAGGAGCCGGCAGCGTTTTGGCATAGTCGCCAAACATCTTTGGCGACACTTTGCGAATCGCTTCGACGAGTGATGGATCGCCGCCGCGAACAATTGCGCGTGCTGCTTCGGTCAAAGGCCGTTCACGAAGATCGGCGGGCGCTCGCTCAGGATCGATGTTCAAAAGGACCACGCCGCGTTGCGTGCGAAAGTCTAAGGCTACCAGCTCTTCCTTCTTAACGTCCTTTTCCCCGAGCCGGCCTGACAGTTTGTAAACGCCGCCCGCCTTCTCTTTGATTGGCGGCAGTTCGACGTCGCTCATGTAACGCGGTTTGCTGGCTTCCCAAACGAAGTTGAACTTCACCGCTTCGAGTGGCACATCGGCATGAATCGTCCCCGTGTCAGTCTTCACCACTGCCGACTCAACGCTGCCAATCACGTCAACTGAGCCTGCCTGGCCTTCGACTTCGACTTTCGAACGAGTCGGAATTGTGACCACGATATCGATGCGATTCTTTTCTCCGCGTGGGCGTACATCGATCTGAAACGTGCCGCCTTTCACCTCGACTTTGACGTCTTCGGGAGCGATCGGCAATCCGGCCGAATTGGCCTCTACTGACACCTTTTTCTCTTGCTCAGCGGATGCAATCACGCTGACTCGTCCATCAAGATTCTTGACGACGAGCGAGACTTTCTCGGGCGCTTCGTGTTCGGATTTAAACCCCTGAGCGAATGCTGAAAGGCACAACCCTGTTAATAGGAGCAAAAGCTGGGCGAGGCGTTGGAACGACATTGCCGACAGATCTTGCCCGCCTGAGCGCTACGGGTCAAGCGGCCACGGATTTACACGGATTTTTTACGGATTGGTGCTGAATTATGCGCGTCCGTGTGGATCCGGGGCCGATAGGCTATCATGTCCCGGCTGTGGCAAGGACGGAACCTACCAGGGATTCACGGCTGTACATCCATAACCTCGTCAAACGCGATCCGTTGACGGGCCTCGCTGAAGATGTGCGCAAAGGATTATCAGCTCAGCCCAAGCGCTTTTTGCCGAAGTATTTCTACGACGAGCTCGGCTCGCAGCTCTTCGAAGCCATCTGTCTGCTGCCTGAATACTACTTAACCCGCGCTGAGAATGAGATCCTGGAAAAGTATTCCGACCAGATCGTCGCGGCGATAGACGGCAATAAGACGCTCGTCGAGATGGGTAGTGGCAGTGCGTCAAAGACACGCCTGATCATCGAAGCGCTGTTGCGACGCCAGCAGGACCTCGTGTTTATGCCCGTCGACATTTCGGCGAGCGCACTCGAGAGTAGTTCGCGGATTCTTTTGCAATCGTACCCACGACTGGCGATTGAGGCTTACGCGGCAGATTATTTCGCCGGACTCGCCGAACTCGGAAAGAAACCACGTGCGCGAACACTGGCGCTCTTTCTTGGTTCAAACATCAGCAACTTCGATCGCGACGAGGCGCTACGTTTCCTGCGTGCGATGCGAAGCGTGCTCAACCGCGGCGATGCACTCTTGCTCGGCGCCGATCTCAAGAAAGATCCGGCAGTTCTTGAGGCAGCTTACAACGATGCGTTGGGTGTGACCTCGGCGTTCAATCTCAACGTGCTGGCAAGAATTAATCGCGAGTTGAATGGTACCTTCGATCTGCACCAATTCCGTCATCGCGCTTTTTACAACGAATCCGCGGGGCGCATCGAGATCTATATCGAGAGCCTGATCGACCAGCGCGTGCGCATCGAGAAGCTCGATCTCGATGTTGATTTTGGTGCGGGCGAGTTAATTCATACCGAGAATTCCTACAAGTACGACATGAACGGGATCGGCGCGCTCGCCGGTCAAACCGGCTTCGAACTCTCGCGCACCTGGCTCGACTCACAGGAACGGTTCAGCAGTAACCTGTTGCTCGCGAGCTGACTCCACCGATGAGCGACGCCGATAAAGCACTCGTAGAATTTCAGAACGTCAGCTTCACACTCTCCGGGACAAACATAATCACGGACCTTAACCTTACGGTTGAGCGAGGCGAGACTCTGGTCCTGCTGGGCGAGTCAGGTTGCGGGAAGACTACGACTCTGAAGCTCGTCAATCGTTTATTCGAACCGTCGGCGGGTGAAGTCAGAGTTGAAGGTAAGTCGACGACTGCCTGGGACCCGATCGCGTTGCGCCGTCGCATTGGGTATGTGATTCAGGAAGGCGGTCTGTTTCCACACTTCACGATTGCCCGCAATGTCGGTCTCGTGCCGGCGCTGGCGGGCTGGGAGACGAACCGCATCGACGAGCGCGTGCGGGAGTTGTTGAGTCTGGTTGGGTTGGAGCCGGATCGCTTTGCGGAACGCTATCCGCGCGAGTTATCAGGCGGACAACGGCAGCGTGTCGGCGTAGCGCGTGCCCTCGCCGCAGATCCGCCGTTGCTACTGCTGGACGAACCGTTTGGCGCTCTCGATCCACTCACGCGTGCGAGTCTGCAGCGTGAGTTTGCCGACCTGACGAAGCGTCTGCACAAGACGGCGATCCTCGTCACTCACGACGTTCGCGAGGCACTGATCCTCGCGCGTCGCATCGGCCTCATGCACAAGGGAAAACTGCTGCTACTCGAAACGCCCGAGCAGTTTCTTACTTCCGAGCAGCCGCAAGTTCGCGCCTATCTCGAAACGCTTGAACTCAAGGGAGGCGACCATTGAGCTTCTGGCAGTTTTTGCAGCTTAACTGGTCGGAGTTGTTGTCGTTGGTACAACAGCACGTGGTGCTCGTGTTCATCGCGATTCTCATCGCGGTTGTTATCGGCGTCCCGACGGGAATTCTGTTGACACGGTATCGATCGCTGCGCGGGCCAGTGTTGGGACTGGCAAACGTGATGCAGACGATTCCGAGTCTCGCCCTTTTTGGTTTTCTGATTCCACTGCCGTTTATTGGCGGAATCGGCACGCGCACAGCGCTCGTCGCGCTCGTGCTTTATTCGCTCCTGCCGATCATTCGCAACACGGTCGTAGGAATACTCGGCGTCGATGCGAACGTGCGGGAAGCCGCGGTGGCGATGGGCATGACAGGCAGCCAGGTGCTGCGGCAGGTCGAGTTGCCGCTCGCGATGGGTGTGATCGTCACCGGCATACGCGTCGCGACTGTGATAGCGGTGGGAGTTACGACGATTGCAGCGGCGGTCGGCGCAGGTGGGTTGGGTGTTTACATTTTCAGGGGACTGCGGCAGTACGACAACAACCTGCTATTGGCCGGTGCATTGTCTGCCGCGTTGCTCGCATTGGCAGCCGATTTCTTTTTGGGGTTGTTGCAGCGCCAGTTCAGTTTTGAAGCGAAACGTAGTGCGGCAGGCGCGACGGTTTGGAAGCTGGCGTTGGCTGCGGGTGTGTTGGTGGTCTTGATTGGTGGATTTGTGTGGTGGCGTGGTGGTGCTTCGAATTCCGCGGGCACGGCGCGCGTGAGCGTTGGCTCGAAGGATTTTACCGAGTCGGCGTTACTGGCTGAGATCGCGGCGCAAATGCTCGAGGCGCGCGGCGTGTCGGTCGAGCGACGATTCGAGTTGGGCGGAAATCTTCCGCACGAAGCGCTTGTAAACGGCACGCTCGATCTTTATCCCGAGTACACCGGAACGTCTTACACCGCAATTCTTCACCACACGCCAATGAGCGATCCGCGCGCGGTTTACGAACAGGTCAAACAGGAATACGCGTCGAAGTTCAATATCGAGGTCAGCCAGCCGCTTGGTTTCGAGAACACGTTTGCGATGCTTGTCCGCGGCGAAGATGCGAGGCGACTGAATCTCAAAACGATTTCGGATGCAGCGCCCCACGCGCCGCGATGGCGAGCTGGTTTTGGACAGGACTTCATGTCGCGGGCCGACGGTTATCCGGGCTTCTCGAAGGCGTACGGGTTGAAGTTTGCGGAGGTGCGCGAGATGGATTTGTCGTTGACGTACATCGCACTTTCGTCACACCAGGTCGACCTCGTCGCGGGTAACTCGACAGAGGGGCGTATCGCCACACTCGATCTGTTTCAACTGGCAGACGACCGCCGTTACTTTCCACCGTACGAAGCTGTTTACCTCGCGCGCCAGGATTCGCTGGCGAGAGTTCCGGCGTTGCGGGAAGTGCTTGCAAAGCTCGCGAACGGGATCTCGACCGACGAAATGCGCCAACTGAATTACGAGATTGATGGTAACAAGCGTGATCCGAAGGAAGTTGTGAAAGCGTGGTTGGCTAAGCGTGCTTTGTAATCCACAGATTACACAGATGGCACTGTGTAATCTGTGGAGGTATTCAGTTGTCTGGAAGGCACTGGGACGCCTTGTTCGTCAGTCCGAACTGCCGCCACCACCACCCGTGTTGGTTGGAGGCTCGCTCTGTCGCGACGCCGTCGAAGACTCGGTGGTGTCACTGAGCGGCTCATTCCCTCCACCTCCCGTATTGGTTGGCGGTTCGGAACCCTGAGGATTGGTTGATTCGTCTAACATAGTCTGATCTCCTTGCATTAATGGGAGTTGAGCCAGGTGGATCAACTTTATTGATAGTAAACCTGAATATCAGGCCTTGCAGCATAGAGTCGAAAAGCTTCGCCTCCCCACTGTTGTTCCAACTTTGAACGCGCGGCTTCTGCGTTTTTCATCTGCTCCTGGGCGCTATTGCTATCACCTAAATCTTTACTGGCGCGCGACGCGATTGCCCACGCGCGCCACTCAGATTCCAATTGAAGACCACGCGCAAATCGTTCCTGTGCTTGAGCGGCTAATGTTAAGGCGGTCTTGGCATCCTTTCCTTTCAGTGCGACTTCTGCGCAAGCCAGCAGTGCACGTGACCGTAATCCAAAATCACCGGCATTTTCGGTGGCTTTGATGGATTCTTCACAAAGCTTTTGGGCCTCTTTCTGCCCGGAATTCGCTCTAGCCAAGGCAAGAACGTATTGCGCTTGAACGGTAACATTGGACTTCGGTCCACCCGTCTTTATCGCTTCATTGCTTGACGTAACAGCCTGCGGTACGTCTCCCTGGCTGAGACTCATCTCTGCTCGATTGAGATGAAGATCAGGCAGCAATCCCAGCACAGCCTCTTTTGACTTGAAGAGTTCCTCAAGCAACTGTTTGGCTTCTTCGTATCGACCTAAACGAGCCAGGATATGGGCGCGATTCTCCTTACAGAAGGCGACGAGATAATTATTAGTGGAACCATAAAGCTCAATCGCTTTACCATAGTGATCCAATGCAGCCGGAAGTTGCTCCTCATCTAAAAGTAGCGCGCCGATTTCTACGTTAGTGTCGGCGATTGCGGACTGGCTCTTCAGTTGATTTGCTAAATCAAGTTTCTGGTTCAGCGCTTGCTGCGCGGCGGCATAGTCGCCTTTGCGGCGAAGGCCACGACCTATGTGAGTTAGACAAAGGAATGCGAGTCGCGGATAGTTTTCCTGTTGAAAATATTCGAGCGCCTGTTGCGCCATTCGTAAACCGTCGTCGATGCGCAACGTTTGCAGGTAGACCCCGGCGAGATTGGTCATTCCCATCGCTTCACGCAAACGACCTTTGTTTGCTCGCGCTACCTGAATGGCCTGGTTAAAGTAATATTCTGCCTTTTCGGTGTCGCCCTTGGCTGAGAACGAGTTGCCGAGTTCCAACAGCCCACTCGCTGTCAGATTCTCCAGTTGTTTCTGTTGCGCGATGCTCGAAGCTTGCTGCGCGTAACTTTCGGCATCAGCAAAAAAACCCTGCCGCGAAGCTAGATAACTCAAATCTATCAACGCAGTAATCTGTTGCGCTTCATTCCCCATTGCTCGCGAAGCATCCAGCGACGTCTGAAACAGTGCCTTGGCTTTCTCATACTGGGCGTTATTTCTAAGCAGAATGCCTCGCTGGCGCGACACTTCATTCAAACCCTCATTACTGCTGGCTGGCTTATATAACCTCTCTGCTTCATCGAGCATGCTGGTCGCATTGTTAACGTCACCCTTGCGGTTGTAGACAATCGCTGCACGGAGATATGCAGTTGCGTATTGCCCATTATTGAGTTTGATAGCCTTGAGATAATTCTCTAGAGCTTTGTCCAGCTCGTTGTTGTTCTCATACGCATATCCCAAATCAACGTAAACTCCGCTTTCCTCTGGTGACATTTCTGCGATGCGAGCGTAGGCACTAATGGCTTCGGTAAACTTTCTTCGCACAGAGGCTCGGATGGCGTCCAAATACAACGCGTCCTTCGGTGACAGTGGAGAGCGCTCAGTCACACTCGTTGCGGCGAGCAGAGCGTCTTTGGCACGCTCCGTATAATCGAGCTCGGCCCATGCCTGGGCCAGACGCGCGTGTGCAAGCGCGTACCTGTCATCAATCTCGATCGCCTGGGTCAACGCTTTGCTGGCCTGGTAATACGCACCGTTCCGCAAACTATCGGTACCTTGTTCGTACCAGTGGAGGGCTGCAGCATTAGGTTGATAATAAGAGCGGGGCCAGAAGTAATAGATGGCCCAGATCGCAAGACCGACGGCGATGAAGGCGGGAACGATGGATACCAGCGAGAAGCGTTGGCGGCGCAACTGCATCGTCAGCGTTGCAAACGCGTTGGTGCCGCGTTTGAACCCCTCAGTTGCTTTGTTTCCTTTACTCGACACCGGCACGCCGTTGGCGCCGAGAGTTTCACCTGCCGCCTTCAAATCTTTCAGAAAGTCAGCGGCCGTTTGGTAGCGCGCTTCGACCTTCTTCTCGAGCGCCTTCATCGTCACGCGATCCAGCGCGGGCGTCACGGCCGCATTGAGTTTCGAAGGCGGATTGGGCGTGACGTGAATAATCTGCGCCCCAATCTCCAGCACGCTGCTACCGGAAAACGCCGAATTTCCAGTCAAACACTCATACAGCAACGCGCCAAGCGCGAATAAGTCGCTGCGGCCATCAACTTCCTTTCCCGTCGCCTGCTCCGGAGAAAGATAAAGCGGCGTCCCCACAATCACATCGCTGCGAGTTTGCGTTGAGAAGATTGTACGCGCGTCGAGGTCGACACCGCTGGCCGGTTGCTCGCCGAAGTGTTTCACCAGGCCAAAGTCGAGCACCTTCACCTGCCCGCGTTCATTGACGAGCACGTTCGAAGGCTTGATGTCCCGGTGCACGATGCCCTGCTGGTGCGCTTCGCCAAGCGCTTCGGCAATCGACGACACGATCTCAACTGAGCGTCGCAAAGTAAGTCCTTCGTCAAGCAGATCGCTCAGTGACTTGCCCTTCACATACTCCATCACGATGAACGGCTGATTACCGGTCGTCGTCTCGCCGTAATCATGAACCATCGCAATATTCGGATGGCTTAAGGCCGAAACGGCCCGAGCCTCACGAATGAAGCGGGCGCGATAGTGATGGTCAGTCGAAGTAAGAAACTTGATGGCGACACGCCGGGCCAGGTGCAGGTCCTCAGCCAGATAGACTGCGCCCATTCCACCTTCACCCAGTTTTTCGAGGATTCGATAATGGGAAACTGTCTGGCCGATCATGCTCGCCGGGACCCTTACGACGCGAGAAAGGAGATATGCTCTGGAGCGAGTGCTACATTGAGGGCATTGTGCGACAGGACTTCAGGATTTTCAAGATTTTCAAGATCAATCCAGGAAATCTTATGAAGCCCTGAAATCCTGTCTTAACTATACATCAAAGGACGGTTTCGCGAATCTTCTTTTCCTGAGAGTCACGAAATTCGTGCAGCTTCTTGCGCAGTTCCGGGCGACTGTTGGCGAGGATAGCAATCGCAAAGAGGGCGGCATTGGTGGCGCCAGGCTTGCCGATGGCGAGCGTTCCGACCGGAATTCCGCCCGGCATTTGCACGGTGGCTAAGAGGGAATCGAGGCCGTTAAGGGCATCACTTTTCATCGGGACGCCCAGCACCGGCAGCGTCGTATGTGCCGCCATGACCCCGGCCAGGTGCGCGGCGCCGCCCGCAGCCGCAATCACGACCTCCAGGCCGCGTGATTCGGCTGTCGATCCAAACTCAGCCGCCAGTCCCGGTGAACGATGTGCGGATATCACCCGACATTCGTGGTCGATACCAAACTCAGTTAATGTCTCGTCGGCATGACGCATCGTGTCCCAGTCAGACTTACTCCCCATGATGACCGCCACGAGCGGATTGGAAACGTTTTCTTCTGCTTTACCTTTTTTAGCCATCGTTATTCTCCGAAGTTATTCTCCCTGGTCCAACGAGAAACCGCGCTCGCCGTCGAATGTATAGAGTCCTTCCGTCTTGATGAAGTCGAAACCTGAGCCGGCAATGCGACCAAGCAACGAAACTACCTGCGCGTGCGTAACGTTACTGCCGTCTGACAGGGGCAGGAACCGGCAACGCCAGTGATCAGAGCAAAAAGTTTCCGCGTGTCCGCCCGGCCAAACCTTCACGCCACGATTACTGATCATGGTTAGTTTGACGCCCTCGCCATTCACTTTGCTGAGCGCGTCGCCGAGGTCGTTTGCAGAACCGCTCGTCCAGTCGAGAAACACGTCGACGCCGACCAGCTCTTTCTTTGGCGCTGGTTTCGCGCTGGTCGTGGGCGCAACCGACTCATCGCTCTTGCTGTATTTTCTGGCTTTCAAAATCTGCGGCGTTTGACCCAATCGCTCAACTACAGCCTCGGCAAACTCTTTCGTCCCGACCTTTTGTTTACTGACTTTTTCGTCGTAAATGTCGTAAGTGTGAATGCCGTCTTCAATTGCCCGCAGCCACGCGTTGTGAACTCGTTCGGCGTGATCTGTAAGTCCGACATGGACGAGCATCATCACTGCACCCAGCAGCAGTCCGGAAGGGTTCGCGAGATTCTGACCCGCACGCCGTGGCGCTGAACCGTGAATCGCTTCAAACATCGAAACGTGCTCGCCAATGTTTGCCGATCCCGCGAGACCGACTGACCCGGCAATCTGCGCGGCCACGTCGGAAAGTACGTCGCCGTAAAGATTCGGCATCACCAGGACGTCAAACGCTTCCGGCGTGTCAGCGAGCTTCGCGGCGCCGATATCGACAATCCAGTGTTCGTTTTCGATATCCGTATACTCAGCCGCGATCTCGTCAAAGACCTTGTGAAACAGTCCGTCGGTCAGCTTCATGATGTTGTCTTTCGTGAAGCAGGTGACCTTCTTGCGATTGTTTCGGCGTGCATATTCAAACGCGTAACGGACGATCTTTTCGGACCCGGGACGCGAGATCAGCTTCAAACATTGAACTACCTGGTTTGTCTGGCGGTGTTCGATACCGGCGTACAGGTCTTCCTCGTTTTCGCGCACCACGACGACGTCCATCACCGGATGTTTCGTCTCGATGAACGGATGATAAGAAACGCACGGTCGCACATTGGCGTACAGACCCAGCACCTTGCGAACGGTCACGTTCAAGCTCTTGTAGCCGCCGCCCTGTGGCGTCGTGATCGGAGCTTTTAGAAAGACCTTGGTGCGTCGTAACGAGTCCCAGGAACTCGGCTCGATGCCGGATGAGTTTCCGGCCAGATAAACTTTTTCGCCGATATCGATAGTTTCAATCTCGAGCGGAGCCTCCGCGGCTTCGAGGATGCGGAGGGTGGCGGCCATAATTTCCGGCCCGATGCCGTCGCCGTTGGCCACAGTAATAGGGATACCTTTCGCCATTTTCAAACCTTTCTTAGTGATTTCTGTTTAACGAGACAGATTACACAGATTACAGGGATTTTGGCTAATCCGTATTAATCCGCAGACAAAAGTCAAAATTATCCTTGACCCTTTCCAAGGGCTCCTGCATACTTTTGCTTACGTTACCTGCTCTCCGCGCATCGACGGTGAATGCGCCTGTCCGTGATCGTAACGCGACGAGGTTCGGCTGAATAGAGAGTGAGGCAGTTGTCAACCAGTTAGAAGCCGCTCTCGAGATTTTTTTAGAGCATCGGGTTCGTCGCAGTCGCCGAAAGTATCGGTCGTCCCCCCCGAACTGGATCAGCGAATTCCAGCAGGCCCGCGCTTCCCTTCTCATTAAGGATAGTTAGAATGGCTACAAAACTCTATGTAGGAAATCTCTCGTTTCGCACCACGAGCGAGGAACTGCGCGATGCTTTCGCGTCAGTAGGTACAGTGGAATCAGCTTCAGTGATTGAAGATCGAGAAACAGGACGATCACGCGGCTTTGCATTTGTGGAAATGGCAACCCCCGAAGAGGCAGCGGCAGCTATCGAGGCTTTTAACGGCAAGGACTTTGGCGGACGCAATTTGACCGTCAATGAAGCCAAGCCGAGAACGGATCGTGGCGGTGGCGGCGGCGGCCGTGGTGGTTATGGCGGTGGACGTGGCGGTGGCGGCGGTCGTGGTGGTTACGGCGGCGGTGGCGGCGGCCGTGATCGCGATAACGATCGTTACGAGCGCGAACCTCGCTGGTAGTATTAATCCACAGATTACACAGATATTTTTTCTGTATCTGTGTAATCTGTGGATGGATTTATTTTCTAGCCTCAGGCGTTATCTTCAAACTTAGCTTCTCTGTTCCCCGCATTACTTCAACTGTGTATTCCTGACCAGCTTTCATTTCTCCGAGTGCATACGTGTAGTCGTAAACGTTTTTGACTTCACGAGTGCCGATCTTGACTATGCGATCGCCCGCCTTAAGACCCGCTTTCGCCGCCGGTGAATCGTCGCGCACACCGTCGAGTAGTAATCCGTTGTTGCTGTCGGCGTAGTTTGGGATGGTGCCGAGGTAAACGCGGAAGCCGCCGGTTCGTGGCGTTGCGTCGCTCTTCGCCGTGGTGAAACTCAGACGCTTTGGTGCGCTATCAACATCTCTGACGATGCGGGCCACGAGACCGAGTATGCGTGCTTCGTCGTTATAGTTGATCTTGTCGAAGGTGTCAGACGGTTTGTGATAGTCGTTGTGAGCTCCGGTGAAGAAGAAGAGCACGGGGATCTGTTTGGTATAGAACGACGAATGATCGCTCGGGCCGTAACCGTCTTCAGTAAGAGTCAGTTCGAACGTGCCATTCGGATCGACGGTCATAATCGGACGGCCATTCGAAGAAACAACAATCGGCACACCCTTCGGCGCCGGTGAACCCGAGTTCGCGGCCACTGTCATCGACTGAGCAGTGTTTGCCTGTCTGACAAGTTCGCGCCACTCTTGTGCCGTTCCGATCCCACCGATGGAAAGTTTTCGATCCCGCATGCGACCAATCATATCCATGTTGATCATGGCGACTGTGTTCGCCAGCGGCACGAGCGGATGATTGACGTAGTAATTCGATCCGAGCAGACCTTCTTCTTCGCCACTAAACCCGATAAAGATCAAACTGCGCTTCAACCGTGGCTTCTGCGCACTGAAGATGCGAGCCAGCTCAATCATGCCCGCAGTTCCGGAAGCATTGTCGTCGGCGCCGTGATGTATCTCACCCGAACGTGGTGCGAGACTTCCACTGCCTTCACCGCCACGACCAAGATGATCGTAGTGAGCGCCGATGACGATGTATTCGTTCTTCAGAACCGGATCGGAGCCTTCGAGTACGCCGACAACGTTGTACGCTGGAACCTCTTTGCGCGTGACGTCGGTAGCGAGTGATACCTCGCCAGTTAACAGACGATTGGTTCCGGGAGTCTTCGCGGCTATGGCTTGTTCGAGTTGCGAAACAGACGTGCTTGAGAGAGCGAGAAGTTTGTCCGCGCCCTGACGTGAAATCACCAGCACCGGAATCGTGGCTATGCCGGAGGTGTTGTCGTAGACAAGTTTACTAAGTCGATCATTCTTCAGATCTTCGTCGCGAGCAACAACGACGAGCGCTTTGGCGCCCGCAGTTTGGGCGGCAATTGCTTTCCAGCGCACACCTTCAAACTTGAAGAACTGTCCGTGCGGATTGTCACCGTCAGGCGTGCCCTGCAGAGCGATGGCGATCTTTCCGATGGTGTTCAGTCCGGCGTAATCGTTGTAGTTCAGTTCGGCGGCAGTAATACCGTAACCAACGAACACGAGACCACCTTCCGCTTTCGCATTCGCAGAAAACCCCAGCGGTGACCAGTCGATCGACGGCTGCAACTTTTCAGTGCCAACTGTGAATGAATTCCCATTACCCAGTTCCAGTCCAGCGACGTACGGAAACTTTTGCAGGTACTGCGCCATTACTTCTCTTCGCTTGCGCGCATTTCCCGACCAATTTCCCGGCTGCAATCCAAGTCGCGAGAACTCGCCGGCGATGTAACGCGCGGCATCATCGGCGCCCACAGTTCCCGTGCGCCTTCCATCGAGGGCATCAGACGCCAAATAACTCACGTGTTGCTGAAGCTTCGCTGCCGACGGCTCAAGCTCCGCCTGCTGAGCAGTAACAGCAACTGTCGCAAGCAGCACTGCGGCTATGAGAGAAGCAACTCTTTTGATCTTCATAACTCTTTTTATGTACCTTTTGTGCCCTTTTGTGGCTACTCAACCCAATCGGCGATGAACACGTTCGTCTCACCCTGCGTCTTCGCATTTCGGTTCGACGCAAACACGAGCTTCTTTCCGTCAGGTGAGAACATCGGAAAACCATCAAACGTGTCGTTAAAAGTAATCCGTTCTAATCCGGTCCCATCGGTGTTGATCTTGTAAAGATCGAAATTTCGTCCGCGCGGATCATCCATGTTTGACGAGAAGATGATGCGCTTGCCATCCGGAAAGAAGTATGGACCAAAGTTCGCCTTCCCATTGCTCGTAACCTGGCGCTTGTTCGATCCGTCGGCATTCATCACCCAGATCTCGAGGGTCGTCGGACGAATCAGATTCTGTTTTAACAGCTCGGAGTAATCCGCCTTTTCCTTGTCTGACTTGGGATGATTCGCACGATAGACGATCTGCTTGCCGTCGTACGACCAGAATGGACCACCATCGTAGCCGAGCTCGTTAGTCAACCGGCGCACGTTCCTGCCGTTCGCGTCCATCGTATAGATGTCGAGATCGCCGTCGCGCATCGACGTGAAAACGAGTTTCTTGCCGTCGAGTGTGATCGTCGTTTCAGCATCGTAGCCGGGCGTGTTGGTCAGTTGCTTGGTATTTGATCCATCGGGGTTCGCAGTGAAGATGTCGAACGTCGGATAGACGGCCCACACATAACCCTTCGAGAAGTCAGGCCGCGGCGGACACTGTTTATCGCCGAGATGTGTTGATGAATAGAGCACACGCTTCTGGCCCGGGAAGAAGTAGGAACAAGTTGTCCGGCCATCGCCGTTGGAGATCATCTTCACATTCGAGCCATCCACATTCATCGTGTAAATCTGATCGCAGCCGTGGCCTTCGCGTGTTGATTGAAAGATGAGTTGTTTGCCGTCAGAAGAGAAGTAAGCCTCTGCGTTCTCGCCGCCGAAGGTTAGTTGCTTGATGTTGCGCAGGTGTTTTTCTGCTGGAAGAGCAAGCTGGTTATCTTGCGTCGGAGCGGGCGAGACGCAGAGCAGAGCTGCTACGACCAAAAGGGGAATTAGTCTGAGTGAGATCATACGGCTGTTTTGGACAGGATTACGGGATTTTCAAGATTTACCGGATTAGAACTGCGGCGACGCCTGACGATAAACAAAATCAGCGCCGCGATGCCGATGACCAGGCTGATTAGTTGCGAAGTGGAAAGCCCGGTCAGCGTCGTTAAGCCAAACACGTCGCCACGCGGATCATCGCGCACGAATTCTATGGTGAAGCGAATCGCCGAGTACAGCATTGCGTAAACAAGAATGACCTGGCCGCTGAAGCGTTTGTGTTTGTGCAGCCACAGCAAAAACAAAAAGACGAGCAGCATTGCGAATGATTCGTAGAGCTGCGTTGGATGAAGATAAGTACCAGTTGGCACACCTGTAATCTGGTGGCCCAGGTCGGTAAACTTCACGCCCCACGGCAGCGTCGTCGGTTTGCCCCAGCAACAACCGGCCGCAAAACATCCCTGCCGTCCGAAGAAGTTGCCGATCGCGATCCCGGGTGCACAGGCGTCCGCCGTCTTCCACCACGGAAGCTTGTAACGCTTCATTAAGAAGTAACCGGCGACAACTGCGCCGAGAAGCCCGCCGTAGAAGACGCCGCCGGAACGCAGGAAGTCGAGCGAGAACAGTAGCGCCGGATTCTCACGATACTCCGGTTCGGTGAACAGCATGAGGATCTTCGAGCCGACAAGCCCAGCGAGCAGCATCCACAAACTGAGGTCGTAAATCTTCTCATACGGCAAACCGTCTCGCTTCGCGAGCCTGACTGCTATCAGGATCGCGCAGAGAAACGCGATCGCGAGAAACACGCCGTAAGTGTTAATGGGGAAACTGCCGATATGAAAAATCTCAGGATACATCTGTCTTCATCCGTGAAGATCTATGGCTAAAAATCAAATCATAAGCGAGCAATAACGCTCCGACCGTGATGCTGGCATCGGCGATGTTGAACGTGGGCCAATGATAATCGCCGGCGTGCAAAACAATGAAGTCGACCACATATCCGAGGCGCGCGCGGTCAGTAAGGTTGCCGGTAATGCCCGCCAGCAAGAGGGCGCACGCGCCGAGCACGCGATCGTCATTGCGCGGCGTGCGCAGGAAGTAATACAGGACCGCGAGCGCGGCGAGCACGGCCAGCACGACAAAGAACCAGCGCCCAAACGAGCCGCCCTCCTGTAACTGACCAAACGCGATGCCGGGGTTTTCAGTGTAGATAAACTGAAAGAACCCCGGAACCACCACGCGCTCGTCACCAAAACGCAGCGTTCTGACCGCCCATGCCTTCGACGCCTGGTCGGACATGTAGATACCGAATGCGGCCAGCAGGTAACCGGCGCGCCACGCGAAACGCGCGCGAAAATCGGTTGCCTTTTCGATACTGGTTTCCAAAAAGTATTTTGGAACGCGGATAAAATCCGGATTTATTTCCGTGTTAATCCGTGGTCCCTTCTTCGATTTCTTTCAGAGCGGCGACGCAACGCTCGCAGACCGTGGGATACCGATCCCATTCACCAACGCGTGTGGAGTAGTTCCAGCAGCGCTCGCACTTCTGACCGTCCGCTTTGGAGATCGTTATCGAAACGCCCTCACTCGCGTCCGAGTTCCCAAGCTCTACCTGCGAGACGATGAACAGATACCGCAGGTCGTTTTGATGTCTTTGCAACAACTCCAGCGCATTTCCCGACGCACGGAGCGTTACTTTCGCTTCCAACGAGCTTCCGATCTGCTTCGCGACTCGCGCCTCCTCGAGCGCACGCAACACATTGTCGCGAATGGCGAACAACCGTTCCCATTCACCTGAAAGCGCTTCGTGACTTTGCTCATCAGCTTTAGGCAGCAACGCGAGATGGATCGACGGCTCCTCACGACCCGGTAGGTTTTCCCAGACCTCATCCGCCGTGAACACGAGTATGGGCGCGAGCATACGCGCGAGCGCGTCTCCGATCCGAAGCAGCGCCGTTTGCGCCGAACGGCGTGCTTTGTTACGCGGCGCGAACGTGTAAAGGCGATCTTTGATGATGTCGAAATACCGTGCCGACAACGTCACCGTCGCAAAGTTGAACAACGCGCGATAGACGTTGTGAAACTCGAAACCTTCATACGCGGCCAGCACTTCTGCGACAACTCGGTTGAGCTCCGCGAGTGCCCAGCGATCGGTTTCTTCCATCTCCTCGAAAGGCACACTGTCACGCGCCGGATCGAAGCCGTCCAGATTTCCGAGTGCAAAGCGCGCCGTGTTGCGCAGTTTGCGATAGCCGTCAGTGACCCGTTGCAGGATCTCGTCCGACGCGCGCATGTCGTCGAAATAGTTTGACGACGCACACCACAAACGAATGATCTCGGCGCCCGATTGCTTGATCACTTTGTCAGGCTCGACTGCATTTCCAAGCGACTTGTGCATCGCGCGGCCTTGCGCGTCGAGCGTCCAGCCGTGCGTGATCACGGTTTTGTAGGGCGCACGATCGTGAGCCGCGATACCGATCATCAACGACGAATTGAACCAACCACGAAATTGATCGCCGCCTTCGATGTAAACATCAGCGGGCCAGCGCAGCTCTTCACGATTCTCCAGCACCGCGATTGACGACGTGCCGCTGTCGAACCAGACGTCGAGAATGTCAGTCTCTTTAGTGAACTCCTGCGTGCCGCATTTGCAGGTGTAACCCTCGGGTAACAACTCCGGCGCGCTGCGTGTGTACCACGCGTCGCCCGACTCGCGTTCGAAGATGTCGGCAACGTGATTGATAACCGCCGGCTCCGAAACCGCCTCGTCGCATTTCGCGCAGTAAAATACCGGAATGTTCACACCCCAAACACGCTGGCGCGAGACGCACCAGTCAGGTCGTCCTTTCAACATATTGCGCATGCGATCGACGCCCCAGCCCGGAACCCAGTTAACGCGCTCGATCTCTGCAAGTGCACCGCCACGCAGCGATTTCTCAGGCGTTTCCGGCAAGTTGTCGGTGAAGTTACTCCGATCGCGGCCGTCTTCATCTTTCTCGACGAGACTGGCATGCACCTGGTCCATGGCGATGAACCACTGCGGCGTCGCGCGAAAGATCACCGGGTTTTTACAGCGCCAGCAATGCGGATAACGATGGTCGTAGTTTTCACTAAAAAGCAGCACGCCTCGTTCGCGCATGAATTCAACGATCGGATCGTTTGCATCAAACACGCGCTGTCCGGCAAAGTTTTCGACGTCAGCCGTGAAGCGTCCCGCCTTATCGACCGGACAGTAGATCTCCAAACCATATTTCTTGCCGATGACGAAGTCGTCGTGACCGTGACCGGGCGCCGTGTGGACGCAACCGGTTCCGGCTTTGCTGTCTGATTTCTTTTGCGCTTCGCTGACGTCGAGTTCGGTTTCTGCATCTGCTTCACCGCCAAGCGTAACGTGGTCGCCGACCATCAGCAGCGACGTGCGATCGAGCCAGGGATGACGAGCCTCGAGTCGATCGAGTTTCGAACCCGGAAAGCGTGCGAGGATCTTCGGCGACGCACCGAGTGAACACTTGGCCGCAACAGCTTCGACGAGTTCACTCGCGACGATGTAAACCTCGTCACCATATTCGAACGCCGAGTACTCGTAATCAGGATGCACCGCGATGCCGAGGTTGGCGGGCAGCGTCCACGGCGTTGTGGTCCAGATCACGATAAACACCTTGCGACCCGCGAGCGCCGGATCGATCAACGCCGGATCGCTCTTGAGCGGGAATTTGACGTAAACCGACGGACTCATGTGCTGGTGATATTCAACTTCAGCTTCGGCGAGAGCGGTTTGGTCTTTGATACACCAGTAGACAGGACGCGCGCCCTTGTAAACCCAGCCGCGTTCGACAAAGCGCGCAAACATCCGCGCCGTTTCGGCTTCGTAGTGGTTCGACATCGTGAGGTAGGGATTGTCCCACTCGCCGAGGATGCCGAGTCGTTTGAAGTCGCGTGTTTGGCTCTTCAATGCGTTTTCGGCGTGTTGGCGGCAGATCCGTCGAAAAACCTCAACGCTGAGATCGTCTTTCTTTTTACCCTTTTTCTGAAGATCTTTTTCGACGTGGGTTTCGATCGGTAAACCGTGACAGTCGTAGCCCGGAACATAAGGCGAATCGTAGCCCAACATGGTGCGCGATTTGACGATGAAGTCTTTCAGAATCTTGTTCATCGCGGTGCCGAGATGAATATCGGCATTCGCGTACGGCGGACCATCGTGGAGAATGAACTTCTCACGGCCTTCACCCGCGCTGCGGATCAGTCGGTACAGGTCGAGTTGAGTCCACTTTTCGAGGCGTGCCGGTTCGCTTTGCGTCAGGTTAGCTTTCTGTGCAAAAGCAGTCTTCGGCAGATTGACGGTTTTCTTGAGATCTAAAGGGGTTTCAGTAGACATAGGCGTAAGTTGTAAATACTAGCAGAGCAATCCACAGATTACACAGAGGGTCTAATAGAATCTGCGTAATCGGTGGATAAGAAAAACCCGAGCTCCTCAGGATGAGTGCTCGGGTCCGGTGACTCAGCTTTTGCTTTATCTCAACCGATAAACATCTCATCCTCGGCGTAAGTTTGATTAATGGGCTTCGGCATCGGGGCCACGAGAACTTCGAGGCCGCGGCGGAAGCCCGCCATAATCGCGGCCACTTCGCGGGCCGGTTCTATTACCTTTTCCTGGACGAAATCGGTCGTCAAAGCCACCTGCTTTTGGGTGCGATCGATCGTGCGGCTGACCAGCTCGACTTTGTCCCGAGCCTCAACCGCCGTGTCGCTTACCAGCGCTTTCAGTTCACTCACTTCACTCTTAACCATCGCCAGCGACTCAGCAACGTGCGCAGTCGCTGTGGCAACGTGACCTGAAACCACCGTGAACTGTTCCGCAATGAGTTTGCCCTGCACGGCAATCAATTTGCCCTGCTCGCTGATCTCATTAACGCGCACCAGCAACGGGTCGAGCTTCTCTTCCAACCGGTTAACTGTCTTTACTGCCCGGCTCACAAACACTGCGATCGCGATCATCGCGATGGCAATCAGAATAAACGAGGCAGCAATAATCACCATGATCCAGAACATCGGATCGTGAGTGCTCATTTGTAGCAGCGCTGGAAGATTCATCTCCAATTAGTTTGACGACTCGTTACCATAGTTCGGAGCGGCCTCGATCCGGCCTGACATCTCGGTTTTGCGCTTTTCGTCCTGATAAGCCTTCTTGCCGGCGTCGATTGCGGCCGTCAGTGTTCCAGTTTGACGAGCAGCCGCGTCGCGTGCGGTTTGGGCCACCTCAGTGACTCGGTCAGAGGCTTGAGAATAGAGTTCAGTCGCACGACTGCGGGTCGCTTCGTAATATTCGCCGGCGCGGTCGCCCAATTGCTGCGCCGCCTCACGCGAACGATCGATACCTTTGCGGGTCGCATCTGCAATGTCGCCGCGCAGTTCATGGCCTGATTTAGGCGCAAAAAGCAGCGCGAGAACGGCGCCGATGCCGCCGCCGATGAGCAGGTATGTCAATTTGTTCGAAATACTTTCGTCTCCCATTGTCTGGGGTCCTTTCTTCTAAGAGCTTTCCGGGATTTTACAGGCTCGGACTATAGCATATATCAGCTGCTGATCTGCACTGATGAAGGCGGATGGCAGCGTCTTAGTTTGAGAAGAAATGCAACCAGGAACTAATATCCGTTTTCATCAGTGCAGATCTGCGGCCTAATTCTTGCCGTTATATTGGTCCAACTTGCGATACAGCGTCTTGCGGCCGATGCCGAGGGCGCGGGCCGCATGTGATTTGTCGCCTTCGGTGTAGTCGAGGGTGGCCTCGATGGCCTGGCGTTCGATCTCTTCCATCGACGAAGGGACCGTAATCTCAAAAGTCGTGGTACGACCCTCACTGGCGGCCTTGGCGCGTTCAACCTTGATCCGGTCGCGATCTTCGAGCGCGATCTTGCTAATAGCCTCGGGCAAATCTTCGGGCTCGATCCCTCGTCCGGAGGCAATAATCACGGCCCGCTCAACCGCATTCTCCAACTCGCGGACATTGCCCGGCCATTCATAAGTGATCAGAGCCTGAAGCGCGTCTTTGGAGATTCCGGAGATGAAGCGGCCGGTCTTCTGTTTGTAATGCTCAAGGAAGTGGATCACGAGCGGATGAATATCCTCGGGCCGCTCACGCAGCGGCGGCAGTCTGATCGGAAACACCGAAAGCCGGTAGAACAGATCCTGTCTGAAAGTTCCGAGTTCAACTGCTCGCTTGAGATCGACATTCGAAGCGGCCACAACCCGCACGTCAGTCTTAATTACCTCATTGCCGCCGACGCGCGTCAGCTCTCCATCCTGCAACACGCGCAGCAGTTTTACCTGCGCACTCAAACTCATCTCGCCGACTTCATCGAGAAATAATGTGCCGCCGTCCGCTTCTTCAAAACGCCCACGACGCAAAGCGCGCGCATCAGTGAACGCGCCTTTTTCGTGACCGAAAAGCTCCGACTCGAGCAGCGTTTCGGGAATCGCACCGCAGTTCAGTTTCACGTAAGGCTGGTCTTCCCGGCCGGAGTTGAAATGAATCAGATTGGCGAGCAGTTCTTTACCGGTGCCTGATTCACCTTCGATCAAAACCGTCGTTTGCGTGTCGGCCACACTCAACGCCAGCTCGATTGCGCGACGTATCGCGTGTGTTTGACCGATGATGCGTTCTTCGCCGTAGCGTTCGTGCAACGCGCTGCGGAGGTGCATGATTTCTGCCGATAGCTGATCGCGTTCGAGCGCGGTTCCGATTTGATCGGCAATACCTTCAACCAGGGTCACGTCGTGATCGTCGAAACCCTCGCGCGCCTGGCTCCAGACGAGTCCGAGTAAGCCAAAGGTTTGTCCGCCAACTCTGACCGGCGCGACGAGTGCCGCGCGACCTTGAAGCACTGCGTTAAATGCGAGGCGCCACGTGAAAGGCAGGTCAGTTTCCAGCAGGCGCAGCGTTTTTCCCTGTGCGAGCACTTCGATCATCGCGGGAAACGCCGTCATATCGATCGATTTTCCGTGCTCGGCCAGCAACTCGTGAACAGAATCGACTGCCGCTTCGGGCGCTGCCTTGAACGCCGCGAGACTCAACCGGCTGCCATTCGGATCGATCACGCCCAGCGCCGCGTAATCCGCATTCACGAGCGCGATCGCGCGTTCGAGCACCAGCGATGAAACCTCGCCAAAATCGGAGCGCGCATTCAACGCATTCGCGATCGACAACAAAGCACGCTTCGTCTCAGCTTCGCGTTCCTTGTCGGTGTATAGCTGTGTGTACTGATAGCCAATGGCAATCTGTCCCGCGATTGATTGCAGAAATGAGACTTCATCGTCGAGCCACTCGCGTGGTGTGCGCGTCTGGTGGAGGCCGACGAGTCCGAGAACGTTATCGCTCAGCGTAACCGGCACGACGAGCAACGAACGCGTTCCGAGACTCGCCGCGAGATATCTGACTTTCTGGTCCAGACCAGAGGCCGAGATGTCATTCAGCCGGATCGGTTTCTTCAGATCGACTTGTTCTGAGAGTTGTTTCAAGTCGAGTGGAATGACGGTGCCGAGACTCGAGGGCACATCATTCGACGCGCGCCACTCGTGGCTGATGCGTAGCTCGCTGGCCGATTTCAACTGGATCACGTCGCAGCGGTCGACGTTCATCATGCGGCCGAGTTCCGACACGATAACGTTGAGGAAGCGGTCGAGATTGATAGTTGAAGGCAGAGTCATCGCGAGGCGATTGATAATCCCCTCCCGCGCCTCGTGCATTTTGATCTTTTGTTCTAAAGAAAGAGATTGAGCAGTGTTAGACATCTTTCGAGTAAAGAGGATAGACGATGCCCGCGGCAAGTTGCAAAGCTTGATTGCCACGCGCGGAGAGAGCCTCTTATAATCAACACATGCCGATTTACGAGTACGAATGTAAAAAATGCAAGGCGCACGTTGAGGCTTTTCAAAAGCTGAACGACAAGCCGCTCACCAAGTGCCGCAAGTGTGGCGGGAAGCTGGAGCGGCAGATTTCGGCGCCGGCAATTCAGTTCAAAGGTTCCGGATGGTACGTGACCGATTACGGCGGTAAGACAACTAAAAGCGAGAACTCCGAATCCGAGTCGGTAAGCGAGTCAAAGTCTGACAAGTCTGACAAGTCTGAAAAGAAGACCAAAGAGAGTTCCCCCTCGAAGAAGACTTCCGACAAGCCTTCATCCTCTAAAGCGTAGCCGCCGCGAAAGTAGGCCACAAAGGTGCACATCAGACACAAAAATGCTTTTCTGAAGTCGTTTGTGATTCTTGTGCTTCTCTGTGTACCAATTCTGATGGTGGGCCAATCCGGTTATCGACCGAACGCCAATGCTTCGGGCGGCGTCATGGTCAGCGTGGTAGCCAGACGCGACGACAACAAGAACAATCCGATTACCAGCAAGGAAGTTTCCGTTTACGACAACGGCGTTGAGCAGTCGATCCGTAATTTCACTCCCGATCCGTCTCCGGCACGCATCGTCCTCCTCGTCGACAACTCGTTAACTATTCGCGCCGACGTCGAAAAACTCGAACAGGCCGCACGCGAATTTGCTTACGAGATTTTCGAAGGCGACAAACTGATTATCGTCGGCTACGACGAACAGGCAGAGATCGTCTCTGATTGGACCGACGATGCGAAAGTGATCGAGTCGGGACTGAAGCTGTTTCGCAAGAAGGGCCAGCCGCATCTGTTCGACGCGATTCGTGCCGTAGTCGAGGAAGCCCTGAGACCGCAGCAGAATCCGAAGCGCATCATCGTCGTGATTAGCGACGGCCTCGATCGAGGAAGCAAGGCGACCTTCGAACAGACGCTCACGGAGTTACAGCAAGAGAACATCATGGTCTACGCGGTCCAGGCCGTGGACCGTACGCGCGGCGCGATCCGACGCGATGTGCCGAAGCCGAAAGTCGTCATCGACAAATTGGCAGAAGGAACGGGCGGACAGATTTTTTCAATAGATGAACCGTCCGCGGCGGCAAAGGCCATCTGCGATGAGTTACGACAGAATCGGTACGTGCTCTCGTACGTTCCATCGAGCGCGCCATTTGGACAAGCGCGTAGTTTGCTGGTGCTGGGGAATCAGGGAATTACGATCAGAGCGAAGTCGATGCAGCGGCCAAACTAGTACACAGATTTCGCAGATTACTCAGATTTATCTGTGTAATCTGTGGATAGCTAACGTCGAGAATAGAAGTAGAACAGTCCCGCCATAATCGCCAGAATCAAACACTCCATGAAGATGAAGAAACTCGGGACAAAGGTTCCATCATCCAGAAACGAGTTGTTATAAGCGACGAAGGTTCCCATCAGGACGCCGCCGATAATCCATATCAACTGACGTTTCTTATCCCACACTTACTTCAATATTCCGGATAGCCAATGCATCAGGTTGAGCGCGTATTGCCGGTCGTCATTTCCCGGTACATTCATACCCATCGGACGTTTGTCAGCACCCGCAACCTGCGCCGAAAGCATCGCCGCCTCACCCTGGACCACCACGCGGCCCTTGCCAAACTTGAACGCAACCGCCTGAGCACGTCCGGCCGCGGAGACTGACGTGTCCGCTGAAAAAGTCGGACGGTCCACAGCGGTGCCGGCGAGGTTGAGTATGCCGGCGCTGCCGTCAGGGCCTTTCAAAGATTGTCCCGTGAAACTACGCAGGATTTTGATTTTTTCGGCTTCGCTGCGGCCTTCGAGTATCGGATGGTTGCCGAGTAGCTTGTTTTCGCGCGAGAAGATCAGTTGCGTCGGCGCGCCTGCAACTGCGTTTTCCGGATCGAACGTGTAACCCTTGCTCATATCAACGCCGAACTTCGCAGCGAGTGCCGCAGCCGCGCCGCCAAATGGCGCGTGATCCGCAATCAACAATATTGCGCCGCCATTTTTCACCCAATCGTGTACGGCTATGATCTCATCGTCGTTGAAGGCTGATGTGTCAGCACCGTCATCGTCGTCTTCTTCGGCGCCGAGCGCGTTCGCGATGACGAGGATCTTGTACGAGTCGAGTCGTTGTTTACTAAACGACTGGCGATTACGAACCACTCGGTAGCCATCGTTCATCAGCAGATCGACGAATGGTTTATAGCGGCCTTCAGCAGTGTGAAAGTTGTGATGTGCTTCATCAAACATCACGCGCGGGCCTTCGCGTTTGTAAGCGGGATTTTCAACCGAAGTGTTGAATTCAGGATCGGGGAGTTGCTGTGCAACAACGGGTGCGCACGTCAGCAGCAGGGCGCAGACAAATAAAAGAAATTTCATTTCAACTTTGACAATCTTTCGGCTGCGGTGTGCAGCGTCTCGTCTTTCTTACAGAAACAGAACCGCACCTGCTGCGATCCACTGGCTGGATTGTGGTAAAAGCTCGATCCTGGAACACAGGCGACGCCAATCTCTCTGATCAGATGTCGTGTAAACTCGACGTCATTCGCAAACCCAAATGCAGAGATGTCGGTCATGATGTAGTAAGCGCCATCGGGCACAAAAGTTTTGAATCCAGACTGCTCCAACACCGGCAACAACATGTCGCGACGTGTTTGGTAATCCGTCTGCAACGCGTCGTAATACTCCTGCGGTAACGAGAGCGCATAAGCACCTGCGGCTTGAAGTGGCGCGGCGGCTCCGACGGTCAGGAAGTCGTGAACTTTACGAATGGCACTGGTGATCTCAGGCGGTGCGATACAGTAGCCCACGCGCCAGCCCGTCACCGAATAAGTCTTCGACATCGAATTAACGACGACGGTTCGATCTCTCATGCCGTCGAGTTGGGCCATCGAAATGTGTTTGATCTCGGCGCCGTCGCGCGGGTAGAGAATGTGTTCGTAAATCTCGTCAGTGAAGCAAAGCGCGTCGAACTCGAGGCAAAGCCCGGCGATAAATTCCATCTCATCGCGCGTGAAAACTTTGCCCGTCGGATTATTGGGATTGCAGACGATGATCGCTTTGGTTTTCTTGTTGAAGGCGGCGCGTAGTTCGTCTCGATCGAAGTTCCAGTCAGGCGCACGCAGTGGAACGTAAACCGGGCTCGCGTCGGAGAGGATCGCGTCCGGCGCGTAGTTCTCGTAAAAAGGTTCGAAGATGATGACTTCTTCGCCTGGATCGACCGTCGCCATCATCGCGGCGATCATCCCTTCGGTTGACCCGCAGGTGACGGTGATCTCCGTTTCCGGATCGATCTCAATCCCGAGATATGAGTGCGTCTTGGCCGCGATCGCGTCGCGAAAACTTTTTGCGCCCCAGGTGATCGCATACTGATTGATATCCTGGTCGATCGCTTCCATCGCGCGTCGCTTGATGTCAGCAGGCGCGGAAAAATCGGGAAAACCCTGCGACAGGTTTACGGCGCCGTACTTCATGGCTTCGCGAGTCATTTCCCGAATTACTGATTCGGTAAACGAACTCGCCTTTTTCGATACATGCCGGCTCTTTGAGGGCGAAGGGGTAGTCATAAGGAAGCAATTTAACCACAGATCACACGGATCTAAGGAATGATCTGCTCGCCGGCGGCTTCGCGTTTTAGCTGTTCGAGGATGGAGCGAATGGCGGCGGCATAGCTGCCGGTGGGTGCTAATTGAAGATACTTCTCGTAAGCCGCGACTGCTTCCTTCGGCTTTTCCATCTTTTCATAGGCGGCGCCAATCATTTGATAGATGACCGGCTCGCTATCCGAAAGTTGGGCGAGGGCCTTCTTGAGCTCGACTACGGCTTCCGCAAACTGACCTTTGTCTTCGTAAACGCGCGCGATGCCGACGTAAGCCTCCGGTTGGACACCTCCACCTTCTCTGATCGCACGTCGAAACGAACGAATCGCATCATCACCAAACGCTTCTTCACGATAGATGCGACCTTCAACCGCGGAAGCTTCGGCATACGTGGGCCGCGTTCGGCGTGCCGCATCGATCGCCGCGTGCGCGTCTTTGAACTGATTGAGATCCATCAGCACCCGCGCGAGACCAACTTGTGCGGCTGGAAAAGCAGGCCTGGCTTTGATTGCGTCACGATAAATATCGGCGGCTTTCTCCTGTGCCGCATCGTCACGCGCTTTCTCGCGCGCCGTCTCGGCCTCTTGAAACAGGAGCTCAGCCTGATCGGTCGTGCGTACGAGCTTCACCGCGAGTGCACGACGTCCGGGAAGCAATGGCGTGACAGTTTCCTTGAATCCGCTAGCCCTTACCCGCACAGAATGTCTTCCTGCCGAAACCTTTGCGATCGCGAGCTTCCCCGACGCGTCAGTCGTCCCACGCCGGATCTCATCAATCCAAACAATCGCATTCGGTTCAGTCGTGATCGTTACGCCACCTTGCGCACGCACCGCGGGCACAGCCAGCAAACCCAACAACACCGCAACCACCACTCGCATCCGTGCTAATCCTGTCTTAAAAATCTGCGTAATCTGTGGCTATTCTTCACCACCACCACTCACACGCCGCTTGCGCACGTTCGGATCCGCATCCGTCACTGCGCGCG
The DNA here is from genome assembly GCA_035694465.1 of Pyrinomonadaceae bacterium. Taxonomy (GTDB): domain Bacteria; phylum Acidobacteriota; class Blastocatellia; order Pyrinomonadales; family Pyrinomonadaceae; genus PSRF01. The sequence goes on along the minus strand of DASSFI010000110.1, from coordinate 10,772 downwards.
ATCCAACTTCCGGCCGGAAGTTTCCTTTGTCGTCATAAAGGCGCAGGTATTGTAATCGGTTTCGCACCACACCCTGAACGTATCCGCGCGTCTCCTTGAAAGGAACGGCCTCGGCCCACTCGTCAATCTCAAACGGTAACGACGCCTTCCACTGCACCGCACGGCCGGGACCGGCATTGTACGCGGCCGCAACATACTCAATGCGCCCAAACTTATCGATCTGATCTTTCAGATACGCCGTACCGAGTTGAATATTCAGCCGCGGTTCATAGAGCGACTCGGCAGTAATCTCACGACTGACACCATACTTTCGTGCTGTCAGTCTGCCAGTCGGCACCAACACCTGCATCAGTCCGTAAGCGGCCGCACCCGAGCGCGCGCGCGTGGTGAAAATCGTTTCCTGACGAATCAACCCGGCCACCTGATACGGATCGAGACTGCGCGCCTTCGATTCCTGCACGATGATGTCCCAATAGTTCAGCGGATAGAACACGTCCCACTGCTCGCGTGTCATCTCTTCCGGTTTCATCTGCGAATAATCGGGAAAACTGCGTCGGAGGGTGTTGAGCGCGCGGACATTGTCATCGTCGGAGCGATAAATCTTCGCAATGGCGAGATTAACTTTCGGGCTGTCTCCGGCTTTCTCGGCTGCCTTCGCCAGTTCTTTAAGACCCCAGTCGTCGAGGCCGATGTTCGAGAGTTGATCGGCTTTCACGATGCGCGCGTCTTCTTCCGTGCCGGCAGTTTCTTCGGCAACGGTGACGGTCTTCAAATTCTCAACTGCGCGGGCGACGATTGAATCAGCCGGAAACGATTTAGCTTGAGTTGTGCGACTGATCGTGTCCAGACGTTGTTTGGCAAGATAGCCGTACCAGTTAGCGTCGTAGCGCGCCTGCATCGCTTCATAGAGCGCTCGTGCTTCGGCGAGTTTGCCTGCCCGTTCGGAGTCGCGTCCGGCCCAATAACCCGCGCGGCCACGATTGTCGGTGTTCTTATCGGCGTAATAGGCGAGATGCTCAGTGAGCATTCGCGACGATTCGGAAAAGTTTTTTGCTTCGTGCGCGTCCCAGGCGAGATCAAATTGTGCCTGGGCTACTTCGATCGAGCTGCCGAAACTGTTCACGGCTGTGCGTCTGAAGTAGGTTGCGTCAGTGTTGTTGTTTGCGTCAGCCGCGATCTGAGCCAGGGCGACGAAGGCGCGCGGCGTGAAGTTGCTGTTTGGAAACGCCTTGCGCATTTCTTCCGCGGTGGCTCGTGCCTGTTCCCACTGTTTTGCCCGTCCATAAGTTTGCGCGAGATAGAACATTGCTTCCGCGCGTGTGTCAGCCGAACTCGGAATCGCACTCAGAGCGGCGATGGCTTCGGGAGTTTTTCTCGCACTGTAGGCGGCGATGCCACGTCGCAATTGATTGTCGTTCGTGGCCGTGGCGGGAAATTTTGCGAACGCATCGCCGTACGCAGTCAACGCGTCAGCGTATTTTTTCGCTGTGTACAAACGCTCAGCGCGCGTGATCGCTTCTTCGGTTGAGGCGGGCGCGGTGGTTGAGCCGAGTCTGACGATTGCAGTGGCGGCATCAGCACTTTCGGCTGATTCGGGTGCGAAGAAATAGAGCCGACGATAAGCAGCGAGTGCGCGAGTTTGATCGGACGACTGTTCGTAAGCTTTAGCCGTTGCCAGCAGAGCTGCGGCATCATTTGCCTGGGCGAGATCTTTGAGAAGCAACGGAACGGCTGCTGCTTCGCCGTTCTTCGTCATCAAGTCAGCCACTCGCAACGCCGCCTCACGAGCACGTAGTGAAGACGGGTGCGATTGCATTAATTCCTGGTAGACAGCGCGCGCTTGCGGAGTTTTACCAGCTTGTTCGAGCGCCCCCGCGCGCATCCACAAAGCGTAATCAGCGAGTGATGTTTGTTCGCCGATCAGTTTGCTGTCCAGCAGTGTCGCTGCTCCAGCGGCGTCTCCGGCTTTTAGTTTGATTCGCGCGCGGAGCATACGTGCCAGCGCTGCTGCTTTGCTGCGTGGAAACTGATTCTCGATACCGGCGACGACGTCTTCAGACGGCAGCACGTCGTTGCGCGTCATGCTGCGCAGACTGTCGAGAGCTCTTTGTTCTCCGGGAGTTTGCGGCCGCGTGACGCAGCTCGCGCTCAGAACGAAGGGAAGCGAGGCAATAGCGATTACAGCAACGCCGATGAAGATCAAAAGTAAGCGATGTTTGGCCACGGTAAAACTCGACATCATGTTAATCCTGATAATCCTGTAATCATGTGAAACTGACTTTCGGCCTATAAGACCCATCGTCAATTTTCGACATGATTTACATGATTATCAGGATTAACATGATTAGTCGTCAAACCATTCAACGCTCAACGTGCAGCGCGTTACGCGTTAACTGTTGCGCCGGGATAATTCGAGCCGAGTTTGGAAACGTCGCCTTCCGCGAGGGTGTTAACCAATTCGCCGTGGAAATAGTCGTAACGATTCGCTACCTCAGCTTTAACACGCTTGTCGTACATCTCACGAGAACGATCGATGTATTCACGGAGACGATCGTACAGGTCGTGCTCCATGCGTCCTTCAGCAACCTTCTGCTCGTTGTACAACTTGATCTCGGAAATCAACAACCGCGCAAACCTCCGCGCGTCATTGTGTAAACGCCGCTCCTCGTCACCGTGGACTTCCACAGGCAACTCCGCATCCTGACCATAGCGGCGACGCGGCGGTGTTGCAGGCGCAGCTTCAACCGGCGCCGGAGTCCATGCGGGCGGCTCTTCACCCATCGAAGCAGACGGCTCTGAAGCGTCTTCAAAAACACCGGCTGGCTCATCAGGGGAAACCGGTTCGATGAACGACGCGGGCTCGGCCTCCACTGGCTCAGGCTCAGGCTGATAACTCTGAATCGTTTCCGCCCCGGAGAAATCCGCTTCCGGTTCCGGTTCCGGCTCTGGTTCGGGAGCACTCACTGGCGCTTCGCTGTACTCACTCGCGGGTTCGTAAGCAGGCGCTGCTTCCTCAACCGGAGCTGCGGCAGGCGCTTCTTCAACCGCTCTCTTCGGAGCGGCTCCACCGCGGGAACCCGACAACAGCTCAACTGCCATTCCCGAAACAGCGACGAGCGTTTCCAGGGCCTCGAGATTGATCGACTCTGCATCGAGACCGGCTGAGTCAGCATAAAGAACAGCGACCGCGCGTCCACGAGCTTTCAGCGGCACTGCAACCACTCGCTGTGGCTGCTCTTCACCGAGTCGATTCAAAAGGACGTGATCTTCCGAGTGTGAACCCGCGCCGCCACTCCAGGTAGCGAGTCCCTTGGCGGCACTGCCGATAACCGTGTCTTGGTTCACTGAAAAAGAAATTTGCTGAATTGCTTCGTCGCCCACGGTTCCTTCAAAACCACGACCACGCCAGCCCGTTGCCTGATCGCCTTTGATGACAAAGAAGGCGACTCGAGGCGCGAACGACGACGCCCGATTCACGAGGGCTTTGAGAATGTCAGCCTGCGATTTCTGGTCATTTAACTCCTGAATGGCCGACTTTACGATGGCCATATCGCTCGACGCCTTCGCACGGGAAGACTCAGAAGCAGCCAGTTCGACGCCGCGCTCGTGAGCCGCGTGCAGATGTTCCTGGATCGCAGCGACCATGCTGCCTTCCATCTGTACATCCGACTGGCGCTCGAGAAAAGTCGAAAGCGACTCGTTCAGTAGACTTTGCAGAGTGGTTATCTCTTGCTTAACCGCACCAAGGCGACCTTCGAGATAACTTTCGATCTCACGCCGCAAACTATCTTCCAGATGTCCGTTGACCACAGCTCGCTCCTCCGTGTCGTGGTGTTGTTTTGACGAACCTCAAGGTCTTCAGGTAGGGATATTAACCCAAGGTTAATTATTAGCAATGGAGAGTCCCGCAGGGGCCGCCAGAACTCTGTGTGATTATGAACGGCTGGTATTCAGCTAGTCAAGAAATCGTTTTTATGAATTGGCGTGCGGGGTTGCAAAGGGTGGATTCTTTTCGCCAATCCGCCTCATTTGGTAATCTAACGGATCGGGCTGATAGTCGTCCACTATAAAATATGCGACCTACCATACTTATCGCGGAAGACTACGACGACAACCGCGAACTCCTGCGACTACTGTTAGCGGGCGCTAATTACGAGGTTCGTGAGGCCAGAAACGGCCAGGAATGTCTCGATCTGGCGCGCGAGAACCCTCCGGATCTGATAATGGTGGATCTTTCCATGCCGGAATTGGACGGCTGGGAAACGTTCAAAGCATTGAAAGCCAGTTCGCAGACTGCGCACATTCCGTGTGTGGCAGTCACGGCGCACACCGACCGAGATCGTGCCCGGGCTTTGCAGTCCGGATTTAGCGATTTTGTCGGCAAGCCATTTCGAACTGAAGAACTGCTGCTGACGGTGGCGCGGTTGGTTAATCCACAGATTACACAGATGGATTCTGATAAATCCGTCTCATAATCCGTTTTCATCCGCGGCCTATTTTTCGCGGTAAACTACGCCGCCCTTCATTACGAATTTCACGCGTCTTAAAGCTTCCACGTCGCGCGTCGGATCGCCTTCGACCGCAATCACGTCCGCGAACAAGCCGGTCTTAACTGCGCCGATCTTGTCAGACATGTGCAGCACGCGTGCATTCACCGAAGTCGCCGATCGCAGCACGTCGACCAGCGGCATGCCAAACTTCACCATCGCTTCGAGTTCACGCGCATTGTCGCCATGAGCAAACACGCCGACGTCGCTGCCGCTTGCGATCGTCACGCCTGCATCGAGTGCCGCGCGAAACGCCGCACGTTTGCGTTCGATGTTTGCGCCGGAAGCAATCGCGAGTGTTGGACAGAGCGCTACGCCACGTTCCTTCATTAACCGAAACACTTCCGGCGTGCCGCCGTCGCCGTGTTCGATCGTTTCGACTCCGGCGAGCGCTGCGCGTCGCATTCCTTCGGTCGTCGTTGCATGTGCAGCCACTGGGATGTTTGCGCTCTTTGCGGTCTCGACTACGAGTTTGAGTTCATCGAGCGAGAAAGTTGGCGCTGCGCCTGATCGTCCCCAGCGATAGTCAGCGTAGATTTTGATCCAGTCGGCGCCGTGTCCGATTTGATCGCGAACCACGCGGGTGAGACGGTCGATTCCGTCTGCCTCTTCGGCGCCTTGCGGGACAGTCCACTCTGACGCGTAACCTTTTGGTCCATAACTGCCGGTGGCAACGATCGCTCGTGTCGTAACGATCATTCGCGGTCCGGGAATGATGCCTTGCTCAACTGCTTGTTTGAGTCCGACGTCAGCGTAACCCGCGCCTTCGGTTCCCAGATCGCGAACGGTCGTGAAACCAGCCTGAAGCGTGTTGCGCAAGTGGTTCGTGGCGCGGGCGACGCGCAGGCTGAGGGATTCGCGTGCTACCTGATCGTTCCAAACTGTTTCGGAGTAGGGATGAAGCAACACATGCGAGTGGGCTTCGATCAAGCCGGGCATTAAGGTCAGTCCGGGCAGATCGATCACTTTCGCGCCCGCCGGTGTGCTGACCGTGCTTGCTGGTCCAACTGCTTCGATCTTCTCGCCGCGGACGAGTACGACCCAATTATCATGAAGCTGCGCCGACTCGCCATCAAAGATGTGAGCCGGCTTCAGCAGGTAAACATTCTCTGCGGGTTTGGTTTGTTGCACTTGCGGAAAAAGAAGTGCCAGACACATTAGGCACAAGAGAATGCGCATTGCGTCACTTCTCCGAGATAACCACTTGTTGAATTGTCGGTGGCAGCGGGTGCATCGTGCTGCGTGAGAATCCCGCATTCGCAAACATGCGGTCCAACTCAGCGAACGTGTACGCATCGCCAGAGGGCGTACCAGCCAACATCACCAGGCTGAAGCCCGCCGCGTCCGGCGGCGTCACTCGATCAGCATTGGGCACAAACTCCAACGTCACTGCGCGTCCGCCATCCGCCAGTGCTGCATGAACCTTTCGCAACAACGTCTCGCACGTCGGCGGATCAAAGTGATGCAGGAAATTTGTTAACAGGACCAGATCGTAACCGCTGCCGAAGTCGACATCAAAAGCGCTGCCTTCAATCGTGCTATATCGATCCGAAACGCCGGCCCTCTGCGCATTTTCCTTGGCGACTTCCAGCACTGCCTTCCAGTCGAGCGCAGTGATTTCTGCTTGCGGATTGTTGGTTGCGAAGGTGATGCCGAATAGACCATGACCGGCAGCGATGTCGAGAATCTTCAGTTTTTGATCGGCAGTTGGATCAGCTAGTTTCGCCATCATCTGCGCAGGCATCGCCATCATCGGCGCCATGCCACGCGCGAACTTCACCCATACCGGATGTTCGGGACCGATCGTACCGTCGTTGTCCATGGCGGTGCCGCCACGGCGTACGGCTTCGGCGATGTTTTTAAAACCTTCGGTCAACATCGGCGAACAAAGAAACTCAGTGGCGCCGCCCAGATATGCGGGTGAGCGCTTATCAAGGAACACCGAAGAATCGAGTGTCAGCGCGTAACGATCGTCCTGTTTGGTGAGCATTTCCATGATCGTGAGGTAGTCACAGAGCACGCGCATTCCTTTTTCCGACGTCTGACATCGTTTGGCAATCTCGGCGATGGACGTATTGCCCTCGGCGATCGCGGTAAACACCTCGAGTTCGATTCCGGCCTTCAAAGCCTCAGTGCGCTGGTGCGCGTTTATGGTTTGGAAAAATAATTGCGGGGATGGTTGCTGGGCTGCGGAAGTAGACATAAAAATCCTTTCGGTCTGAATGAATTAATCGATGTAATCTGTGGACCGATACTACCGAATCGGCTCTCGTAAAACCATCTCGGCCACGGTCGCCGCCATGTTAGCAGCCAGCGGATGACTGCGATGTAATCCGGCAATCTGCAGGAGCGCTTCGCCGGTACGTGAAAACATTCGAAACAAGTCGCCTTCTTCCGCGCGTGTTTCTCTCACGATTTGCGACCAAGCCGTGCCGCCGGCCCAACTGACCGCTGCGCCTGCGGCGGAAAAGTTCAATTCGGGCGCAGGCTCTAAGCCGTGATTCCATTCCTCAGCCGAAACTTTGAAGCCGATATCTTCAAAACGAGAAAGAGAAGTAACGACATCGTCATCCAACTCGAGCTCACCATAATCGCGATCCCCGTCCGCCGTTAACGCTGCCATGATGCCGGCGAGCTCTTTTGGCGCCAGCGAATTGAAGAGACCATTTTCGAGAGCTTCGCCGACGAGTAACGGACGATCGATGTGCAGATCAGCCAGCCACCGACCGCGATCCGTGACCTTCTGTTGCTCGTAATCAAGATAGCCAAAGATCGCCAGCACCTTCGCTCGTTGTTCGAATGGCTGCCACACTTCTTCACGCAGTGCATCGATCCTTCGTGAAGCTCGCTGGTAGTCTTCGGCGGTTGTATGTAACTGCCAGATCACCTCCGTGCAGAGCGGTTTGTTGACGTTCGCAGGTAGCAGGTTCTCAATTGAGTCGTCGATGATCTTCAACGCCTCAGTTTCTTCTGCGTCGGCGTCTCGCAGTCGTGGTTCGGGCAACACCAGTTCGCGGCCTCGTGCGCGAATGTCCTCGAATGCGCGGAGGATATCTTCTTCCTTCAAACGGTAGACGGGCGCATAAACGCGGCCGATACGCTCCGGCGGGAAGTTCGCGGTGGTGCCGTCTTCGCGAAAGCCACGGACACTTCCGTCGCGTTTCTCCGTGACCATCACTAGTCTTTTGCCTGAACGACCGATGCCAACCACGCGGCCTGGTTTCACCACTTCGTTGAGCCAGCGATAAAAAACTTCCGCACGTGTCTGTGGTTTTGCTTCCTGCAAACGTGCGCGGGCGCCGAGAAGCCGTTCCAGACCGAGCACCACCGATGTCGAGATGTCACAGCCCGATTCCTGCAACGCGTTTTGAATCTTTTGCTCGCTCTCGTTGCGACTTTTTTCAAGCTGCGCGATCTGACGCGAGAAGTCGCGGTAAGCAAAACTGCGCTCCGCAATCTCACGAACTGAAGCAAAACTTCCGTATGCGTCGAGCAGGTTAAGCAGCGTGGTGTAAGTCGCGCGGAACTGGCTGACGAGTGGATCCGGCGGCACTTTCAAAAGTTCTGCAATGCGTTGCGGATCCTGATGTATTCCAGGCGCTGCGACGACGAAACCGACGTTGTCGCGACCGCGACGCCCGGCGCGTCCGGTCATCTGCTGTAACTCAGAAGCAGTTAACGAACGCCAGCCACTCGCGCCTCGTGCGTCAGCGCCTGTCAGTACAACCGTGCGCGCGGGAAAGTCGACGCCGGCAGCGACGGTCGCGGTAGCGAAGATCGCGTCGAGCAATCCGGCGCTCATCAGTTTCTCGATCACGAGTTTCCAGGCGGGAATGTGTCCGGCGTGATGTGATGCGACGCCGCCACGAATGATCGTGTCCCAATGTCGATGACCACGAACCTCGGGATGCTGCTCTACAAACGCGCGCATAAAATCGCGCCGAGCTTCACGACGATTGTCGTTCGGATCGCGTCGCGCGAGTGCCGCTTCGGATGCAGCCTGATCGCAGCGACGACGTGTCGGCATGAACACGATTGCAGGAAGTAAATTGTAACCATCAAGTGCCGCCAGCAGTGTCGCCGACGGCATCTCCGGCATTCGTAACTTCATGGTCGGCGTTTATCTACGTTCATCCGCGGTTAGTCTTACTATTTCGGGATTTAAATTTCCGGACTCATTCAACAACGGCAATAACCGTCTGTCAGGCAGCAACACCGCAGAGCGTAACGGCACCGGCCGTTTCGCCGGTCCGGTGATGACGCCGCAATGCACGCCGCGAATTTCTTCGAGCCACAAAGCAAACTCGTGCGCGTTTCCAATCGTCGCCGACAACAGCAACAACCGAATACGAGACGGCGTCAGAATGATCGCTTCTTCCCAAACGTGCCCACGGTCTTCGTCGGCGAGATAGTGCGCTTCATCAAGTACGACTAAGTCGGCACTGACTTCACTGCCACCACGCAGCGAGTCGAAAAGCTGATTCCGATAGATCTCAGTTGTGCCGACGATTAGCGGTGCATCGGAATTTTCTTTCCGGTCGCCGGTCAGGATACCGACCTTCTCGGCTCCAAATTCATCAATGAACTCCTGATATTTGGAGTTTGTGAGTGCTTTCAACGGCGATGTGTACCAGGCACGACGCCCTGAATCCAAAAGTCTGCGAATTTCCTCGCGCGCAATCCAGGTTTTGCCGCTGCCTGTTGGCGCAGTTACGAGGACGTCTTCGTACTCGAGCGCGGCGAGCGCTTCGAGTTGAAATGGGTCAGGTTTGAACGGGGTTGGCCGGGGTGTTCCGATTCCTTCCAGCAGGAGTTTAAGCTCCCGCGAAGGCGGAACAAGACGAATCTTTCGTTCGTTAGCCCCTTGGTCGGTTTTGTGGGGAGTTTTCTCGGGCTGACGCCGACCGCGGGACCGGCGCTTGTCCCAATGTTTTCCGCTTTTTCGGCGCACGAAGCCATTCTAACTGCGCTTGTGTGGCCTGCGAAGTGCTTAGGCAGACCGGGAGAGTTACAATCTGTCTCACAACGTGCGGCGGACGATGGGCGTCTAAAGCCGGGATCTAGCGAAATTGCAGGAATGTCAGAGCTGTTCGAAAAGTTTGAAGTCAACCGCGAACCCCGATGGATAGTGTTAACGCGGCTCATCGGCGCCTCGGTAGTCCTGCATCTGGTCTTGCTGACGTTGGTTGTTTATGTTCCCGCCCTGCGCGACGGTTTGAATATTGGCGCTCTGATTGCCAACACGAAGTTCGTAGAAAAACCGTACGAAGCGACGCAGATTGGCGACGATGTGCAGTTCGTTCAAATAGACCAAAAGTTTCACTATCCGGAAGGCTACTTCACGCTCGAAGCTCAGATTGACGGCAAACTGCCGGCTCAATTAGTAGCCGCCAATGATCCCTTCGCGCCGAAAATAATTTCGCTGGCAAGTAAAGAACCGAAGGTTGATCCGGAGGCGTCTCCGTCGCCGAGTCCGGCGGCGAGCGGATCTCCGACCGGAAGTCCGGTGGCTTCCGCGTCACCGTCGTCCGCAGTTGCTCAGGCCAGCCCATCAGCTTCGCCACTAACTCCGGAAGAGGCACAGAAACAGCTCGATAAGACGGCTGAGCAGAACGGTCTGCCTTTGCCGGATGAGAATGAAATCAACAAACAGGTGCTGAAAGATTTCGCTAACTACGCGAACGATCTCAAAACTCAGGGCAAGTTGGACTTCGACAAGCCTTTCGAAGTAGTGATCGAAGCCGAATTGGATGAGAAAGGAAAACTCAAGAACCCGCGTTTCACTAAAAAGGCCGGCGACGAGAACCTCGTCGAGCTTTTCGGGAAACTGGTTGCCGCGCTAAACGATAGTGGCTTCTTGATCTATCTTCAGCCAATCACAAAGGACAATCCGAGCGCGAAGGTTAAAATCACTGTGAAACAGGGTGAGAAAGAAGTGCTGGCATCAGTTGAGTCGGAAACCTCGTCGTCGGAACGCGCGGAGTCGCTCGCCAAAACGCTGAATACGGCGCTTTACTTTGGCGCGACGTCGCGAGCTGGTCACGACGAAGAAACATTGATGAAGAATACGAACGCGTCTCCCGACGGCAAGCGCGTTGTAGTTAATTTTTCCATGCCACGGCAGAGCGTCGTCGACATGATTCAGAAACAAATAAAGCCCGGTGTGTAAATTTGGAGTGCGGCGGCCTGGCGCCGCTTTGCCCTCGATCGCGCCTGAGCGATAAC